>NZ_JBSFVB010000014.1:0-129033 GCF_053592115.1 Streptomyces sp. NPDC002788 | reverse complement strand
AAGGGCTCCTGGGAGGGCAAGCACGACAAGCACGGCAAGCCTCACGGTGGGATGCACACCGGTGGCGGAGCCCTGGCCGCGGTGAACGCGGACGACGACTGGGGCACCACCAAGCACGAGGGAGAGGGCAAGCACGACGAGAACGGCAAGCACGAAGGGCACGGGAAGGGCTCCTGGGAGGGCAAGCACGACAAGCACGGCAAGCCTCACGGTGGGATGCACACCGGTGGCGGAGCCCTGGCCGCGGTGAACGCGGACGACAACTGGGACAACCCCAAGCACGACTCGGGCTCCTGGGGCGACAAGCAGGAGAAGGACGCCTTCGGGGACAAGCGCGACGAGCACAAGAAGGGCTCCTGGAAGGGCAAGCACGACAAGCCGCGCGGTGGGATGCACACCGGTGGCGGAGCGCTGGCCGGCGCGCCGGGTGTGACCGCCGGCGGGCTCGCCGTGCTGGCGGTGGCCGGTACCGGCCTGTACGCGCTGCGACGCCAGAAGGCCTCCCAGGGCGCGGCATGACCGGTGCCTGATCTCATAACCGCCGTGGCCGCCGCACGTGCCCTGCGCGTCGCGGCGGCCCGGCTCGTCCTCCCGCGTGCCGTGCCCGCTGCCGTGCCCTGAATGAGGTGGTTCTCCGATGGCAGCCAGTCCTCCTGCCCTCCCCGATCCCGGCCCCGCGCCGTCGAAGCGGCGGCTGCGTACCGTCGTCACAGTCTTCTGGGTGGTGGCCGCCCTCGCCCTGATCGTGAGCCTGGTCGGCGGCCGAGGCGGGTCATCCGACGCCGGCGGCCCGCCGCACGCCCCGCCGGCCGTGCCCGCCGCCCCGACCGTGCCCCACACGCCGCCCGTGTCGGCGGCGCCGCACGCGTCCGCCGCCTCGGAGGCCCGCCCGCGGCTGCCGCGGTCCCGGCCGGTCCGCCTGCTCATCCCCAAGATCTCGGTCGACGCGCCCTTCACCGACCTCGCCATCGGCCGCTCGGGCCAGCTGGAGCCGCCGCCGCCCGACGACACCAACCTCGTCGGCTGGTATGCCAAGGGCCACTCGCCCGGAGAGCCCGGAACCGCGATCATCGCCGGGCACGTGGACACCGCGACCTCCCCGGCCGTCTTCGCCGGGCTCGGCCAGTTGAAGAAGGGCGACCGGTTCCAGGTGGCGCGCGCCGACGGCACCAGGGCGACGTTCGTCGTCGACACCACGGAGTCCTTCGAGAAGGACGCCTTCCCCAGCGAGCGCGTCTACGGCGACACCCCCGACGCCCAGGTCAGGCTCATCACCTGCGCCGGTTCCTACGACCGTCAGGCCCGGGACTACACCGAGAACCTGGTCGTCTTCGCCCACCTCGTCTGAGATCCGGGCCACGGGCCTGACTTGGTGTTTTACAGTGACTCCACCAGTTCAGGCGACTGTGGGACCTGTGAGGTATTGGCGAACCATGACGACCGAAACGTTTGAGTTCCAGGTAGAGGCGCGTCAGCTGCTCCAGCTGATGATCCACTCGGTCTACTCGAACAAGGATGTCTTCCTGCGCGAGCTCGTCTCGAACGCCTCCGACGCGCTCGACAAGCTGCGTCTGGAGAAACTGCGGGACGACTCGCTCGACGCCGATGTGTCCGACCTGCACATCGAGCTCGACGTCGACAAGCAGGCCCGGACCCTCACGGTGCGGGACAACGGCATCGGGATGTCGTACGACGAGGTCGGGCGGCTCATCGGCACCATCGCCAACTCGGGAACGGCCACGTTCCTCAAGGAGCTGCGAGAGGCCCAGGACGGGGACGGGGCCGAGGGGCTCATCGGGCAGTTCGGCGTCGGCTTCTACTCCGGGTTCATGGTGGCGGACGAGGTGACGCTGGTGACCCGGCGCGCCGGCGAGAGCCAGGGCACCCGCTGGACGTCCCGCGGCGAGGCCACCTACACGCTGGAGAAGGTCGACGACGCGCCGCAGGGCACCTCCGTCACCCTCCACCTCAAGCCCGCCGACCCCGAGAACCAGCTGCACGACTACACCTCCGAGTGGACGATCCGGGAGATCGTCAAGCGGTACTCGGACTTCATCACCTGGCCGATCCGGATGGTGCCGCAGACGGGCGACGGGGACGGCGCGCCCGAGCCCGAGACGCTGAACTCCATGAAGGCCCTGTGGGCGCGCTCGCGCGACGAGGTGTCCGACGACGAGTACCACGAGCTGTACAAGCACATCAGCCACGACTGGCGTGAGCCGCTGGAGACGATCCGGCTGCAGGCGGAGGGCACCTTCGAGTACCAGTCACTCCTCTTCGTCCCGTCGCACGCCCCGCACGACCTGTTCACGCGGGACTTCAAGCGCGGCGTCCAGCTGTATGTGAAGCGCGTCTTCATCATGGACGACTGCGAGGCGCTGCTGCCGCCGTACCTGCGCTTCGTCAAGGGCGTCGTCGACGCGCAGGACCTGTCGCTGAACGTCTCCCGCGAGATCCTCCAGCAGGACCGGCACATCCGGATGATGCAGCGCCGGCTGACCAAGAAGGTGCTGTCCACGGTCAAGGAGCTCATGACCAAGGACGCCGACCGCTACGCCACGTTCTGGCGGGAGTTCGGCACCGTCCTCAAGGAAGGCCTGGTCACCGACTCCGAGAACCGGGACGCCATCCTCGCCGCCTCGTCCTTCGCGTCCACGCACGCCGACGACGAGCCGAGCACCCTCGCGCGGTACGTGGAGCGGATGAAGGACGGCCAGGACGCCATCTACTACCTCACCGGCGAGTCCCGGCAGAGCATCGAGAACTCCCCGCACATGGAGGCGTTCCGGGCCAAGGGCATCGAGGTCCTGCTGCTCACCGACGCCGTCGACGAGGTGTGGGTCGACGCCGTCGGCGAGTACGACGGCAAGAAGCTGCGCTCCGTCGCCAAGGGCGAGATCGACCTGGACGGCGAGGGCGAGGAGAAGGCCGGCGAGGAGCGGGAGAAGCAGGCCGAGGAGTACGCCGGGCTGCTCGGCTGGATGCGTGAGCAGCTGGACGAGGACATCAAGGAGGTGCGTCTGTCGACCAGGCTCACCGTCTCCCCGGCCTGCGTCGTCTCCGACGCGCACGACCTGACCCCGGCCCTGGAGAACATGTACCGGGCGATGGGCCAGGAGGTACCGCGCACCAAGCGGATCCTGGAGCTCAACCCCGGCCACCCGCTGGTGAAGGGCCTGAACCAGGCGTACCGGGATCGGGAGGACGGTGCGGAGCTCGCCGAGTCCGCCGAACTGCTCCACACGCTCGCGGTGCTCGCCGAGGGCGGCCAGCCCAAGGACCCCGCGAAGTTCGTCAAGCTCGTGTCGGACCGCCTGGAGCGCACGCTGTAGTCACGGGAGGGATCAGGAGTGGTCCGGGGCGCCCGCCGCACGGGCGCCGGGCGGGGTCGTGCCGGTGCCCGGAGGGACGACCTCGCCCTGGATCACCCGCGGCGCGGGGGCCGTACCGGCCTCCTCGTCCTTCGCGGCGCGGGCCTCGGCCTTCAGGATGCGGGCCGCCTTGCCGGCCGAGCGGGTCAGCTCCGGGAGCTTCTTCATCCCGATGACGGCTATGACGACGACGAGGAGGATCGCGAGCTCGCTCAGTCCGAACATGGTGTCCTGTCCTTTCTCGCCCGGGCCGGGCATGGCGCGAGCGTATCGGGCGGGGAGCACGGCCGGAGTGCCGCCTCGGGATGCGTGGCCAGGTGCCGGCGCAGATGCGGCAGCATGCCGCGGTCGAGCAGGGCCTGCCGCCAGATCAGCCGGGCGTGCTCCACCTGGTCGGGGGCGGGCGGGACATGGCGGCTCAGGGCCGTACGCAGCAGCGCGGCCAGGCCGACGAGACCGGTCGCGGCCGCCACGGCGGCCAGGGTCCAGCCGGCCGCGACGAGCGAACTGGGCAGCGGACCCGGTGCGCCGGCGACGTGGAGCATGCCGCCGAGTACGAGCAGTGCCGCGGCGGACACGGCCGCCACGAGCGGTGTGAGCACCGCGAGGGCCGGCAGCAGACTGCCCGTGCCGTACGGAGACCGCGGCTCGTGCCGGGCCGCCCGCCGTACGGCGAGATAGTCGCGGTACGGCTCGCCGGCCGCCGCCGTGATGGCGTCGGCGTGGGCGAGCGCGTCGGCGCGCAGGTGCGCCGCGGCCCGGCCGGTCGGGCCGGTGCCGACGATGTCACGGATGTCCGCGCTGCCCATCGCCTGGTGCAGGACGGCTTCGAAGTCCGCGCGGTCCTCCGGGCGGAGGCGGGACGGATCGGCCATAGGGTCTCCCGGTCGTTGCTGATGCGGCCGCCGGGCCCGGCTCCCAGGGGCGGGCCCGGCGGCGCGGTCGGTCGTGTCAGACACCGACGCCGAAGTCGGAGGCGATACCGGCCAGCCCCGAGGCATAGCCCTGGCCGACGGCACGGAACTTCCACTCGGCGCCGTTGCGGTACAGCTCGCCGAAGACCATCGCGGTCTCCGTGGAGGCGTCCTCGGACAGGTCGTAGCGGGCGATCTCCTGGCCGCCCGCCTGGTTCACGACGCGGATGAAGGCGTTGCGGACCTGCCCGAAGCTCTGGCCGCGGTTCTCGGCGTCGTGGATGGACACCGGGAACACGATCCTGTCGATCTCGGCGGGCACGCCGGCGAGGTTCACCTTGACGGTCTCGTCGTCGCCTTCGCCCTCGCCGGTGAGGTTGTCGCCGGTGTGCTCGACCGAGCCGTCCGGGCTCTTGAGGTTGTTGTAGAAGACGAAGTGCTGGTCGGAGGGGACCTTGCCGGAGGCGTCGAGAAGCAGGGCGGAGGCGTCGAGGTCGTAGTCGGTGCCGGTGGTCGTGCGCAGGTCCCAGCCCAGGCCGACCAGGACGGCGGTCAGGCCCGGCGCCTCCTTGCTGAGCGAGACGTTGCCACCCTTGGACAGGGAAACTCCCACGGAATACTCCTTCTTGGCGTTCTCGGCGTGTGCGAACGGGATACGCTGTGAAATCTACATCACTGTAGAAGGAGAGGGGATCGGTCCGGTCGGTCTATACGATGTCCGCACCGGCAACGCACGGCGGCGGAAGGGAGACAGAGCGGTGACGGATCCCCGGCAGCGTCCCCGGCGGGGGCAGGGCGAGCTGGAGGCGCTGGTGCTGTCGGCCCTGCGGGAGGCGGACGGGCCGGCGACGGCCGGCTGGGTGCAGGAACGCCTCGGCGGTGACCTCGCGTACACCACGGTGATCACGATCCTGACCCGGCTGCTGGGCAAGGGTGCGGTCACCCGGGAGCGGGTGGGCCGGTCCTTCGCATGGACGCCCGCCTCGGACCAGGCGGGCCTCGCGGCACGGAAGATGCGCAAGGTGCTGGACAGCGAGAGCGACCGCGAGGCCGTGCTGGCCAGTTTCGTCACGGGCCTCGGCCCGGACGACGAGCGGTTGCTGCGCGACCTGCTGGAGCAGGAGCACGGCGAAGGGGAAGACTGAAGCCTCATGGGGGTCTTCGTCTTTCTGCCTCTGGTCCTGCCGCTCACGGCCTGGCCGGTCGCGCGCCTGGCCGAGCAGCATCTGCATCCGCGCACCGCGACCCGGCTGCTGACCGCCATGGCCGCGGTGCTGGCGCTGTGCAGCACGGTGTGCCTGGCCCTGGTGATGGTGGTCGGCACCGCCCAACTGCCCGGCAATCCGCTTCCCGACGGTTGGTCGGACCCCGAGGTGCGGGCCGCGGTGCCTTACGACGAGGTCGTCGGCAAGGCCGCCATTCCGGCGCTGTGCGCGGTGCTCGTCGCCTGCGCCCGGGCGCTGTGGCGGCACGGCCGGGTACGCCGCCGGGCACACCGCGCGCTGGCCGGGCTGCCGGACACGGAGGTGGCGGTGCTGCCGGACACCGTGCCTTACGCGTATGCGCTGCCGTGCGGTGGGCGGCGGGCCGGTGACGGCGCCGGGCGCGGGGGCGCACGGCGTGGCGGTCCGCGCGGGGGCGCACCGCGTGGCGGTGCGCTGCGCCGGGGTGCCGCGCCCGGCCGTGGGGTGCCTGACACCGCCGGCCGCCGTGCCCGTGGCCCCCTTGGGGGCCGTGTCGTGGTGACCACGGCCCTGCTGGACCGGCTCCGGCCGGCTGAGCGGCGGGCCCTGTTCGCCCATGAGCGGGCGCACCTCGCCGCCCGTCACGACCGTTTCCTGCTCACCGTGCGGCTCGCCGCCCGGGCCAACCCGTTCCTGCGGCCGCTGCGCACCGCCGTGGCGTACACGACCGAGCGGTGGGCGGACGAGGAGGCGGCCCGGGTGGTCGGCAGCCGGCGCACGGTGGCCCGGGCGATCGGCACGGCCGCGCTCGTCTCGCGGGGCACCCCGGCGCCCACACTCGCAGGGCTCACCGCCGCGGGCCCCGTGCCGCGCCGGGTGGCGGCCCTGCTCGGCCCGGCGCCGGCGGCGCGCAGCTGGCCCCCGGCGTTCACGTCGGTCGGGCTGGCGGCGTGGGGCGCGGCCGCGGGCACGGCCGTCTCGGCGATGTCGTCGGCGAACTCGGCCGTGACGATGGTCCTCATCCTGTATGCGGCCACGCCTCTGTGAGAATCCGTCCCGCCCCGCGTCATCCCTCCTCTTCCTCGTCGCCCTCGGGAGAGGTCCCCCGACCTCGTCGGTCACTTGCTCGCGGCCAGGCCGCCGACGACACTGACCGCGAGAGCGGCCGCACCCGCGGCGACCGCGGTCCGGGCCGGACCCCGGAGGGCGGCCCTCATGGTGCTGCCCCGGCCGAGCCCGTGGCCGCGCCCCACGCCGCCCCCGTTCTCGCCGCGCGGGGGCGCACGGCGAGGTGGCGGTCCGCGCGGGGGCGCACCGCGTGGCGGTGCCCCGAGGCAGGTGTGAGCGGAGGGGCGGCGCCGTGGTCCGGGCGCGTCAGGACGGGCCGAGAACGGCTGACCCCCTACACGGCAGTGCCGCAGCCCGCCCTCCACGGGCGACTGCGGCACTGCGCGCGGCCTGAGTGACGCCGATCAGCCCACGACCCGGCCCAGCTCGATCCGGTCGATGTCCGGTGCCCAGGCGCTCGGGTTGCCCAACGTCACCTTGTTGGCGCCCTTCTTCAGGTCGACCGGGACACCGACGGTCCAGTAGTCGTCCCGGCTCCAGGTGTTCTTGAAGGTGACCTTCAGCGGCTCGGCGGACCCCACCGCGATGTCCGCCGTGCGGGACATGATGTCCGTGTTGTAGGCGTGGCCGTTGTCGCGGCGGTCGTTGTGCGCGTAGTGGACGACGAGCACATAGCGGCCGGACCGGGGGGCGTTCACCGTGAACTCGGCGGTGCTGGAGGGGCTGTTGCCGAGCCGGCCGATGTACGAGCCGGCGGACGCGTGCGCGGAGTCGACGAGCTCGGCCCCGCCGGCGAGCGCGGCCGAGGCTCCCTCGTAGGAGAGGGTGCCGGCCGTCGAGCCGTCGCCGGCGACGTCGAGGGAGCGGACGGCGGCGTGGCCCGACGTCACCGTGATCCGGTTGTTGCCCGCGACCAGGTAGAGCCGCAGCGGGCGGCCGGGCGCCGCCGTGACCGTCGCGCCGTGCAGCGCGAGCCTCACCGCCGCCGTGGACCGGGGTGTCACCGTGTAGTAGCCGTCGTGCGGGGCGTAGACGTCGAACACCGCCTTGTCGCCCGAGCGCAGGACCAGAGCGCCCGTGCCCACACCGGCCGATGACGAGTAGTCGTACGACGGCCTGCCGCTGATGTCCGCGAGCGTGGCCTCGTACGACGCGGTGGCCGCGCCCGTACGGGTGGTCAGGTCGATACGGTCCAGGGTGACCTCGGCGTCGCCCTTGGACAGGGTCAACTGGTGCGTCCCTGCCTTGAGCTGGATGACGAGGTCCTTCTTGGCGCGGTAGGTCCAGTTCTCGGTGGAGGGGTAGGTCACCGTGACCGGGTCGGCGCCGTCGACCGACAGCTTCTGTGTGGCGGGGCCGCCGGACTGGTTGCCGTACAGGATCGCCAGGTCGTACGCGCCGTCTTTCGGCACCCGCACCGAGAAGGAGACCTTGCTGCCGGGCTGGTTGAGCGAGCCGACGTCCTTGGTGCCGGAGGCGGCGTAGCCGTTGGCGTTGCCGACGGTGCCCTGGGTGTAGACCCTGCCGTCCGTGATGGCCGCGGCCTCGGCCTCGTACGACGCCGACCACGGGACGGAGGCGGTGGCCGGGGTGCCCGAGCCGCCGGGGGAGAGGACGATCCGGTACGCCGACATCTTGTGCAGGCCGCGCAGCGGGACGGTCACCGAACCGTCGTCCGCGACCTTCACCTTGGTGCGCGCTAGGACCCGCGGCGCCGCGTGCTGCCCCTCGTAACCGGACCAGGCGGCCTCGGCGACGGTCGCCGTGACCGTACGGCCGAACACGGACCGCGGGATGTTGCGCACGACCACGTCGGAGTCGCCGTCGGAGCCGCCGAGGAGCACCTGGGCCTGGCGGCGGGAGGTGTCGAGCGAGGCGAGCCCCTGGAGGGTGTCGATGGTGTTCGGCTGCGGCGGCGTCACCTTCACCGTGTCGCCGGTCAGGCCCGCGTACCAACGGAACAGCCACCAGCCGCCGTTGGGGATGTTCGACCGCACCACATGGCCGCTGAGATTCCCGGCGGCGTCCCAGTACGCCATGTTGGCGTACACCTTGTTGCGCTCGAACATCGACACCCACTGCACGAGCTGGCCGGGCACGGACAGGTCGCGGCGGTTGGCGTACTCGTCGATGTTGATCTTCAGCGGGGCGATGCCCGCCTCGCGCTCCAGTGAGCGGTAGTTGTCGTAGTGAGCCTGGAAGTCACGCAGCGAGCCGGAGCCGAGCTCGTGCCAGGTCATCACCTGGGGCAGGACGTTCTCCCGCTTGGCGAAGGCGAGGAAGTCCTTCAACAGGCGCGTGTGGTAGGCGGCTTCGTTGGGGCCGGCTATCCGCGCGTCCGGGTCGATCGCGCGGATGCGCTGGTACACCGTCTTCCAGTCCTTGAAGAACCGGTCGCGGTTCTTCTCGTACCGGGCCTGGTCGGCGACGTCGAGCTTGTACCAGATCTGGTCGGGCTCGTTGAACGGGATGTAGACGAACCGCTCGCTGTTCGGGTCGGCCGAAACCTCCTTGACGATCTTGTCGACCTTGGGGAGGTAGTCGTCGATGCCGAGGTCCTCGTACGGCCACTTGGCGTAGACGTCCTGCATCATCACGTTGATCTCGCCGCCGCCGTTGCGGAAGAACGACTTGGAGACGGTGAGCGCGTCGCCGTTGGGGTGCTGGGCGCCGCCCTCCGGCTTCTGCGAGATGCTGGTGATCTTCAGGGGCGCCATCACGGCGTCGCTGGGCACCCCGTCGTCGCTGAGCCCGTAGAGGGAACCGTTGGCGCCGAGCATCACCGGGCCCTCGGATGCCGTGAGGTCGACGGTGAGGCGCTGTGGATCGGCCGCGGCGGCGGGACCGGCCGCGGGAAGAGTGCCTGCCATGGCGGTTGCTCCAAGTATGGCGGCTGTCAAAACGGTTCTCGTACGAGATCTCGTACGGGTGGGGGTGATCACGCTGCTGGACCTCCGGTCACTTGACGGCTCCACTGGTGATTCCGGACACGATCTTTCGCTGGCCGACGAGGAACACGACGACCATCGGCAGGCTCATCACCACGACGTACGCGAAGACGAGATGCCAGTTGTTGAGGTAGAGCTGGGCGCTGGCGACCTGGTAGAGGTTGAGCGGAAGGGTCGCCCGGTCTCCGCCGCCGAGGACGAAGAACGCGTAGAAGATGTCGCTCCAGGCGTAGAGCATCACCATGATCGTGGCGGTGGCGATGACCGGTCGGAGCAGGGGCAGGACGATCCGCCGGAAGATGCGTCCAGGTGTCGCCCCGTCGATCCTGGCCGCCTCCTCCAGCTCCACGGGGATGGCGCGGATGAAGCCGGTCATGAAGAAGACCGACGTCGACAGGTACATGCCGGTGTAGACGGCGATCATGCCGGGCCGGGTGCCGGCCAGGCCCAGCTGCCGCAGCTCCATCACGATGGTGATGACGGCGGGTGGCAGCAGCAGCCCGCTGATGCACAGTGCGTACGCCGCCGAGACCAGCTTCGACTTCCGGCGGGCGAAGACCCAGGCCGCGCCCGCGCCCAGGATCAGCACCAGAATCACCGAAGGCACCACGACCAGCAGCGAGTTGAGGAACCCGCGCAGCATCTCGCCCTGGCTGACGGCGTCCGCGTAGTTGCCGGCCGGCTGCCAGTGCCGGGGCAGGTCAAGGTTCGGTTCGATCGCCTCCGCCTGCGGCTTGGCCGAGGTGACGGTGACCAGCCACAGCGGCACGCCCACGGCCAGGCCGGCGAGCAGGACGACGAGGGAGGGGCGGCCGTAGCGCCACACCGCGGTCACAGCATCTGCTCCCTTCGCCGCAACCCCGCGACCAGCGGAATCGCGACCGCGACCACGACCAGGAAGAGGACGAGGCTCATCGCGGAGGCCTGGGCGTACAGGCCCTGTCCGAAGATCCGGAACATGTAGATGTTGAAGACCTCCGTGGAGGCCGCGGGGCCGCCGCCCGTCGTGGCCTGCACGATGTCGAAGGTGTTCATCGAACCGATCAGCGCCGTGGTGACGTTGAAGGTCAGGGCCGGCGCGAGCATCGGCCACCGGACGGACCAGAAGGTCCGCCAGGGACCGGCTCCGTCCATCCGGGCGGCTTCCAGCATGTCGCCGGGGATGCCCTTGAGCCCGGCCAGGTAGATCAGCATGGACAGACCCATCCACTTCCAGCCGTGGATCAGGGTGACGATGACGAGCGTCCATGTCGTCGAGCCCAGCCATGGAAGGTCCGTGCCGAGCACGGCGTTGAGCGCCCCGTCCTGGTCGAGCAGCGCCTGGAAGACATAGCCGGTGGCCAAGGCCGAGATCAGTACCGGCAGGAAGAAGACCGCGCGGAAGAACCGGTTGAAGCGGCTGTCGGCCTCCAGCAGCAACGCCAGCACCAGCCCGAAGCCGTTCTGGAAGAGCGCCGCCAGCAGCGCGTACACCAGGGTCGTCCGGATGGCCCTCAGCAGCGAGCCGTCGTCGGCGATGGTCTTGAAGTTGTCCAGGCCCGTGAAGGCGATGTCCGCGTGGTACGAGGACCAGTCGGTGAACGGGTAGTAGAAGTTGAGCAGGTTCGGGACCAGGAAGAAGGCCGCGAAGACGACGAGCGCGGGGAGCGCGAACCACCAGGGGTGGTGCACGGCGGCGCGCGGCAGCCGCCCGACCTTCTCCGGTGTGCCCCTCACCGGCATGGGCTTGGTACGTACGACCGTGTCCGCCATGGTCAGAACCCCGGCGCGCCCTGGGCCTTGGCGACCTGGGCGAACTGGTCCTGGATCGCCTGCGCGACCTGCTGGGGGCTCTTCTTGCCGAAGATCATGTCGGCCAGGTACAGGTGCGTGTCGGGGGCGACGATCGCCTTGGCCTGGAAGACTCCGATGGCCCGGGGCAGGGCCGCGATCTGTGCCTTGGAGGTCCCGGGGAGTCCGCCGGGGGTGGGCACGGACGGCTGAACGGACGGGATCTTCATCGTCTTGATGTAGTCCGGGTAGTCCGGCCCGAGCCAGAAGGCGAGGAACTGCCGGGCCGCGTTCTGCCGCTTGTCGTCCCCGGTCTTGAAGGCGACCACCCCGTTGGTCTGGTCGGGGGAGTACAGGCCGGTGGCCGAGGAGTTGGCGACCGGGAACCAGCCGATCTTCCGGTCGATCTCGGCGGTGGAGTACTTGGCCTGCAACTGGCTCTGGAACGAGGTGACGTTGAGGACCATGCCGGCCTCACCCTTCCACAGCGCGTCGGCCTGACCGGTGAAGGTGCCGGTGCGGTAGTTCTTCTGAGCGAGCCCGGCGTCGAGCAGCTTCTCCTTGTACTTCTTGATCGCGTCGACGACGACCGGGTCGGTCCACTTCTTCTTGCCGGCGTTCAGGTCGGCCCACCACTGCCGGTCCAGGTCGGTGAGCTGGAGCTGCATCTGCCACTGCAGCGGCCATTTGTCGCCGCCGGCCTCGTAGAAGCCGGCCGCGTCGGTCCTGTCGACGACCTCGCGGCCGAGGGCGAGCAACTCGTCGTAGGACTTGGGGAAGTCCGACTCGCTCAGTCCGGCCTGCCGGAAGACGTCCTTGTTGTAGTAGACGCCGAGCATGGCGGGACTGGTGACGATCGCCGCGTAGCGCTTGCCGTCGATGACGCCGAGGGACTTCTCGGTGTCGCCGAGCTCGGACACCCACGGCTCGCCGTCGAGAGTCAGGAGGTTCCGCTCGGGCTGGACGAACGGCAGCGTGGAGATGGACGGCTGCCAGAACATCAGGTCGGGGCGGTCGCCGGAGGCGAGCTTCGTCGGCACGTTCTGCTCGTAGAGGTCGGGGATCGCCTGGGTGTCGACCTTCGCGCCGGTGGCCTTCTCGAAGGCGTCGATGACCTGCCGGGGCGCGTTGACCGTGTTCTGCGCGGTCCACATGGTCAGCTTCACGCCGTCCAGCCGGGCGGTCGGGTCGACCGCCGTCTGCCGGGCTTCGTCCGAACCGGAGTCCTTGACGGTGGGGTCGCTGCACGCGGTGGCGGCCAGGCCGGCGGCACATATCAGCGCCAGGGCGGGGAGAGCTCTTCTGTTCATCTCGTGCCTTTCCGAGCAGGCGGTGCGGATCAGGAGACGGGACTCACGACGGCGGGGCTCTCAGGGGCTGTTCAGCCGTCGGCGGGTGGTGGCCCGGAGCTCTCTCGCACCACGAGTTCCGGTACGGACACGGGATGCGGGGCGACCGGCGCGGACTTCTCCAGGACACCGTGCAGCAGGGCGAACGCGGCCCGCCCGAGACCGGTGAAGTCCAGGCGAACGGATGTCAGGGACGGGGTGAGGAAGGCGGAGTGCGGGGCGTCGTCGAAACCGGCCACGCTGACCTCGCCCGGCACCGAGCGGCCGGACTCGTGCAGGGCGCGGAGCACGCCGAGCGCGAGGTCGTCGTTGCCGCACAGGATCGCGGTGACGGACGGGTCCTTCGCCAGCTTCAGCGCGGCGGCGTGGCCGCCCGCCGGCCCCCACCCGCTCTGCACCGGGCGGGGTTCCGGGGCGCCGGCCTCCTGCAGGGCCCGCCGCCAACCGCTGGTGCGGGCACTGGTGCGGCGGGTGCTGGACGGGATGGCGACGTAGTGCACGGTCGCGTGGCCGAGGGAGAGCAGATGGCGGGTCGCCTGGTAGGCCGCCTCGCGGTCGTCGGTCCACACCCAGGGGCGGTCACCGCCGGGCGGGCTCGCCGGGGTCTCGACCACGCCGACGACCGGCAGTCCGTCGGGCACGGCCCCCAACGCCCGTACGCCGGCCGGGTCGTAGGCGATCACGACGATCCCGCCGCCCGCGTCAGCGGCACGCTGCATCTCCGCTGCGACGGCCGCGTCGTCGGCGGACTCCAGGACCCCGATCCCGACCGCGTACGACGCCGCGCGGGCCGCTTCCTCGATGCCCTGGAGGATCGAGGCGTAACCGTAGTGGGTGGTGTTGGCGGTCAGCACGGTCACGGCCCGGCTGCGGCCGCTGGCCAGGGCGAGGGCGGTCGCGTTGCGGCGGAAGCCCAGTTCGTCGATGGCGGCGAGCACCCGCTCCCGGGTGGAGGGCCGGACGCTCGGATGGCCGTTGATCACCCGCGAGACCGTCTGGTACGAGACCCCCGCGGTCGTCGCGACGTCCCTGATGCTCGCCGGGCGCCTTGTGTGACCGGTCACATGCATGGCAGGATTGTGACCGGTCACACACAGGCCGTCAAGAGACCGTGACGAGGGATTCACGCGGACCCGCGCTCCCCGGGGACGGGGCGAAGCCAGGAGGGGGAGCACCTTGACCGGTACGGCGGATGCGGCGCACATGGCTACCGATCAGCAGCAGGAACAGTTCAGTTGGGGTCACGAGGCGCTGGACGCACGGTTCGCCGTCGCGGCCGACGGGACCCTGCGGCTGATGCGGCTGGCCCGGCCCCACGACGCCGCCGGAGCAGCCACCCCGCAGTCCGCGCTCCCGCTCGTGGAACTCACCGCCCTCGGCCACGGCAGCGGCTGGTCCGGCCCCCGCTTCACCGGCACGGCCTTCGGCGCCCGGCTGGCCTACCGCTCACACCGCACGGGCAGACGGGACGGCTGGGAGTGGCTGACCGCCGAACTCCACGACCCCGCCACCGGATTGACGGCGTTCGCCGAGCTCACCTCACCCTCCGGACTGCCCGTCCTCCGCTCCCGCGTCCGGCTGCGCAACGAGGGCCGCGAGCCCCTCGTCGTCCAGTCCGTCAGCAGTCTGCTGCTCGGCGGGCTGCCCGCCCCGGACACCCTCGACGTCCACCGGGCCCGCAACGACTGGCTGGCCGAGTGCCGTTGGTACGCCGAGCCGCTGCGCGTCCGTGTCGCCGACATCAACACGGACGTCCACGAGCACGACAGCCGGGCCGCGCTCGTCCTCACCGGGCGCGGCAGCTGGCCCACCGACGGCCATCTCGCCATGGGCGCGCTGACGGAGCGGGACGGCGGCCGGGCCTGGGCGTGGCAGGTCGAGTCGCCGGCCGGCTGGCGCTGGGACCTCGGCGAAAGGGCCCACGGCACGTATCTGGCGCTGAACGGCCCCACGGACGCGGAACACCAGTGGCGGGTCCGGCTCGCCCCGGGCGAGGAGTTCACGACCGTACCCGGTGCCCTGGCCGTCGGCCCGGACCTCGACACCGTGATGGGCGCCCTGACCTCCTACCGCCGGTCGATCCGCCGGCCGCACCCGGACCACCTCGCCCTTCCCGTCGTCTTCAACGACTACATGAACACCCTCATGGGCGACCCGACCACGGCCAGACTGCTGCCGCTGATCGACGCCGCCGCCGACATCGGCGCGGAGTACTTCTGCATCGACTCCGGCTGGTACGACGACGACACCCGTGGCTGGTGGGACAGCGTAGGCGCCTGGCAGCCCTCGCCGCGCCGCTTCCCCGGCGGCGGCATCCAGGCCGTGCTGGACCGCATCCGGCAGCGCGGAATGGTGCCGGGACTGTGGCTGGAGCCCGAGGTCGTCGGCGTGCGCAGCCCCGTCGCCGCCGAGCTGCCGCCCGAGGCGTTCTTCCAGCGCGACGGCGTGCGCCTGGCGGAGCAGGGCCGCCACCAGCTCGACCTGCGGCATCCGGCGGCCCGCGCCCACCTCGACAGGACGGTCGACCGGATCGTCGGCGACTGGGGCGTCGGCTACCTCAAGCTGGACTACAACATCGTGATCGACCCCGGCACCCAGGCCCCCGGTGACCTCGCCCCCGGAGCGGGACTGCTGGGCCACGCCCACGCCTACCTGGACTGGCTCTCCGGCGTCCTGGACCGCCACCCCGGGCTGGTCGTCGAGAACTGCGCCTCGGGCGGCATGCGCATGGACGGCGCCACGCTCGCCGTGGCCCAGCTCCAGTCCACCAGCGACCAGCAGGACCCGCTCCGTTACGCGCCCATCGCCGCTGCCGCGCCGACCGCGGTACCGCCCGAACAGGGGGCCGTCTGGGCCTACCCGCAGCCCGAGTTCGACGACGACCTGATCGGCTGGACGCTGGGCGGCGCCCTGCTCGGCCGCATCCACCTCTCCGGCCACCTGAACCGCATGTCGGAGCACCAGCTGGCCCTCGTCCGGGACGCGGTCGCGGTCTACAAGTCGATCCGCGGTGACCTCGCACGGGCCCTGCCGTTCTGGCCGCTCGGCCTCCCCGGCTGGACGGACGAGTGGCTGGCCCTGGGCCTGCGGGTCCCCGGCGACCGTACGGCGTACCTCTCACTCTGGCGCCGCGGCGGACCGGCGGCACTCCGCGTCCCCGTCCGGCACCTGGCGGGCCGTCCCGTCCGCGCGGACGTCCTGCACCCGTCGTCCGAGGGGACGGGCGGAGCCGCCTGGGACGGGGACGCGCTGACGGTCTCCGTGCCGCGCACGCCCGGGGTGCTGCTCATCCGGCTCAGCCAGGAGGAGTAGTGCGTCCTACGTGCCTACGGCGTGAGGGGGGCGCGATCGGTCGCGTGCGTCCCGGCGGAACGCCCATGCCATGTCGGGCTCCATCACCCAGCGGAACAGCCGCCGCACGGGCGGAGTGCACAGCGCGGTCACGAGCAGCGCCGCGGCGACGGTCACGACGATCTCGCCCACGGGCCGGTGCACCCACGCCGGCTCGTACCAGCCCCAGAACTTGGCGCCCTGGGCGACGAAGCCGTGCAGCAGGTAGCCGTACAGCGTGCCCGCGCCGAGCACGGTGAACCACGCCCGGCGGCCGGGCACCCAGGCGAGGAAGCAGGCCACCAGGACCAGCGAGCACCCGAAGGTCGCCAATGTCATGACGGGCCCGTACCAGGAGGGAGCGGCGAGTTCCTCGGCGCTGTCGCGGTGGTAGAACCAGGCACCGGTCATCCGCGGCACCGCCCAGTAGGCCACGCCGACCGCGCAGGCGAAGACCGGCACGGCGACGATCCGCACGGCGCGCCGGCGCACCAGCCGGAAGTGCTCGGGCCTCAGCAGCAGACCGAGGACGAAGTAGGGCAGGAACTGCAGGGTGCGTTGCAGGTCGAGGTCGTTGCCGATGGACGGGGAGAGCGTCGCCAGCATCGCGATGACCAGCGCGAGCGGCAGCGGCCACCGCACGCGGCGCCAGACGGGCGTGGTCAGCCGCCAGATGAACAGGGCCGCCAGGAACCAGGTCAGGTAGAGCGGGTCCAGCAGGCTGATCGGGCGGTCCGGCTCCTGGTCGGTCCACCGCGTGAACAGGGTGTACGCGGTCTCGAACACGACGTACGGAACGGCGAGCCCGGTGATCAGGCGCCTGAGCCGCCCCGGGCTCGCGTCGAAGGAGCGCGAGAAGTAGCCGGAGACGACGATGAACGCCGGCATGTGGAAGGCGTACACGACCATGTAGAGCGCGCCGGCGGCACGGCTGCCGTCCCGCAACGGCTCCCAGGCGTGCCCGATCGCCACGAGCACGATGGCCAGGTACTTCGCGTTGTCGAAGAACGCGTCGCGCTGCCCGGCCGGGTCCTTCGCGGGCCGCTCCGTCCGTTGCGTCCCGCTGGTCTGGACCACACGGATGCGCAGGGTGTCCTCGCTCACCGGGCCCCCCGCGCGGTGCTCGGGGAACCCGGACGGGCGCATACGCGTCGAGCCGGAGATGCAGCTGTGGGGAGCCGGTGCGACATCCCCGCCGCCTGACCACTGCGGGGCGGTGTAAACCGCTCACTGGGGCGGGTGTAGCGCGGATCACACCGATGGTGACGGTGCCGCCCGGCCCGGTGCGCGGAGGGCGGGGCGGCACCGTCCCAGAGGGAGCGGTCAGCTCACGGAGCAGTCGGCGCCGTTCAGGGTGAAGGCCGTCGGGCTGGGGTTCGTGGTCGCCCGGGTGGCCGTGAAGCCGAGGGTGACCGAACCCGACGTGGGGATCGTCGCGGTGTACGGGGCGGCCGCCACGCTGACCGCGGAGCCGCTCTGCGTCGCCGTACCACCCCAGAGGTTGGTGATGCGCTGGCTGTCCGGGAAGGTCCAGCGCAGTGTCCAGCCGTTGACCGCGGACGTGCCGGTGTTGCGGAGGGTGATCTCGCCCTGGAAGCCGCCGGGCCAGCTGCTCGTCACCCGGTAGCCGACGCCGCAGGCCGGGGGCGAGCCTCCGGGGGAGGTCGTGACCGTCACCGTGGCCGAGCGGGGCGAGCGGTTGCCGGCGGCGTCGCGGGCGTAGACGGCGAAGGTGTGGGAGGTGGCGGGGGACAGGCCGGTGAGGGTGGCTGTGGTCCTCGCGGTGCTGGTGACGGCCGTCTCGGTGCCGCCGCTGACGCGCACGATGTCGTAGCCGGTGACGCCGGTCGCGTCGGTGGCGGCGGCCCAGGTCAGGGTGACGGACGAGGAGGTCACGCCGGAGGCGGTGGGGGCGCCGGGCGCCGTCGGGGCAGTGGTGTCGCCTCCGCCGGGGGAGTAGATCGCGGCCTCCTTCGCGGTGGCGGCGATGCCGTTCGCGCCGTTGAAGAGGCGCCGGCCCCAGGAGGTGAGCTGGTCCGGGTCGAAGTTCGTGACCATGTCCAGGTACTCGACCCCGCCGCTGTTGCCGCTCCACGACCAGCCGAGGTAGCCCAGGCGGAGCTGCTGGGTGACGGCCAGGATGGTGTCCTCGTCGGGGTTGCCGTCCGAGTGGTCGTGCCCGAACTCGCCGACGACGATGGGCAGTTTCGCCGTGACGAACCGGTTCAGGTAATCGGTGATCTCGGCCGCCGTGTCGAAGACGCCGTACATGTGGATCGAGAAGATCGTGTTGGCGTCCGGGTCGGCGGCGAACACGGAGGCGGCGTTGTCGCGCATCGTGAACGCCCAGTCCTGCCCCCAGTTGGGCGCGTCGACCATGATCGTGTGGTCGAAGCCGGCGCTGCGCAGTTTCTGGATGGCGGCCCTGGTGTCCGCCGTCCACGCCGTGTAACCGGTGTTGCCGTGCGGCTCGTTGCCGATGTTGACGATGACGTAGTCCTCCTGGCCGGTCAGCGCGCTCTGCACGCTGATCCAGTAGTCGGCGGCGCGGGAGAGCGTGACGGCTCCGCTCTGCTCGCCGTAGCCAGTGGTGTCGTGCACCTCCAGGACACAGATCAGCCGGTTCTGCTTGCACTGCGAGACGACGTTCGCCACGTCGGCGGTGTCGTTGCGGGTCCAGCGGTCACCGCTGGAGAGGACCACGCGGACGGTGTTGGCGCCCTTGGCCTTGATGTGGGCGAGGGAGCTGATCCGGTTCGGGTACCAGGTGTGCGCGTGATTCACGCCGCGCATCACGAAGTCGTTCCCGGAGGCCTCGAGGAGGCGGCCGTTCTCGATCCGGAAGCCGGTGGGGGCGGCGTGGGCCGGGGGGCTGAGCGTGAGGAAGGAGAGCAGGAGGCCGAGGAGAGTGGCGGCGATGGCCGCGAGGCGAGGGGTGGGGGACGGGCGGGGTCTCATGGGAGCTCCGGGGGGAGGTGGGGTGGGACGGGACGGGGTGCGCCCTGGGGGTGCCCTGGGGCGAAACCGCTTGCTCTGAGCCTGTCGGTGTCCGCGCCTGGGTTCCGGGTTGGCCAAGTTGTGTCGGGTTGTGCCGGGTTGTGCCGGGCGTGCCGGACGTCAGGCGGCCGGGACCTTCGCCGTGCACGTGACGGTCGCCGCCGGGGTGCCGGCCGTTGCCGGGGCGGCGGTGACGAAGCCGAATGTGGTGCTCGCGCCGGGGGCGAGGGTGCCGTTCCACGCCGCGTTCGTGACGGTGGCCGTGCCGTCGGCGGCCGCGGTGAGGGTGCCGTTCCAGAGCTGCGTGAGACGGGCTCCGCCCGCCGGTACGACCGTCGCCGTCCAGCCCCGGACGACGGAGGCGGAGGCGTTCGTGACCGTCACTTCGCCCTGGTAGCCGCCCTGCCAGGAGGAGACGGCCCGGAAACGCGCGGTGCAGGCGCCGGGTTCCTCGCCCGGATCCCCGGGATCGCCCGGGTCCTGCGGGACGCCGGCGTCGAGAACGGCCGCCAGGGCCGGGAACCAGCGGGTGGCGATCTTGTTGTCGCCGGAGGCGTTGGGATGTACGCCGTCGTAGGTGTCGATGGCCGTGCTGAAGCCGGTCCACTGGTCGACCACGGTGACGGGGGAGCGGTCCGTGCCGGTCGCCGCGGCCCAGGCGGGAATCCGTGCGTTGAGGTCGACGACCCGCTGCGCGCAGGCGGGGCAACTGCTCGGGTTCAGGGGGATGAGCTGCGCGACGAGGATCCGCATGTCCGGGTTGGACGCCCGCATCTGCGCCACGAGCTTGCTGTAGGCGGCGAGGACGCGGTCCGGGGAGATGCTGCTCCACACGTCGTTCGTGCCGAAGTGCATGACAACGATGTCCGGGCGGGTGGCGGACAGCCTCCCCGGCAGCAGGTTCTTCTCGGCCACGGTGGTCACCAGCTCACCACCGTGGCCCTCGTTGTCGCCGTCGTGGGCCTGTCCGCAGCCCTGCGGGGGGAGGGTGCCGACGAAGTCGACGTCCTGGTATCCGCTGTTCACCAGCCGGTTCCACAGGACGGCTCGCCAGCAGCCCGGCGAGCCGGTGATGGAGTCGCCGAGCGGCATGACCCGGACGGGATCCGCCGTCGCGGGCGCGGCCGTCGCGCCAGGTGCGAACGTCGTGCCGAGCGGGAGGAGGAGGGCGGCCAGGAGGCCGAGCAGGAGGACGAGCCGTAAGTGCGGGGACGTGAGGCGGGTTCTGCGCATGGTGGTCCCTTCCCAGGAGATGGGAGCGCTCCCATGTCATCAAGCCATTGTTGTCATTAACGCGTCAAGGGGTGTGGGTGAGTCGCTCATGCCTCGTTGGCCCGTGGTCCGGTCCGGGCGAGGCCGATCATGCCGGGGCGGGTCGGCGGACGGACCGGCGACGATGCTCCGGAGACAGACGTGGACATGGAGCGTGGCGCCCTGAAGGACTGCGGATCGCGGACTTCACCCGGGTTCCGGCCGGACCGTACGCGACGAACGGCCGGGCAGGGCAGGGTGGATCACTGGTCGGCGGTGCTGCCGGCCGCGGGGGTGCCGGCCGGGCCCGTGAACACCCTCGGCGAGGCGTTCGCGTTCGCCGATCGGCTGGGACTGCCGGGGATCGTGACGGTGACCGGGGCAGGAGGCGGGGCGGAGTGCCCGCAGGTGGCCGGTCCCGTCACGCTGAGCGCGCCCCCGGCGCACTACGTGTTGCCCCCGCCCGCTCTTGGGGAGCACACGGCGGACACCTTCGGTGAAGCAACCCGTCGGACGCCTGGGGTGAGCGACTCCGCGTGACGCCGCGACCGGGGGCCCTGCCGCCGACTGGTCCACGATGGCTCCTTTCCGGGACGCTGCCGGTCCCGGCCCCCCGGACCTTTGCCGGTCCATGAGGCATTCATGACCGGATGCCCAGACAGTCGGGGTCATGATGGTCCGCGTCAGTAAGGCACGCCTTGGCTAACTCGGTTGCGGGTGGCGTCGGGCGGAGGGCCGGGAGGGCTGCGGCGGATGTGGGACGACTCGTTTCCGAGTTTTCTGATCGGGCTGAGGGAAGGGCTGGAAGCCGGGCTCATCGTCTCCGTGCTGGTCGCCACCCTTGTGCGGGCCGGCGCCAAGTCCCGTCTGCCGCAGGTGTGGACCGGGGTGCTGGCCGCGATCACGCTGTCGATGAGTTTCGGCGCGGTGCTCACCTTCACCGCCGCCTCCCTCCCCACCACCGCCCAGGAGGCCTTCGGCGGCACGCTCAGCATCGTCGCCGTCGCCTTCGTCACCGCGATGGTGTTCTGGATGCGGCGATCCGCCCGCAGCCTCGCCGGCGAGATCAAGGAGAAGGTCACCGAGGCGCTGACCATGGGCGCCGGCGTCCTGGTCCTCACCTCCTTCCTCGCGGTGGGACGCGAGGGCCTGGAGACCGCGCTGTTCCTGTGGACCACGGCGCGCACCGCCGACGAGTCGGCAGGACCGATGGCCGGCGCGGGCGTCGGGCTCGTCCTGGCCGCCGTCCTGTGCTGGGGGCTGTACCGCCGGGTGCTGCGCATCGATCTCACCCGGTTCTTCACCGTCACCGGCGTGGTCCTCGTCGTCATCGCCGCGGGCGTGCTCGGCTACGGGCTGCGTGATCTCCAGGAGGGCACGGTCCTGCCCGGTGGAACCGCGTACGCCTTCGACCTGAGCGGAAGCGTCGACGCGGGGTCCTGGTACAGCACCCTGCTCCAGGGTGTCTTCAACCTGACACCGGCGATGACCTGGCTTCAGGTGGCCGGGTACGTCGGCTATCTCGCCGTGGTGATGCCGCTGTTCGTGCGCGGGGTGCGCCGGCCGCAGGACCAGGGGGCTCCGGAGCGGGCCACCGCCACACCGTCCGGGTCCGCCACCGCGACGCCCGGCCCGCCCACCAGCCCCGCGCCCACCCGCCCCCGGCCCCGGCCCCGCTGGATCATCCAAGTCACCGTCGTCGCCGTCCCCGCCCTGCTGGCCGGACTCGTCGTCGTCCTGGTGCGCCCGAAGCCCGCCGCCGGTGAGACCGTCGCCGTGTCCGCGTCGGACTGCGGGCAGGGCTTCACCGCGCCGAAGCCGGGCCGGCAGGACTTCCGGATGCACAACACGGGGAACCAGACATCCGAGGTGTATCTCATCGACCTCTCGACCGGCGCGGTGTACGGGGAGATCGAGGGCCTGGCCCCCGGCACCACCCGGGACCTCGTCGCCACCGTGGCGGGCGGGACGTACGCCTGGCGCTGTGTGCCGGCCGACGGCAAGGCGGTCACCTCCAAGGCCGTCCGGGTCGGCGGGGCAGCCGGTGCCGCGGCCGTCGTCCCCGTCTCCGGGAAGGACCTCGCCGCGCCGCT
Source organism: Streptomyces sp. NPDC002788 (assembly GCF_053592115.1). Classification (NCBI taxonomy): domain Bacteria; kingdom Bacillati; phylum Actinomycetota; class Actinomycetes; order Kitasatosporales; family Streptomycetaceae; genus Streptomyces; species Streptomyces sp. NPDC002788. Next base: position 106,758 of record NZ_JBSFVB010000014.1, on the reverse strand, counting down.
CAAGGCGTACAAGGCCTATGTGAACCGGGGGCTGACCACTCTCGTCGGCCAGACCCGCGAACTCAGCGCAGACGTCCGCGCCGGGCACCTGGACACCGCCCGCGCCGACTGGCTGACCGCCCACCGCACCTACGCCTCCCTCGGCGCGGCCTACGGCACCTTCGAGGACTTCGACCAGAAGATCGACGGACGGCCCGACGGACTGCCGGGCGGCGTGCACGACAAGGACTTCACCGGCTTCCTCCGGATCGAGTACGGGCTGTGGCACGGTCAGGACGCCGCGGAACTCAAGGACCCGGCCGAGCAGTTGGCCAACGACGCCGCCGCGCTGCGGAAGGCCTTCCCGCACCAGGACTTCGACCCCTCCGACCTTCCCCTGCGCACCCACGAGATCCTCGAGAACACCCTCCGGTTCGAGCTGACCGGCGACACCGACCAGGGCAGCGGCACCGGACTGGCCACCGCCGACGCCAACCTCGCCGGCACGCGCGAACTGCTCACCGCTCTCCGGCCGTTGCTCACCACCCGGGCCCCGCACCTGCTCCCCACCGTCGACGGGGACATCGCCCGGCTGCAGAAACTGCTCGACACCGAGCGTCACGGGGCCGACTGGACTCCCGTCGCACATCTCGAACCGGCCGTGAAGGCCCGGATCGACGGGGCCACCGGTCAACTCCTCGAAGACCTGTCGCCGGTGCCCGACCTCCTGGAGATCAGGAAGTCCGCGTAAGGGGCCCTTGCACGGTGCCCGCCCGGGTCGCGTGGTTCGGCACCGCACCTCGCCGCGTTGCCGAAACGCCCAGGCAGCTCCGCTACCAGGACACCCCGGCGCCTTGCGTGCACGGCACCGGACCACGCGACCTGATCGGACGCTCATGGTGCAAGGACCCCTGAGCGCCCGGCACCGGCAGCACCACACAGAAGAAAGGAACCTCCCCATGCCCTCCGCTGACACGCCGCCCCCGGGCTGCCCCGGCCACACCGGCCGCCGCTCCTTCGTGAAGACGGCCCTGGGTGCCTCAGCCACCGGAGCCGTCCTGGCCGGGGGAGGGCTCGCGCTCGCCGAGAGCGGCAGCGGCACCGCCCAGGCGGCCGAGCAGACCGACGCCGCCCCCGTGGCCTTCCACGGCACCCACCAGGCCGGGATCCTCACCCCCGCACCGGCCGCCGCCGCCTTCGTCTCCTTCGACGTCATCGCCGACGACCGCCGGGAACTGACCCGACTGCTGCGCACCCTCACCGAACGGGCCCGCTTCCTCACCTCCGGCGGCACCCCCACCGACCTGGGGGTCGGTGCCCCGCCCTCGGACAACGGCATCCTCGGCCCGGTGGTCCCGGCCGACGCGCTCACCATCACCGTGGGCGTCGGCGCCTCCCTCTTCGACGACCGCTACGGACTGGCCGCGGCCAAGCCGCGCCGCCTCACGCCCATGAGGACCTTCCCCAACGACGACCTGAACCCCGCCGAGTGCCACGGCGACCTGTCGCTGCAGATCTGCGCGGCCCGGCAGGACACCGTGCTGCACGCGCTGCGCGACATCGCCAAGCACACCCGCGGCGCGATGCAGATCAGGTGGCGCATCGACGGCTTCCAGAACGTGCCCCGGCCCAGCGGCACCCAGCGCAACCTGCTCGGATTCAAGGACGGCATAGCCAACCCGGACGTCGCGTCGGCCCGCGAGATGAACCACCTGGTGTGGGTCGGCACCGGGCAGGGCGAACCCGCCTGGGCCACCGGGGGCAGCTACCAGGTCGTCCGGATCATCCGGATGCTCGTCGAGTTCTGGGACCGGGTGTCGCTGTCCGAGCAGGAGCTGATGTTCGGCCGGCGCAAGGACACCGGTGCCCCCCTCGACGGCGCCAAGGAGACCGACAGCCCGAACTACGCCAAGGACCCGCACGGCACGGCCATCCCGCTCGACGCCCACATCCGGCTCGCCAACCCGCGCACCACGAAGACCGACGACTCCCGCATCCTGCGCCGCGGTTACAACTACGACCGGGGCGTCGACGACGTCGGCAACCTCGACATGGGTCTGGTCTTCTGCTGCTACCAGCAGGACGTGCGACGCCAGTTCGAGGCCACGCAGACCCGGCTGATCGACGAGCCCCTCGTCGACTACATCTCCCCGGCGGGCGGCGGCTACTTCTACGTCCTGCCCGGCGTGCGCGACTCCTCCGACTGGCTGGGCAGGAAGCTGCTCGCGACCTGACCCGCGCCACCGGCCCGGCGGAAATCCCGGCTCTGTCAGAGGTGTTGACCGCGCAGTGAAAGCGTTTTAGCTTCCCCTCACCGGACACGCCGAGGTGAGGGGGATCCGTGGCAACGGTCTTACGGGAACGAGCAGGTGTGAAGGGGGTGGATCCGCATCGCCGTCACCCGGAAAGGACGAAGCACTCACGTAAAGGTTTTCAGAGCCGGGCGTTGTTTCTGCTCATGCTGCCCGGCCTCGCCTACTTCCTGCTGTTCCACTACGGCGCACTCGTCGGCAACGTCATCGCCTTCAAGGAGTACGTGCCGTTCGACGGCCTGTGGGGCAGCCCCTGGGTGGGCCTGGGCAACTTCCAGCGCATGTTCGAGGACGCGGCGTTCTGGGACTCGGTCCTCAACACCCTCTGGATCGCGCTCCTCCAGCTGGTCTTCTACTTCCCGGTGCCGCTCGGCCTCGCCCTGCTGCTGCACACCCTCACCTGGAGCTCGGTGCGCCGCTTCGTGCAGTCGGTGGCGTATCTGCCGCACTTCATCTCGTGGGTGATCGTCGTCGCGCTGTTCCAGCAGGTGCTCGGGGACACCGGCCTGCTCAACAGCGGCCTGAGCGGGGCCGGTCTGCACACCGTCGACATCATCGGCAACCCCGAGGCGTTCAAGCCGCTCGTCGTCGCCCAGGTCATCTGGAAGGACGCCGGCTGGGGCACGATCATCTTCCTCGCCGCGCTCGCCCAGGTCGACGAGCAGCAGTACGAGGCGGCAGCCATCGACGGCGCCGGGCCCTGGCGCCGCTTCTGGCACGTCACCCTGCCCGCCATCCGCCCGGTGATCGTGCTGCTGCTCATCATGCGGCTCGGTGACATCCTCTCCGTCGGCTTCGAGCAGATGCTGCTGCAACGCGACGCGGTCGGACCGGAGACCGCCGAGGTCATCGACACCTTCGTCTACTACCAGGGCATCGTCGGTGGCGACTACGGATTCGCCGCTGCCGCGGGCCTGTTCAAGGGCCTGGTCGGGGCCCTGCTCGTCTACGCGGCCAACAAGGTCGCCCACCGCCTCGGCGAACAGGGGGTCTACAGGTGAGCGCGTCCGCCCGGCCCGGCTGGATGGAGAGGCCCCGGCCGCTCACCCAGGCCGCGAAGGTTCTCGCCCTGGCCGCGGTCGTGCTGCTGGTGTGCGTGCCGTTCCTGGTCATCGTGTCGACGTCCCTCGCCTCCACCCAGGAGGTCGTCGACAACGGCGGCTGGGTGCTGTGGCCCACAGAGCCCTCGCTCGACGCCTACCGCGACATCTTCGACGGCGGCATCGTCACCCACGCCCTCGGCGTCAGCGCCGGCGTCACGATCGTGGGCACCCTGCTCAGCCTCGGCTGCACGGTGACCCTGGCCTACGCGCTGTCCCGCCCGGGCGTCTTCGGCGGCAGGCCCGTCCTGCTGCTGGTGCTCTTCACGTTCCTCTTCCCGCCCGGCATGATCCCGAGCTTCCTGCTCGTCAAGGAACTCGGCCTGCTCGACTCGTACGCCTCGCTCGTCCTGCCCGTCCTGGTCAACGTCTTCAACCTGGTCGTCCTGCGCGGCTTCTTCCAGTCCGTCCCCGAGGAGCTGTTCGAGGCGGCCCGGCTGGACGGGGCGGGGGACTGGCGGGTCCTGGTGTCGGTGGTGCTGCCGCTGTCCAAGGCGGCGCTCGCCGTCGTCGGCCTGTTCTACGCCGTCGCCTACTGGAACTCCTGGTTCTACGCCTCGCTCTACCTGGAGAGCGACCACTGGCCGCTCCAGCAGGTGCTGCGCACCTATGTCGTGGCCGGGGCCGGGCTCACCGACGCGACCACCGGCGAGGCCACCGTCACCGCTCCGCAGACCGTGCAGATGGCGGTGCTCGTGATCGCCACCGTGCCGATCCTGCTCGTCTATCCCTTCCTGCAGAAGTACTTCACCAAGGGCGTGCTCACCGGCGCCATCAAAAGCTGACCCAAGCCGACACGAGGTGACTCACCCATGCCCAGCATGTCCCGACGCACCCTGCTGCGTACCGTGGCCGCCGGTGGCGCCGCCGTCTCCGTCCCCGGCCTGCTGACCGCCTGCTCCTCCGGGTCCGACGACGGCGACGTCTCCAACGCCGGGAAGAAGCTCGCCCCCTGGCCCGCCCACCGGCCCGCCACCGGCCCGAAACCGGACCTCGCCCCGACCGAGGAGGGTGTCCAGGCCGGATACACCTCCTACCCGTCCGACCTGGCAAAGTCGGTCTCGCGCACCCCCGGCGACGGCTCCACCGTCCGCGTCATGACCGTCTCCTTCGGGACCCCGCCCAAGCCCGCCTCGGCCAACCGGTTCTGGGCGGCCGTGGAGAAGGCCCTCGGCGTGAAGATCGAATACACGATCATCTCCCAGGCCGACTACCAGAAGAAGATGGCGACCGTGATGGCCGGTGACGCCGAGGCCCTGCCCGACATCATCAACATGTTCGCCGGCTTCACCCTGCCCCGCGAGGCGCAGTTCGTGCAGCGCCGCGCCCAGGACCTCACGCCGTACCTCTCCGGCGACGCGATCACCGACTACCCCAATCTCGCCAACATCCCCACCCACGCCTGGCGCGACATGGGCCGCATCGGCGGGCGCATCTACGGCATCCCGCTGGAACGCCCGCTGCCCGGCTCGACCCTGTGGATCAACCAGGACATGTTCGCCGACGCGGGCATGAAGGACGGCTGGACCGCCGAGGACTTCACGGCCGTGGCCCGGCGCGGCACGCGCGGGAAGACCTACATGCTCGGGGCAGCCACCGGCTCCCTCTTCGGCAACGGTTTCCATTCCGCCGCCCACAACGCGCCCCAGCGCTGGGCCGTCACCAAGGACGGCACCTTCCTTCCGGCGGGGGCCGACGAACGCTACAAGGCGTCCATCGCCTTCCAGGCACAACTGCGCAAGAACGGCTCCTACCACCCCGACGCCACGTCCATCTCCCAGATCGACCTGACGACCCTCTACTACAACGGCACCGTGGGCTCCATGCAGGACGGATTCGGCGCCTACCTGCCCAAGTACCAGGAGTCCAAAGGCAAGATGAACCCGGCGGCGGCCCTCCCGTACAGCGTCGGCGGCGAGGCCGGCGGCATCGTCGCCGCCCGCCGCTCCTTCGGCTACACCGTCCTGAAGAAGGCGAAGAAGGAGCGCATCCAGCTGCTGCTGCGCGTCCTCGACTACCTCGCCGCGCCCTTCGGCAGCGAGGAGTGGGAACTCGTCCACTACGGCGTCGAGGGCGTCCACTTCGCCCGCGGCAAGGACGGCTCGCCCGTGCCCACCAAGCTCGGCGAGGTGGAGAACAACACCAACCTGCCGTTGAAGTACCTCGCCGAGGGACCCCAGGTGCTGTTCGTGCCCGGCATGCCCGACGCCGTGCGCGCCCTGCACGCCTACCAGCGGAAGGTCGTACCGCACGCCATCCGCAACGCGTCCTTCGGGCTGCAGTCCGCGACGAACAACTCCCAGGGTGCCACCCTCCAGACGTTCCTCGACGACACCGTCACCGGGATCATCGCCGGACGTCTGGCGCTGTCGGAATGGGACGCGGCGGTGAAGAAGTGGCGCAGCCGGGGCGGCGACAGAATGGCCGAGGAGTACGCGAAGGACTACGCGGCCAACACCTGAACAGCGGTGGGCGGAAGAGGAGACGCGGGGGATGGGGAACGACATGGGTCCCAAGGGGCGGGTCACGATCCGCGAGGTCGCCGAGCGGGCGGGCGTGTCCACGGCGACCGCCTCCCGCGCGCTCAGCGGCAACCACCCGGTGCCCGCCGCGACCCGGGCCCGCGTCCTGCGCGCGGCCCGCGACCTGGACTACGTGGCCAACGCGCACGCCCGCGCCCTGGTCGGCGGTGGCCGCAAGATGGCCGCCGTCGTCGTCCGCCAGGTCACCAGCCCCTTCTACGCCCAGGTCGCCGAGGGCGTGGAGGCGGAGGCCGCCGACCGCGGCTGGCTCTGCGTGGTCGGCGCCACGGGCGGCGACGCCCAGCGCGAGATGGAGTTCGTGCAGCTCATGCGGGAGGAGGGCGCCCGGCTGGTGATCCTGGTGGGCGGGGTCGTCGAGGACGACGCCTACCGCGAGCGCGTCGCCCACTACGCCCACGCCCTCGACTCCTCCGGAGCCCGGCTCGTGCTGTGCGGCCGGCCCGCCCCCGGCCCCGACGTCCCCGCCCTGGTCGTCGAGTTCGACAACGAGGCCGGAGCCCACGCGGTCACCAGCCATCTGCTGTCGGCCGGGCACCGCAGGATCGTCTTCCTCGGCGGGCTGCCCGGCAACACCGCCCTCGACGCCCGCGTCGCCGGCTACCGGGCGGCGCTCGCCGAGCACGGGCTGCCGCCGGAGGCCGCGCACGTCGTCGACTGCGGACTCGGCCGCGCCGCCGGCCACCGCGCCATGACCGAACTCCTCAAAGGGAGACGGGAGTTCACCGCGGTGTTCGCGGGGGACGACATGGTCGCCGCCGGTGCCCTGCGCGCGATCGCCGACACCGGGCTGAGCGTCCCCGGTGACATCTCCGTCGTCGGCTACAACGACATCCCGCTCGCCGAGGACTTCAACCCGCCGCTCACCACCGTTCGCACCCCCGCCGAGGAACTCGGGCGCGCCGCCGTACGCATCGCGCTGCGCGACCCCGAGCACGCCGCCGGGGCCCACCACCTGCTCGGCACCCACATCGTCGTCCGCGACAGCGTCGGCCCGCCCCCGCCCGGGCGTGCCCTGTGACCATCGGAGGAACCACACCCGCATGAGCGCGCCGCATGTGTCGCTCCCCGACCCGACGCACCTCCCCAACCTGCCCCACCTGCCACCACCGGACCTGCTGACCTCCCCTTTCACCGGCTGGACCCGCGCCCACTGGGAGGCCGTCGCCGACCGCCTCCTCGACGCCCTCACGCCCTATGCCTCCCCGGGCCTCGCCCAGTACCGGCTCCCCGGGCCGCCCAGCCACTCCGGGTCCTGGTCCGACGGGCTGGAGGGCTTCGCCCGCTCCTTCCTCCTGGCGGCCTTCCGCATCGCCGGTGCGGGCGGGCAGGGGGTACCCGGCCTGATCGAACGGTACGCGGCCGGCCTCGCAGCCGGCACCGACCCGCACGGCCCCGACCGCTGGCCGCCCATCACCGACCGGGGCCAGCCCATGGTCGAGGCCGCGTCCCTCGCGATCGCCCTGCACGAGACCCGCCCCTGGATCTGGGACCGGCTCGACGACCGCGTACGGCAACGGGTCGCCGACTGGCTCGGCGGCTTCGTCGGAGCGATCGTCAACGACTCCAACTGGCGGCTGTTCCAGGTCATCACCGAGGAGTTCCTCGCCTCCGTCGGCGCCCCGCACAGCCGCTGTGAGATCGACGCCGGCCTCGCCCGCCTGGAGGACTGGTACCGCGGCGACGGCTGGTACACCGACGGCGACGGCCGCAAGTTCGACTACTACAACGCCTGGGCGCTGCACCTGTACCCCGTGCTGTGGGCCCGCATCGCGGGGCCGCGCGCCGACCCCCGGCTGGTGGCGGAACACCGAACACGCCTGCGGTCGTTCCTCCACGATCACCAGCACTTCTTCGGCGCCGACGGCGCACCGGTCCACCAGGGCCGTTCCCTCACCTACCGGTTCGCCACGACCGCGCCCCTGTGGGCGGGTGTTCTCGCCGGCGCCACCCCGCTGCCGCCGGGCCGCACCCGCCGCCTGGCCTCCGGGGCGTTGAAGCACTTCGCCGAGCGGGGCGTGCCCGACGACCACGGGCTGCTCACCCTCGGCTGGTACGGCCCCTTCCGCCCGGTCACCCAGCGGTACTCGGGACCTGCCTCCCCCTACTGGGCGAGCAAGGCCTTCCTCGGCCTGCTCCTGCCCGCCGGCCACCCCGTGTGGACCGAGCCCGAGGAACCCGGCCCGGTCGAGACGGACGATGTACGCCTCGCGTTGCCGGCGCCGGGCTGGCTGCTGCACTCCACCGCGGCCGACGGGATCGTACGGCTCGTCAACCACGGCAGCGACCGCCTGCCACCCCCGCCGGCCCCAGCGGACGACAGCCCGCACTACGCCCGGTTCGCCTACTCCAGCGCAACGGCCCCCGAGACACCACCGCCCCCGCACGCGGGCCCGGACAACCACATCGCGCTGCTCGCTCCCGATGGCACGCCCACCCCGCGCGGCCGGATCCACCCCCTCGGCGTCGAGGGCGGCCGGGCCGCCTCCTGGCACCGGGCCGTGCTCCCGGGCGGCCGCGAAGGGCACCGCATCGAGACGGTCAGCGTGGTGCACGGCCCCTGGGAGGTCCGGGTGCACCGCGTCGACGCGCCGCCCGGGACGCCCGTGCGCGAGGGCGGCTGGGCCATCGCCGACGACACCGGGCCGCCGACCGGCCGGACCGGCCCCGGCTGGGCGCTGACGCGCCGCTCGGACGGCCTGACCAGCGCGGTCGTCGGCCTGCACGGATGGGGCGACGAGAAGGGGGCGGTCCTGCCCGCCCACGGCAGCAACGCGTACGGCCGCCACTCGGCGACCCCCTGCCTCACACTGCCGGACCACCCCGGCGGCAGCCGGCTCCTGGTCACCCTGATCGTGCTCAGCGCCGACCCGGCGGTGTGCGGCGATCCGCACGCCCTGGTCACGGAGACCCGGGTTCGGGTCGTCGCGGACGGGGCCGCGGAGATCCGGTTCCCGGACGGGGCCTCGGAGTCGGTGCCCTGAGACATGCCGTGGGGGCGTGGCCAGGATGAGCCACGCCCCCGCATCGGCGCGCGTGTCAGGCCTCCACGCGCCTGCGCGTCACCGCCTTCCTCAGCAGCGGCCAGGCCAGCAGCAGCACGATCACCGCGTACACCGTCACCGCGAACGGCGTGTTGAACAGCCCCGTCACGCTGCCGTCGCTGATCTGGAGGGCGCGCCGCAGCTGCTGCTCGGCGTTCGGGCCGAGGATCACGCCGATGACGGCGGGCAGCACCGGCAGGCCGTAGCGACGCATGCCGAAGCCGATCAGGCCGATGACCAGCAGGATCACCAGGTCGATCACCTCACCGCCGACCGCGTACGCGCCGACCGCCGCGAAGAACATGATCCCGGCGTACAGGTACGGGCGCGGAATGCGCAGCAGCTTCGCCCACAGTGGCGCCAGCGGCAGGTTGAGCGCGAGCAGCAGCACCATGCCGACGAACAGGGAGGCGATCAGGCCCCACACCAGGTCGGGTTCGCGCTCGAAGAGCAGCGGGCCGGGCTGGATGCCGTACTGCTGGAAGGCGGCCAGCATCACGGCCGCGACCGCCGTGGTCGGCAGGCCCAGGGTCAGCATCGACACCAGGGTGCCCGCCGCCGAGGCCGACGCCGCCGACTCCGGGCCGGCCACGCCCTCGATGGCGCCCTTGCCCCACTCGTCCTTGTGCTTCGACAGGCGCTTCTCCGTCACGTACGACAGGAAGGTCGGGATCTCCGCGCCGCCCGCCGGGATCGCGCCGAACGGGAAACCGATGAACGGGCCGCGCAGCCACGACTTCCACGTGCGGTCCACATCCCCGCGCCCCAGCCACGGACGCCCCACCGGGATCGGCTCCGGCGGGCTGCGCCGCAGGTGCGCCGCCACCCACAGGGCCTCGCCGATCGCGAACAGACCGACCGCGACGATCACCACGTCGATACCGTCGGCCAGTTGGAGCGAGCCGAAGGTCAGGCGCTGCTGGCCGGTCATCTGGTCCAGGCCCACCAGGCCCAGCGTGAGGCCGATGAGCAGGGAGGCGAGGCCCCGGATGCGGGACGAGCCCAGCACCGATGTCACCGCGATGAACGCCAGCACCATGATGGCGAAGTAGTCCGGCGCGCCGATGTCCACGGCCAGTTCGGCGACCGTCGGGGCGAGCGCGACCAGCAGGATCGTGCCGATCAGGCCGCCCGCGAAGTGCCCGACGGCGGCCGCCGCCAGAGCCTGCGCGCCGCGCCCGGACTTGGCCATGGGGTTGCCCTCCATGGCCGCCACCACCGCCGCGCTCTCGCCGGGCGTGTTGAGCAGGATGGAGGTGGTCGAGCCGCCGAACATCGCGCCGTAGTAGATGCCCGCGAACATGATGAACGCGCCGGTCGGTTCGAGCCCGTACGTCACCGGCAGCAGCAGCGCGACCGCCATCGCCGGGCCGATGCCGGGCAGCACGCCGATCGCCGTGCCGAGCAGCACGCCGATGACGGCCCACAGCAGGTTGACCGGGGTGAGGGCCGTACCGAAGCCGTCCAGAAGGGAGTTGAACGCATCCATGTCACAGCACTCCCATCAGCGGACCGCCGGGCAGGGGCACTCCGAGCAGGTTGTTGAAGACCACGTAGGTGACGAGGGACAGCCCGGCCGCGATGAGCGGATCGCGGTCGATCCTGCGGCTGCCGAGCGCGAACGCCGCACCCCAGAACAGCAGCGCGCCCGCGACGGGAAAGCCGAGCGGCTCGATCAGCACGGCCGAGCCGAGGAACACCCCGGACAGCAGCAGCACCGTGCGCCAGTCGGCGGGTTCCGACAGGTCGACGTCCTCGCCGGTCTCGGCCTGGCCCCGACCGCCGCGCAGCACGTCCACGGCGAGCAGGGCGGCGATCACCAGCAGTCCGGCGCCGACCACGATCGGCACGGTCTTCGGGCCGATCGGGCCGCGCTGGGCGATGTCGACGTCCATGGTGAGCGCGTCCGTCAGGACGAGCACGCCCAGTACCAGCAGCAGCACGCACACGCCGAGTTCGGAGTGCTCGCGCAGCCACGCGCGCCGCTCGCTGCGTTCGGCCGGGGGAATCCCGGTGGTCCGCGTCGTCACAGTCCCAGCTCCTTCAGCACCGACACCACGCGCTTGTCCTCGGCGTCGAGGAACGCGCCGAACTTCTCACCGGTGAGGAAGGCGTCGTCCCAGCCGTTCTGCTCCAGGGACTTCCGCCACTCGTCCGAGTCGTGCAGCTCCTCGATCAGCCGCACGAGCTTGTCGCGCTCCCCGTCGGTCAGGCCGGGCGGGGCGACGATGCCACGCCAGTTGGTGAAGTTCACGTCGTAGCCCGCCTCCTTCAGCGTCGGCGCGTCCAGCCCCTCGACGCGCTCGGGGCCGGTAACCGCCAGGAGGCGCAGCTCGCCAGCCTTGATCTGGTCCAGGTACTCGCCGACGCCGGACACGCCGAAGGCGACCTTGTTGCCGAGGATCGACGCGAGCAGCTCGCCGCCGCCGTCGAACGGGATGTAGTTGACCTGTTTCGGGGAAATCCCGGCGGCCCGCGCCATCAGCATCGGCGCGAGGTGGTCGGGCCCGCCGGGCGACGAGCCACCGCCCACCGGGAGCTTGCCCGGGTTCTCCTTCCAGGCGCCGATGAGATCGTCGATCGTCTTGTACGGGGAGTCCTTGGCGACCACGACGACGTCCTGCTCCTCGGTGAGCCGGGCGATCGGAGTGGTGTCGCCGAGCGTCTTCGGCGCGTCGTTGGAACGGACGGCGCCCACGACCCCGAGGCCCATGGACATGGCGAGCTTGCCGTTGCCGTGCTCGCTCACCAGCCGGCTCAGCCCGACCGTGCCGCCGGCGCCGGGCAGGTTGAACACCTCGATGTTGTGGGTCAGTTCGGCTTCCTCGGCGTTCTTCGCGGCCGTACGGGCCGTGATGTCGTAACCGCCGCCGGGCGTGTTGGGGACCATGAAGCGCAGGCCCGGGATCTGTGTGCCGGTCTCGGAGCCGCTGCCGGTGGTCAGCAGCGGTGGTCCGACGAGCACGAGCACGGCGGCCCCGAGCAGGGCGAGGGGGGTGCGCAGGCGCACGAGTGCCACCACCTGTCGGTACGTCGTTGCGGGTGGGTAAAGGCCCTGTGGGGGAGGGTGATGTGGGCCACATGCTGCACCGAGCGCCGACCGGCTGTCTCTCTTGCGGAACCAACGGAGGTTTTGGTCTTTGCGGTCGCCGCCCGCACCTCCGCCTCCGCTCCGTCACCGGAGCGGCTCCCGGTGGCAGGGAAGCCGTACCCCGGGAACCGAAGAGCCCCGGCGCCGGTGCGCCGGGGCCCTCGCCTGCATGGCGGTTCAGCGACTTCTACGCCGTGTGGACCTCCAGGGCCGCCCGCACGGCGGATTCCAGGGCTCCCTCGATCCACGCCGGCTTGACGGACGTGTGGTCCCCGGCGAAGTGCAACGGCCCCTCCCGCACGGGGATGGCGGGCAGCAGCTCCGTGTGCTGACCGGGCAGGAGCACGGACGCCTCCCCGTAGGCGTAGGGGTCGCGCAACCAGCTCTGCGTGCGGCCCGCGCCGGTGTAGAAGACTTCGATGCGCCGGCCGTAGACCTGCTGGAGGCCGCACAGAGCGTGCGGGTACCGTGCCTCGTCGTCCAGGGAGTCCCAGCGCAGCGCGTCGTCCGCCCAGCTGTAGGAAGCCAGGACCACACCCCCCGCGCTGCCCGGAACCGGATGGGAGGGGTGGAACATGAAGCGGTTGGCGTTGTCCGACACCGAACCGCCCCCCACGACGTCGACGGCCTCCGGCTGGTCGCGGGTGATCGAGCGGTTGGCGGCGTAGTGGGTGCGCTGACCCGCCGTGATGTGCCCGTCGGGCACGGAGGGGTGGGCGCCGAGCAGGCTGCCGTCGTCGGCGGCGCGGCCGGTGCGGTAGGCGTCGTAGAGGTCCGGGTCCACGGCGTTCAGCTCGCGCTTCCAGTCGGCTTCGTCGAACTCCCACCAGCGGCGGCTGAACTCCAGCAGCACCTTGGTCGCGGTGTCGTAGTGCAGTTCGCAGACCGCGCGGCGCTTGCCGTACGACAGCGGCGGGTCGATCTGTACGTGGCGCAGCCCGGAGAACGGCACCGTGACCACGGCGACGTCCCCGGTGAACTGCTCGCGGACGACGGGTCCGTCGCGCCCCTCGGACACGGTGTCCACCCACACGTTCGGCCCCTTGCTGCGCACGTGCTCGGTGTCCCGCGAAGGGCGGTCGGGGTGGTGGTACTGGACGCGGGTGACACGGCGGTCGAACCGCACCTGCTTGCGGACGCGCTCCAGCAGGGCGTCCGGCAGTACTGCCGTGCCGCCCTCCAGCTCGTAGAACGGCGTGTCGGGGCTGATGAGGGAGGAGCCGATGAAGCTGTGGATGAAGGACAGCGGGAGGCGTGAGGTGAGGTTCTCCAGGGTGCCGATCAGGTCGATGGTCCGCTCGTCGAGCCCCGCGTGCTCGGTGAGGAAGCGGAACATCGACCAGTCACCGAACCGCTGCACCACGCGGGCCCAGCCCCGAAGCCGTTCCGGGAGCGGTTTGTCGACCCGCTTGCCGTCGGAGCCGACGTAACTGAACTCGTCGCGCACCGGGTTCAGCGCGGAGCGCAGGATGGCGGCGGCGGGGGTGTCCCAGTGGGCCTTGGGGACACCGAAGGACCGGTTCACGCGCCGGGGCGCGCGGGCATAGTCGGCGCGCCGCACTCGGATGCCGTTGACGTGGATCCAGGTGCGGCCGGCGGGACGTCCCTCGCCGTCGACGTCGACGTAGTGGAAACGCCGCTTCTTCAAACCGAACTGGTCGATCAGCTCCATCACCAGGGGATGGCTGCCGGGGATGCGCATCGCGCCGGCCTCGGCGTACTGGCGGGGATCGGCGAAGGGCTGCTCGGCGCCCTCGTGGCCGCCGCTGCGGAAGGTCTTGATGCGGCCGCCCGCGCGGTTGCCGTTGGCCTCCAGGACCGTCACCCGGTGACCTGCCTCCTTCAGCAGCCAGGCGGCCACCAGCCCGGCCGGACCGGCGCCGATGACGAGGACGTTCTTGGGACGGGTCCGTCGCTGATCCGGCAGTCCCTTCTTCAGGACGCGCTGGTAACGCGGAACGAGGGGGCGGTCGTCGGAGTCCAGGACGAGGAGTGCGCGGGCGACGGCGAGGCACCGGTCGAAGTCGGCGCCCCGGCTGTCGCCCGGTGCGGCCGGTACCGCCGGTGCGGCTGGTGCGGCTGGTGCGGCTGGTGCGGGCAGAGCGGTGGCGGGGCCGCCGGTCAGGGCCGTCGCCACCGTGGCCGTGCCGGCCACCGCCGCGAAGCTCCGCCGCGAGAAACCGCCGTCCGAACGCACCACCGCGTGATCTTCAGTCATGGCGGCCTTTGTACTGGCGGCCACGCCCCGGCGCCGCCCTTCGTCCGGGCCTTGCCCCGAAGGAGCGAAGTCCGCGGCAAACGCTGACGTCACAGCCGATCCGCCGACGCGGACGCCTCGGGAACCCGAAGGGATGAATGAGGAGGGAACTGCCTCTGCCGCCGCGATAGAGCGCCCACACTGCGACATGCGTATCCACATCCGTGCTCTCCGGCCGTCCCGCGCGTCGCGTACGCGGCGCCGACCGGCCGCACGAGAGTCCGGGGCGACGGAGGGGGAAGGGTGGCGCAGCGGCGCACTCCGGTCGGTGACCGAGCCCGTTACTGGTTCGACAGCACGCTGGCCCGCGGTGCATCCGCCTTGGTCGGCTGGATGGCGCTGCTGTGCCTGGCCGTCGTCGTCCCGGCCAGTGCGGTGGTGGTGTGGACCGATCCCGACGCGCCGGCGTCCCTGCCGGACCGGCTGGCGCAGGTGTGGCACCTCACCGGGCAGACCCTGCGGCTGGGCGGTGCGACGGGTACGCCGCTGCGCGTGATGATGTCGGTGCTGCTCGCGCTGGTCGCGTTGCTGTACGTCTCGACGCTGGTCGGCCTGATCACGACGGCGCTCACGGAGCGGCTCACCGCGTTGCGGCGTGGCCGGTCCACCGTGCTCGAACGCGGGCACGTCGTGGTCCTCGGGTGGTCGGAGCAGGTCTTCACGGTGGTGAGCGAGCTGGTGGCCGCCAACGCCAACCAGCGGCGCGCGGCGGTGGCGGTGCTGGCGGACCGGGACAAGACCGCCATGGAGGAGGCCCTGAGCACGAAGGTGGGCCCCGTCGGCCGTACGCGGCTGATCTGCCGCAGCGGCCCCACCACCGACCCCGCCGTGCTCACCCTCACCAGTCCGTCGACGGCCGGTGTCGTGCTGGTCCTGCCTCGCGACGAGCCCGATGCCGACGCCGAGGTGGTCAAGACGCTGCTGGCGCTCAGGGCAGCCCTGGCCGGGGAGGCGACCCGTCCGCCCGTCGTCGCCGCCGTCCGGGACGACCGCTACCGACTGGCCGCCTGTCTCGCCGCCGGGCCGGGTGGTGTCGTCCTGGAGAGCGACACCGTCACGGCCCGGCTGATCGTCCAGGCCGCCCGCCGCCCCGGGCTCTCCCTGGTCCACCAGGAGCTCCTCGACTTCGCCGGCGACGAGTTCTACCTGGTCACCGAACCGGCCCTGGCGGGCCGCCCGTTCGGGGACGCGCTGTTGTCCTACCCGACGTCGAGCGTCGTCGGGATGGTGCGTGGAGACACCCCTCTGCTCAACCCGCCACCGCAGACGCCCATCGCTGCGGACGACCTGCTCGTCGTCATCTCCCGGGACGACGACACGGTCTGGCCGGCCGACTGCGCGGAGTGGGTCGAGAAGGCGGCGATGGCGTCCGGCCCCGCCACGCCCGCGCGGCCGGAGCGGGTCCTCCTGCTGGGCTGGAACCGCCGGGCGCCGCTCATGGTCGACCAACTGCGCCGCCGGGCCCGGCCCGGATCAGCCGTCGACGTGGTGGCGGACGGTGGTGACGCGACGGTCCGGCAGGTGAGCGAGGCCGGCGCACACCACGGCGCCGACCTGACCCTGACCCTCCACCAGGGGGACGTCACCCGCCCCGAGACCCTGCGGCGTCTGGACGTCCACTCCTACGACAGCGTGATCGTGCTCGGCCAGGACCCCGTTCCCGGGCAGCCGCCGGACGACCCCGACAACCGCACGCTCGTCACCCTCCTGCTGCTGCGACAGCTGGAGGAGGCCACCGGGCGCGAAGTGCCCGTCGTCACCGAGCTGATCGACGACCGCAACCGGGCGCTGGCCCCCGTCAGTCCCGGAGCCGACGTGATCATCAGCGGTAAGCTCCTCGGCCTGCTCATGGCGCAGATCTCCCAGAACCGGCACCTGGCGGCGGTCTTCGAGGAGCTGTTCTCCGCCGACGGCACCGGCGTCCGCCTGCGGCCGGCGAGCGACTACGTGCTGCCGGGCTGCGAGACGACCTTCGCCACCGTCGTGGCAGCGGCACGGCAGCGCGGCGAATGCGCCATCGGCTACCGAAGCCACGACGAGGCGTCGACGAGTCCCGGCCACGGCGTGCGCATCAACCCGCCCAAAGCGGAGCGCCGCCGCTGGACGACCGGGGACGAGGTGGTCGTCGTGGGCAGGGACTGACGCCGGTTGGCCTGATCGGGTTCCGGCCGCCTCCGCTCGGTCAAATCGATGCAGGTGCCCGTGATCCGGGTGGAGAAACGCAGTGATTCGACCGTGTGTTCGCCAAAGAGCCGGGCACCAGGAGTGGCGGAGGTAGATAACTATGGTTCCTTTGCTTCTCGTCCTGCTGCTGGCCCTGATCCTGTTCGGCGCGGGCTTCGCGCTGAAGGCCCTGTGGTGGCTCGCGGTGATCGTGCTGGTGCTGTGGCTGCTCGGCTTCGTCCTGCGCAGCGTGGACAGCGGTGGCCGCAAGGGTCGCTGGTATCGCTGGTAGACCGGCAGGCCCGCCCAGGGCGCACAGAACGTCAGGAACGGGTACATGGAAATGGCCCGATTCTCTTGCACGAAAGGGGTTCCTGTTCCATGGCCGATGCACAAGACATCGTAGAGCTCATTCTCCAGGACCACCGGCGCATGGAAGACCTCTTCCGTCAGATGCGCAGCGTCGAAGCCGACCGTGAGGGTGCGCTGCGGGAATTCGCAGACCTGCTGATCGCGCACGCGCTGGCCGAGGAGGCCAAGGTCTACCCGGCGCTCAAGCGGTACAAGAACATCGACGACGAAGAGGTCGAGCACGGCGAGCACGAGCACGACGAGGGCAACGAGGCCCTCTTGGAGCTCCTCGAGGTCGAGGAGGTCGGCTCCGACGAGTGGGACGAAAAGCTCGAGGGGCTGGTGGAGGCCGTCACCCACCACGCCGACGAAGAGGAGCGCACCATCCTCAACGGTGCGCGGGAGAACGTGACGATGGAGCGGCGGGAGGAGCTGGGCCTGGCGTTCTGGCAGGAGCGTGAGCGTCAGCTGAAGGCCGGCTGCGGTTCCGTGGACAACGTGCGCAAGATCGTCGAGTCCTGAGGCGAGCCGACCGGTCCTGACGACCGGCCCCTCGTCGCCGGCTGCCGGAGCCCGGACCGGAAACGGTCCGGGCTCCGGCGTTCGCACCGTGCGTCCTAGCCGTGCGCGTGCGCCCCGCAGTCGATGTCCCGCCCCGGCAGCCGGCCCGTGGCCAGGTGCGCGTTGACCGCGTCGTCGACGCACGGCACGCCGTGGACGCCGTACACCGCGTGCTGGTCGGCGCCGTGCAGGGTGACCAGGCGCGAGGAGGGCCACATGGTGCGCACCGACTTGGCGCCGGCGTAGTCGGTGCGCGGGTCTCCGGTGGCGTTGACGAGCAGGGCGGGCAGGTCGTCGCGGACCGTGGTCGGGCGTTCGTGCGGCCTGTCCCAGAAGGCGCACGGGTTGAGGTTGCCTGTCCCAGAAGGCGCACGGGTTGAGGTTGTGGGTCACGGGCGCGAACAGCGGGTCCTGTGCGCGGGCGCGCTTCCCGGTGGCCGCCGAGCCGCAGCGGGGTGCGGGCGGCGGCTCTGCGGCCCGGTCCACGGCCGCCAGCACCTCGCCGCGCCGTGGGGTCAGCCCCCGTGCGGAGGCGGGGAGTGCCGTTCGGTGGCCGTGGCAACAAACCGGAAAGTCTGCCCCAAGCTGGGAGAACGCACGGGCGGACCTTGTGCAGGTCGCTGCAGGGGGGTTGTCCAGACATTCTCTCGCGCCTAGGGTCGCCTTCCGAGTGCAAGCGCTTTCCAAGCGTGTGTCCGCCGGCCGTCCGAGGAGCGCCGCATGTCCTTGTCCCCCACTCGCCGCCGCGTGGCCGTCGTCGGCACCGGAGCCATCGTCAGCGGCAGTCATCTGCCCGCCCTGCGGGCCCACTCCGACCGGGTGGAGCTGGTGGCCGCCGTCGACGTGGACCAGGAGCGGCTGGACGCGTTCCGCGAGCTGGCCGGCGACCAGGTCGCCGGGTACACCTCGGTGGAGGCGATGCTGGACGCCGTACGCCCCGACCTGGTGCTCATCGGGACGCCGCCCGCCCTGCACCGCGACCAGACGGTCGCCGCGCTCAAGGCGGGCGCCTGGGTGCTGTGCGAGAAGCCGCTCACCCTCTCGCTCGCCGAGTACGACGAGATCGCCGCCGCCGAGGATGCCTCGGGCGCGTACGCGGCGGTCGTCTTCCAGCACCGCTACGGCTCCGGCGCGGTGCACGCCCGCGAACTGATCACCAGCGGTGAGCTGGGCGCCCCGCTGGTCGCGCACTGCCAGACGACCTGGCACCGGGACGCGGCGTACTACGCGGTGCCGTGGCGCGGCAAGTGGGCCAGCGAGGGCGGCGGGCCGACCATGGGTCACGGCATCCACCAGTACGACCTGTTGCTGCACCTGCTCGGCGAGTGGGAGGAGATCCGGGCGATGGCAACCCGGCTCGTGCACGACACCGAGAGCGAGGACGTCTCCACCGCGCTGGTGCGCTTCAGGAGCGGCGCCCTCGCCACCGTCGTCAACAGCGTGCTCTCCCCTGACGAGGTCAGCCGCATCCGCATCGACTGCGCCGACGCCACCGTCGAGCTGACACACCTGTACGGCCACACCAACGACAGCTGGGCCTACACCCCGGCCCCGCACGTCGCCTCCGAGCGCGCCACCGCATGGCGCGCCCCCGCGAACGACGTGCCCAGCTCGCACACGGCCCAGCTGGGCGCTCTCCTCGACGCCTACGACACCGGCACCCGTCCACCGGGCAGCGGCCGGGACGCCCGCGCCACCCTCGAGTTCGCCGCCGCCCTGTACAAGGCGGCGTTCACCAACCGCTCCGTCCACGCGGGGGAGATCGGCCCCGGCGACCCCTTCTACGAGGCCATGCATGGCGAGCACCCCGACTGGGCCCCCAAGGAGCGCGCATGAGCATCCGAGTCACCCACACCCACGGCGAGGACATCGCCGTCATAGCGGCGAACGGCACGGAGATCCTGCGCTACGTCTATCGCCCCGACCCGGATCCGTTCGAGGCCCGCAAGCCGTACGCCCACCCGGTGCGCACGCTGTCCGGCCGCACGGTCACCGGCTACCGCCCCAACGACCACCGCTGGCACAAGGGCCTGCAGATGACCGCGAGCCATCTGTCCGGCCAGAACTTCTGGGGCGGCAACTGCTACGTCCACGGCCAGGGCTATCTCCGCCTGCCCGAGCGCGTCGGCTCCATGCGGCACGACGGCTTCCAGGAGTTCACGGTCGAGGACGACCGCCTCGCCTTCACCGAGGAGCTCACCTGGGTCGAGAACGGCGGCGAGGAGTGGGCGCGCGAGGTGCGGGGGCTGACCGTCCACTCGGTGGACGAGGAGGCCGGCGCCTGGGCCCTGGACTGGTCGATCCGCCTCACCAACGTCCGTTCCGAGCCCCTCGCCTTCGGATCCCCGACCACCGCGGGCCGCGAGATGGCCGGCTACACCGGACTCCAGTGGCGCGGCCCGCGCGACTTCGCCGGCGGCACGGTCTTCGCCCCGGACACCGACGCCGACGCCGGGAAGCTCATGGGCACCCAGGGCCCCTGGCTCGCCTTCACCACCGAGCACGACGACGTCGACGGCCACTCCACCCTCGTCTTCGCGCACGCGCCGGAGAACCTCGACGAGACGTCCGCGATCCACGAGTCGCACTGGTTCGTCCGCTCCGAGCCCTTCCCGACGGTCGCCTTCTCCTGGGCGTTCTTCGAGGAGTTCGAGCTTCCGCCGGGCGAGTCCTTCGCCTACCGCTACCGGCTCGTCGTCGCCGACGGCGCCTGGGACCGCGACCGGGTCGGCACGCACCTGGAGGGCCTGCCGTGGTGAACGACGCGAAGCCCGCCCTGCCGCACCCGCTGCCCGGCGCGATCGGCCTGTCCCATCTGAGCGCCTACGACTGGGAGGCCGCCGACGGCGTCTGCGGCGGCAGCCCGCATCTGCACCTGGTGTGCACCGAGGCGTACGTCGTCACCGGCGGCCGGGGCGCGGTGCAGACACTGAGCCCCGACGGCTACCGGGACATCCCGCTGGAGCCGGGCTCCGTCGCCTGGTTCACGCCGGGCACCGTGCACCGCATGGTGCAGGGCGGCGATCTGCGCATCACCGTGCTGATGCAGAACAGCGGCCTGCCCGAGGCAGGGGACGCCGTGTTCACCTTCCCGCCCGAGGTGCTCGCCGACCCCGAGAAGTACGCCGCCGTGGCGACCCTGCCGCCCGGCACGGGACCGGAGACGGCGGCGGCCGCCCAGCGCCGCCGGGACCTCGCCGTGGAGGGCTACCTCGCCCTGCGCGAGGCGCTCGTCGCCGGCGACAACGGCCCGTACCTGGAGTTCCAGCGCGCCGCCGCCCGCATCGTGCGGGAGAAGGTGCCCACCTGGCGCGAGCTGTGGCGGGCGGGCGCCCTGGCCACCGCCGAACGCACCGGCGCCCAGCTCGACGCGCTGGCCGACGGCGAGCCCGCCTACCTCGGCGAGGCCACCGCCTACGAGGCCGCGCCCACCCGGCTCGGCGGCTTCGGCATGTGCGGCCGGCGCGACGAGTACAACCTGCCCGGGACGACGCTGCCGTACCAGGGCGAGTAACAGAGCGAGGGGGGCCGAGGGGGCCGACAGAGAGTCCGAGGAAAGGAGAGGTGACCTCGGCATGCCCGGACACAGGACAAAGGGGTTCTGCGCGTCGGCCGCCGCACTGGCACTGTGTGCCGTGCTGGCGGGCTGCGGAGGACCCGGGGAATCGGCCGGCGGCGGCAAGGTCGTGCTGCGCTACACGTGGTGGGGCAACCCCGACCGCGCGGAACGCACCGAGCAGGCCGTCGCGCTGTTCGAGAAACAGCATCCGAACGTCGACGTGACGACGTCGTTCTCCGGCTACGACGCCTACAAGCAGAAGCTCGCCACCCAGGCAGCCGGCGGTGACGCGCCGGACGTGATGCAGCTGGACTACCGCCAGATCGACCAGTACGCCTCCGGTGGCGTCCTGCTCGACCTGGCGAAGCAGAAGTCCGTCCTGCGCACTTCCGAGATCGACCAGGGGCTGCTGGCCACCGGCCGCGTGGACGACGTGCAGTACGCGATCCCGCAGGGCCGCGGCACCGAGACCGTCGCCTACGACGTCGGGACCTGGAAGAAGTCGGGCGTGCCCCTCCCCGGCAAGAGCTGGACCTGGAGCCAGTGGGCCGACACCATGCGCGCCCTCGCGAGGAAGACCGGCATGCCCGGGGCGACCGACCCCGGCCAGAGCGAGGACGCCTTCGAGGTCTGGCTGCGCGGGCAGGGCAAGGCCCTCTACACCGAGGACGGCGGGCTCGGCTTCACCGCCGACGACCTCACCCGCTGGTGGACCTTCACCGACAAGCTGCGCCGCGAGGGCGCCGTCTCGCCGGCCGAGCAGACCACCCAGCTCGACGGCTCGGTCGAGAACACCCCGCTGGGGCGCGGCAAGGCGGTGTCCGACGCCAACTGGGACGCCCCGGCCAGCGGCTTCCTCGCCCTCGTCAAGGGCGGCGTCGCCCTCGCCCCCATGCCGTCCGGCGAGGACGGCACACCCGGCCAGTACTTCAAGCCGTCGATGTTCCTCGGCGTCTCCGCGAACACCGCCCATCCGAAGGAGGCGGCGCAGCTCGTCGACTTCCTGATCAACGACCGGCAGGCCGCGAAGATCCTCGGCGCCAGCCGGGGCATCCCCGTCAACGAGACCGTCCGCGACGAACTCGGCCCGCAGCTCGAGGACTTCGACAAGACCATCGCCGACTTCCAGGCGTCCCTGGAGGGCAAGCTCAAGGACCCGCCACAGGCACCGCCGTCGGGCGACAACGCCCTCCAGACCACCTTCCAGCGCGACTACGACCAGGTGTCCTACGCGCGCATGTCGCCCCGCGAGGCGGCCGAGAACTACATCACCGAGGCGAAGGCGGAGCTGAGGTCATGACCACCACCGCGACGCCCACGGAGACTAAACGCGTCACCGCCACCGCCCCGAAGCGCCGCCCCAAGCGCGAACGCGAGGGCGCCGCCTGGGTGTTCCTCTCGCCCTGGGTGCTCGGCGCGATCGTCCTGACCCTGCTGCCGATGGCCGTGTCGCTGTACCTGTCGTTCACCGACTACGACCTGTTCAACCCGCCGAAGTGGGTGGGCCTGCGCAACTACGTCCAGATGTTCACCGAGGACCCGCGCTACTGGCGCTCGGTCGTGACGACCTTGACGTACGTCGTCATCGCCGTGCCCCTGCAACTCGCCCTCGCCCTCGTCGTGGCCCTCGCACTGAAGGGCATGAAGCGCGGCAAGGCCTTCTACCGCTCCGCCTTCTACGCACCCTCGCTGCTCGGCGCGTCGATGTCCATCGCCCTCGTCTGGCGTGCGGTCTTCAACGACGGCGGCACGGTGGACAACCTGCTCGGCACCGGCGGCTGGGTCAACAAGCCCGGCTGGGCGCTGCTCGCCGTCGCGCTGCTGACGGTGTGGCAGTTCGGCGCGCCGATGGTCATCTTCCTCGCCGGTCTCCAGCAGATCCCCGCCGAGCTGTACGAGGCGGCGGCGGTCGACGGGGCCGGGAAGTGGCGGCAGTTCCTGTCCGTCACCGTGCCGATGCTGTCCCCGGTGCTGTTCTTCAACCTGGTCCTCCAGACCATCCAGGCCTTCCAGGTGTTCACCCCCGCCTTCGCGATCAGCGCGGGCAAGGGCGGGCCGGCCGACTCGACCCTCGTCTACACCATGTACCTCTACGACCGCGGCTTCGTCGCCTCCCACATGGGCTACGCCTCCGCCATGGCCTGGGTGCTGCTCGTCGTGATCGGCATCGTCACGGCGGTGCTGTTCCGCACCTCGCGCTCCTGGGTCTTCTACGCCTCCGAGGGGGACCGATGACCTCGACCGCCGTTTCCCGCAAGCCGTTCCGCCCGGGCCGTCTCGCCGTCCACCTCGGCTGCCTGGCCGCGCTGCTGGTCATGCTGTACCCGCTGGCGTGGCTGCTGGCCACCTCGCTCAAGCCCGCCGACGAGGTCATCGCGAGCCTCGACCTGCTGCCCAGCCACCTGGAGTGGTCCAATTACCGGACGGCCTTCGACGGCGTCAACGACGTCTCCATCTGGCGGCTGCTCGGCAACTCCCTGCTGATCGCGGGCGGCGCGGTCGTCGGCAACGTCCTCAGCTGCTCGCTCGCCGCCTACGCCTTCGCCCGCCTGCGGTTCCGGATGCGCGGGCCGCTGTTCGCCTTCATGATCGCCACCATCATGCTGCCGCACCACGCGGTGCTGATCCCGCAGTACATCATCTTCAACCAGCTCGGGCTGGTGAACACCTACTGGCCGCTGATCCTGCCGAAGTTCCTCGCCACCGAGGCGTTCTTCGTCTTCCTCATCGTGCAGTTCATGCGCGGCCTGCCCCGCGAGCTGGAGGAGGCGGCCCGCATCGACGGCTGCGGGCCCTTCCGCAGCTTCTTCAAGGTCGTCCTGCCGCTGACCCGTCCGGCCCTGATCACCACCGCCATCTTCACGTTCATCTGGACCTGGAACGACTTCTTCACCCAGCTCATCTACCTCTTCGACCCGGACAAGTTCACCCTGACCCTCGCCCTGCGCTCCTTCGTGGACGCCTCCAGCACCTCCGCGTTCGGCCCGATGTTCGCGATGTCGGTGATCGCGCTGCTGCCGATCGTGCTGTTCTTCCTCGCCTTCCAGCGATTCCTGGTGGAGGGCATGGCCAGCTCCGGACTCAAGGGGTGAGCGGCATGCGCACCCGCGAGGCGGGCGAGGTGTTCGGCCCGCGCATGACCCTGTTCGCCGACGTGCTGAGCGTCGGTCTGGCCACGGCGGTGGCCTGCCTTCCACTGATCACCGCCCCGGCCGCCCTGTCGACGGCGTGTGCCGTCCTGCGCGGAGCGGGCCAGGACCGGCCCGTCACAGCGGGACGGTACGCCGCGCTCCTCCGGCGGCGCCTGCGCGCCGGTGACCTGGCGGCGGGGGCCGTCGCCCTGGCGGGACTGCTGCTGCTCGCCGCCGACCTGGCGCTGGCCGGTGCGGGGCTGCCGGGGGCACCGCTGTTCGCGGTGGCCGCCGCGATGATCGGCGCGTGCGCGGCGGTCGTCGGCCTGCGGACCTGCGGACGTCCCGAGTCGCTCACGGACTGGCGGGTGGCGGTACGCGGGGCCGCCCGGGACGCCGTGACGGACGTGGGCGGCAGCGGCCTGGTCCTGCTCGCCGTGGCGACGGCCGCACTGTGCGCCTGGATGATGCTTCCGCTGGCCTTCCTCGCCCCGGGGCCGCTGGCCCTGGCGCTCACCGCCGTCGACCTACGCCGGTCCGCCCACGTTCTCCCTCGATAGCCAGGAACGCGGGGCATTGGGGCGCACCAGGTGCGAGCGCCCCGCGGAGCCGGCCGTCCTCTTGTCCCTGAACCCTCGGCTCGACGGGCGGGCCGCAGCCTCATGGAGGTGTGGGACGCGCCGAAGGCTCGCCGGCGCACGCTGGTCTGCGTCCAGCTCGCCGAGTCGGGGCGGCAGGCCCGGTTGCCACACCTCGGCCGCTCAACCGCGTCCGAAACCGTCGATGCGGACGCGGGGCCAGGAGCGGGCCGCCGTCAGGAGAGCCTGGGTCCTGGCTGACGGAGTGGCCGCGGCCGCCGCCAGTGCCGCCGCCGCGCTCGCGATGCCGAGGACGGCACCCGCGGCCACGTCGCCGGGATAGTGGACGCCCGTGTGGATGCGGGAGTACCCGACGGCGCCCGCCAGCGCCCCGAGCGGAACCGCGGCGGGAGGCAGGACCACACCCACGGCTGTGGCGAACGCGACCGCCGACGCGGTGTGGCCGGACGGGAACGAGGCCGACGTCGGCATCCGGACGTGCCGGTCCACCGTCACCCGGGCCGCCTCCCGGTCCGGCCGGGCACGGCGCACCAGGCGCTTGCCGAGGAGGTTGGCGGAGGCCGACGCCACGGCGATGGCGCCGACCCCGGCGAAGGCGGCCTTGCGCGGCCGTTTCCCGGCCAGCGCCAGGGCGGCGGCGATGCCGAACGAGATCTTCGAGTGGTCGGCCGCGTGGGACAGATGGCGCAACGTCCGGTCGAGTGTGGGTGTCGGGGTGGCGGCCACCGCCGCGTACAGGGCGCCGTCCACGGCCCTGAGATCGCGGAGTACGGCGCCCAGAAGCCGCACGGGCCCGCGCGGGGACGTCCCGTCCCCGGGGAGCGGACGGAGGGCGTCCGCGTCTGTGATCGTCGGATCGGTCATGTGCTTCTCCCCGCAGTGGCCTTCCTCAGCAAGGTACCGGCTCACGCCGGGCGCACGCTCGGCGCCCCCGCGAGCCGGTACCTCCCGAGTGCCCGGTCGGTGAACGGCCACCCCGCTGAGCGGGGCACGGTGACGGCCGCGCGACGCGCTGTGCTCGACTTGATCCCATGACGCCGTGGCCCCGACGCATCCTGCAGGCACTCGAGCGGTTCCACGCCGCCCATCCCTGGGACCACAACGCCCACTTCCACCGCTGGATCCTGCGGCAACTCCCCGCGCGGGTGGGGAGCGCCCTGGATGTGGGATGCGGCAGCGGCGACCTCGCCCGGCTACTGGCCGGCCGGGCGGAGCGGGTGCACGGCGTCGACGCCGACCCGGAGATCACGGCCAGGGCCCGGGAGCTGACCCCGGCGGCGGCCCCCGTGACCTACACGACGTCCGACGCGCTGACCGGACTCGGCCGGCCCCACGACGTCATCACCTGCGTCGCCGTGCTCCACCATCTGCCGTTCACCGAGGCCTTGGAGGCTTTCCGTGACCACCTGGCCCCCGGTGGCGCCCTGGTGATCGTCGGCGTCTGCCGGGAGCGGACGCCGGCCGACCACCTCCTCTCCGTCGCCTCGATCCCGCTCAACATCGTCATGGCGCTGCTGAAGAACCGGGGCCGCCGGGCAGAGCGTCCGGTCTCGATGACCGCGCCGGTGCGGCAGCCGGACATGACCTTCCCCGAGATCGCTCGCACCGCCCGCACGATCCTGCCCGGCGCCCGCCTCCGCCGCCGCCTGTTCTGGCGGTACACGCTGGTGTGGCGCCACCCCTGACCCGTCACCGCCTCAGACGGCGGCCCGGAACGTCCGCAACCGCAGTGAGTTGCCCACCACGAAGACCGACGAGAAGGCCATGGCCGCCCCGGCGATCATCGGCGTGAGGAGGCCGGACGCGGCCAGGGGGAGCGCCGCCACGTTGTAGGCGAAGGCCCAGAAGAGGTTCGAGCGGATCGTGCCCAGGGTACGGCGGGCCAGGCGGATCGCGTCGGCCGCGGAGCGCAGGTCACCGCGGACCAGGGTCAGGTCGCCCGCCTCGATGGCGGCGTCCGTGCCCGTGCCCATCGCCAGGCCGAGGTCCGCCTGGGCGAGGGCCGCCGCGTCGTTGACGCCGTCGCCGACCATGGCGACCGACCGGCCCTCGGCCTGCAGCCGCTCGACGACCTCGACCTTGTCCTGCGGGAGCACCTCGGCGATGACCTCCTCGATGCCCACCTCCCGCGCGACGGACCGGGCCACTGCCTCGTTGTCGCCGGTCAGCAGGATGGGCGTGAGGCCGAGTGCACGCAGCCGGCCGACCGCCTCCGCACTCGTCCGCTTCACCGCGTCCGCGACCTCCAGCACCGCCCGCGCCTCGCCGTCCCACGCGACCACGACGGCCGTGCGCCCGGCGTCCTCGGCCGCTTCCCCGGCCCGGGCCAGCCCCGCCGGCAGTTCCATCGCCCAGTCGGCCAGCAACCGCTCCCGGCCCACCAGCACGGCGTGGCCCTCGACCACGCCCTGCACACCGAGTCCGGGCACGTTGGCGAAGTCCTCGGGTGTGGGCAGCGCGCCCAGTTTCTCCAGGGCCCCGTCGGCCACGGCCCGGCCGATCGGGTGCTCGGAGGAGTGCTCCAGCGCCCCGGCCAGCCGCAGCACTTCGGCCTCGTCGGTGCTGCCGGCGGTGTGCACGGCCAGCAGGGTCATCCGGCCGGTGGTGACCGTGCCGGTCTTGTCCAGGACGACGGTGTCGATCCGGCGCGTGGACTCCAGGACCTCCGGGCCCTTGATGAGGATGCCGAGCTGGGCGCCCCGCCCGGTGCCGACCATCAACGCGGTCGGCGTGGCCAGACCGAGGGCACAGGGGCAGGCGATGACGAGGACGGCGACCGCGGCGGTGAAGGCCGCCGTCAGCCCGACGCCGTTGCCGAGCCAGAAGCCCAGCGTGCCCAGCGCGAGGGCGATCACGACCGGCACGAACACGGCGGAGATCCGGTCGGCGAGCCGCTGCGCGGCGGCCTTTCCGTTCTGCGCGTCCTCCACGAGCTTGGCCATCCGGGCCAGTTGGGTGTCGGCACCGACCCGCGTGGCACGCACGACGAGCCGCCCGCCGGCGTTGATCGTGGCGCCGGTGACCGAGTCGCCCGAGCCCACCTCCACGGGTACGGACTCGCCGGTGAGCATCGAGGCGTCCACGGCGGAGGTGCCCTCCACGACCGTCCCGTCGGTGGCGATCTTCTCGCCGGGCCGGACCAGGAAGCGGTCACCGACCCGCAACTCCGCGACCGGTACGGTCCGTTCACGCCCGTCCGCGCGCAGCACCGTGACGTCCTTGGCGCCCAGCTCCAGCAGCGCCCGCAGCGCCGCCCCCGCCTTGCGCTTGGCCCGGGCCTCGAAGTACCGCCCGGCCAGGATGAAGGCCGTCACACCGGCGGCGGCCTCCAGGTAGATGTTTCCGGCGCCGTCCGTGCGCTCGATGGTCAGCTCGAAGGGGTGCGTCATGCCCGGCGTGCCCGCCGTGCCGAAGAACAGCGCCCACAGCGACCACAGGAAGGCGGCCGAGACGCCCACCGAGATCAGCGTGTCCATGGTGGCCGCGCCGTGCCGGGCGTTGGTGAACGCCGCCTTGTGGAACGGCCACGCCGCGTACGTCACGACGGGCGCCGCCAGCGCGAGCGACAGCCACTGCCAGTACTCGAACTGAAGCGCCGGGATCATCGCCATGGCCACGACGGGCACCGCGAGAACGACGGCCGTGATCAACCGCTCGCGCAGCGGCCGCAGTTCGTCGGCTCCGGTGGCGGGTCCGCCGGGTGCCTCGACGGGCGCGGGCTGCTGGGCGGTGTACCCGGTCGCCTCGACGGTGGCGATCAGATCCTGGACGGAGACCTCGCCCGAGTAGCTGACCTTCGCCTTCTCGGTCGCGTAGTTGACGGTGGCGGTGACCCCGTCCATGCGGTTGAGCTTCTTCTCGATGCGGGCCGCGCAGGAGGCGCAGGTCATGCCGCCGATGGCGAGTTCGACCTCGGCGCCGGTGCCGGTCGTGGTGGTGGTCATGGTCATACCCGCCCGGTCAGCTCGTAGCCGGCCTCGTCGACGGCCTCCGCGATCACCAAGTCGTCGGGCTCGCCGGCAGTGGTGACGGTGACACGGCCGGTGCCCAGGTCGACGTCGACCTGGCCGACACCGTCCAGCTCACCGATGACCTTGGTCAGCGTGGCCTTGCAGTGGCCGCAGGACATGCCGGAGACGGCGTAGGTGGTGGCGGGCATCGGTGCCTCCTCGATCGCTTTCCCGTATACCGGCCGGGGGTATCCCTGCCGAATTCCTGTATACCCCCGAGGGGTATATGACGCAAGCGCCGGAACAACTTGACTCGATACCCCCCAGGGGTATTGTGACCCGTATGGAGGTCCCGCATCCGAGCGGGAGACCCGGTATGTGGAGGAGCCGAAGGTCATGAACACCGGACTGAGGATCACCGCCTTCGCCGCCGCCCTGGCCGCCACCTTCGGCGCGGCCTACGGCGTCGGCCAGGGCATCGAGCCCGTCGTCGCCGACAACCCGCCGAAGCACGAGGACGAACACACCCGGCCCTCGCCGAAGCCGGCGGAGGACGGCGGCGGCCATGCCGGACACGACACACCCCCGGCCGGCGGACTGCAGATCTCCGAGGGCGGCTACACGCTCGACCTGCGGACCCCGCGCGTCACCGCCGGGCAGCGCTCCGAGCTGCGCTTCACCGTGCGGGACGCCGACGGCCGCGCGGTCACCGCCTACCAGCGCGAACACGACAAGGAACTCCACCTCATCGTGGCCTCACGCGATCTGGTCACCTACCGCCACCTGCACCCCACCCGCGCCGCCGACGGCACCTGGAGCGTCCCCGTGGACCTGCCCCGCGCGGGCGGTTACCGCGTCTTCGCCGACTTCACCCCGGCGGAGAAGAACGCCGAAAACCTCACCCTCGGTGCCGACCTCGCCGCCTCCGGCCCGTACCGGCCCAAGGACCTGCCCGCACCGGGCACCACGGCCGAGACCAACGGCTACGACGTCGAGCTGGCCGGCGCCCTGCGTCCCGGCAAGGCGAGCGAACTGAAGCTGAGGGTCTCCCGCCACGGCAAGCCCGTCACCGACCTCCAGCCCTACCTCGGCGCGTACGGCCACCTGGTCGCCCTGCGCTCCGGCGACCTCGCTTACCTGCACGTTCACCCGAACGGCGAACCCGGCGACGGCACGACCAGCCCCGGCCCGGACATCTCGTTCACCGCCACGGCACCGAGCGCCGGTTCCTACCGCCTGTTCCTCGACTTCCGGCACGACGGCAAGGTCCACACGGCGGCGTTCACCGTCCGGGCCGGGGGAGCGGCGACCGGTTCCGGTACCCCCGAGGGGCATGCGGAGGACGGCCACGGGCACTGAACGTCAGCCCAGCGCCCGATCCAGGTTGAACGCCGCGCTGATCAGCCCGAGATGCGTGAACGCCTGAGGGAAGTTGCCCTGCTGCTCCCCGGTGTGGCTGATCTCCTCGGCGTACAGACCGAGATGGTTGGCGTACGTCAGCATCTTCTCGAAGGCCAGGCGCGCCTCGTCGATCCGGCCGGCGTGCACCATGGCCTCGACGTACCAGAAGGAGCAGATGGAGAACGTGCCCTCGTCGCCGCGCAGCCCGTCCGGGCTCGAGCGCGGGTCGTAGCGGTAGACCAGGGAGTCCGACACCAGTTCCTCGGTGAGCGCGTCCAGCGTCGACAGCCACTTCGGGTCGGTCGGGGCGATGAACTTCGTCAGCGGCATCATCAGCACGGCCGCGTCCAGCACGTCGCCGTCCTCGTGCTGGACGAAGGCCCGGCGCTCCTCGGACCAGCCCTTGCTCATGATCCGCCGGTAGATGGTGTCGCGGCACTGCCGCCATCGGGGCAGGTCGGCGGGCAGGCCGCGCTGGTTGGCCATCCGGATGGCCCGCTCGATCGCCACCCAGCACATCAGCCGCGAGTACAGGAATCTCTTGCGCCCGCCCCTGGTCTCCCAGATCCCCTCGTCGGGCTGGTCCCAGTGCGTGCACACCCAGTCCACCAGCCCGCACACGTCGTCCCACTGGCCGCTGGAGATCGGCTGGGCCCACTTGTCGTAGAGGTAGATGGAGTCGATCAGCGCGCCGTAGATGTCGAGCTGGAGCTGGTCGGCCGCCCCGTTGCCGACCCGTACGGGTGCGGAGCCGTGGTGGCCCTCCAGATGGTCCAGCTCCCGCTCGGGCAGTTCGGTGCGCCCGTCGATGCCGTACATGATCTGCAACGGCCCGGAGGGCTTGCCGTCGCCGGGGCTGATGTGCCGGGTCACGAACTTCATGAACGCCTCGGCCTCCCCGGTGAAGCCCAGCCGCAGCAGGGCGTACACGCAGAAGGCCGCGTCGCGGACCCACACATACCGGTAGTCCCAGTTGCGTTCGCCGCCGAGCTGCTCGGGCAGGCTCGTCGTCGGCGCGGCCACGATCGCCCCGGTCGGCGCGTAGGTGAGCAGCTTCAGCGTCAGGGCCGAGCGATGCACCATCTCCCGCCAGCGGCCCTTGTAGCGGGACGCCGACAGCCAGCGCCGCCAGTACGCCACCGTCGCCGCGAACTGCTGCTCCGCCTCCGTGCGGGCGCACCGGCGGGGCACCACGTCGCCGCCGACCTTGTCCAGCGCGAACACCGCCGTCTCGCCCTCGGAGAGCTTGAAGTCCCCGTACACGTCCGGCCCGTCGGCCTCCAGCGGCATGGTCGAGGTCAGACCGAGCGCCAGCCCCTCGGCCTCGAAGACCGCCATCTCGCCGGTCAGGCGCACGGTGTGCGGCCGGGTGCCGTAGTCGAACCGGGGAGCCACGCGCGTACGGAACGGGATCGAGCCGCGTACGCACACCACCCGCCGGATCAACCGGTGCCGCTCGGCCTCCGCCGACTCACCGTCGACCGGCATGAAGTCCTGCACCTCGCCGACGCCGTCCTCGGTGAAGAACCGGGTGATCAGGACATTGGTGTCGGGGAAGTAGAACTGCTTGGTCCGCGCCGGCACGGCCGCCGCCAGTTCGAAGCAGCCACCGCGCTCCGCGTCCAGGATCGAGGCGAACACGCTCGGGGCGTCGAAGGCGGGGCAGCAGTACCAGTCGATCGTGCCGTCGGTCCCCACCAGGGCCACACTGCGCAGATCACCGATCAGCCCGTGCTCCGCGATCGGCAGATACCGCCGTCCCCCCGGCGCACCGTGATCCCCCGCCGTTCCGCCCATGACAGCCTCCCTGGGATACACGCCTCAGCCCCAGCCTAGGCCGTGCCCGTAAAGTCCCGCCTGCCCCGCGACGCCTGGCATGCCCCCCACTGCCTCAAGGGCGCGGAAGGTGCCCCCGCCGCACCGGGCGAAGCCCCGAATCCCGTACGAGGGCTCCGCGCGGCGCGCCGAGAGCAGGCACCGGACGCCGCGGGGCCCGTCCTTCGGGCGGGCGACGGGACTTCGCGGAAACGACCTGGAGCGGCCGGCCGACGCCGCAGTCACACGGTCTCGACCCGCAGCCCGGCATCCTCGAAGCGCCGCAGCGTCTCCGCGTCGGCCGCCGTGTCCGTGACCAGCGTGTCCACCGCCTCGGCGGCGCAGATCCGGGCGAACGCCCGCTGCCCCAGCTTGCTGGAGTCGGCTGCCACGACCACGCGCTCCGCCCGCTCGCACAGCAGCCGGTTGATCGCGGCCTCCGCCTCGTCGTGCGCCGCGGCGCCGTGCCTGACGTCGAAGGCGACCACACCGAGCACCGCCACGTCGACGGTGATCTGCCCGAGCACCCCGTCCGCGAGCGGCCCGACCAGCTCGTACGACTGCGCCCGCGCCACCCCGCCGGTCAGCACGATCTTGAACTGGGGCCGCACGGCCAGCTCGTTGGCGATGTTCAGCGCGTTCGTCACGACGGTCAGCGCGGGCGAGCCCGACGCCAGGTCCCCGCGGGCGGCCAAGGCCCGGGCCACCTCGGTCGTGGTGGTCCCACCGGTCAGCCCGACCGCCTCACCGGGCGCCACGAGAGCCGCCACCGCCTTCGCGATGCGCTGCTTCTCGGAGGCGTGGCGGGCCGTCTTGTAGCGCAGCGGCAGCTCGTAGGACACGCCGTGCACGACGGCGCCGCCCCTGGTCCGCACCAGCATCTGCTGCTCGGCGAGCCCGTCGAAGTCACGGCGGATCGTCGCCGCCGACACCCCCAGCTCACCGGCCGCGTCCTCGACGTCCAGCCGGCCGCGCTCGACGAGCAGCTCCAGCAGCGCCTTCCAGCGGGCGTCGCGCGACATCCGTACCTCCGGTCCCGATCTCCGGGCGACCTTAACGCACCGGTTTCTCCTCCGGGATGCTTGAGGATGCTCGAAAATGGGCGATATCTTGCAAGAACAATCAGACCGGAGGGTGTCGTATGACGCAGGTCGGGGACGAGATGCCGCATGTCGAGGACGAGCTGACCAGCCAGCCCGAGTGCTGGGCCCGCGCCGCGTCGGAGGCGGCCCGGTACGCACAGGTCCTGCCGCAGGCGGGGGAGCGGGTCGCGATCGTCGGCTGCGGCACCTCGTACTTCATGGCGCAGGCGGCCGCGGCCCTGCGCGAGGGCGCGGACGGCGGCGAGACCGACGCGTTCGCCGCCTCCGAGTTCCCGCACGGTCGCGCCTACGACCGGGTCGTCGCCCTCACCCGCTCCGGCACCACGACCGAAGTCCTCGACCTCCTCGGCCGGTTGAAGGGCCGCACCCCGACCACCGCGATCACCGCCGGCCCGGACACACCCGTGACGACGGCCGCCGACGAGCTCGCCGTCCTCGACTTCGCGGACGAACGCTCCGTCGTGCAGACCCGTTTCGCGACCACGGCCCTCACCCTCCTCCGCGCCCACCTCGGCCGCCACCCCGACCGTGCGGTGACCGACGCGCACTCGGCCCTGGCCGGTCCGCTGCCCGAAGGGCTGCTGAAGTGCGGGCAGTTCACCTTCCTGGGGCGCGGGTGGACCGTCGGCCTGGCCAACGAGGCCGGGCTGAAGATGCGCGAGGCCGCGCTGGCCTGGGCGGAGGCGTATCCGGCGATGGAGTACCGGCACGGCCCGATCAGTGTCAGCACCCGCGGCACGGCGACCTGGATGCTGGGGGAGGCCCCGGACGGACTCGCCGAACAGGTGCGCAACACGGGCGCGTTGTGGATCGCCGGCACGCTGGACCCGCTCGCGGAGCTCGTCCGCGCCCAACGCCTCGCGGTCGCCGTCGCCGCGTCCCGGGGCCTCGACCCGGACCGTCCGCGCCACCTCACGCGCTCGGTGATCCTCGCGCCCTGACGCGCGGTGCCCCGCTCCCCGACCCTGGAGACACCGTGCCCCTGACCACCACCGGCGAACTCGTCACCCGCGCAGTCAATGCCCGTTCGGCTCTCGCCTCGTTCAACATCATCACCCTGGAGCACGTCGAGGCCGTCATCGCGGGCGCCGAGTCCGTACGGGCCCCCGTCGTCCTCCAGGTCAGCGAGAACGCGGTCAGGTTCCGCGGCGGCCGACTGCTCCCGCTCGCCCGGGCCGCCGTCGCCGCCGCCGAACACGCCACCGTGCCGGTCGCGTTGCACCTCGACCACGTGCGGAGCGACGCCCTGCTGTACCAGGCCGCAGAGGCCGGATTCAGCTCCGTGATGTACGACGCCGCCCGGCTGCCCTACGAGGAGAACCTCGCCGCGACCCGGGCCGCCGTCGACCGGGCGCACTCCCGAGGTCTGTGGATCGAGGCCGAGTTGGGCCAGATCGGCGGCAAGAACGGCAGGCCCCCGCTGGACGCCCACGCGCACGGGGCCCGCACCGACCCCGACGAGGCACGGGCCTTCGTCGCCGACTCGGGCGTGGACGCCCTGGCCGTCGCCATCGGCAGCGCCCACGCCATGACCACCCGCACGGCGGCCCTCGACCACGCCCTCCTCGAACGCCTGTCGGCCGCACTGGACGTCCCGCTCGTCCTGCACGGCTCCTCCGGCGTCCCGGACGACGAACTCACCGCGGCCGTCGCGGGCGGCATCACCAAGGTCAACGTCGGCACGGCGCTGAACATCGCGCTGACCGGTACGATCCGGGGCTTCCTCACCGAACACCCCGAAGCGGTCGACCCACGCGGCTACCTGACGGTCGCGCGCGAGGCGATGACCCGGACGGTGGCCAGGACCCTCCGGATCCTCGGCGCGGCTACCGCTTGACGGTTTTCAGCACCACGAACTTCGGGTCACTCGCGATCAGCCGGCTGTTGCCGAACAGCTTCCGCAGCTTGACGTGGTACCCCAGATGCCGGTTGCCGACCACCCACAGCTCGCCGCCCGGCCGCAGCGCGCGCCGCGCCCCGGTGAACATCCGCCAGGCCGTGGCGTCCGTCGTCGCCTGATGGGAGTGGAACGGCGGATTGCTGAGGACCAGGTCGACACTGCCGGACGGTACCCCCGCCAGCCCGTCGCCGACGCGGAACTCGGCGCGCCCCGGCACGCCGTTGGCCTTGTACGTCGCCTCGGCCGAGGCCACGGCCTGGAACGACTCGTCCACGAACAGCACCTCGGCGTCCGGGTCGGCCAGCGCCATCGCCGTCCCCACCACACCGTTGCCGCACCCCAGGTCCACCACCCGGCCGCCCCGGCCCTCCGGCAGGTGCCGGAGGAAGAACCGCGTGCCGATGTCCAGCCGGTCGCCGCAGAAGACGCCCGCGTGATTGACCACGGTGCGACCCGAGGCCGGACCGATGCCGTCGGGGAGTGTGTAGACGTACGGCCAGGGGCCGGCGGGCGACGCCGGCCGGGGATCCGGTGTGCAGAAGATCAGCCGGGCCTTCTTCTCGGCGAGGGAGGTGCGCGTCGGTCCGAGGATCCGCTCGAACAGCTGCAGCGTGGAGGTGTGGATCTCCTTCACCATCCCGGTGCCGACGACGATCGTGTCCGCGTGCACGGCCGGCGCGAGCCGCAGCAACTGGTCCTCCAGCAGGGCCAG
The DNA here is from genome assembly GCF_053592115.1 of Streptomyces sp. NPDC002788. Lineage (NCBI taxonomy): Bacteria > Bacillati > Actinomycetota > Actinomycetes > Kitasatosporales > Streptomycetaceae > Streptomyces > Streptomyces sp. NPDC002788. The sequence continues at coordinate 71,190 of NZ_JBSFVB010000014.1, read as the reverse complement.
GCTCTTGGGTACCCGCACCAGCAGCACGTCGACGCGTTCCGGCGGCGGATCCTGCGTGGTGAGCAGCCGCACCGCGCCGGGCTCGACCCCGGCCCGCTCGAGGTTCGCGCGCGTGGCCTCCTGCGTCAGGTACGAGTCGGTGATCTGCGCCGGCCGGTGCGCCGCGAGCGCCGTGACCAGCGCGCCCCAGCGGTCACCGACCACCACGACCGTGCCCGACAGGGGGACCCGCTCCCCGGCCAGATGCCTGAGCAGGTACTCGTCGGAGGCGTCCCAGGCGCGCAGCCGGTCACGCGGGTCCTCGGGGAATCGGGTCAGCGCCAGCTCGCCCCACGGCGTCGTCATACGGTCGTTCATCGTGCGACCAGGCTAGCCGAGCGGCAGCTCAGCCCCGGTCGGGCACCATGGAGGGCATGGACGCCGAGCTGTTCCCCAGGGTCCGCGCGCAGGTGGCGCCCGGCGCGGTGCACGTGCCGGACTGGCTGGACGCGGAGCGGCAGCGCACGTTGCTCGACGCCTGCCGCGACTGGGCCCTGCCGCCCGCCGGGCTCCGCACGGTCCGCACCCCCGGCGGCGGCACCATGACCGCCCGGCAGGTGTGCCTCGGCCTGCACTGGTACCCGTACGCCTACGCCCGGACGGTCGTCGACGGGGACGGCGCACCGGTGAAACCGTTCCCGGACTGGCTGGGCGACCTGGGCCGCCGGGCCGTCCGCGACACCCTCGGGGGACCGGCCCCGGCCTACGACATCGCGCTCATCAACTTCTACGACGCCGGCGCCCGCATGGGCATGCACCGCGACAGCGACGAGAAGTCGGACGCGCCGGTGGTGTCGCTGAGCCTCGGCGACACCTGCGTCTTCCGCTTCGGCAACACCGAGACCCGCACCCGGCCCTGGACCGACGTCGAGTTGCGCAGCGGCGACCTGTTCGTCTTCGGCGGCCCCTCCCGGCTCGCCCACCACGGCGTTCCCCGGGTCCAGGCGGGCACGGCACCGCCCGGTCTGGGCCTGACCGGGCGGCTCAACATCACGCTCCGGGTCAGCGGCATGTAGGCCGCCGCTCCGGCGGATCATGGGAGACTCGCCCTCATGAGCGGGAAGGCGGACCCCCGGCCGGGGGATGGGAGCACCTCGAGGACACGGCTGGACCGGGGGCGCGGAGCGCTCGGGCCCGCGCTGGAGCTCGTGCACACCGGACGCGCGCCGACCCGGGCCGTGCTCACCGCCGAGCTCGGGGTGACCCGGGCGACGGCCGGCGCGGTCGCCGCCGAGCTGGAGGCGCTCGGGCTGATCCGCGTCGACGCCCGGCCCGGCGCGGGAGCCGGCTCGCAGGGCAGGCCCTCGCACAGACTCACCGTCGCCGAGGGCGGGCCCGTCGCGCTCGCCGCGCAGGTGCACGCCGACGGGTTCCGGGCGGCACTGGTCGGCCTGGGCGGGCGGATCGTCGCCACCGCGCCCGGCTGCGAGACCGTCGACGCCGACCCGGCGAAGGTGCTCGCCTCCGTCGTCACGGCCGGTGCCGAGCTGCTGCGCGAGACCGGACGCCGGTGTGTGGGCGCGGGCCTCGCCGTACCGTCCGCCGTCGCGGAACCAGAAGGTCTGGCCCTCAACCCCCTGCACCTGGCCTGGCCCGCGGGCGCGCCCGTCCGGGACATCTTCGCCGAGCAGGTGCGCGCGGCCGGCCTCGACGGACCCGCGTTCGCCGCGAACGACGTCAACCTCGCCGCGCTCGCCGAGCACCGGCACGGCGCCGGCCGAGGCTCCCGGGACCTGCTGTGCGTGGCCACCGGCCACCGCGGCGTCGGCGGCGCGCTCGTCCTCGACGGCCGCCTGCACCGGGGCAGTTCAGGCCTCGCGCTGGAGGTCGGGCACCTGACCGTGCACCCCGAGGGCCGCCCCTGCCACTGCGGCAGCCGCGGCTGCCTCGACGTGGAGACCGACCCACTGGCCTTCCTCACGGAGGCCGGACGCGAACCGGGCCCCGAGGTGTCCCTCCTCCAGCAGTCCATCGACCTGATCCGCCACCACTACGACGACCCGGGCGTCCGCCCCGCCACCGAGGCCCTCATCGACCGGCTCGGCCTCGGGCTCGCCGGCCTGGTCAACATCCTCAACCCGGACCGGATCATCCTCGGCGGCCTGCACCGCACCCTCCTCGACGCTGACCCCGCCCGCCTCCGCGCGGTCGTGGCAGACCGCAGCCTCTGGGGCCAGAGCGGCGGCGTCCCCATCCTCCCGTGCACCCTCGACCACAACAGCCTGGTCGGCGCGGCGGAACTCGCCTGGCAGCCGGTACTGGACGATCCGCTCGGAGCGCTCACCTAAACAGTCTCACGCCGTCCACGGCGGTCTTCAGGCCCCGCTGAACACCTGCTGCGCCTTGCTCGCCCTCGGGCAGCAGGCCCACTTCGTTGAGCAGCACACCACCGGCTGGCACACCATCGCAGTTATTTGACTGATCGTTCTGGATACGCCGCTGCTGCCGAGCCTCGTGCTACTGCCGGCCGGCACGGCGGCCTCCTTCGCGGGAGCCGCCGTACTCACCACTGAAGGGGTGTCGCAGCAGCACACCGGGCTCGCGGTCGGCGTGCTGAACACAGCGATGGAATCCGGTCCGACGGTCCCGTTCGCGATCCTGCTCACGCTCGGCAGCGATGCCTCATCCCAAGCCTCAACAGGCGTTGCTCTCGCCGGCACGGCTCGACGGGCTTGTCCGCGCCGCTTCCGGGAAGGCTCGCGCCTGAGCGGGCAGGCTGGACCGCAGGCGGCACGCCCGCACCGTACGAACGAGGAAGTTGACGTCATGACCGACAAGCTCACCGTGAGCGTCCTGGGCACCGGCATCATGGGCGCCGAGATGGCCCGCAACCTGGCACGCGCCGGGCACACGGTCCACGCCTGGAACCGCACCCGTGCCAAGGCCGAACCGCTGGCCGCCGAGGGCGTGCACATCGCCGGCACCCCCGCGCAGGCGGTCCGGGACACCGACGTCGTCCTGACCATGCTCTACGACGGCCCTGCCGCCCTGGACACGATGCGCCAGGCCGCCCCCGCCCTGCGCCCCGGCGCCGCGTGGGTGCAGTCCACGACCGCCGGCGTCGAGGCCATCGGCGACCTCGCCGCCTTCGCCCGCGAGCACGGCCTGGTCTTCTACGACGCGCCCGTCCTGGGCACCCGCCAGCCCGCCGAAGCGGGACAGTTGACCGTGCTCGCCGCCGGCCCCGTCGAGGGCCGGGACACGGTGACGCCGGTCTTCGACGCCGTCGGCGCCCGTACCGTGTGGGCCGGCGAGGACGGGGCGGCCGGCGGCGCCACCCGGCTGAAGCTCGTCGCCAACAGTTGGGTCCTGGCCGTCACGGCCGCCGCCGGTGAGGCTCTGGCGCTGGCGAAGGCCCTTGACGTCGACCCGCACGGCTTCCTCGACCTCATCGCCGGCGGCCCGCTCGACATGGGCTATCTGCGCGCCAAGTCCGGCCTGCTCCTCGAGGACCGGCTCACACCGCCCCAGTTCGCGGTGAACACCGCCGCCAAGGACGCCCGCCTCATCGTCGAGGCCGGCGCGGACCACGGCGTCCGCCTGGACGTCGCCGAAGCCGCCGCCGCCCGCATGGAACGAGCCGCCGCCCAGGGCCACGGCGACGAGGACATGGCCGCCGCCTACTTCGCCAGCTTCGACAACCCGTCCGCCTGATCATCAGGGAGGTTCCCCCATGTCCAAGCCGCCGCTGCCGCCCGAGGCCGATGCCTTGCTGAGCCGGCCCAACCCGTGCGTCATGGCCACGCTGCGCTCCGACGGCGCACCGGTCTCCACCGCCACCTGGTACCTGTGGCAGGACGGCCGGGTGCTGATCAACCTCGACGAGGGCCGGGTCCGCCTGAAGCATCTGCGCCGCGACCCGCGCGTGACCCTCACCGTCCTCGCCGGCGACGACTGGTACACCCACGTCACCCTCATCGGCCGGGTCACCGAGATGTACGACGACGAGGGCCTGGCCGACATCGATCTGCTCGCCCGGCACTACACCGGCAAGCCCTACCCGAACCGCGTCCGCCCGCGGGTCAGCGCCTGGATCGAGGTCGACCGCTGGCACGGCTGGGGCGAGATGAAGGACAGCGACCAGGCCTCGACCTGAGCGATCAGCCCTCGGCCTGAGACGGGCGGACCACGCCGTCAGCGCCACTCCACCGCGAACGCCCGGCCCGGGTTCTCCGTGAGGATGCGCCCCACCAGGTCCTCGCCCACCGCGTGGATGAGCCGGGGGCGCACCCGGCGCAGCAGATACGGCATCCCGGGGCCGCCGCCCACCGAGCGGGCGGCGGCCGTCGTGGTGTCCGCGCCCAGCAGCAGCCGGTCGCCGAACCCGGCGTCGGCGAGGGCCCGTACGGCGTCCGGCATCCGCCAGTCCGTGGCGTGGTGGGCGCGCGACGGCCCGTCAAAAGCCAGATAACAGCCGGATTCGGCGGCCTGCCGGTGCACCACGAGGTCGGGGGAGCGGTTCAGGTGCCCGAGCACCACGCGATGCGGCGGCACACCCAACTCCCCGCACAGCAGGTCCAGTACGTCCAGCGCCCCGGTGCCCAGCTCCAGATGCACGGCGAGGGTCACGCCCGTGGCGTGATGCGCCTCGGCCGCCGCCGCCATGGTCCAGCGGGCGTGCGCGTCCAGGGCGTGGAAACCGCCCGCGACCTTGACGAGCCCCGCCCGCACCCCCGATGCCCCGATGCCGTCGGTGAGTTCCGAGACGAAGACGTCCGCGAGCCGGCCCCGCAGCCCCGCGAGCACGTCCTCGTCGTAGTGGACGGCTTGGTGCAGCCCGGTCGCCGCCACCACGTGGACCCCGGTCTCCCGGGACAGCGGCGGCAGATCGGCGGCCCGCCGCCCGAGTCCGTACGGCGTCCACTGCACCACGGCACCGCCGCCCTGCTCCCGGAACGCGACCAGCTCCGCCCGCGCCGCCGCCACGCTGCGCAGCTCCTGGCCGGGCAGCCGGGGACTGCCGAAGAAAAGGTGGTCGTGGGCGTCGCACACGCCCAGCTCTCCGGGCGGCACGTCCCCCAGCACCGTGCGGACCGCGCTCACCACCGGCGCCCCCGGGGCAGACGGTCCCGGCCCGGTGCCGACAGGTGCAGCACCTCGAACACGTCCCCGTCGGCCTTCGGGTCGTCGTGCTCCCAGAGGGAGAAGTGCACCAGCTCCCAGCGGCTCGTGTCGACGGCGGCCGCGGCGAGCAGGGCACCGTCCTCCGCCGCCAGCCGCCGGGCCTCCCGCACCGCGTCCTCCGCCGCCTCGGCCAACGCCCCGGCGGCGGGGACGGGTCGGCGCCGCCGTACCGCGAATCGCACGCGTGAACCGGCCCCTTCCTCGTACGCGAGACCCGTCCACTGCCGTACGGACGGCCGCCCGAAGGCGTCACTGAGCCCCTGGAACCCGCCGCCCCAGAGGAAGGCGTTCATGCCTTCGACGGTGTTCCACAGATAGAAGGGCGCGTACTGGTTGACCGGCGAGCCGCGCAGACCGCGCTCGCGTATCAGGTAGGCCTTGAGGCCGAGCCCGTCCCAGTCGTCGAGCAGACGCCCCAGGCGGGCGACACGGTCGCGGATGACGCCCATGTCGTAGTCGGCGGGCAGGGTGAGCTCGTACTGCATGGCGTGCATTCAGGTCTCCTCAGGAGGGACGGGGTGCCAGCAGGGACAGCAGGCCCCGCACACCCGCGTCGAAGGCGGCGGGGGAGCCGCAGGCGCGGGCGAGGACGTAACCGCCCTGGACCGTCGCGACGACCGCCGCGGCGATCTCCTCGCCGTCCAGCGAGGGCGCGAACTGGCCCTGCTCCTTGCCCTCGTCGACGATCCCGGCGATCCGCCCGCGGATCCAGTCGAGCGTCTCGTCGACCGGGGCGCGCAGCTCGGCGCTGGCGATCACGTCCGGGTCCATGGTCAGCCGGCCGATCGGGCAGCCCCGCGACACGTCCCGTTCGCGCCGCAGATACGCCTCGATGCGCTCGTACGGCGTTCCCGGGCCGTCGAGCACACCCGCGGCGGTGGCCCGCATCTCCTCGGCGGTCCGCCGGATCGCGGCCAGCGCGAGGTCGGGCTTGCCCTTGAAGTGGTGGTACATGCTGCCCTGCCCGGCGCCCGCGCGCTCCAGGATCGCCTTGGGGCTCGTGCCCACGTAGCCGCGCTCCCACAGCAGCTCGCGGGTGGATTCGATCAGCCGTTCCGAGGTGCTCATGCCCTCACTGTACATACCAGTAGTTACAGAAGTCGAAGGCCAGGAAGCACCCCGGCCCTGCCCGTCTACTCCCCACGAGGTAAGCACCCTGCCGCCGGCCGTACGACGACTCGGGCACCCTCGCGCGGCGACTCTCGGAAGCGACAGACAGGACATCGCAGCAACGCGTCCGAGGAGTTGAACGACATGCACACCCTGGCGAACCACGGCGACGGCGGCCCCGGCCCCTGGATTTTGCTCTTCCCGGTGATCTGGGCACTGGTCATCGGCGGCGGCGTCATGCTGCTGCGCCGCACCGTGTGGCGCGGCCGCCGCGGCGGCCCCCGGCGGCAGCCCACGGTCGGGAACGACTCGCCCATCGCCGTACTCGGCCACCGCTTCGCCTCCGGAGAGATCGACGAGGACGAGTACTGGCGCCGACCGTCCGTGCTGAACGAGGAGTTCGGCCGCTCGACCAAGGGTGGTGGTGCGTGATGTCCGGCCGATACACCGCGTTCGCCCCGGACGGAATCCGCGATGCCGAGAAGGCGGCGGGAGAACGCCGAACGAGGCCGCGCTCCGCCGCCACCGGGTGACGTGCGCCCGGCGGCGTACCTCACCCGGCGGCAGCCGCCGTGCGAACGGTGGTCACCGCCCGGTCAACCGGCAACGGCGGACCGGGCGGGAGCATGTTCGGGCCGTAGCCCGTCGGCGGAGTGCCCGACCTCGGCGAACCTGCGTGCGGGCTTGTCCTGGACCGTGTGCCGCGCCCGGCGCGACGGGGCCGCCAGTGCGGTGGGGGACGTGGGGAGGGTGAACCACACGACCTTGCCGGACTCGCCGTCCGGCCGGACACCCCAGCTCTCGCTCATGGCGGCCACCATCGCGAGTCCGCGCCCGCAGGTCGCCAGCGGCTCGGCGTCGTCGACCACGGGCATCCGCGGGTCACCGTCGCGCACCGAGACCGTGAGCCGGTCGAGCAGCAGCTCCATCTCCACGGTGCACGTCTTGTCGGGCTGGGCGTGCCGGTGGACGTTGGACAGCAGCTCCGTCACACCGAGCGAGGCCCGGTCGATCAGGGCGTCCAGATGCCAGTAGCGCAACTGCGCAGAGACGATTCTGCGGACCTGGCCGATCCGCGACGGCAGGGCTTGGAGCTCCACCGTGCAGTGCCTGCTTGGGTAGCTGATCACGGCTGCGACTCCCCGACGTGAGGTCCGGAAGAACACGGAGTTCGGATCCAGCAGGGCGCCTTGGTGACGCTGCCGCCCGCTGTCGTGGCCGGCGGGCTGGTTCGCAGCGTTATCGCCGGTAAACCCAGAGTGACGTGGAACCAGAGTGGCGCAAGGGGTGAGGTACCGCAACTCGCGGGCATCTCAGTCGCCGCGCCCCGCGGCCCGGCGCACGGCTTCTATGAAGCGCCGTGCGGCCGGTGGCCCCGGCTCGCCCGGAGCGGGATCGTGATCGCCCAGGGTGAGCAGGTACCGGTTGCCGTTGAGATCCGCGGTGGCCCGGCCGTCGGGGCCGAACCAGGGCCTGGAGGCGCGCACGGCCTGCACCGGTGCGCTGTCGATCTCACTGCCGTAGCTGGTCAGCAGCTCGAGCCGGCCGTCGCTGATCCGGACCTGGCCGGCCCGGGTGAGTGAACGCAGCCGCTTCCCGATCCGCACACCCGTGGCCCTGAACTCCGGCTCCGCCATGTCACCCGCCCCCTTGCGCGTTTCGGTGTACCGCCCCGCCCGACGCGGTGCCCGGTACGGGCTCGTGCCCTGATCCAGTGTGCCCCGTCCGGAACCCTGCTCCTCCCGGCGGCAGCGCCCCTCACTCGCGGCGGCGCGCCGTGCCCGGGTCGGATACCGGCCCCGGCGGTGCACCGCCCCCGCCGGGACGTTGCTCCGGTGGTGCGTCGCGCCCTGCCGGGGCCTCGGCCGATGCGCGGTCCGCCCTCCCGGGCGCTGCTCCCGGCCCGGAAGCCCGCTCCGGAGGTGCGTCGATGGTGCGTCCGTGGTGGTGCTTCGGCGGTGCGTCGATGGTGCATCGGTGGTGGTGCGTCGGTGGTGCTTCGAGGGCGCGTCACCCCCCGTTGCCGCCGCCCCGCCCGGGCCTCGGTCCCGCGGTGCAGTCTGCCCCCATGCGGCGTCGAGCACCAGTGCCCGCGACCTCCTCGCCGGGGGCGCCCGCAGCACGGTCGCCCATGCACCCCCGTGGCCGCGCGCCCCCTTGCCCCGCCCCCTGCCCCAGGGGGCGCTTTGGGGGGCTCAAAGCAGCGTTTATGCAGGTGAGAAGCGTGCGCCGGGTGCTTATGATCGGTGTGTCGGCCGCGCGACGCGTCGGCGTGCGCGCAGCGTTAGGAGCCCCCCGTGAGCACTCCCCGGCAGACCCGGACCGGCGTGACCCTCGACGCCGACCACAGCGACACCGCCTACCGCGCGTGGCTGAAAGAAGCCGTCCGCAGGGTGCAGGCCGACGCGAACCGCTCGGCCGACACGCACCTGCTGCGGTTCCCCCTGCCGGAGCGGTGGGGCATCGACCTGTACCTGAAGGACGAGTCGACCCACCCCACCGGCAGCCTCAAGCACCGGCTCGCCCGCTCCCTCTTCCTCTACGGCCTGTGCAATGGCTGGATCCGTCCGGACAGGCCCGTGATCGAGGCCTCCAGCGGCTCGACGGCCGTCTCGGAGGCGTACTTCGCGAAGCTGATCGGCGTGCCGTTCATCGCCGTCATGCCGCGCACCACGAGCGCCGAGAAGATCCGCCTCATCGAGTTCCACTCCGGCCGGTGCCACTTCGTGGACGATTCCCGCACGATGTACGAGGAGTCCGCCCGACTCGCGGCCGAGACCGGCGGCCACTACATGGACCAGTTCACCTACGCCGAACGCGCCACGGACTGGCGCGGGAACAACAACATCGCCGAATCCATCTTCCGGCAGCTGCGCCTGGAGCGGTTCCCCGAGCCGGCGTGGATCGTCGCCACGGCGGGCACCGGCGGCACCTCGGCGACCCTCGCGCGCTACGTGCACTACATGCAGTACGACACGCGCGTCTGCGTGGCCGACCCCGAGAACTCGTGCTTCTTCGAGGGCTGGACCACCGGCGATCCGGACGTCACCTGCGACTGCGGCTCCCGTATCGAGGGCATCGGCCGGCCCCGGATGGAACCGAGCTTCGTGCCCGGCGCGATCGACCGGATGATGAAGGTGCCCGACGCGGCCAGTGTCGCCGCCGTACGGGCTCTGGAGCGCGCCATCGGCCGCAAGGCGGGCGGCTCGACCGGAACCGGCCTGTGGAGCGCGCTGAAGATCGTCGCGGAGATGGTGTCCGAGGGGCGGCAGGGCAGTGTCGTCACCCTGTTGTGCGACCCGGGAGACCGGTATCTGGACAAGTACTACTCGGACACCTGGCTGGCCGGCCATGGGCTGGACATCGAGCCGTACGCCGCCGCGATCGACTCGCTCCTGGAGACGGGCGTCTGGCCCGGCTGACCCGGTCGTTCAGCCCGTGAGCCTGCGGTCCGACGCGGTCACGGCGTCCCGGAACGCGCGCCTGGCCCGCCCGCGCCGGTTTCATGACCAGCCGGTACGCCGCCGTCCCGTCGGTCGCGAAGGTCCACCGCATCCTCGTACCGGTGCCGGCCGGGGTGAGGCGCCACTCCTCGACGATCGCCCGCACTCCGAGGACTGCGCCCCGGCCGGCGCCCCGTCAGATGTCTGCCGCCTCCTCGGGCGCCCCGGCCACCACCAGCCGCCGCAGGTGCTCCGCGACCACCGCGCGTGCCTCGTCCGGCAGACCGGCGTCCGTCACGAGCGTGTCGATCCGCTCCAGCGAGGCGAACGAACTCAGGCCCACCTTGCCCCACTTGGTGTGGTCGGCGACGACCACCACCCGCCGGGCCGACTGCACGAGCCGCCGGTTCGTCTCGGCCTCCGCCAGGTTCGGCGTCGACAGGCCGGCCTCGACCGATATGCCGTGCACACCCAGGAACAGCAGGTCGAAGTGGAGCGCCGCGATCGCCTGGTCGGCCACCGGGCCCACCAGCGAGTCGGAGGGGGTGCGCACGCCGCCGGTCAGCACGACCGTGGCCGCGCCCTGCCGCGGGCCCGAGGTGCGCTGCGCCGCGTGGAAGACGTCGGCGACCCGCACCGAGTTGGTGACCACCGTGAGGTCCGGCACGTCCAGCAGCTGATGCGCCAGCGCGTACGTCGTCGTACCGCCCGACAGGGCGATCGCCGCGCCCGGCGCGACCAGCTTGGCCGCGGCGCGCGCGATGTCCTCCTTGGCGGTCAGCTCCAGCCCCGACTTGGCCTCGAAGCCCGGCTCGTGGGTGCTCGCCTCGACCACCGGGACCGCGCCGCCGTGTACCTTCTCCAGCACACCCTGGCGGGCGAGCGCGTCGAGGTCGCGGCGGACCGTCATGTCCGACACGCCGAGCTTGCGGGTCAGCTCGTTGACCCGGACACCACCCCGGCGGCGGACCTCGTCGAGGATCAGGGATCGCCGCTGCTCCGCGAGGAGGTTCTGATTCTCGCTCACGTACGCTCCGGTCCTTTCGCCTCAATGCCGTCCGACACGCCCTGCGCACCCTCCCCGACTAGGACATACTCCCCGGCTCCGGTGCGCGGACGCCCCATCCTCGCATGTCGCGCCGCCGACAGCGCCACCGACCGATCGTCGCGCACACGACACCGCGGGTTCACCGGCGGCGCCGCTTCATCACGGATCGGGAAGATTCCGTGACAGGAGGTGTGTGGCGCCGCGGAAGTGGAGATCCTTGTGCCCGCACGGACAGAGCCGACGGCGTGTCACGGGGGAAGTGCGGATCAGTGGAGCGTGCGCAGGAACATGCGTCGACCGGTGGGCCCGACGATCCCGCCGCGCGGGCGGGCGAGCCCGGAACCGCCCTGGAACTCCTGGTTCACGGCGTGGGCGGCACCACGCCCCAGGAGATGCTCGACGATCCGCGGACGGTGCGGATCACCGGCGACGACATCGCGGCCGTCTTCCGGCGGGCCGACGACGTCGACGCCGAGCACCGCCCCGACCGCCGCCACGACGAGCCGGTGCCCGAGGCCTACGTCTGGTGCAACCTCACCTCCGGCAACGGCACCCGCGCCCTGTGGCTGTTACTGCTGCCGTTCATGGTCGTCAACCTCGCCCACTGGATGCGCCCCACCGCCCGCGGCCGCCGCCGCACCGTGCGCCTGTACGGACTCCTGGTGCGGCTCACGGCCCTGACCCTGACGGTGCTGCTCGTCGCGGCGGCCTGCGAGGTCGCCCTCGACCTGGCGGCCTGGCAGTGCGCGGGCACCACCGCGTGCGCCGACCGCCACTCGTGGCTGGGCTTCCTCTCACCCACCGTCTCGCACGGCGGCTGGTGGAGCGCCCCCGGCCGCAGACTCGCCCTGGCCGCCGCCGTCCCCACCGCCCTGACGGTCCTGCTGTGGTTCCTGTCCCGGCGCACCTGGAGCGACTACGAGTCGCAGCAGCCGCTCGCCCGCGACCCCGAGCCCGAGGGGGACCCCTGCCCGACCGCCCTGGGCCGGCCCGGCTTCTGGTACGGACGCCGACTGGTGGCCCGACTGCGCGCCGCGCACACCGCCGCCGGCCTGATCACGGTCGCCGCCGCCGTCGGCAGTGCCGCCGCCCGCCACGACCGCGAGCCCGGCGGCCCGACCGCACTTAACCTTCTCGGCCTGCTCCTGGAGGCCGCCCTCGTCGCCTGCGCGGTCGCCGTGGTCTGGGTGGTGTGCCGCCGGGGCCGCAGCGAGAACCGCCTCGACCAGGAACTCGACGAACGGTACGTACGACGCCTGCCGCTCGCCGCGCTCGTCCTGCTCGCCCTCACCCTGCTGTACGCCGGGTGGGAGCGCCCGGGGTGGACATCGGAAGGCCGGCTGCCCGGCGACACGGCCTTCGGCGCGATCGCCCTCGTCCAGGGCCTGCTCGTGATCGTCCTCGCCGTCGTCGCCCACGTCCTGCACCGCACCGACCCCGACCGCCGCGCCGTGCTGCGCGGCCTGGGCGGACCGGCCGTGGCGATGCTCGCCTGCGCCCTGGGCGGGGTGATGTCCGGCGGCGTTTCCCAGCGCGTGTCCGACTGGCTGGACGGGACGGGGACGTCGATCGCGGGCCCCCCGGTCCTGCTGACCTGGCAGGCGTCAGTGATCCCGCCCTTGCTGGTCGTGCTGCTGGGACTCTTCGGCTGGCTGGCCCGGCGCGCCTGGCAACTCGCCCGCGCCGAGCGCGACACCGTGGCCCGGGCCTACCCGGACGAGGCCCAGGACCGCGCCCGCACGCGCCGCATCGCCTACACCCGTGCCATGGCCTCGCTCACCGACCGAGGACCCCGCATCGTCGCCGTCACCTCGGGTGTCACCCTGCTCCTCGGCGCCGCTGCCCTGGTGGGCGCCCTGACCACCGACGAGACCCCGGGCGAGGCCGCGCGGGGCACGTACCCGATCGTCCACGGCGCCGCGGAGACCGCCCAGGCCCTCGGCTCCTGGCTGATCGGCCTCGGCTTCATACTGTTCGTCACCTGGGGCCGGCGCGCCTACAAGGACGCGGCGGCACGCCGCACCATCGGCATCCTGTGGGACGTCGGCACCTTCTGGCCCCGCGCCGCCCACCCCTTCGCCCCACCCTGCTACGCCGAGCGCGCGGTGCCGGACCTGACCTGGCGCATGGCCACCTGGACCCGCGCCACCGGCGGCCGGCTGGTCATCTCCGGGCACTCGCAGGGCAGCGTGCTCGCCGCCGCGGCGGCCTGGCAACTCGCCCCGTCCGCCCGCAAACGCGTCGCGCTGCTCACCTACGGCTCCCCGCTGGAGCGCCTCTACGGCCGCTGGTTCCCGGCGCACTTCGGGCCCGCGGCGCTCAGCTCCCTGCACCGGGAGGTCGACTGCTGGCGCAACCTGTACCGGCTCACCGACCCCATCGGCGGCCCCATGAGCCTGCCCGGCGACGGCGGCCCGCACGTCGACCACGCCCCCCTGAAGGACCCCCTGACCTACGGCCGCACCGCCCTGCTTCCGCTGCCCGCGCCGATCCTCGGCCACTCCGACTACCAGGCCGACCCGGTCTTCGCCGTGGAACGCCGCAAGCTGCTGGGCCGGCTGCGGCCCCAAGTGCCTTCGCCCCGTGACACGCCCGAGCCGCCCGCCGCCTAGGCGGACCCTCACAGCAGTTCGGGCAGATCCTCGGCGTAGAGCAGGGTCAGGTCGTCCGTGGTCGGCTCGGTGAGCTGGGCGACCCGGCTCGCGTGCCGCTCCACCATCGCCTCGAACGTCTGCCGTGCGGTACGGCCGTTGCCGAACGCCGGGCCCTTGGGGAGCTCCGCGAAGTACATCCGCAGGGCCTCCGCGGCGCCCGGCGCCAGCCGGTACTCGTGCTCCTCGGCCTGCTGTTCCACGATCCGCAGCAGGTCCTCGGGGCCGTAGTCGCTGAATGTGATGGTCCGCGAGAAGCGGGACGCGACTCCCGGGTTGACCGACAGGAAGCGCTCCATCTCGGCCGTGTAGCCCGCGACGATCACCACGACCGCCTCCCGGTGGTCCTCCATCAGCTTCACCAGCGTGTCGATGGCCTCCTTGCCGAAGTCGCGGCCCGCGTCCTCCGGGGACAGCGCGTACGCCTCGTCGATGAACAGCACGCCGCCGCGCGCCTTCTCGAAGGCCTCCTGCGTGCGGATCGCCGTCGAGCCGATGTGCTCGCCGACCAGGTCGACCCGGGACACCTCGACCAGATGGCCCTTCTCCAGCACACCGAGGGAGGCGAGAATCTCGCCGTACAACCGGGCGACCGTCGTCTTGCCGGTGCCGGGGGAGCCGGTGAAGACCAGGTGCCGCTTGACCGACGCCGCCTTCAGACCCGCCTGCTGCCGGCGCCGGCCCACCTCGATCATGTCCGTGAGGGCGCGCACCTCGCGCTTGACGCTCTCCAGGCCCACCAGCGCGTCCAGTTCACCGAGGACGTCCTTGGAGCTGCGGACCGGCGGGCCGGGCTCCACGACCGGGGCGGCGGCCGGGGGCTCCGGTTCGGTGCGCTGACCCGGAACCGCGCCCAGCAGGCCGGGGGCGTGGCTCACCGTCTGCACGGCCGGCTCCCGCGCCGCCGGCGCCCGCAGTCCGGCGCTCTCGTCGCTGGTGCAGTCCTCGATGACCGGACCCGCTCCGGACGCCGCGTCCGCGCCGCCGTCCGCGAACTCGAAACCGCCCCGCGCGCACCGCTCCGTGCGGCACTTCCTGAGCGTCGTACGGCTGCCGTCGATCACATGGAAGCCGTAGCCGCCGCTGCCCGTCACCCGGCAGTTCAGGAAGGTCCCCCGGCCACCCGCCGAGACGTAGACGCCCGCCTCCGCCGGGGAGTCGACCGTGCAGCGCTCGACCGTCGGGTCGGCGCCCTTGGTGACGATCACGCCCGTCTGGGTGCCGGTCAGCGTGCAGTTGTTCAGTGTGCCGCCGCTGCCGTGGTCGCGGAACCAGGCGCCTGTCGCCGCGTCCCGGATCCGGCAGTCGTCGAGCTGCGCGGTCGCGCCGTCGCTCACCGACACGGCTGTGTTGCGCACCTGCGACAGGTCGCTGTCCACGACGTCCGCACGCGAGCCCCGGTCGAGCACGAACAGGGCGTCCGGCACGTCGTGCACCCGGCAGGAGTCCAGGACGGCGGTGGCGCCGTCGCTGACCCACACCGCGGGGTAGTCGCCCGTGCTGTCGAAGATCTCGCACTGGTTGGCGTCCACGCGCGTGCCCGGGTCCCACACCGACAGGCCGTTGCGCCCGAACTGCCGCACCGTGGTGCGAGTCAGCGTGAGAACGGACCGGGAGCGCAGGTCGACCGCGTTCTCCGGGATGTCGTGGATCCGGCAGTCGGCGAGCGTCAGCACCGCGTCCGTGTCGAGCGTGACTCCGTCGGCCGTCGTGCGGTGCACATCGCAGTCGGTGAGGTGCGCGGTGGCCCGGCCGGTGATCTGCACCCCGCTGCCCCGGACCTCGTAGATCTCGCAGCCCACCGCCTCCAGCGCGGAGTTCTCCCCGGTCGCCGACAGCCCCGAGCCGGAGGTGTGGTGCACGCGGCAGCGCTCCAGGCGGGGGTGGGCGCCGCCGCGCACCACCACACCGGCCTGGCCGGCCGCGACGACCTCGCACTCCTCGAACACCCCGCCCGCGCCGTCGAGTACGGCGATGCCGATGCCCGCCGGATTGTCGACGGCGCAGCGCCGCACCGTCGGCCGGGCGCTGCCCCGCACCTCGATCCCGGCCGCCGACCGCGTGACGACCCGCACGTCCCGCAGCTCCGGGGTGCCCTCCTCCACCAGCACGGCCGGGGCGGCCGCGTCCTGGCCCTCCACGTGCAGGTCCTGGACCACCGCCGAGGCGCGCACGGTCAGCGGCACCCCGTCCACGGGCGCGATCCGCACCGAGCCGGGGGCGTTCTCCGGGCCGCGCAGGGTCACCGCGCGCTGCAGGACGAGGTTCTCCCGGTAGGTGCCCGGGGCGACGGTGAGGACGTCGCCGTCGGCCGCGGCCTCCAGGGCGGCGGCGAGCGATGCGTACTCACCCGTGCGGCGCCGCCACCGCGACGTGCCGGTGTGCGTCACCTGGACCGTGCCCTGTGCCATGGTGTAGCTGTGCCCCCACCTCGGTCGTACTGATGGCTCGTTCGCCCTCGGGACGCTCCGGCCGGTGTCGCCACCGCGACCGGACCCGGCCCCGGGGGCCTGGGCGCGCACGCGGCATCGACACCGGCGCGCCCCTCCTGCTCGCTCGCGCGCGGGTTGTGCCGAACGGGTTCGGCCGGACCACCGTAGCGTGCGCGCGGGTGGTGGGTTGACCAGAGCCGGAAGGCCGTCAGCTGCCGGTGCCCGTCCTGCCCCAGTCCGGGCCCGCCTTGTCCCAAGCCTGGTCCCAACGGGCGTACCGGCGGCGGACCATGCGCCAGACGATCAGCCGCCTGCCGCCCTCTATGAGACCGCCCGTCGCCAGGGCCGCGCCGAAGCCGGCGAGGACCGCGTGCGTCGACGCCGTCGCGGAGTCGAGGGGGCGGGCCACCATCCGGCCGTGCCGGTCGGTCCATATCCGGAACTCGTCGCCCCGATGAGGGTCCTTGAGGTCCGCCAGGACCGGGCCCTGGCGCGCCGTGCCGTCGGATGCGGTCCAGTCGGCGAGGACACGGGTGCGCAGATCCTCGCCCGAGGAGGTCTCCGGATCGGCGTCCAGCGGGGAGCGGTCGAGCTTGCGGACCACCGTGGCTGTCACGAGATGCCGGGCCTCGTGCTGCGCCCGGACGGAGCGCTGCAGGGCGTCCTGGGCGGTGCCGCCGACGAGGGTTCCCGCCACCGGTGCGGCCAGGAGGATCAGGACCAGGGCCGCCAGCGCCACCCAGGCTTCGGCCAGATCGGTCGCGCGGCAGAGTGGATTGCGCCGCCAGCGCCAGAGTCCGCTGATCGCTCGCACCGCCTGCATCCCCTCCCCGCTCCGTGATAACCCCCAGCGGCGCCGTCCGGGCCCGGGTCCGCCGAAGAGAGAGCCACATCACCTCTCCCGGGGCCTCTCATGAACTTCTCACACAAGGCCAACGCCCGGTCCCGTGACGCGGTTCCCGCCCCGGCAGGAGAGCTCCCGCAGTCTCTACTCGAGGATCTCCACGGGGTCCCCGACGCGGATCGTGCCCGGGGACAGCGGCACCAGGTTCTGCCCGAAGACCAGCTTGCCGCTGAGCCGCCGATGCAGCCCCAGGCTGTACAGGGGCTCGCGGCCGCGCTCGCCCGTGCCCTGGTCCGTGGTGGTCACCACGCACCGGCCGCAGGTCTTGGCGACGCGGAAGGTGACGTCACCGATGGCGACCCGCGACCAGTCGTCCTCGGCCCAGGCCGCCGTGCCCGCCACGACCACGTTGGGCCGGAAGCGGTTCATGGGCAGCGGGCCCTCGTCCGCGTGGTCGCCTTGGGCGATCAGGGAGTTGAGGGCGTCGAGCGAGGCCGTGGTGGTGAGCAGCAGCGGGAAGCCGTCGGCGAAGGAGACGGTCTCACCGGGCCGCGCGTACTCCGGGGCGACCGGTCGGCGCGTGGCCGGATCGTCCATGTACGCGAGGCGCGCACCGATGCCGAGAGCGGAGGTCCACCACGCGTGTGCGGCAGGGTCTTCGGCCGGGACCGCCTCGACCTTGTCGTGGAAGATGTCCACCGGCACCGTGCCGCGCGGCCGGGGAACGGGCACCGTCAGCGGCTCCATACCGGGCGCGGCCAGCCGGACGCCACCACCGGGCAGGAGCGCGGCGGAGGCGAGGGCGAGGCGCGGCTGCTGACGCTGCGTGAGGACTCTTCCCTCGTCGTCGATCAGTACCCAGCGCCGGTCCCCGGCCAGCCCCCAGGGCTCTACGACGGCCTCCCGGGGCGCGAGGCCCCGGACCGCCTTGACCGGGTGAATGTGGATCGAGTGCAGGTGAGCGTTCCCCATGGGGCCATCGTGCCAGTCGGCACCGACAGCCCCGGAGGCCGGCTCAGTACCCGCGGTACTGCTGGTTGTTGTACGGGTCCTGATAGGGAGCCGGGGCGGGCCTGGGAGCCGCGGGGCGCATCGCCTCGTAGCCCGCGGGTGCCGCCGGCCGAGGCTGCTGAGGCTGGGGGCCGGGGTAGCCGCGCGGTGCGGTGGCCTGCTGCGGGATGTACGCCGCGGGCGCCTGCTGGAGCGGAGCCGGCTGCTGCGCCTGTGGATAGCCGTAAGCGGGCTGGGACGGAGCTGCCGGTAGCGCGGGCAGCGCCGAGGGGAGGGCGGGCAGGTTGCCGCCCGGCATGTCGTACTGAGCGGGGACCCGGATCGGGGCGATCTGCGGGGTGCCCCGCTCGGCGACGAGCTTGTCGTAGATCGGGGTGTCCGGGAAGGAGGCGGAGTAGTAGCCGCCGCCATAGGTGGAGCGGGGGGAGGTCATGACACCTAAGTTAAGCCCACAATGTGCTGGTTGGGGAGACCGATAAGAGGGTTGTTTTCCGTGTCCGCAGTGACCCGGGATCCCCAATGCGAGCGAAGTTGGCTGAAAAGGGGCGCCGGGCAGGGTCCTGATCGTGTAAAGGCCGGGTTCTGGGAGGGTTACCGGCGGTCGGCCGTCGGCCTTCCGCTGGTTCTGCAGGGGAGTTCGCCGCGCGGAGGCATAGGTTGTACGGAGGGAACTCCACGGGCGGCCGGGATGTGCCCGGTGCGGTGACAGGTATATGGGGGTGGGCATGCAAATGCTGAAAGGTTCAAATACTCCGGTGCCCACCGCGGTGCTGCGGGTGGAATTGGGCCGGCGTTCCGCAGCGGGTGCGCCCGACACCGACGCCTCCGCTTTGCTGCTGGTAAGCGGAAAGGTCCGTTCCGACGCGGACTTCGTCTTCTACAACCAGCCCGCCCACTCCTCCGGCGCGGTCCGGCACGAGGGCAAGCGCACCACCGGCGGGCGGGTGACCGAGACGCTCCTCGTCGACCTCACGCGTGTGGAACCCGTCATCGAGACGGTCGTCCTCGTGGCTTCCTCCGACGGCGGCGCGTTCGGACAGCTCCCGGACCTGTACATCGAGGTCCGGGAAGCCGCCCAGGGAACCCCCGTGGCCCGCTTCGACAACCCGGGCGCCACCACGGAAACCGCTTTCGTGCTCGGGGAGTTCTACCGCCGGCAGGGCGCCTGGAAGTTCCGCGCCGTGGGGCAGGGCTACAGCAGCGGACTCGAAGGCCTGGCCACCGACTACGGCATCACGGTGGACGAGCCGCAGCAGCCGACCCCGCCCGCCGCCGCTCCGGCGCCCTCGGTGACGACACAGCCGGCGGCCACGCCCCCGCCTGCCGCGCCACCCGCGCCCGTCCGCCTCACCAAGGTCACGCTCACCAAGGCGTCCCCGTCCGTCTCGCTCACCAAGCAGGGCGGCACCTCCGGCGCGCTGCATGTGAACCTCAACTGGGAGGTGCGCAAGCAGTTCTCGGGGTGGAGCAGTAAGTTCGGTCGCCCGAGCGCGGCGCACGCCGACCTCGACCTCGACCTGTGCGCGCTGTACGAACTCACCGACGGCAGCAAGGGCGTCGTACAGGCCCTCGGCAACAGCTTCGGAGCGCTGCACCGGCCCCCGTACATCCACCTCGACGGCGACGACCGCACCGGCGCGGTGGCGGCCGGTGAGAACCTCACCGTCAATCTCGACCACAGGCATCTCTTCCGGCGCGTCCTCGTCTTCGTCACCGTCTACGAGGGCGCCCGCTCCTTCGCCGACCTGAACGCGACGGTCACGCTCCGGCCGCAGCACGGGGCGCCGATCGAGTTCTCCCTCGACGAGTGCACGGTCCCCTCGCTCGTGTGCGCGCTGGCGTTGATCACCAACACGGGCGGAGACCTGGTCGTCCAGCGGGAGGCGCGCTACCTGGTGCCCGAGCGCGGAGTGAGCCCGCAGCGGACCGTCGACCACGCCTACGGGTGGGGCATGAACTGGACCCCCGGCAGGAAGTGACCCCCGCCCCTGCAGTCAGCCCTCGTCGGGTACGGCGTCCGGGCGCGCGTAGGTGCGGCCCTTCCAGGCCGCACCACGTCCCCGGTAGTGCTGCACCGCCGAATCGACCGTCATGAGGAGATAGAGGAACGCGGTGAACGGCAGCAGGGGAGCAAGCCCCAGCGGCTGCCGGTGGTAGCGGAGCATCGGCACGTAAGTCCCCGCCATGACGAGCCACGCGAGACCGCCGGTGACCGCTGCCACCGCACTGCCCGCGGCGAGGCCCGCCACGACGGCCACGGGCGGCACCAGATACACCAGCGCCAGTCCGGCGACCGTCCCCGCGAGCAGCAAGGGGTGGTGCCGCAGTTGGGCGTACGCGCTGCGTGACACCATCCGCCACAGGTCGTGCAGCCGCGGGTACGGGCGCACGCTGTCCACCCGGTCGGCGAGCCCCAGCCAGACGCGGCCGCCCGCCCCCTTGACGGCACGTGCGAGGGCCACGTCGTCGATCACGGCGTGCCGGATGGCGTCCGGGATCCGCGCCCGCTCGGCGGTGTCCGCCCGCAGCAGGACGCAGCCACCGGCCGCCGCAGCCGTCCGGGTTCCCTCCCCGCCGATCCGGCGGAAGGGGTAGAGCTGTGCGAAGAAGTAGACGAAGGCCGGTACGACGAGCCGTTCCCACGTGCTCTCCACCCGCAGCCGGGCCATCTGCGACACCACGTCGAACCCGCCGGAACGGGCCGCCGCCACGAGCTCGCGCAGACTGTCCGGCGCGTGCGCGATGTCGGCATCGGTGAGCAGCAGGTACTCGGGGTCACGCGCGCGTGCCAGCCCGATGCCGTGGCGCACCGCCCACAGCTTGCCGGTCCAGCCCGCGGGCGGCTCGCCCGGGGAGCAGACGGTCAGTGGCCGCCCGCCGTGCCGTTGCGCCAGTTCACGCGCCAGCTCACCGGTGCCGTCCGTGCTGCCGTCGTCGACGAGGAAGATCTCCGCCCGTCCCGGATAGTCCTGCAGAAGCAGCGACGGCAGCGCGTCGGGCAGCACGGCCGCCTCGTCGCGGGCCGGGACCACGACGCACACGGACGGCCAGGCGTCCGGCTCCCGCCGCGGTGGCAGCCGCACATCGGTGCGCCAGAAGAAGCCCTGGCAGAGCAGCAGCCACAGCCAGGCGAGCAGTGATCCGGCGGCAGTCCACACAATGGCGCTCACGCGCGCAGTCTGCCCCACAGGAACGGCCCGAGGCGGCTCATCGTCTATCGTGATCGGGTGAAGATCGCGCTCATGGACTCCGGAATCGGTCTGCTGGCGGCCACCGCCGCGGTGCGGCGGCTGCGCCCCGACGCCGATCTCGTGCTGTCCCTGGACCCCGAGGGCATGCCGTGGGGCCCGCGGACCCCGGAAGACCTGACCCGGCGTGCCCTGGCCGTGGCCGAGGCTGCCGCCGCGCGCCGCCCGGACGCCCTGATCGTCGGCTGCAACACCGCGACCGTGCACGCCCTCACCGCCCTGCGCGCCCGCCTCGAACCGGAGCTTCCGGTCATCGGCACCGTCCCGGCGATCAAGCCGGCCGCGGCCGGCGGCGGCCACCTCGCCATCTGGGCCACCCCGGCCACCACCGGCAGCCCGTACCAGCGGAACCTGATCAGGGACTTCGCCGACGGGGTGCCCGTCACCGAGGTGCCCTGCCGTGGTCTCGCCGAGGCCGTGGAACACGCGGACGAGGCCGCGATCGACGCCGCCGTGGCCGCGGCCGCCGCCCTCACCCCCGACGGCGTCACCACCGTCGTCCTGGGCTGCACCCACTACGAACTGGTCGCCGAGCGCATCCGGACCGCCGTCCAGCGCCCCGGCCGCCCGCCCCTGGTGCTGCACGGCTCCGCGGGCGCCGTGGCCGCCCAGGCCCTGCGCCGGCTCGGCGAGCAGCCCGCGCCGGGGGCCACGCCCCACGGCACCCTCACCGTGCTGCTGAGCGGACGCGAGGGCACGCTGCCCGCGCCCGCCCTGGCGTACGACGAAGGGCGCCTGCTGCAGGCGGTCACGCCCGCCCGCTGACCGCCCCCCACCGGGCACCGGCCGTCGCCCGTGCGGTGGATCAGCCCCTGACGCCCGGCCGGCCCAGTCACGCTCCGCCACGAGGTACCAGCGCAACGAAACCTGAGTAACCTCGTAGACATGAGGGACCACCGCTCCGGCGAGAACGCCCCCCTTCAGCACCCCGACGTCTGGACCGGTCGTGCGACCAACCGGGTCCAGTGGCTGCTGGCGCTCGCCGGTGCCGCCTGCATGGCGCTGGGCATCGCGCTGGCCGTGGACTCCGCGTGGAAGTCCGGGATCGCCCCGCTCGTCATGGCCGTCGTCGGGTGCATCGCCGCGGGGCTGCTGGTCCTCTTCGGGACGCTCGCCTTCGTGCACGTCGCCCTGCGGGTCGACGAGGAGCACCTCGAGGTGCGCTGCGGCCACATGGGCCTGCCGCGCCGCCGTATCCCGCTCTCCCATGTGGCGGGCGCCAAGTACACCTCGCACGTCACGCCGCGCCACTGGGGCGGCTGGGGGTACCGGTGGCGGCCCGAGAAGGGCACGGCGGTGGTCGTACGCCAGGGTGAGGGCGTCGTCCTGGAGCTGTGGGACGGTCACACGTTCACGATCACCGTGGACGACGCCGAGGCGGCCGTACGGGTGATCGAGGCGCGGCTGCGGCCCACCAAGCCTGGTGCTGCCGCGCACTGAGCCGGCTACCGGGCAGGCGAGGTTGCGGGCTGGAGAGCGGCGGGGCCGGAGAGCTACCTGGCAGGCGTGCGCCCCGCGCCCCGCGCGTGCGGGTCCTGAGCCTGGTGCGCCGGTTCGTCGGGGAGCGGGCGTGCCGAGGCCGTGCCCGCCAGCAGGCCCGCCCCCGCGGACACAGCGGTGAAGCTCAGCGCGTTCCCGAGCGCGGCGATCGTGGCCAGTGCCGTCAGGGCCGCGCCCGCGGTGAGCGCCACCGGTGTCGGACGCGGACCGCGCCACAGCGCGAAGAGGACCCAGCCGAACGCCGCCGCCAGCAGGGCCACGCCCACGATGCCCTGCTCGGCCGCCTGCTGCAGAGGCGCCGAGTGGGGCCTGCCGTCGGACAGCAGGGACTGGGCGGACGTCACGCTCAGCTCCCCGAAGCGGCCGGGACCGGCACCCAGGGCGGGATCATCGCCCAGCAGCTGCCACGCGTCCTGCCACAGCTCCACACGGTGCGGCGTGAGCCGCTCCTCGAGGATTGTGCTCGACCAGGTCGGTACGGCCCGTGCGGCGACCGCCCACGTCAGACCGGTCACCAGGACGGCGACCGAGGCCAGCACGGCCAGGCCGGCGCCGCGGCGGGAGGTACGGCCGACGGCCAGCGAGCACAGCAGCACCGCGACACAGGTCACGCAGCCGGTGGTCGAACCGAGCGCGGCCGCCAGCACCGCGGTCCCTGCCGCCAGCAGCCGCAGGGCGAACCGCACGGCCTGACGGGAAGATGCCCAGGCCGCGCAGCACGCGGCCCCGGTCGACAGGGACAGGACGGCGGCGGTGCCCCCGGCATGCCCCAGGGGCGCGCCGATCTGCGGGCCCGGAGCGAGGTGCGGCACGGCCAGGGTCAGCGCGATTCCCGCCAGAGCCCCGGCACAGGGCGCGCCGACCGGCAGCAGCGCCCCGCTGATCCGCCCGGCTGCGTACCCGGCCGCCACGGCCAGCACCGCCAGGAGCACGCCCTCGGGCCGGCCGTCGTGCGCGGCCGCCGTGACCAGGGACCAGCCGGCGCAGGCGCCCAGCACCACCACGCCCGCCGCGTCCGCCGCGATCCGTCTCTCACCGTCCGTGTCCGGACCGGACACGGACGTCATCCCACTGGAACCCACCCCGCCACGCCCCCCGGCGTCCCATAGCCCCCGACCTGTGAAGACCTCGATCGCACAGGCCACTGCGGGCCGTACGACTGAGGCTTCGGCACACCGTAACGGCTGGTGGGCGGTTTGGGGATGTGCCGTGACGAAATGAACAAGGGCGACGGCGCGGGCTGCGCAGCGGTGGGGCGGGAGGTGCCGTCGGTTCGGCCGGGCGGTGTGCTGCCGGGCCGTCGTGTGGTGGGTGCTGCCGACCGTGGTCACCGTCGGCCTCCCTACGGCGGGCTGGTATGTGATCGTGGGCCGACCTCCGGACTGTGCCGTCGGCCTCCGGAGGGCGTGTCGGCAGGGCGGCCCCCTCGGACCGCGCCGACGGGCTCAGCAGGGCGATGCCGCGGCCGTCCCGTGGGCCGGTGCTGTCGGCCTCAAGGTCACGCGCCGTACACTCCGGGAGTGACCGTCACCGCAACCTCCGTCGGCGAGTCGGACCAGCTGGAGCCGCGGATCGCGCCCGAGGCGCGGACCGGGGCCCGGCGGCTCGTGCGCCTCCTCCCGGCCGCCGCAGCCGCGCTCTCCGGCCTGCTCCTCTACGTCAGCTTCCCGCCCCGCACCCTGTGGTGGCTGGCCCTGCCGGCCTTCGCGATCTTCGGCTGGGTGCTGCGCGGCCGCGGATGGAAGGCGGGGCTGGGCCTCGGCTACCTCTTCGGGCTCGGCTTCCTGCTGCCGCTGCTGGTATGGACCGGGGTGGAGGTCGGTCCCGGTCCCTGGCTCGCCCTGGTCGCGATCGAAGCGATCTTCGTCGCGCTGGTCGGCGCGGGTGTCGCCGCCGTTTCGAAGCTGCCCGGGTGGCCGGTGTGGGCGGCCGCTGTGTGGATCGCCGGCGAGGCGGCACGCGCGCGCGTGCCGTTCGAGGGCTTCCCCTGGGGGAAGATCGCGTTCGGGCAGGCGGACGGTGTGTTCCTGCCGCTCGCCGCGGTGGGCGGCACCCCGGTGCTCGGCTTCGCGGTCGTGCTGTGCGGCTTCGGGCTGTACGAAGCCGTCCGCCTGGCCGTGGTGTGGCGGCGCACCGGCACGGTGCGCAGGACCGCGGCGGCAGTGGGTCTGCTGAGCCTGGCCGTCCCGGTCGTGGCAGCCGTCGCCGCCCGGCCGCTGGTCAGCGACACGGCCGAGGACGGCAGCGTCACCGTCGGCGTGGTCCAGGGCAATGTGCCGCGGGCGGGCCTCGACTTCAACTCCCAGCGGCGGGCTGTCCTGGACTACCACGCGCGCGAGACCGAACGCCTGGCCGCGGAGGTCAAGGCCGGCAAGGTCGCGAGGCCCGACTTCGTGCTGTGGCCGGAGAACTCCTCCGACATCGACCCCTTCGCCAACCCCGACGCCCGCGCCGTGATCGACACGGCGGCCAAGGCCATCGGCGTGCCCATCTCGGTCGGCGGCGTCGTCGAACGGGACGGCAAGCTCTACAACGAGCAGATCCTGTGGGATCCGGCGAAGGGCCCCGTCGACACCTACGACAAGCGCCAGATCCAGCCGTTCGGCGAGTACCTCCCGCTGCGCTCGCTCATCGGGGCGATCAACGAGAACTGGACGGCGATGGTCCGCCAGGACTTCAGCCGGGGCACCAAGCCGGGCGTGTTCACCATGGACGGCGCCAAGGTCGGCCTCGTCACCTGCTACGAGGCCGCCTTCGACTGGACCGTGCGCTCCGAGGTCACCGACGGCGCCCAGATGATCTCCGTGCCGAGCAACAACGCCACCTTCGACCGCAGCGAGATGACCTACCAGCAGCTCGCCATGTCCCGCGTCCGCGCGGTCGAGCACAGCCGGACCGTGGCGGTGCCGGTGACCAGCGGCGTCAGCGCCTTCATCATGCCGGACGGGAGGATCACGCAGAAGACCGGCATGTTCGTGCCCGACTCGCTGGTGCAGAAGGTGCCGCTGCGGTCCTCGCTGACGCCCGCCACGCGGCTCGGCGTGCTGCCGGAGATCGCCCTCGTGCTGGTCGCGGCCGGCGGACTCGGCTGGGCGGTCGGCGCTGGTCCGCGCCGGCGACGCTCCGGTGACGTGTAGCCGTACGCCGGCAGCACGCAGCCTGAAACCGGCCGGGGTGGCGTGACCGGCCACTTAGGGGTCCTTGCACTACGAGCGTCCGATCAGGTCGCGCGGTGCCAGGCCGCGCGACCCGGGCGGGCATAGTGCAAGGACCCCTTAGGGTCAAGGGCATGGCTACTCCCGACTTCATCCGCGCCATCCGCGCCTCGGCTGGTCACCAGTTGCTCTGGCTGCCCGGCGTCACCGCCCTCGTCTTCGACGACGAGGGCAGGGTGCTGCTCAACCGCCGGGCCGACACCCGCACATGGTCCGTGCTCGGCGGCATCCCGGACCCGGGGGAACAGCCCGCTGCCTGCGCCGTGCGGGAGGTCTACGAGGAGACGGCCGTGCGCTGTGTCGCCGAACGGGTCGTCCTCGTCCAGGCTTTGGCACCCGTCACGTACGAGAACGGCGACACGTGCCAGTACATGGACATCACCTTCCGATGCCGTGCCGTCGGCGGCGACGCCCGGGTCAACGACGACGAGTCCCTCGACGTGGCCTGGTTCGACATCGACGCCCTGCCCGAGCTGAACGAGTTCGGCCTGCTCCGGATCAAGCAGGCCCTGTCGGACGGCCCCACATGGTTCGACCCCACGGTCACGGGGTGAAGTATGGGGCGTGACCACATGGGGTGGGGCGCGGGCGCTGCCTAGGGTCGAGGCATGACCGTGCCCCGTGCCCTTCCGGTTCCCCACGCCTCCCCGCCCGACATGGGCGGACGCACCGCGCTCGTCACCGGCGCCGCCGGCGGCATCGGCCGTGCCTGCGCGCTGCGGCTCGCGGCCGCCGGGGCCAAGGTGAGAGCCGTCGACCGGGACGCCGCGGGCCTGGGGGAGCTCGCCGAGCAGGGCCGCGACCTCGCGGGCACCGTCGAACCGCACGTCCTCGACCTCACCGACCTGGACGCCGCCGAACTCGCCGCCGCGGGCACCGATGTCCTCGTCAACAACGCCGGGCTCCAACTCGTGCGCCCCATCGAGGACTTCCCGCCCGACGTCTTCCACACGGTGCTCACCGTGATGCTGGAGGCACCGTTCCGGCTCATCCGCGGTGCCCTGCCCCACATGTACGGGCAGGGGTGGGGCCGCATCGTGAACGTGTCGTCCGTCCACGGATTGCGCGCCTCGGCCTACAAGTCGGCCTATGTGGCCGCCAAACACGGGCTGGAGGGGCTGTCCAAGACCACCGCTCTCGAAGGCGCCCCCCACGGTGTCACCTCGAACTGTGTGAACCCCGCCTATGTGCGCACCCCACTGGTCGAGCAGCAGCTCGCCGACCAGGCGCGGGCGCACGGAATACCCGAGGAGCGCGTGCTGTCCGAGGTGCTGCTGCAGGACAGTGCCGTCAAGCGGCTGATCGAGCCGGAGGAGGTCGCCGAGGCCGTGGCGTATCTGTGCGGTCCGCAGACGTCCTTCGTGACGGGTACCTCGCTCGTGCTCGACGGCGGCTGGACCGCCCACTGAGGGCCAAAACCCGTCGCCCGGAAGTTGTCCACAGGGCTGACGGGACGGCCTGGTCATGGTGAATCCTGTGGGCATGTCCAGCGATCACGTGCAGCCGGCCCAGAGCCCCGCCGGCACCGCCGCAGTGCCGCCGGCCCGTGCCGAGGCACCTGGGGAGCGGGCCGAGACGCCGTTCCTCGAACTCCTGGCCCGGGGCGCCTCCGCCGACGCCTACGAGCAGCCCGAGCTGCTCGCGCGCGCGGAGGGCCGCCCCGCGGAGTGGATCGCCGCGCTGGGGCACGCCAAGCCGCTCGCCCTGCGCGTGCGCGCGGAGCTGGAGGGACGACGCCGGCGCGAGGCCGAGCTGTCCGCACTGTTCGAGACCGCCCACGACCTCGCCGGGCTGCGCGACCTGGACGCCGTACTCCAGGCGATCGTGCAGCGCGCCCGGTCGCTGCTGGGCACGGACGTCGCCTACCTCAGCCTGAACGACCCGGAGCGGGGCGACACCTACATGCGGGTCACCGAGGGCTCGGTCGCGGCCCGGTTCCAGCAGCTGCGGCTCGGCATGGGCGAAGGCCTCGGCGGGCTGGTCGCACAGACCGCGCGCCCCTACGTCACCGACGACTACCTCAAGGACGACCGCTTCCAGCACACCCTCACCATCGACGCGGGCGTGCGGGACGAGGGGCTCGTGGCCATCCTCGGCGTGCCGCTGACGCTCGGGCACCACGTCATCGGCGTGCTGTTCGCCGCGGACCGGCGCGCCCGGGTCTTCGAGCGGGAACAGATCGCCCTGCTCGGCTCCTTCGCCGCCCTGGCCGCGGCCGCCATCGACACCGCCAACCTGCTCGCCGAGACGCGGTCCGCCCTCGCCGGCCTGGAGCGGGCCAACGAGATCATCCGCGACCGCAGCGGCGTCATCGAACGAGCCTCCGACGTGCACGACCGGCTCGCCGAACTCGTGCTGCGCGGCGGCGGAGTGGACGACGTGGCCGCCGCCGTCTCCGAGATCCTCGAGGGCACGGTCGAGTTCGCCGAGGCCGCCGCGGCGCCGGCCAAGGCCCTGGAGGCGTCCCGCGCGGAGGGCCACGCGGTGCGGGACGAGGAGGACTGGATCGCCGCCGTCGCCGCCGGCGGCGAACTGCTCGGCGCGCTCGTGCTGCGCGGCCACCCGGGGCTCGACCCCGTCGACCAGCGAACCCTGGAGCGTGCCGCCATGGTCACCTCCTTGCTGCTCCTGGCCCGCAGATCCGCCGCCGATGCCGAGCAGCGCGTGCGCGGCGAACTACTGGACGACCTGCTGGACGCCCGTGACCGCGGCCCGCGTCTGCTCCGGGAGCGCGCCGCCCGGCTCCACGCCGACCTCGACGCCGCGCACGTGGTGCTGGCAGCGCGCCTTGAGGACGCCGCGGCAGGCGCCGACCAGGAGGCGGACGCCCGCAGACGACTGGCCGCCGCGGCCTCCCACCTCGCCGCGACCCGGCACGGCCTCGCCGCCGCACGGGACGGCGGCACGGTCCTGCTGCTGCCCCTCGACCCCGGCGACACCGCCACCGGTCTTGCCCGCCGCGCCGCCCGCCAGCTGGGCTCGGCGGTCCACGCACCGGTCACCGTCGGCGCCTCCGCGCCCGCCGAGGACCTCGCCACCCACCCCGACGCCGTGGCCACCGCCTACGCGGAGGCCCGACGCTGCCTCGACGCCCTGAGGCTCCTCGGCCGCTCCGGGGGCGGGGCCGCCGCCGAGGACTTCGGCTTCCTCGGGCTGCTCCTGGCCGGCGACCGGGACATTCCGGGCTTCGTCGACCGCACCATCGGCCAGGTCGTCGCGTACGACCGCCGGCGCGGCACCGAACTGCTGCGCACCCTCGACGCGTACTTCGCCTGCGGCATGAGCCCCGCCCGCACCAAGGACGACCTGCACGTCCATGTGAACACCGTCGCCCAGCGCCTGGAGCGCGTCGGCCGCCTCCTCGGCGACGACTGGCAGAGCCCGGCCCGCGTCCTGGAGATCCAGCTCGCCCTGCGCCTGCACCGGTTGGCGGAACCGGAACGGCAGTGACCCCCGAACGCACGGACGTACGGGGGCCGGTTCAGGGCGCCTCAGACGGTCCGGGCGTCCTCCGCCTCGGCCGCAGTCCGGGCGGCGGAGGCATCGGAGGGAGGGGCGACATCGGCCAGGTCCCGGTGGCGGGTCTCCTTCGCCGCCGCCACCGCGACGACGGTGAGGACGGCGGCGGCGATGACGTACAGGGAGATCGGCGTGGAGCTGCCGTACTCCGACAGCAGCGCGGTGGCGATCAGGGGCGCGGGCGCCCCCGCCGCGACCGAGGCGAACTGGGCGCCGATGGACGCGCCGGAGTAACGCATCCGCGTCGCGAACATCTCGGAGAAGAACGCGGCCTGGGGCGCGTACATCGCTCCGTGCAGCACCAGACCCACCGTGACGGCGAGGAGCAGGCTGCCGAAACCGCCGGTGTCGATCAGTGAGAAGAACGGGAACATCCACAGCCCTACTCCGACCGCGCCCACCAGATACACCGGCCGTCGGCCGATCCGGTCCGAGAGCGCTCCCCACGCCGGGATGACCGCGAAGTGCACGGCCGAGGCGATCAGCACCGCGTTGAGGGCGGTCTGCTTGGAGACGCCGGCCGAGGTGGTGGCGTAGACGAGGATGAACGCGGTGATCACGTAGTAGCTGATGTTCTCCGCCATGCGCGCCCCCATCGCGACCAGCACGTCACGCCAGTGGTACCGCAGCACGGCGACGAGCGGCAGCTTCTCCGCCTCCGCGCTCCGCACCGCCTTGCGGGCCTCCGCCTGCGCCAACGCCTGCTTGAACACGGGCGATTCATCGACAGACAGACGAATCCACAAACCGACGATCACCAGCACACCGGAGAGCAGGAACGGGATCCGCCAGCCCCAGCTGCCGAAGGCGGCGTCCGACAGCACGGCGGTCAGCAGCGACAGCACGCCGGTGGCGAGCAACTGCCCCGCCGGGGCCCCGGTCTGCGGCCACGAGGCCCAGAAACCGCGCCGCCGCGCGTCGCCGTGCTCCGACACGAGCAGGACGGCTCCGCCCCATTCGCCGCCCAGCGCGAAACCCTGTACCAGGCGGAGCACGGTGAGCAGGACCGGCGCGGCCGTTCCCATGGTGGCGTGCGTCGGCAGCAGTCCGATCGCGAAGGTCGCCCCGCCCATCAGCAGCAGGCTCAGCACCAGCAGCTTCTTCCGCCCGAGCCGGTCACCGTAGTGCCCGAACACCAGCGCGCCCAGCGGCCGGGCGGCGAATCCGACGGCGTACGTGAGGAAGGACAGCAGCGTGCCCACGAGCGGGTCGGAGTCCGGGAAGAACAGCCGGTTGAACACCAGCGCGGCGGCGGAGCCGTAGAGGAAGAAGTCGTACCACTCGATGGTGGTGCCGATGAGGCTGGCGGCGACGATGCGCTTGAGGCTGGCGGGGGGTGGGGGAGCGGTTGCGGGGGAGGGCATCGGCACCACTTCCTGGCGGTTGGCGGGGACGTGTTCGTGTCGCCATACCGTAGGAACGTGCAGGTCAGAGGCGTATGTGGTGGGGCACCATAGTTCTGCGTACGGAGGTGCGTGTGACCACCATGACCGCGTCGCCGACGCCCCTACGAGAGCCCCGATCGAGCCCGCGAGAGCGCTGTCCGAGTTGCACCGTTCGGGCATGATTTGGAGGTGGGGTGCTGACTCCCGTGCTGGTTTGGTGCTGACCAAAAGCCCATGTTCCCGCACGTCGCCCTGGACCCGGATGTGCTCTTCGTCGACGACGACCCCCGTCCTGACCTCGGCCGGAGCCGCCTCCGGCGTCGATGTATGCCTGCATATCGTGCGCAAGGATCACGGCAGCCGACTCGCCAATACGGTCGCCGGCCGCTGCGTGGTGCCGCCGTTCCGCAACGGCGGTCAGGCGCAGGACATCGAACAGCCGGTCCCGCAGAGCGGGGCCGCCAGCACGGCCGCCACCCGCGCCTGGGCCCTCGAACGCCTCGATGAACCGCTGACGTCGGCCGACCCCGCCGCCCGTGCCCGGATGAGTCGGCGCACCTTCGTCCGACGCTTCAACGATGAGGTTGACCTCAGCCCCGGCCGCTGACTGATCCGGCAGCGCGTCGCCCGGGCCCGGGACCTGTTGGAGTCCAGCGACCTGTCGCTCGACCAGATCGCGGGCCGGTGGGCTTCGCCACGGGCGCCTCCCTGCGCCAGCATCTGCACGCGGCGATCGGGGTTTCACCCCAGACTTACCGGCGTACGTTTCAAGCGGCCCGTTAGTGCCTGCCGGGGACCACCGGTTCCCCGTACTTCGGGACCGACTCCATGCGGGACTGCGGGACAGCGCTGGAAGTTTGCGTCGGCTCTCCCGTCAGCCTGGACCCATCGACGTGCGAGAGCCCCCGAGCCGGGCCAAGCCTGCGGCGGCGGTACACGAGTGCCGTCTCCACGAGACAGGACTGGGCGGTCGCCTCACGCCGGTTGCCAGATGCGGGCGAGCGTTGATGCGGTGAGGAGTTGTTCGGGGCGCCCCTGTCCTGCCAGGCGGCCGTTATGGAGGAGGAGGCAGGCGTCCGCGGAGCGTGCGGCTTCGAGGTCGTGGGTGGCGTGGACGACGGTCACTCCGTCAGCGACCAGCTCGGTCAGCAGCGCGCTGATCCGCTGCCTCGCCTCGGGGTCGAGTCCCGTGGTCGGTTCGTCAAGGAGGAGCAGGTCCGATTCCTGGGCGAGTCCTTGGGCGATCAGGGCGCGTTGCCTCTGTCCGCCGGACAGCTCTCCGAGTTGGCGGGTGGCGAGGTCGCTGATACCGAGCCTCTCCATGGCCATGCCCACGGTCATGCGGTCCCGTCGGGTCAGTCTGCGCCACGGCCCGCGTTCGCCCCAGCGCCCCATCTCCACCGTCTGCCTGACCGTCAGCGGCAGTGCGTCCCCGACGGCGCCGCGCTGCGGGACGAACGCCGGTGGCCGGTCGCCGTGGTGGTGGAGTTCGCCTGAGGTGGGTTGGATCACACCGGCCAGGACTCCGAGCAGGGTCGACTTCCCGCTTCCGTTCGGGCCGACGAGCGCGGTGGTGGCCAACGCTGGTATCTCCGCGTCCAGTTGATGGAGGACGGGTCGGCCCGGGTAACCGGCGGAGAGCTCGGTGAAGCGGACGCGGGACGTTTCGCCCTCGGCTTGGGTGAAAGAGAGGGATTTCTTGAACATGATTTTCATTGTAATGTCCATCCCATGGAGTGGTTGACGGGTCCCTTCGAGGTGACCTTTGTGCAGCGGGCCTTGTGGGGCGGGATGCTGGTGTCGGTGATCTGCGCACTGGCCGGTACCTGGGTAGTGCTCAGGGGGATGGCCTTCCTGGGTGACGCCATGTCCCACGGGCTGCTGCCCGGAGTCGCGCTCGCCGCGCTGCTCGGTGGCAACCTGCTGGTCGGGGCGGTGCTGAGCGCGGTCGTCATGACCGCCGGTGTCACCGCCCTCGGCCGCACTCCGAGGCTGTCCCAGGACACCGGTATCGGCCTGCTCTTCGTGGGGATGCTGTCCCTCGGCGTCATCATCGTGTCGCGCTCGCAGTCCTTCGCGGTCGACCTGACCGGGTTCCTCTTCGGTGACGTCCTCGCCGTCCGTGAGCAGGACCTGGTGTTGCTGGGCGTGGCGCTGCTGCTGGCACTGGTCGTCTCGGTCCTCGGCCACCGGGCCTTCCTCGCCTTGGCCTTCGACCCGCGTAAGGCTCGAACGCTCGGCCTGCGCCCCCGCCTCGCTCACGCCGTGTTGCTCGGCCTGCTGGCGCTGGCCATCGTCGCCTCCTTCCACATCGTGGGGACGCTGCTGGTGCTGGGCCTGCTCATCGCTCCGCCGGCGGCCGCGTTGCCCTGGGCGCGCAGCGTGCGGGGCGTCATGGCCCTCGCGGCGCTGCTCGGCATCACCGCCACCTTCTGCGGTCTGCTGTTGTCCTGGCATCTGAGCACCGCGGCCGGCGCGACCGTCTCGGCCCTCGCGGTGGCCCAGTTCTTCCTCTCCCACCTGGCATCCGGTCTCCGCGACCACCGCCGTGCGCGCTTCGTCGGCGTGCACGCCGCGGCAACCGACTGAAAACAACCTGAGGCGATTCCCTTGCTCGTCCGAAGTAACGTCACTCTTTGGGTGCTTGCCGCGCTCCTGGCCGTGTCCCTGTTCACCACGGGCTGCGCCGGTCAGAACGACGCCGCGTCCGCTCCGAAGTCCAGCGCCTCGGCCTCCGCTCCGCACGGGTACGTCGAGGGGGCACAGGAGAAGGCGGAGCAGCAATCGCGGCTGCTGCTCAACGACCCGGCCACCGGAGACACCCGGGTACTCGACCTGATCACCGGCAAGGCGCAGGAGGTGTCCCGGAGGACGGGCACCAGCGGACTCACCACGGACGGTCGGTTCGGCTACTTCCACACCCCAGGCGGCACGCGCGTCCTCGACGGCGGCGCCTGGATGGTGGATCACGGCGACCACGTCCACTACTACCGCGCGGCCATACGTGACGTGGGCCGGCTGCCCGGAGGGCCCGGCGCTCGCGTCCGCAGCGACGCCGCCGTGACCACGGTGACCGACGAGGACGGCCGCGCCAGGATCTACCGTCGGGCCGAACTGGAGATGGGCAAGGTCGGCTCGCCCCGCACGCTTCCCGGCACACAGGCGGGCGTTGTCGTGCCGTACGCGGAGCACCTGCTCAGCCTCACCGACAAGGGGCAGGACGCCGCGCAGCTGGCGGTGTACGACCGCGAGGGCAAGCGCGTCGCGTCGCCGGACGCGGCGTGCGAGGACCCGCGGGGCGATGCCGTCACCCGGCGCGGAGTCGTCCTGGGCTGCGCCGACGGTGCCCTGCTCGTCCGTGAGATCGACGGCGCGTTCACAGCCCGGAAAATCCCCTACGGCGACGACGTACCCGACAAGGATCGCGCTACGGCCTTCCGGTACCGGCCCGGCAGCGACACGCTCACGGCTTCGGCCGGGGAGCGGGCCGTGTGGGTTCTGGACGTCACCGAGCGCACGTGGACACGGGTGAAGACCGGTCCCGTCATCGCGGCCAACACGGCGGGCGAGGGCTCTCCCTTGATCGTGCTCCAGTCCGACGGATCGCTGCACGGCTACGACATCTCCACCGGCGAGCAGCTTTCGAAGACAAAGCCGCTGGTGACGGGCGCGCCGGAGGCCGCCACCGACCAGAGCGCGGGACCGGTCATCGAGGTCGACCGCAGCCGCGCCTACCTCAACGACCCCCAAGGCAAACGCGTGTACGAGATCGACTACAACGACAACCTGCGCATCGCGCGCACCTTCGACCTGGACATCAAGCCGGTCCTGATGGTGGAGACCGGACGATGACGAGACAGACGCGGGGGTCGCGCCCGCTTCGAACCTTCCTGCCGGTCCTGCTCATCCTCGCCCCAGCCGGTGCCGGCGCCGCCTGTACGACCGGCGGCGACCAGCCCCGGGTGATCGTGACGACCAACATCCTGGGCGACATCACCCAGGAGATCGTCGGCGACGAGGCCGAAGTGACGGTGCTGATGAAGCCGAGCGCCGACCCGCATTCCTTCGGTCTGTCGGCCGTGCAGGCCGCTGAGTTGGAGCGGGCCGACCTGGTGATCTTCAACGGGTTGGGGCTGGAGGAGAACGTATTGCGGCACGTGGAGGCTGCCCGCGAGGCAGGGGTGACCACCTTCGAGGCCGGCAAGGCGGTGGACCCGCTCACTTTCCAGGCCCACGACGACGGCGGACCCGAGGAGGACGCCGGGCAGCCCGATCCGCACTTCTGGACCGACCCCGACCGCGTCCGCAAGGCCGCCGGCCTGATCGCCGACCAGGTGGTCGAGCACGTGGACGGCGTGGACGAGAAGACGGTCCGCGACAACGCCGACCGCTACGACGACCAACTCGCCGGCCTCGCCACCTGGATGGAGAGGTCCTTCGACCGCATACCGGAGAAGCGGCGCGCGTTGGTGACCAACCACCACGTCTTCGGCTACCTCGCCGAGCGCTTCGACTTCCGGGTGGTGGGCGCGGTCATCCCGAGCGGTACGACGCTGGCCTCGCCCAGCTCCTCCGACCTGCGCTCACTCACCCAGGCGATGCGGAAGGCGGGCGTACAGACCGTGTTCGCGGACTCCTCCCAGCCCAAGCGGCTGGCCGAGGTGCTGCGTACGGAGATGGGCGGACACGTGCGCGTCGTCGAGCTCTACTCCGAATCGCTGACCGAGAAGGACAAGGGCGCCGGCACCTACCTGCAGATGATGCGCGCCAACACCACCGCCATGACCGACGGCCTGACCGGCGCCTGACCAACACCCCTGACGACACAGGCCGACCGGCCGCTCAAGCACACCCGCACTCACTGCCCGCGCCCGCGCGGCACAGAAAGGAACACACCGGTGAACAAGCCGATACGCACCAGAGCCATCACGGGCACGGCCCTTGCCCTGGCGGCCTCCGCGGTCCTGACGGCCTGCGGAGGGGAGGACACGTCCTCGTCCGACACGGAGGCCAAGAGCGCACCGAGCACCAAGGCCGTAGCGGTCAAGGACCCGCTGGTCGCCACGTTCGACGGAGGACTGTACGTCCTGGACGGCGAGAGCCTGAAGCTGGCCGACACGATCGAGCTGCCCGGCTTCAACCGCCTCAACCCCGCCGGCGACGACTCCCACGTCATCGTCTCCACCGATGCCGGTTTCCGCGTCCTGAACGCCACCGAACAGACCTTCACCGGCATCGAGTACAAGGGCGCCAAGCCCGGACAC
The DNA here is from genome assembly GCF_053592115.1 of Streptomyces sp. NPDC002788. NCBI lineage: Bacteria > Bacillati > Actinomycetota > Actinomycetes > Kitasatosporales > Streptomycetaceae > Streptomyces > Streptomyces sp. NPDC002788. Next base: position 35,357 of record NZ_JBSFVB010000014.1, on the reverse strand, counting down.
GTCGTACGGCACGCCGACAAGACGGTCCTGTTCACCGACGGCACCGGCGAGGTCAACGTCTTCGACCCCGACGACCTCGACGGCGGCAAGAAGCCGCAAGGCCGCACCTACACCTCCGCCGAGCCGCACCACGGCGTCGCCATCGAACTGAGCAACGGCGAACTCCTCAGCACCCTCGGCACCGAGGAGAAGCGCACCGGCGCCCTCGTCCTGGACAAGAACAACAAGGAGATCAAGCGCAACGAGAAGTGCCCCGGCGTCCACGGCGAGGCCGCGGCCAAGGGCGAGGCCATCGGCATCGGCTGCGAGGACGGCATCCTGATCTACAAGGATGGCAAGTTCACCAAGGTCGATGCCCCCGACGACTACGGCCGCATCGGCAACCAGAGTGGCAGCGACGCGTCACCCATCCTCCTGGGCGACTACAAGACCGACCCGGAGGCCGAACTGGAGCGGCCGACCCGCATCTCCCTCATCAACACCGAGACCGGGAAACTGCGCCTCGTCGACCTGGGCACCAGCTACTCCTTCCGCTCACTCGGCCGCGGACCCAACGGCGAAGCACTCCTCCTGGGCACCAACGGCACCCTCCACGTCATCGACCCGGAAACGGGCAAGGTGGACAAGAAGATCCCCGTCGTGGACAAGTGGCAGGAGCCGCTGGACTGGCAGCAGCCCCGGCCCACCCTCTTCGTCCGCGACCACACCGCGTACGTCTCCGAACCGGGCAAGCGCCAACTGCACGCCATCGACATCGAATCGGGCAAGAAGATCACGTCCGTGACCCTGCCGAAGAGCACGAACGAACTGTCCGGCGTCGTCGCCGGCCACTGATCGTCCGACCTCGACGAGGCCGCTCCGCACCCCGGCCGACGGCCTATGACGGCCCGGGGTGTCGGCGTGTCCGGCCTCGCCGATGTTCGTTCGATGCGGGGTCGGCTGCGAGAGCCCGCCAGCCGGCGAAGCGGCCGTGGGGTGAGCGCCGGGACGGTGACCTGATGGAAGCCGCCTAACGCATCGCGCTGGGGGCGTTCCTGGCACGCAGGTCTGGCGCACCGGGGCGCGTCGAGCATGCGGCCGTCGTTGGGGTCCGGGGGCCGTACCCTTCGGGTCCTGGTCGGGCGTGCTTCGGTAAACCACTCGGCCTGCGGCCAGGGCGCGCAGGGCCATGTTCATGATGTTCCCGAAGTCCATGTGAGCCCGCTTCGCGGCCTCGCTGCGCGGGGCGACGTACAGCTCCATGGCCGGGATGGTGCCGTCGTGCGCGAGCGCGGCCTGAGCCGGCATCGCGGTGAGGGCCGCGGTGACGGTGGCCGCGAGGGTCGTAGCAGGGTGCCGTATGCATACGTGACGCATGACTGCTCCTGCTCGGTGCTGGACGCGGGAATGCCCACGGTCCGGCCGACTGCCGACCGCCTGTGCGCAAGAGGCGGGCGGCGGACTCGGCCGGGGTGTGGCGGGCGGTGCCGTGGCCCGGTCGTGGGGCAGGGCGTACCAGGCCACGGGAGTCCCGGATCAGTAGCCGTAGATCATCTTGTAGGCGACCTCGGGGAGGAACTGCCCGGCAGAGGAGCCGCCTCCGACGCCGCAGTTGCCGTCGGACTCGCCCGGAACCTTGATCCACAAGAGCATCTCGGCGCCTCCGCCCAGCTGGGTGGGGGTGCCGATGCGGCGGCCTGAGGGGTTGCACCACTGGCCGTTGGAGCCGTTGCCATTGCGGCTGGTGTCCACGACGAACGGCTTGGTGTAGCCGTAGCGGGAGCTCAGTTCACGGTTGAGGGCGTTGCCGTAGGCGGTGTTCTCGGCGGTGGTGATGTAGTTGGAGATGTTGAGCGAGAAGCCGTGGGCCTGTCGGAGGCCGGCTTCGTGGAGGCGCCGGGCCATGGTCGCCGCGTCGGCCCAGCGCGGATTGCCGGCGTCCAGGTAGACCCAGGTGTTGGGGGCCTGACGGCTGAACTGGGCGAGGGCGCCGGTGAGCATGCCCTCGCGTTCGTCGATCTGCGCCTGGGTCATGCAGCCGTAGTCCCCGAGGGAGTCCGGTTCGAGGATGACGACGGCAGGACGGTTGGCGATCCCGCCGGCGAACTGGGCGATCCAGTGGGCGTAGGCGGACGGCGAGGCGGCGCCTCCAGCGGAGTGCCCGCCGCAGTAGTCGCGGTTGTAGATGTTGTAGGCGACGAGGAGGGGGAGCTTGTCCATGCGGTCCGCCGCTCCCACGTACCCACCCGTGGCGGTGCCGATGGTGCCGCTCCAGGAGCCGAACCATCGGGCCATCGGGGTGCCGGCGATGGAGGCGTTGATGGCGGCGGCTCGGCCGTCGCCGGGGTTGGCGGTGGCCCACCTTTTCGCGCTGGAGTCGGGGTCCACGTAGAACCCACTGGTCATGGTGGTCGGGTCAGCGGCGTGGGCGGACGGTGCGGCGGCGAGCGCCAGCGGCAGAGCGAGGAGCGCTGTGGCCAAGGCGTGGAGTCTGCGGCGCATGATTGAACCTCGATTTCCTGGCAGGGGTACGTCGCACGCTCTGGTCCCGAGCGTGCCACCTGAGCGAGAGCGGTGTTACGACCTGATCTTGGGAGCGCTCCCTCTGGAAGCGGTCCCGACTTGAACGGGGTGTTCGCTGCCAACGACAACATGGCGGCGGGGGTGCTGCGCACGTTGCGCGCGGCCGGCCGGACGGTCCTCGCCGACGTCGCCGTGGTGGGCTTCGGCGACCTGACCGTCGTCCAGGTCGCGGATCCGCCACTCACCACCGTCCATCAGCCCATAACGGCTCTCGGACGGGAGATGGCGCGCATGCTCGTCACGCTCATCAACGGACACGACCCCACCCCGTTGATCCTGCCCACGCGCCTGGTCACCCGCTCAAGCGCCTGACGGGCCTGAACTGACGACCATGACGGTGAGGGACCGTCACGGCTGACTGCCGCTCCTCCGTCACGCCCTCAGGCGAGGGCATGTACTGACGCCCGGCAGCAGCCGGCCGCGGTTGTTCACGCCCCTCTGACCGGCAGGGGCATGTGGGCGTGGGCCCCGAACGAGCGGCGGGGCCCACGCTGTCAGCAGGTGGAGTTGGTCTGGGTGAGCAGGCCCAGCCGCCAGGGGAGGAGGTTGTAGTCGCCGCCCGAGCTGGGGTTCATGCCTTGGTAGAGGTACTGGAGCCGGCAGGCCGGGATGGTCAGAGTCTGGTCGTAACCGGCACGGATCATCTCACCGTGGCTGATGTCCCTGGTCCAGGCTCCCGAGGGGAAGGTGACGTTGTTCGACCTGGCGAAGGGATTGCTCTCGGATGCGGCCAGTTGCGTCCAGGAGCCGGCGAGGTTGCTCGTCGTCCAGGAGCGGAAGTAGCGCCGGCCGTCCGATCCGATGGCCTCGACCAGGAGCAGGTACTGGTTGGAGCCCTGCACCTTGTACACGTTGCTCGCCTCGAACAGGGCGTACTTGGAGTCCTGGGCCGCGATGACGGTGTTGGTGAAGCCGTTCGGGAACTGGCCAACAGTCGTCCGGGAGCGGTACAGGTGCCCGTTGTCGTCGGAGGAGAACAGATAGCAGTTGGCACTGTCGCAGATCACCCACATGTCGACCCAGTGGCCGTTGCCGATGTTCTGCCTGATGATGTCCGGCATCGACGAGTAGAAGTTGCGCGGTGCGCTCCACCCGTTCGGATTGCTGATGTCGGGATTGGTGGAGTAGGACGCGTTGCCCGTCTGGTACACGAGGTACCACAGGCGTTGCGGCGCGTAGTAGAAGACCTGCGGCGCGGCCCGGTACCCCTTCCCGATGGCGCTGCGGTCCAGATAGTGGTGTGTGGCCGAGCCGGCCTGCGACCAGTCACTGAAGTTCAGGTACACCAGGTTGTATCCGGAGGAGCTCGCGGTACTGGCGAACACGTGGTACTTGCCGTTGTACCGGACGACCGTCGGATCCTTGATCCCGGCGATGTTGTGGGTGGCGTCCGACTTCGGTGAGATCAGCGGGCCGCTGGAGTTCCAGGAGAACCGGGACGGCAGCGCGGCGGCGGACCGGGCCGAACGCGTGTCGGCCTTCCGCGCTGCGGGGGTACCGCCCATTGCGGTGAGCGCTGACGCGTAGGCCGGCTTCTTGTTGCCGTTGCGGTCGAACAGCAGGGGGTTCTCCCCACTGCGCCAGGAGTCGCTGTCGCGAATGCCCCACACGGTGATGCCGGTGCAGCGCGCCACGTTCATACAGGCCCGCACCGTGTTGGCGTACGCAGACGGCGGCGCCTGCGCGATGTCGAGTTCGGTGATCTGGACGTCCACACCGAGGGCGGCGAAGCTCGACAGCGTCGTCTGGAAGCTGGCGGGCGGGCCGCCGGCGCCGAAGTGGGCCTGGAGGCCGACGCAGTCGATGGGCACGCCGCGCGCCTTGAAGTCGCGCACCATGCGGTAGACACCCTGGGTCTTCGCGGCGTTCCAGTCCTCGATGTTGTAGTCGTTGTAGCAGAGCTTGGCCGCCGGGTCGGCCGACCGCGCCGTGCGGAACGCCTGCTCGATGAAGCCGTTGCCCAGCACGTCCCGGAAGACCGAGCTGCGCAGCTGGCCGCTGCCGCCGTCGGCGAAGGCCTCGTTGACCACGTCCCAGGAGTGGATCCGGCCCTTGTAGCGGTTCGCCACGGTGGTGATGTGGTTGTTCATCACGCTGCGCAGCGTGTTCGCGTCCCTGATGGAGCTGACCCAGCCGGGGAGTTGGGAGTGCCACACCAGCGTGTGGCCCCGCACACGCTGCCCTCGGGCCGCCGCGCGGTTGACGATCTGGTCGGCGGCGCCGAAGGTGAACTGTCCGCGGGACCGCTCGGTCGCGTCCCACTTCATCTCGTTCTCGGCTGTGACCGAGTTGAACTCGCGGTCCAAGATGCGTGTGTAAGTCCCGTCGCCGAGCCGTCCGGCGGCCACGGCGGTTCCGAAGTACCGTCCGGACTGGGCCGCTTGGGCGCCCAGCGTGCTGGCCTGGACGCCGTCGGGTGCGCCGGTCGCGGTCGTCCCGGGCATCACCAGAGCGGCCGTGGCCAGCAGGCCTAAGACGGAGGCTCGGCGACGGCCGAGCCGTTTCAGCGGGTTCATGGTTCTCCTCGGGTTGGGGGGTTGGGTGGTGCGATCCATGCCGTCGTTCAGGGCGTGGGCAGTTCGAACGGCGTGACGCGGACCGGGCCGCCGAGCGCCTGTGTGGCGTGGTTGAGCGGTGACCAGGCCGGTGCCGGCGGCCAGCGCCCGGCGGCGGCTCACGGATTGACGCGCGCATGACATATACATGTGTCGTTCCCTCTGTGGGTGGTGCACTCCGGAGGGGGGATCCCACAGGTGTTCGAGATTGCGAACCGTAATCGACTGGTGAGCATTCTGGATGGTAGGTGGTTGAGAGCTCCCGTCAATACGTCTCGCATGATTCGTGAGGAGCACCGAAATGTTTCGCTCTCTTGTGTGCCCGCACGGGCGGTGTGATGGAAATTTTGAACGGCTGGCGGAGTTGACAGGTGTGGGAGGCTCCCTAATGTCCGAGAGGTCGGCGATCCGAAAGTAGATCGAAATTTCCAACGAGACATGCCCGGCATGTCCATGGCATGACTGCCCGGTGGTGCATCAGTCATCCGCTGTCTTGTCGGCCTGCCGAGAGGAGCCCACGGTGCCCAGGCGATCAGGCAGACGACTGCTCCACCTCCTCGCGGCCGCCGCGCTGACGGTCACCGCGGCCGTGACGGCCTCCGCTCACTCCGCCGCCTCGGCCGCGCCCGGCAGCCCGGCGCTCACCCCGCCGTCGGGGTGGAACAGCTGGAACAGCTTCGGATGCGGGATCACCGAGGCCCAGGTACGCCAGGCCGCCGACGCGATGGTGTCCTCGGGCATGCGGGACGCCGGCTACCGGTACGTGGTGGTCGACGACTGCTGGTTCGACCCGCAGCGCGACGCGGCAGGCAACCTGCGGGCCGATCCGGCCAAGTTCCCGAGCGGGACGAAGGCGCTCGGGGACTACATCCACAGCAAGGGCCTGAACAACCAGAAGTGGACCGTCGGCTCCGACGGATCGATCCGCAACGCCCACGCCGGGCTGTGCCTCGACGTCGACCGGGCCGGCACCGCCAACGGAACGCCGCTGGTCCTGTGGACCTGTAACGGCCAGGCCAACCAGAGGTGGACCCGCGCGTGACACCCCGCTCCGGTCGGCCAAGGCGACGCTCCAACAGAAGAAGGGGAGTTGCATGACGAAGAGCTCGAAATTCCACTTATGGCCCTCCGTGTTCGCGGTGCTGCTCGTCCTGACCCTGAGCGGCACGGCGCTGGGCGGTGACCACCGCGCGAACACGCCGCTCAGGGCCTCCGCCACGGCTGCCGCAACCTTCGGCACCGCTGCCGTGACCCCTGGATGCGGCAAGGCCCCCGCTCTGACGAGCGGTACGCACACGATCCAAAGCGGCGGAAAGAACCGGAGCTTCATCCTGCGCATCCCGGACGGCTACGACCGCAACCGTGGCCACCGGCTGGTCTTCGGGTTCCACTGGCTGGGCGGCACCTCCATCGATGTCGCCACGGGCCGCACCGTGGAAACGGGAACCTGGTCCTACTACGGGCTCCAGCGACTGGCCGGCAACAGCGCCGTCTTCGTCGCACCCCAGGGCCTCAACAACGGTTGGGCCAACGCCGGCGGGGAGGACATCACCTTCGTCGACGACATGATCAGGCGGATCGAGGCGGACCTGTGCGTCGACACGGCACAGCGCTTCGCCCTGGGATTCAGCTACGGCGGCGCCATGTCCTACTCGCTCGCGTGCTCCCGGGCGACGGTCTTCCGCGCCGTCGCGGTCCTGGGCGGCGGACAGCTCAGCGGATGCAGCGGCGGCACCCAGCCCATCGCCTACCTGGGGGTGCACGGCCTCAGGGACAGCGTGCTCGGCATCTCCGCCGGACGGGCGATGCGGGACCGGTTCGTCAGGAACAACGGCTGCACCCCGCAGAACCCGCCCGAGCCGGCGCCGGGCAGCCTGACGCACCGCGTCACCACCTACTCGGGGTGCTCGGCCGGGTATCCGGTCGCCTGGGCCGCGTTCGACGAAGGACACATCCCCGCTCCGCAGGACGGGGCCGCAGGTGACAGCGGCTCCCGCACCTGGGTGCCGGGAGAGGTGTGGAAGTTCTTCACGCAGTTCCAGACCTCCAACCCGCCGCCGGGGACCGCCGGCTGCCGGGTCACCCCCACACCGTCAGCGCCTGGAACAGCGGCCTGACCTCGAACATCTCCCTCACCAACACCGGCACCACCGCGATCGACGGCTGGTCCTTGGCGTTCACCCTGCCCGGCGGGCAGACCATCACCTCCCACTGGAACGCGGAGTACTCGCCCGCCTCCGGCCGGGTGACGGCAAGGAACGTCTCCCACAACGCCACCATCGCACCCGGCGCGTCCGTGGACATCGGCTTCCAGGCCGGCCACACGGGCAACACCGCCCCGCCCAGCTCCTACACCCTCAACGGCACCCACTGTGCCGTCACGGGTAGTGCACCGAAGTGACAGGTGGGCCTGCCGAGCGTGAGCGATGCCCGTGGCCGATCGGCACCTGACGGGACAACGTCACGCTCGGCGGCCACAACTGGAACGTCTACGAGGGGCACCGATGGGTCGAACCAGGTGTTCTCTTTCCTTCGGACGTCCGCCTCCAACTCCGGCACCTTGGACGTCAAGCCGATCCTCAACCGGATCGCGTAACCAAGGGCTGGATGCCCGGCAACGAGACCATCGGCGACGTCCGGTTCGGCTCTGAGATCACCTCGTCGTCCGGCGGCTCGACTTCAACACCAACGACCTGGCCCTCGGCGGCGGCTGACTCGACGACGGGGCCGAGGCCGGTCCCCGCCCTTCCTCAGGCGCGGTCGACCTCGCCCTCAGTGCGTGGTGGTCAGCGAGGCGACCTCGACGTCGGGGGCGGCTCAGATCCCGTGTCATGGCGCGGCTCAGCAGTCGAGCCGGCCGGTGTGCCGGCCAGGTCTCCAGGTGGCTTGACCACTGTTCATCGGCCGCTGGCCTAAATCGCACAGCCACCACCGAGCCGGCCCTGGCGGAGGCGCCGCGCAGAGACGCCCACGCCCTGGTTGCCGGGGAGGCGGGCAACCAGGGCGCGGGCCGGTCGGTCAGGATTCCTTCACAGCGGTACCGGTGACTGAGTCACCGGACTTCGTGACCTTGTACTTCAGTTCGGCGCCGCTGTGGACAGGGGAGGGTGAGCGTCGCCGGTTCGCCGTCACGCAGTGCCTTCAGGAACGCGGTGGTGAGGATGATCGTGCCTTTCCCGCGTCGCCACACGGCGGAGCGTCCTGTGTCCCTGTCAGCGGAGGGAGGGCCTGGTTCAGCCGTCGAGGGGCTCGTAGTCGAACCAGTCGAAGTGGACGGTGCCTGCCGCGGCGTACATGCCGATGACCCGGCCCGTGAAGCCGCCGGCGACCTCGGTCGACAGGTAGCGGCCGTCGAGGGTCGCGAGCTCGGTGAACATGCCGTCGGGCTGCTCGAAGCCGAGGGAGACGACGTCGGGTCCGGTGCACGGTCCGTGCGGAGACGGCGGTTCCGTGATCGTGACGGCGAGGACCACCGGCCCGGCGGGCACGGGCTGTTCGGCCACGACCGTGCGCAGGGAGCCGACGCGCGCGACCACCCGCACCCGCGTGCCGGACACCTCGATCGCGTAGTGGTGCCGCTCGTCGAGCCGCACGGCGAGGCCGCCGCTTCCCTCCGCGGCATCGACCAGAGTGCGCGCCCGGCACGACAGATGCTGTTGGCGCCGGCCGGTGAACACCACGTCGGGCTCGTCCAGGGAGCCGCCCCGCGCGCGGAGCGTCAGCCATCCGGGGCGCTCCTTGGTGGTGCAGTGTTCGGCGGGCCGGTCGCGCAGGGAGATCCAGGACGGTCGCAGTTCGGCGTCCTCGAAGTCGTCCCGGAGCTCCTCGACGGGGCTGGGGAAGAGCGGCCACGGGAGCTCGGGCAGGTCCAGGGCGACCTCGCCGACGACCGGCCAGTCGTCCACCCAGGTCACGGGTGCCAGGAACGTCTCGCGGCCGAGCACGTGCCAGCCCGGCGTGCCGCCGCCCGGACGGACGCCGAGCAGCACCATCCACCAGGAGCCGTCCGGGCCTTGGACCAGGTCGGCGTGCCCGGTGTTCTGGACGGGGTGGTCGGTGCCGCGATGGGTGAGGATCGGGTTGGCCGGGCACGGTTGGAACGGGCCGGCGGGCGTACGGCCGCGGGCGATCGAGACGCCGTGGCCGCGCTCGGTGCCGCCCTCGGCGATGAGCAGGTACCAGTAGTCGCCGATCCGGTACAGGTGCGGCGCCTCCGGGGCCTTGGCGCCGGGCCCGCCGGACCAGAGCCTGTGCGGTGTCCCAGACGTCTGCCCGGTGGACGGGTCGAGACGGACTTGCGAGACCCCGGCGACCGTGCACCAGCAGGTGCCGTCCTCGTCCCAGACCAGGTCGGGATCGATGCCGGGGACACCCGGCGCCCAGATGGGGTCCGACCACGGTCCGGCGGGATCGGTGGCCGTGACGATCAGGTTGCCGCCGCCCTCGCTGCAGTTGGTGACGATCAGCCAGAAGCGGCCGTCGTGGTGGCGCAGGGTGGGGGCGTAGATCCCGCCGGAGGACGGCATGGAGGCGGGCAGACGCAGTTGCTCAGGCCGGTCCAGGACGTTGCCGATCTGCGTCCAGTGCACCAGGTCACGGCTGTGGAAGAGGGGAACCCCGGGGAAGTACTCGAAGCTGGAGCAGGCCAGGTAGTAGTCGCCGCCGACGCGGCAGACGCTGGGGTCGGGGTGGAAGCCGGAGAGCACGGGGTTGGTGAAGCGTCCGTCCGGCTGGCGCAGAGGGGGCACCCGATAGGTCCTCTCGTCGATGCGTGATGCGGGCGTGGGGTGGTTCAGGGAGCGCCGGGGGTCGTGGGGGTGACGCGGAGCAGGACGACGGACGAGGTGAACGGTCAGTGGTTCGTGCGCAGAGCCCATGAGTCATGGTGGCGGCCTTCCTGCTGGGAATGTCGAAGCGCTTCACTCCCAGGCCCAAAGCTAACTGACCATTTTTGTGCTGAACAAGGGCCTCTACAACGACAGACTTAGATTCTGACTGGGCTATATCGGTCCGTCGAAACGGATAGCTGTGTCGAAGCGCTTCGATCCTTGCGCCCCGGGGGCGAGCACGGCAAGAGTCCAGGTCGACGCGGCCAGCTTTCAGCGCCCACGCCTCGCCGGAGCCGGTCGCAGAGGGGCCGGCTCCGGAGTAACACATTTGGGTGCCTGCCGATGGGCCCCCGGCGTCCTGCTGGCCACGGGCTCGGAACGCGCCAGGCGACGCGGCGTCCGCCGTACGACCACACGCCGATTTCACATCTCCGGCAACGGCCGCCGCGGCCACGCCGGTCGTGGAGGCCACGAACCGGCGGCTGTTGATCGAGCTCGACATGGACACATCCCTGACGCGGAAGGGGGCCATCGTGTTGCGTGACCGGGTGCGATCGGCGTCGAAATGAACCAGTCGGCGATGCTCGCCCGCGCTCGGTCGATCGCCGAGGTCCGGGCGAGGCACGGGACCGCTGTGCCCGCCGCCGCGATCGCCTTTCCGCGCACGCATCCCAGTATCATCGACGTCACCCGCGGCATGCGGACCCCGGAACGGGTCGGACGAAACGTGGAACTCCATGATCGGCAGGTCCCGGACGGCCTCTGGGACGATCTCCGCACACAGGGGCTGATCAGGTCGGACGTACTCACGGGGCAGGGTGGGGGAGGGACGAGCGGTGTCTCTGACGGACAAGGCCATCGAGCGGATTCGTGAGCTGATCCGGACCGGTGCCCTGCCGCCGGGCTCGAAGCTCCCACCGGAGCCGGACCTGGCCGCTGAGCTGGGCCTGTCCCGCAACCTCGCCCGCGAAGCGGTCAAGGCGCTGGCCGTCGCACGGGTCCTGGAGGTCCGGCGGGGCGACGGTACGTATGTGACCAGCCTCCAGCCGAGCCTGCTGCTGGAGGGGCTCGGCGGCGCGGTGGAACTGCTGCAGGGCGACTCGGTCGCCCTGCGGGACCTCATGGAGGTACGGCGGCTCCTCGAACCGATCGCCACGGCCCTTGCCGCGACCCGGATCTCCGATGCCCAACTGGCCGAAGTGAAGCGGCACCTGGACGCCATGCGCGAGGCCCACGACGACGTCGAACAGCTCAACGCCCACGACGCCGCCTTCCACCGCGCCGTCGTCTCGGCCACGGGCAACGAGACTCTCCTCACCCTCTTGGAAGGGATCTCCGGCCGGACCCTGCGCGCCCGCATCTGGCGCGGTCTGGTAGACGACAAGGCCGCGGGCCGCACCCTCGCCGAGCACGAGGCGATCTTCAACGCGCTGTCCACCCGTGACGCCGCCCTCAGTCAGGCCGCCGCGCTGCTCCACGTGAGCAACACCGAGCAGTGGCTGAGGGAACACCTTCGCTCCGGCGAACACCTCCATTTCGGAACGGCAGCGCGGAACTGACTGGCGGAGGCGGACCGCCACGGTGCCCTGCAACGCCTTCCACCCGGCGGCGGGCTCGGGGCCTCCGCCGCCGCCCACACCGTGCGCTCGCGCGCTCAAGATGACGGCGGTCACGTCATCGCACCAGGCGTACTTCGCGCAGCCGGATGGTCGTTGCAGAGCCAACCGCTTCGAACCGGATCCCGGCGGTCCCGGCACGACGGTCTGCGTCCAGCGGGTCTGGGAGATTTCCGTGACCTCGGGATGCGACAAGGCCCTAGGCTAGGGTCTGTGTGACGTCGTGATCATAGAAGGGGACCGGGACCTTGGGGAAGCCCAGGCCGCGTAGGGGGTTGGCCTCCGGCTTGCCGTCCGTCGTCTCGGCGACCGCCCGGCCCGTGTAGGTGGCCATCTGGACACCGTGGCCGCAGTAACCCATGGAGCAGTACAGGCCGTTGGCCTCGCCCGCGTGCGGGAGGCGGTCCCAGCAGAAGCCGAACCGGCCGCCCCACAGGTAGTCGATCCGCACCCCCGCCAGCTGCGGGAAGCTCGCGGTCATGTCCCGTTTCAGGATCTCTCCGCTCTTGACGTCGGAGGCCGGGTTGGAGGGGGTGAATGCTGCCCGGCCGCCGAAGGCGAGACGGTGGTCGGGGGTGAGGCGGATGTAGTGGCCGATGTTCTTGGAGTCGACCACCAGGCGGGCGTTCGGGATCAGCGCCTTGGCGCGCGCCTCGCCGAGCGGTTCGGTGACGATGATGAAGCTGCCGACGTTGTTCAGCCGCTTGCGGAACCAGGGCAACGACTTGTCGGTGTAGGCGTCGGTGGCCGCCATGACCTGCTCGGCACGGATGGTGCCGTTGAGGGTCTCGACCACGAAGCCGCCGCCCGGCAGGCGGGTGAGGCTGGTCGCCGCGTTGCGCTCGTGGATCTCGGCGCCGGCGCGCTCGGCGGCTTCTGCCAGACCGCCGATGAACTTGCCGACGTGGAGGGCGGCGCTGTCCGGGCCGAGCAGGGCGCCGTGGTAGAAGTCCGAGCCGAGCTCCGACTTCAGCTCGCCGCGGGTGAGGAGCTGTGTCTCGTGCCCGAAGTTCTCGGCCAGGTCGCGCTGTTTGGCCCGCATCGCCTCGAAGCGCCGCGGCTTGGCGGCGACGGCGAGGCGTCCGGCGCGGTGGAAATCGCAGTCGATCTTCTCTGTCCGCGTGATCTCCTCGACGACGTCGACCGCCTCGCGGAAGGTGTCGTACAGCTCGCGGGCGCGCTCCTGACCGTAGCGCCTGCGGGCTTCGGCGGGGCTGATGGTGATGCCCTGGGTGCACATGCTGCCGTTGCGCCCGGAGGCGCCCGAGCCGACCTTCTGACCGGCCGGTCCAGGTGGGGCACGCCGGTCACGACCTGGGTTTTCCCGCGGCCAGGACCGGAAGGGCCAGGACATCGGCCACGGTGAGCGCACGGGTAGGCCCACGGCCGGCGGAGTGGTTGTCGCTCACAGTGTTTCCATGGGGTCCCTGCCGAGCACGGGCCCAGCCCGGGAGTGCCAAGCGGCGCTGACCAGCGTAAGAGGGGTCCGTGAGCGAGGGGCCGGCATGTCCCGAGAGGGCTGACACATCGTCCGGATGTCGTGTCCCGGCCGGACAGATCGCACATTGGCGCACCCCTGGTCCGCGGACATGCTCGGGAGGCCGCAGCAGAGACGAACACCGAGGCCGGGAGACGAACATGACCGCACTGTCGCCGCACCTTCGCCAGGCCACGCCCGTGGTCGCGGCCCGGGGCGAGGGCGTCCACCTCTACGGTGTGGACGGCCGCCGCTACCTCGACTTCACCGCCGGTATCGGCGTCACCAGCACCGGGCACTGCCACCCCAAGGTCGTGGCGGCGGCGCAGGAGCAGGTGGGCTCGCTGATCCACGGCCAGTACACGACCGTCATGCACCAGCCGCTGCGCCGGCTCGTCGAGAAGCTGGGCGAGATGCTGCCGGCCGGCCTGGACAGCCTGTTCTTCACCAACTCCGGCAGCGAGGCCGTCGAGGCGGCACTGCGCCTGGCCCGTCAGGCCACCGGCCGTCCCAACGTGATCGTCTGCCACGGTGGTTTCCACGGCCGCACGGTCGCCGCCGCCTCCATGACGACCTCCGGCGTCCGCTTCCGGTCTGGTTTCTCCCCGCTGATGAGCGGCGTGGTCGTCACCCCGTTCCCGACGGCCTTCCGCTACGGATGGGACGAGGAGACCGCCACCCGCTTCGCCCTGCGGGAGCTCGACTACACCCTCCAGACGATCTCGTCGCCCGCCGACACGGCCGCGGTCATCGTCGAGCCCGTGCTCGGCGAGGGCGGCTACGTCCCCGCGAACAGCGCCTTCATGGAAGGACTGCGCGAGCGGGCGGACCGGCACGGCATCCTGCTGATCTTCGACGAGGTGCAGACCGGCGTGGGCCGCACCGGACGCTTCTGGGGACACGACCACTTTGGCGTCACGCCCGACATTCTCATCACCGCCAAGGGCCTCGCCAGCGGCTTCCCGATCTCCGGCATCGCCGCCTCCGAGGAGCTGATGGCCAAGGCATGGCCCGGATCGCAGGGCGGCACGTACGGTGCCAACGCCGTCGCCTGCGCCGCGGCCTGCGCGACCCTCGACGTCGTACGCGACGAGAAGCTCGTCGAGAACGCCGAGGCGATGGGCAAGCGGCTGCGCCAGGGACTGGAGGCGGTGGCCGACCGGACCCCGGGCATCGGCGATGTCCGCGGCCTCGGCCTCATGCTCGCCACCGAGTTCGTCACCGAGGACGGCAGCCCCGACCCCGAGACCGCCGCCCGCGTACAGAAGGCCGCCGTCGACGAGGGCCTGCTCCTGCTGCTGTGCGGCGCCTGGAACCAGGTCGTCCGCATGATCCCGGCGCTCGTCATCGACGAGGCGGGCGTGGACGAGGGCCTCCAGGCCTGGGCGAACGCCGTCGAGGCCGGCACCTCGGGAGCGTCGCAACGATGACCACCGCCACCCGCGACCTGGCGGGTCTGACGGCCCGCATCGCCGAGCTCGCGCCCGGCCTGCGAGTGGAGACCGGCCCTGGGGCCACGGGGCCCTACGCCTACGACGCCTCCAACTACCGCCTGCTGCCCCGGGCGGTGGCTTTCCCTCGCACCGCCGACGACGTGGTCGCGGTGCTGCGGGCCTGCCAGGAGGCGGGCGTGCCGGTCACGGCCCGGGGCGGGGGCACGAGCATGGCCGGGAACGCGGTCGGGCCGGGGGTGGTCCTGGACTTCTCCCGGCACATGAACCGGATCCTGGACATCGACCCGGAGGCACGGACCGCGCGCGTCGAGGCCGGTGTCGTTCTCGACGCGCTGCGCGGCGCGACCGCCCTGCACGGGCTCGACTTCGGCCCCGACCCGTCCTCGCACAGCCGCTGCACCCTCGGCGGCATGATCGGCAACGACGCGTGCGGCAACCGGTCGGTGCGGGACGGGCGGACCAGCGGCCACGTCGAGGCCCTGGAGATCGTGACGGCCGACGGCGTGCGGGCCGTCGCCGACCACTCCGGGCTGCGTGCCGCCGAGCCGGGCGACGCGGAGGCCGTGCGGCGCGTCGCCCGGCTCGAATCCGGCCTCAGGCGGTTGGTCGGGGACAATCTGGCGCTGATCCGCACCGAGCTGGGCCGGATCCCGCGTCAGGTCTCCGGCTTCCAGCTGCATCACCTGCTGCCGGAGAACGGGTTCGATCTGGTTCGTGCCCTGGTGGGCACCGAGGGCACCTGTGCGGTCGTCACCGCCGCGACGGTCCGCCTGGTGGCGACCGCACAGGCATCCACGCTGCTGACGCTCGGCTACGAGGATGTGGTCGAGGCGGCCGAGGACGTGCCGGAGATCCTGCGCTGGTCGCCCAGCGCCGTGGAGGGCATGGACGAGGCGATCGTCGCCACCATGCGCGCCCGCCGTGGTGCGGATTCGGTGACTGGGCTGCCCGAGGGGAGGGCCTGGCTGTACGTCGAGCTGGAAGGCGCCGACCAGGCTGCGGTGAACGCCAGGGCCGCTGAGCTGCTCGAGGCTCTCAAGGCCCGGGGGCGGATGACCGGCGGCCGGGTCGTGAAGAGCCCGGCCGAGCGGCGTTCGCTGTGGCGGGTGCGAGAGGACGGGGCCGGGCTGGCCGCCCGGCTCGTGGACGGCGGGGAATCCTGGCCCGGCTGGGAGGACGCGGCCGTCGCGCCCGAGAACCTGGCCGCCTACCTGCGCGACTTCCGCAAACTGCTGACCACCCACGGCCTGACCGGCGTGCTCTACGGGCACTTCGGCGCGGGATGTGTGCATGTGCGGATCGACTTCGACCTGGCCACCGAGGCCGGCCGGGCGGTCATGCGCCGGTTCCTGACCGAGGCGGCCGCGCTGGTGGTCGAGCACGGCGGCACGCTGTCGGGTGAGCACGGCGACGGGCGGGCGCGCAGCGAGCTGCTCCAGGTCATGTACAGCCACCGCATGATCGCCGCGTTCGCTGCGTTCAAGAAGACCTTCGACCCCGACGGGCTGCTCAACCCCGGCGTGATCGTCGATCCGGCCCCGCTGGACGCCGACCTCGCGCTGCGTGAACTCCCGCTGCTGGACACGACGTTCGGCTTCCCCCACGACGAGGACGGTTTCGCCGGCGCCGTGCGCCGCTGCGTCGGTGTCGGCCGTTGCCGCAGTGACGCGGGCGGGGTGATGTGCCCGAGCTACCGGGCCACGGGCGAGGAGAACGACTCCACCCGCGGGCGGGCCCGGATGCTGCAGGAGATGGTGCGCGGCGAGGCCGTCCGGGACGGCTGGCGTTCGACCGAGGTCAAGGACGCCCTCGATCTGTGTCTGTCGTGCAAGGCCTGTTCCAGTGACTGCCCGGTCGGCGTCGACATGGCCACCTACAAGGCGGAGTTCCTCCACCAGCACTACAAGGGCCGCCCGCGCCCCCGTTCCCACTACTCACTCGGCTGGCTGCCCAAGACCTCAGCCCTCGCCGGATACGCCGCCCGGCCGATCAACGCGCTGCTGCGCGGGCCGGTGGGGCGGCTGCTCGCCCGACTCGGCGGCGTCACGACGAAGCGCAAAATCCCTGCCTTCGCCTCCCGCCGCACCCTGCGCAGGACCCTGCGCGCGCCCGGCACCGCAGAGCCGGCGAAGGCCGTGCTGTTCGTGGACAGCTTCACCCGCGCCTTCCGCCCCGAGGTCGCCGGAGCCGCCGGCCGCGTCCTGTCCGATGCCGGCGTCCCCTGCACGCCCCAGGACGGCCTGTGCTGCGGGCTGACCTGGGTCAGCACCGGCCAGCTGAACGTCGCCCGCAGGATCATGGCCCGCACGGTCGCCACCCTCGACAACGGCGACGACCGGCCGATCATCGTGGCCGAGCCCAGCTGTGCCGCCGCCCTCAAACGCGACGTCCCCGAACTCCTCGGCACCGAGGCCGCCCGGCGCGTCGCCGACCGGGTCCACACCTTCACCGGGGCCCTCACCGACCTCGCCGACCAGGACTGGAACCCGCGGCCGCTGCCGGAGAACGTGGTGCTCCAGACCCACTGCCACGAGTACGCCACCTTCAAGGGCCGCCGCCCCGCCGACCTGCTGCGCCGGCTCGGCGTGCGCGGCGTCGACGAGGCCGAGGGCTGCTGCGGCCTCGCCGGCAACTTCGGCTTCGAGGCAGAGCACTACGACACCTCCATGGCCGTCGCCGGTCTCGCCCTCAAACCGCGGATCGACAACCTCGACGGACGCACCGTCGTGGCAGACGGCTTCAGCTGCGCCACCCAGATCGACCACCTCGCCGGTGACCGGGACATCCGCGCCCTGCACCTCGCGGAACTCCTCGACCCCGCCGCCGATCCCACAGGAGAGACATCATGACCGAGGTACTGACCCAGTTGTTCATCGGCGGTGCCTGGGTGGACGCCGCGGACGGCGCCACCATGCCCGTCGACGACCCCGCGACCGGCGAGATCCTCTGCCACGTCGCCGACGCGGGCCCCAAGGACGCCCGGATCGCCGAGGAAGCCGCCGTCCAGGCCCAGGCCGAATGGGCGCGCACCGCACCCCGGGCCCGCAGCGAGATCCTGCGCCGCGCCTACGAGCTCATCCTCGAGCGCACCGACGAGCTCGCCCACCTGATGACGTCCGAGATGGGCAAGCCGCTCGCCGAGGCCAGGGGAGAGGTGGCGTACGCCGCCGAGTTCTTCCGCTGGTTCTCCGAGGAAGCCGTCCGCATCGACGGCGGCTGTGGCACGCTGCCCGACGGCCGCAACCGCATGCTGCTCTCCCGCCGCCCGGTCGGCCCCTGCCTGCTGATCACCCCGTGGAACTTCCCGCTGGCCATGGGCACCCGCAAGATCGGCCCGGCCATCGCGGCGGGCTGCACGATGATCCTCAAGCCCGCCCCGCAGACCCCGCTGTCCAGCCTCGCCCTGGCCGGAATCCTCAGGGAGGCCGGTCTGCCGGACGGCGTGCTGAACGTCGTCACCACCTCCCGCGCAGGAGAGGTCTGCGAACCGCTCCTGCGCGGCGGCCGGATCCGCAAGCTGTCCTTCACCGGCTCCACGGGCGTCGGCCGGCTGCTGCTCGCCCAGTGCGCCGACACCGTCGTACGCACCTCGATGGAGCTGGGCGGCAACGCGCCGTTCATCGTCTTCGACGACGCCGACCTGGACGTCGCCGTGGACGGCGCGATGGTCGCCAAGATGCGCAACATGGGCGAGGCCTGCACCGCCGCCAACCGCTTCTTCGTGCACCGGTCGGTGGCCGACGAGTTCGGCCGGCGGCTCGCCGAGCGGATGGGCGCGCTCGTCGTGGGCCCCGGCACCCGGGACGGTGTCGACGTCGGCCCGCTGATCGACGCCGCCGGACGTGCCAAGGTCTCGGAGCTCGTCGCCGACGCCGTCGAGCGCGGCGCCCGGGTGCTCGTCGGCGGCCGTACGCCGGAAGGCCCCGGCTGCTTCTACCCGCCGACCGTGCTCGCCGACGTCGACCCCGACAGTCGCCTGATGGACACGGAGATCTTCGGCCCGGTCGCCGCGATCCTCACCTTCGACGACGAGGACGAGGTCCTGCGCCGGGCCAACGACACGCCGTGGGGTCTGGTCGGTTACGTCTTCACCCAGGGTCTGGACCGTGGGCTGCGGGTCAGCGAGGGACTGGAGGTGGGCATGGTGGGCCTGAACACCGGCCTCGTCTCCAACCCGGCCGCGCCGTTCGGCGGGGTCAAGCAGTCCGGCCTGGGCCGCGAGGGCGGCCGGGTCGGGATCGACGAGTTCCTGGAGTACCAGTACCTCGCGGTGCCCGTGCGCTGACGGCCTCCCAGCCCGACGCGCGGCCCGGTCGGCAACGCGCCCGATTCCCGCCGAGTCATGCCCCCTGGTGCCGGCCGGCACCAGGGGGCATCGCGCTATCCGCCCAGCCGGCGGTCGGTGATCTGCGCGGCGGCGTCGGCGACCATGCGACCCCACTCGGGCAGCCGGTCCGCGTCGTAGCGGGAGTCAGGCATGGAGACGGCCACGGAGGCGAGGGGCGTGCCGTCCTCGTCGAGGACCGGTGCGGCGATCGCGCAGACATCGGGGCGGTACTGGTTGCGGTTGAGGGCATAACCGTCCGTGCGCACCCGCTCCAGCTCGGCGCGCAGCTCGGCCGGGTCGACCATCGTCGCGTCGCTGTAGCGCTCCAGCCTGTGCGCGACCAGTTCGTTCACGTCGGTGTGCGGCAGATGGGCCAGGATCGCGCGCCCGGTGGCGGTGGCGTGCAGGGGAGAGGTGTCGCCGATCGCGTAGTACGTCCGCACCGCGTGAGCGCAGTCCACCCGGTCGACGACGACCATGCACTGCAACGCGTCCGGCACCGACAGGTGGATCGTCTCATTGAGCGCGTCCCGCAGCCGGATCATGGGCTCCCTCGCCGCCGCGAAGGCTCGATCCCTGAAGCGCCGCCGGCCGTACGGCGAGCACCCGCGCGCCGATCTCCCAGCGCGTGGTGTCCTGGCGGTTCGCCCGGAGCCATCCCGCCTCGTTCAGGCTGACCAGCGTGCGCTGCACCGTCGACTTGGGCAGGCCGAAGAGCTTCGTCAACTCGCCCACCGTCACGGGCTGGTGATGGGCGACCGCCTCCAGGATGCGCAGCGACCTGGTCACGCTCTTCATTTCCATCAGGGTCCCGTCATTTCTCGTTCGCCGGTCTCACCTCTTGACTCCTTCCTGGAGTCACGGGCATGATCGTGCCGGATTCTAGCACGGCGTTCCACAATACGGCACGCGTGCGGAATCCGCCCCGCGGTGATGGACGGTGGCAGCGCCCTGACCGCGCCTGCCCCCGCGGGGCAGCCCCCTGCGCCCGGCCCTCCCCCGGCCGGGCGCAGGGTGGCGGCTGTCGTCCGAACACGAGAAAGGGGCCGGCCCCCACGCTGATGCGTGCGAACCGGCCCTTGCCGATGCCGGGCTCTCGTTCAGGCGCCCAGGCGGCGCCCGCTGATCTCCGCGGCGGTGTCGGCGACCAGACGGCCCCACTCGGGCAGCCGGTCCGTGTCGTAGCGCGAGTCGGGCATGGAGATGGCCACGGTGGCCAGTGGTGTGCCCTCCTCGTCGAGGATGGGCGCGGCGATCGCGCAGACGTCCGGCCGGTACTGGTTGCGGTTGACCGCGTATCCGTCGATGCGGATCCGGTCCAGCTCGGCGCGCAGTTCGTCCGGGTCGGTGGGCGTCGTGTCGCTGTAGCGCTCCAGTCCCTGCGTGATGATCTCCTCGACGTCCTGCTTCGGCAGATGGGCCAGGACGGCGCGCCCGGTCGCGGTGGCGTGCAGGGGTGAGGTGTCGCCGACGGTGTGGAACGTCCGTACGGCGTGACTGCAGTCCACGCGGTCCACGACGACCATGCACTGCAGCGCGTCCGGTACCGACAGGTGGATCGTCTCGTTCACCGTGTCTCGCAGGCGGACCATGGGCTCGCGTGCGGCGGCGAACAGGCTCGACCCCTGGAGGGCGGCGGGTCGCACGGCCAGCACGCGGGCGCCGATCTCCCAGCGGGTGGTGTCCTTGCGGTTGGCCCGCAGCCAGCCGGCCTCGGCCAGCGTGACCAGGGTGCGCTGCACGGTCGACTTCGGGAGGCCGAAGATCTTCGTCAATTCCCCGACG
Source organism: Streptomyces sp. NPDC002788 (assembly GCF_053592115.1). Classification (NCBI taxonomy): domain Bacteria; kingdom Bacillati; phylum Actinomycetota; class Actinomycetes; order Kitasatosporales; family Streptomycetaceae; genus Streptomyces; species Streptomyces sp. NPDC002788. The sequence goes on along the minus strand of NZ_JBSFVB010000014.1, from coordinate 14,752 downwards.
GTGACCGGCTGATGCTGGGCGACCGCCTCCAGGATGCGCAGCGACCTGGTGACGCTCTTCATTTCCATCCGATTTCCCCCTGTTAATCCTCAGAATTACTTGCGGACACCCTCTTGACTCCCTCAGGAGCCGCTGTCATTCTCTGTGCCAGATACTAGCACAGCATTCCACAATGTGGCACGGCTCGCCGGGAGATCCCGAGGACGCAGCCGGAACTCCGAGACAGGGCGTACATGGGCCGAGGTCCCCCGCAGGACCCGCTGCTCCCTCCGCCCGAACCACCTCGAATCGAACAGCCTCACGCAGGGGCTCAGCATGCGCCCCTGCGATACGAAAGGAAAGCCCCGTGTCAGCTGCCAAGAAGCGGGTCGCAGTCGTAGGCGTGGGAACGATGGGCAGTCAGGCCGCCTGGCGGCTGGCGGCCCGTGGCGCGGAGGTCGTCGCCTATGACCGCTTCGCCCCCGGCCACGACCGCAGTGCCGCCGGCGGCGAGTCCCGCATCTTCCGCAGCGCGCACTTCGAGGACTCCCGGTACGTCCCGCTCCTCAAGCATGCCGACGCCCTGTGGGAGCAGCTTCAGCAGGAGACCGGCCGCGAGCTGCGCCGCCTGACCGGATGTCTGCTGATGGGGCCCACCGAGGAACGGCAGATGGCCACGGTCCTGGAATCCATCGCCGAGTACGGCCTCGACCACGACGTGCTCGACGCCGAGGCCATGGCGAAGCGTTTCCCCCAATACCGGCTCGAGGACGGCGACTCCGTCGTGCTCGACCGCCGCGCCGGGTTCATCCGTCCGGAGCTGACGGTCCAGACCGCCGCCCGCCGCGCGGAGCAGCTGGGCGCCCGGATCCACCGCTACACGACGGTACGGGAGATCACACCGGTGAACGGCGGTGTGGAGGTCCGCACCGACTCCGGCAGTGAGCGCTTCGACGCGGTCGTCGTCACCGTCGGACCGTGGGTCAACGACCTGCTGCCCGACCTGCCGTGGGACGTAGAGATCCGCCGCCTGATCAGCGCCTGGTACGTGCCCACCACCGATGCCTGGTTCGGCGAGGAGCGTCCCGCGTTCATTCGTACCTCCCCCACCCACTGCTACGGCCTGCCCTCCCCGGACGGCGTCTCCGTCAAGATCGGGCTCAGCAAGGAGCTGCACCGCCCGGCCGGCGATCCCAACGCGCTGGACCGCAGCGTCCAGCCGGAGGAGCTGGAGATCTTCACCGAGCTGATCGGCCGCCACTTGCCGGACCTGCACCCCGACCCGACCCGCCTCTCCGTCTTCATGGAGGGCTACACGGGAAGCAGCCGCCCGCTGGTCGGTCCGCTGCCCGGGGCCGGCAACGAGAACGTGGTCCTGCTCGCCGGGTTCTCCGGCCACGGCTTCAAGCTCTCCCCGGCCTTCGGTGACATCGCCGCCGACCTGGCGCTGGAGGGCTCCTCCTCGCAGCCCATCGACTTCGTGTCGACCGTGGGCCGCACCGCGGCCTGACCCGCACCCGACCACCATCCGGCACATCCGCAGGGAGAACCACATGGCCACGAGGAGACGCGTCGCGGTCGTCGGTACGGGCACGGTGGGCAGTCAGGCCGCCTGGCGGCTGGCGGCCCGGGGCGCCGAGGTCGTCGCCTACGACCGCTTCGCCCCAGGTCACGACCGCGGTGCCGCCGGCGGTGAGACCCGGGTCTTCCGCAGCGTGCAGACCGACGACGGCCGCTACGTGCCGCTCGTCCGGCACGCCGACACCCTCTGGCAGCAGTTGCAGGCGGAGACCGGCCGGGAGCTGCGCCGGCTGACGGGATGCCTGTTCATGGGGCCGGCCGACGACCCCGAGATGCGCACGGGCATGGACGTCATCGCCGAGCACGGCGTCGACCACGAGGTGATCGACGCCGACGCGATGGCCAAGCGTTTCCCGCAGTTCCGGGTCGACGACGGCGACCTGGTGGTCCTCGACCGCCGTGCGGGGTTCGTCCGGCCCGAGCTGACGGTCCAGACCGCGGCCCGCCGCGCCGAGGAGCTCGGCGCCCGGATCCGCCGCTACACCCCGGTGCGCGAGGTCGTTCCCGCTGTCGGCGGAGGGGTGGAGATCCGTACGGAGGGGGACGTCGAGCGCTTCGACGCCGCGGTGGTCACCCCGGGCCCCTGGGCGGGCGACCTGCTGCCGGACCTGCCGTGGGAGGTGAGCGTCTACCGCGCGATCAGTGCCTGGTTCCTGCCCGACGAGGACCAGCGGGCCGGTGCCGAGCGCCCCGGCTTCATCCGCCGGGGTGACATCTCCTTCTACGGCATCCCGTCCCCCGACGGCCTGTCCGTCAAGCTCGGCCTGTCCCAGGCCCACCACCGGCCCGTGGACGACCCGAACCGGCTCGACCGGACCGTCGCACCGGAGGAGCTGAAGACCTTCACCAAGGCGGTGCGGCGCCACCTGCCCGGCCTGAACCCCGACCCGGTGCGGCTCGCCGTCTTCATGGAGGGCTACACCGACAGCACCCGCCCGCTGGTCGGTCCCCTGCCTGGATGCGACGACATCATCCTGCTGGCCGGCTTCTCCGGCCAGGGCTTCAAACTCTCGCCCGCCATGGGTGACATCGCCGCGGACCTCGCCCTGGAGGGCCGCACCACCCAGCCGATCGATTTCATCAGCACGCTCGGCCGCGCGGCGGCCTGAGCCCGAACGAGGTAGGACGCATGACACTGACCATCGGCCCGCTGCGGGCGGAGCCCGGCCAGAAGACCCGCGGGAGCATTCCCGCCGACATCGGCCCCACGACGGTGGAGGTCCCCCTGATCCTCGTCAACGGCTCCCGCCCCGGCCCCAGGGTCGTGATCACCGGCGGCGTTCACGGCGGCGAGTTCATCGGGACTGACGCCGCCACCCGCCTGGCCGGGCTGCTGGAACCGGACGACATCGCCGGCCAGGTGGTGATCTGCCCCGTGGCCAACCCCCCGGCCGTCTACGGCGGCAGGCTCAACATCTCCCCGCTGGACGGCGTCAACATCAACCGCGTCTTCCCCGGCGACAAGGACGGCGGTCCCACCGACCGGATGGCGGCCTGGCTGTTCGAGTACGTGATCAACGGCGCCGACGCCTACGCGGACCTGCACAGCGGCGGCATCGACCAGCGTCTGCTCGACTTCGTCGGCTACCGCCTGACCTCCGACGCCGAGCTGGACGCGAAGATCAAGGGAATGGCCCACGCCGTCGGATACGAGCGGGTCATCTTCGGCACCAGCCCGGACGGCGGCAACAGCCACGCCGCGGCAAACCGGCAGGGTATCCCCGCCATCCTCATCGAGACCGGGCAACTCGGCGACCGGGACTCCGCCACCGTGCGCAGACTCCTCGACGGCCTGTACCGGCTGCTGCACCACCTCGGTGTCATCGAGGCCCCGCAGCACGTCGCCCCGGTGATCGCGCAGCCGCGCGACTGGGTCTGGACGGGCGACGTCGTCTCCCCGGCCACCGGCCTGTGGTATCCGGACGCGATCACCGGAGACGAGGTGACCGAGGGACAGACCATCGGCCGCGTCATCGACCCGGTCGACGGCACCGAACACAAGGTCGCCGCCCCCGCCACCGGAAAGATCATCTACGACATGGACGGGCTCACCGTCCGCCCCGGCACGGAGCTCTCCGCCATCGCCGCTCCGCACGGCTGACGGGCCGTCGAGCCCGCCACCCACCCCGATCTCCCCCCAACCCCCTGCTCAGCTGGTTCCCACGCGCCAATATCAGGAGATTTGTCATGAGTAATCCCATGATCGGTCGCAGAGCGCTCCTACGCGGAGCCGGCGGCCTGGCCGCCCTCGCCGCTCTCCCCTCCCTTTCTGCCTGCGGCACCGGCACCAGCCGCGCCTCGGCCGGTGGCGGCAAGGGCGGCGGCAAGACGGTGATCGTCCGCGACAGCGGCGGTTCCTTCGGCGCGGCCCTCCAGAAGGCGATCTACACGCCGTTCACCCAGGAGACCGGCATCAAGGTCCAGGTCGTCAACATGGACGACGCTCCGCTGCTCGCTCAGATCAAGCAGGGCCGCCCCCAGGCCGACCTCATCAACAACGCGATGATGTCCCACGCCAAGTACGTGACCCAGGACGCCCTGGAGACCCTGGACCTCGACCGGATCAAGAGCCTGAAGGCCGCGAAGATCCCCCAGAGCCAGATCACCGACCATGCCGTCGCCAACAGCTTCTACGGCGCGTGCATGGGGTATCGCACCGATGCCTTCGGCGGCAAGAGGCCTCAGTCGTGGGCGGACTTCTGGGACACCAAGGCGTTCCAGGGCGGCCGCTCGATGTGCAACCCGGACGGCGACCTGCCCGAGTTGGAGTTCGCGCTGCTGGCCGACGGCGTCCCGATGGACAAGCTGTATCCGCTGGATGTGGACCGTGCCTTCAAGGCGCTGACCCGGCTCCGGCCCGACATCAAGAAGTTCTGGGACAGCGGCCCGCTGCCCGGTGTGCTGCTCAGCCGCCAGGAAGTGACGATGTCCACCGTCTGGGACGGCCGGCTCGCCGATCTGCAGAAGCAGGGCGTCCCGGTCGAGAGGCAGCTCAACGGCATGCGCCGTCAGTTCCAGGGCTACGCCATCGCCAAGGGCGCGGCCCACGTCGACGCCGCCTACCGGCTCATGGACTTCTCGTTGCGTCCGGAGTCGCAGGCTGCCCTGGCCAAGGCCTTCCCGTCGAACCCGGTGTCCCCGGTCGCCTACGAGAAGCTCACCAAGGAGGAGCGCAACGCGCTCGCCGGTGCGCCGCAGTACTACGACAAGGGCTTCGACGCGGACATCGACTGGTGGCTGAAGAACGAAGAGGCCGTCAGCAAGCGTTGGTTGGAGTGGGCTCGTGGTTGATTTCAAGGTAGCCGTACCGTCTGTGGAGGTCGTCGGCGTCACGCCGGTCACCGCGACCGGCAAAGCGCTGTCGGTAGCGGCCCTGCGCAAGACGTACGGGGACGTCGTCGCGGTCGACGAGGCATCCATGGAGATCGCGGCGGGGGAGTTCGTCACCTTCCTCGGCGCCTCCGGGTCGGGCAAGACCACAACCCTGATGATGATCGCCGGTTTCTGCGAGCCGGACTCCGGCACCATCACCGTCGGAGGCCGTGACGTCACCCGGCTCGCCCCGCAGAAACGCAACCTCGGCTTCGTCTTCCAGCAGTACCTGCTCTTCCCGCACATGACCGTGCACGAGAACGTCGCCTTCCCGCTCACCCTGCGCGGCGTGCCGAAGAGCGAGATCCGCAGGCGGGTCGGGGAGACGCTGGAGATCGCCGGCCTGTCCCGCTTCGGCGGCCGCAAGCCGCGTGAGCTGTCCGGCGGTCAGCAGCAGCGGGTCGCGCTGTGCCGGGCGCTGGTCTACCGACCGCCGGTCATCCTCATGGACGAGCCGCTGGGCGCCCTGGACAAGAAGCTGCGCGACCAGCTGCAGGTCGAGATCAAGACCATTCAGCAGGAACTCGGCCTGACCGTCATCTACGTGACGCACGATCAGGAAGAAGCACTGGTCCTGTCCGACCGCATCGCGGTGATGCGCAACGGCCTGATCGAGCAGTTCGACACGCCCCGGGAGCTGTTCGAGCGGCCGAGGACGCCGTTCGTGGCGGACTTCCTCGGCGCGGCCAACTTCCTGCCCGGCCGCGTGGAGCAGCACACCGACGAGCACACCCTGGTCCGCCTCGACCAGTGCGGGAGTCTGCTGACGGCGCGGCGCCACGATGTGGCCACCGGTGCCCCGGTCAAGGCCGCCGTCCAGCCGGGCCGGCTGCGGGCCTGTGCCCCCGACGACGGTTTCTGTACCGGCACGGTCGAGACCGCCACCTACGTCGGCACCCTGGTCCGCGCCGGGGTGCGCATCGCCGGCGGCGACGCCCCGCTGCTGCGCCTGGAGGTACCGGCCGGACGGGGCCCCGTCGCCGGCGAGCGCGTCGGGATCGCCATCGATCCCCACGACGTCAACCTCTTCCCCACCGAACAGGGCGGGTGAGCCATGGCCGCCACCCTCACCACCAACGCCCCCGCCCGCCCGCGCAAGCTCCTGGCCTCCCGCAGGACCAGGGTCGGGATCCTGTACGCGCTGCCCGTCGTCGTGTACCTGCTGGCGCTGTTCGTCTACCCGATCTTCAGCACGCTCTTCCTCAGCCTGAAGAACACCGACGGATCGCTCACCCTGCACTGGTACGTCGAGGCGCTGACGGGCGTCAACCTCTCCGTGCTGTTCACCACGGTGCGGATCTCGGCGGAGACGGCGCTGTTCAGTCTGGTCTTCGGGTTCGTTCTGGCGAACGCGATCTCCCGGCTCAAGCCCCTGTGGGCCGGAGTGGCCATGCTGATCGTGGTCGTCCCGCACTTCATCAGCGCCCTGGTCCGCACCTACGGGTGGATCATCATGCTCGGCGACAAGGGCCTGGTGAACGAGAGCCTGGTGTGGGCGCCGGGTGCACCGTTCCAGCTGCTCTACAACGAGCTGGGTGTGGTCATCGGCACCACCTCCGTGATGCTGCCCTACACCGTGCTGCTGCTGTACGGCGTGATGCGCGGTGTGGACCGAAGGCTCCTGGCCGCAGCGGCCAGCATGGGCGCCGGGCGCGTGACGATCTTCCGCCGGGTCTACCTGCCGCTGGTCGCCCCCGGACTGGTCAGCGCCGGACTGCTCAGCTTCATCCTCTCGCTGGGCTACTACATCACCCCGGCCCTGATGGGCGGTCCCGACCAGACGATGATCGCCTCCCTCATCAACCAGCAGGTGATGAAGCAGAACCAGTGGAACGGGGCGGCCGCCGAGGGCGTCGTCCTGCTGCTGATGACCTTCGCCGGACTGCTGCTGGTCAAGCTCGTCACCTCCCTCGGCGCCAGCCGTAAGAAGAGGAGCACGTCATGATGGAGCTGCGCAGCACCCTCGCCGGGCGGATCGCCCTGACCGCCGTCGCCACCGTGATCCTGCTGTTCCTGGCCCTGCCGATCGTCGTCATCCTCGTCACCTCCTTCAGCAGCAACGCCTTCGGCTCGTTCCCGCCGGAAGCCTGGACGCTCAACTGGTACACGTCGCTGTTCGCCGACGGCAGCAAGTGGCCGGCCGCGATGTCGACAAGCGCGCTGGTGGCCTGCCTCAGCACCGTGTTCTCGCTGATCATCGCTGTGACCGCGGCGACCGCCCTGACCCGCAGCGAACTCCCGCTGCGCTCCGCGGTCTACGCCCTGGTCCTCGGACCGCTGCTCATCCCGCAGATCGTCACCGCCCTCGGCCTGTTCCTGCTCTTCGAGCCCGCCTCGATGCTGGGCAGCCCGCTGGCGATCGCCCTGGGGCACACCGTGCTGGCCTCACCGATCGCGATCCTGATCCTGATCGCGACCCTGCGCGGGATCGACGAACGCCTCGAGGACGCCGCAGCCAGCATGGGCGCGAACCGGCTGACCATCGCCCGCAGGATCACCTTCCCCCTGGCCGCCCCCGGAATGATCGCGGCAGCGATCTTCTCCTTCATCACCAGCTTCGACGAGTTCTACATCTCCCAGTTCCTGTCCTCGGTCGACACCGTCACCCTGCCGGTGCAGATCTACAACTCCCTGACCTTCGACATCGACCCCAGCGTGACCGCGATCAGCGCGCTCCTCACCGCCTTCGCGATCCTCGCCCTCGGCCTGGTGGCCGTGGTGCGCTGGCTCGGCTCCGGCCGGCAGGGCTCCCTGCTGTCGGTCGAGAACACGGCAGGGGTCGCCAATCCCGGAGGCGAGACGGTATGACCACCGACACCGCTCAGCTGACCGCCGCCACCGCTCAGCGGCACCTGCTGTTGAACATGACCGCCAACGGGTCGCTCGCGAAACCGGGCAAGGAACTCTTCGTCGTACGCCACGGCGAGGGACCGTACGTCGACGACGCGGCCGGCAACCGCTACATCGACGGCCTCTCCGGGCTGTACTGCTGCCAGATCGGCTACTCCTACGCCGACGAGATCGCCGAAGCGGCCCAGAAGCAGCTGCGTGAACTCTGCTACAGCCCTCTGTGGTCGGAGTCCGCACATCCCACCGGCCTGGCTCTCGCGGAGCGTCTCGCCGCCCTGGCCCCCGACGGCATCGAGCACGTCTTCTTCAGCGGCGGCGGCGCCGAGGCGGTGGAGACCGCCTGGAAGATCGCCCGCAGGTACCACACCCTGCGCGGCGAAACGGGCCGGACCAAGGCCATCTCCCGGCGCGGCGCCTACCACGGGCTGACGCTCGGGGCGCTGTCCTTCACGGACGACCCCGGCCTCACCGAGCCGTACGGGCCGCCCGCCGTGGAGACCCACTTCGTCGCCAACACCAACCGGACCGCCCTGGAACAGTCCCTCGACGAGGCGGCCTTCACCGAGCACCTGCTCGCCGACGTGGAGGCCACGGTCCTCGCCGCGGGACCGGAGAGCGTCGCCATGCTCATCGCCGAGCCGGTGCAGAACCGAGGCGGCTGCATCACCCCGCCCGAGGGCTACTGGCAGGGGCTGCGGGCGCTGGCCGACCGGTACGGCTTCCTGCTGGTCGCCGATGAGGTCATCACCGCCTTCGGTCGGCTCGGCGAGTGGTTCGGCGGCGAGTGCTACGGCGCCCGGCCGGACGTCATCACCGTGGCCAAGGGCATCACCGCCGGCTACGCCCCGATGGGCGCGACCCTGGTCTCGCACGGCGTTGCCGAAGTGATCAACCGGCCCGGCGAGGTCCTCAACCACGGCTACACCTTCAGCGGCCACCCTCTGAGCGCGGCCATCGCCCTGCGCAGCCTGGACATCATGGAGCGGGACCGGATCCTGGAGAACGTCCGCGGCCACCAGGGCCACCTGGCCCAGCGCATGGCGTCCCTGGGCGAGCTGCCGATCGTGGGTGACGTGCGCGGCGCCGGATTCTTCTACGCCCTCGAACTCGTCGGCAACCTCGACGGCGGCGGCTTCAGCGACACCGCCCGCGCCACGCTCGTCGCCGACCTCATCCCGCGCCGGCTGCGCGAGGCCGGGCTGCTCGCCCGCGTCTACAACCGCCTCGCCCCACTGGTCCAGATCGCGCCCCCGCTGATCAGCGACCGCGACCTCCTGGACCGTATCGCCGACATCATCGCGGACACCCTCGACGAGGCCTCCGCCCGCCTGTGATCCACGCATTCGCGTATTGAAAGGAACGACATGTACTCCATCGGTCCGCTGACCGTCGCCCCAGGCGAGCGCGCCCAGGGTCTGATCCCGGTCGGCACCAGCACCTACGGCGTGGAGCTCGGCATCCCGCTCATTGTCATCAACGGCACCGAGGACGGCCCGGTCCTGTGCGTGGACGCCGGTGTCCACGGCGACGAGTACGACGGCCAGGAGGCCATCCGCCGCGTCCTCGCCGCGATCGACCCGGCCGGCCTGCGCGGCACCATCGTCGGCATCCCCTGCATGAACACCCCCGCCTTCGAGGCGGCGGCCCGCACCAGCGGCCTGGACTACCTCAACCTCAACCGGATCTTCCCGGGTGACGCGGACGGATCGTACTCGCTGCGCCTGGCCGCCACCTTCGTCGAGCAGGTCGTCCCCGCCATCGACGCCCTCGTCGACCTGCACACGGGCGGCACGTTCGGCGAGATCGCACCGCTCGTGATCCTCCAGGGCGGCTACGAGGACCTGGCCACGGACCTCGCCCTCGCGGCCGGGCACGAGCTCGTCTGGAAGGGCGGCAAGTGGGGCGGCACGGTCCGCCACCCCACCCTCGCGGCCGGCAAGCCCGCGATCACCATCGAGGTCGGCGGCGCCACCTACCGCGAGCAGAACGTGGCCGTGCACGTCCAGTCGATCCGCAACATCCTGCGGCAACTCCGCATGATCGACGGCGAGGTGGAGCTGCGCGACAGCTACACGACCGTCTCCGGCACCTTCGCCCGCTCGGACGCCGGCGGCTTCTTCGTCGCGCACGCCGAGCCGGGGGAGAACTGCAAGGAAGGCGACCTGATCGCCCACGTCGTGGACCACTACGGCAACACGCTGGAGGAGGTCCGCGCCCCGCAGGACGGCATCGTGCTCTGGGTGCGCCGCATCCGCACCGTGCGGCCCGGCGACGAGGTGGTCATCTTCGGTGAGGTGCAGGGGGAGATCCAGCCATGAGCGGCGAACTCCCGCTGACCGGGCTGCTGCTGATCGACGGCAAGCAGATTCCCGCCGCCGACGGCCGGAGACTCACGGTCTTCGACCCGTCGGAGGGGACGGCCCTCGCCGAGGTCTCCCACGCCGGCCCGGCCGACGTGGACCGGGCGGTGGCCGCGGCCCGCGCGGCCTTCACGGCACCCGAGTGGTCCCGGATGCGCGCCGCGGACCGCGGCCGGCTCCTCCACCGCATCGCGGATGCGATCCGGCGCGAGGGCGAGTGGCTGGCGCGTCTGGAGTGCCAGGACGTCGGCAAGCCGCTCAGCCAGGCGAAGGCCGATGTCGAGTCCGCCGCCCGCTACTTCGAGTTCTACGCGGGCATCGCCGACAAGCTCGGCGGCACCACGATCCCCCTCGGCCCGGGCCTGATCGACTACACCGTCCGCGAGCCGATCGGGGTCTCCGGCCAGATCATCCCGTTCAACTACCCGCTCCAGAACACGGCGCGGGGTTCGGCACCCGCACTGGCCGCGGGTTGCACGGTGGTGCTCAAGCCCTCCCCGGAGGCACCGCTCACCCCGCTGGAGATCGGCCGTATCGCGCTGGAGTGCGGGCTGCCGCCGGGCGTGCTGAACGTCGTGCCCGGTGACGGCGAGACCGGCGCCGCCCTCGCCGGGCACCCCGGCATCGACCAGGTCACCTTCACCGGCTCGGTGCCGACCGGCATCAAGGTCGCCCAGGCGGCCGCCGCCAACGTGGTGCCCTCCGTGACCGAGCTCGGTGGCAAGTCGCCGTTCGTCGTCTTCGCGGACGCCGACTTCGACCTGGCGCTGAAGGCGGTCCTGGGGGCGTCGTTCAGCAACGCCGGGCAGATGTGCTCGGCGGGCACCCGGCTGCTGCTCCAGCGCGGTGCCGAGGAGTTCCTGGACCGGCTCGTCGAGAAGATCGCGGGCCTGCGCGTCGGGCCGGGTCTCACGGACCCGGACATCGGCCCGCTGGTCGCCGCCCGGCAGCGCGACCGGGTCCTCGGGTACCTGGAACTCGCCCGGCAGGAAGGCGCCGTGGCGCGGGCCGGGGGAGGCGCACCGTCCGACCCGGCCCTGGCCGACGGCTACTACATCGAGCCGACCGTCCTCACCGGGCTGACCAACCAGGCCCGCTGCGCGCGCGAGGAGATCTTCGGCCCCGTCGTCACCGTCATCGAGTTCGACGACACCGACGACGCCCTCGAGATCGCCAATGACAGCCCGTACGGCCTGTCCTCCTACGTCTGGACTCGCGACATCGACAAGGCGATGCGCCTGGCCGAAGGCATTCGGGCCGGACAGGTCTACGTCAACGCCACCGGTGTCGGCACCGGGGTCGAGCTGCCCTTCGGCGGTTACAAGCACAGCGGCTGGGGCCGAGAGAAGGGCCTCGAAGCGCTGGCGAGCTACACACAGACCAAGAACGTCTGCATCGGGTTCGGGAGCCGGTCATGAGGTACCGCACCCTGGGCGAACGCGGTCCGACCGTCTCCGTCGTCGGCGTCGGCGGCAACAACTTCGGCTCCCGCCTCGACGAGGACGGCACGAACGCCGTCGTCCACGCGGCCCTCGACGCCGGGATCACCCTGTTCGACACCGCCGACATGTACGGCGGGTTCGGCGAGAGCGGCGGTGCGCGCGGCGACGGCGAACGCCTCCTCGGCGCCGCGCTCAAGGGCCGCCGTGACGATGTCGTCCTCGCCACCAAGTTCGGCATGGAGATGGGCCCCGAGGCCGACCTGTACGGCCGACGCGGCGCCCGCGCCTACATCCGGTACGCAGTCGAGGCTTCGCTGCGCCGGCTCGGCACCGACCGGATTGACCTGTACCAGTACCACGAGCCGGACGGCGTCACCCCGCTGGAGGAGACCGTCGCCGCGCTCCGTGAGCTGGTCGACGAAGGCAAGATCGGGCACATCGGCTGCTCCAACCTCCCAGCCGAGCAGCTCACCGACGCCTTCGTCAGCACCCAGGCCCGCTACCACCTGCTCGACCGCAGCGTGGAGAACGACCTGATCCCGGCCTGCCTGCGCCACGGCATGGGTCTCCTGCCGTACTACCCGCTGGCCAACGGCCTGCTCAGCGGCAAGTACCGGCGCGGTGAGCAGCCCCCGCCCGGCAGCCGGCTGTCCTGGCGGCAGGGCTGGCTCACCGACGCGGCCCTCGACAAGGTCGAGGCGCTCACCGCGTACGCCGCCGAGCGCGGCCTGACCCTCCTCCAGGTCGCCGTCGGCGGACTGGCCGCACTGCCCGCGGTCGGCTCGGTCATCTGCGGCGCCATGACCCCCGCACAGGTCACCGCCAACGCGGCGGCGGCCGACTGGATTCCCGACGCGGCAGACCTCGCCGCCCTGGACGCGATCGTCACCCCTGGCGAACGCGTCGTCTGAAGCCGCCGAATCCCGAATCCCTTTCAAGCCCCCGAGTCCCTTTCAAACCGCGAATTGAGGCTGGACACCATGCGAGAGATCGTCACCTTCGACGCCTATGGCACCCTGGTCGACTTCCAGCTCGGCCCCACCACCCTGAAGATCCTTGCCGACTCCGGCCGGCTGGACCTGGACAACCTGGACGTCGACGAGTTCCTCGACGACTTCCGCGTCATGCGCTTCCAGGCCGTCCTGGAGGCCTACCGCCCCTACCACGAGATCCTGCACTCCAGCCTGCGCAACGCCATGCGCCTGCACGGCCTGGAGTACCGCGAGTCCGACGGCGACGCCCTCGTCGAGGCCGTCCCCACCTTCGGCCCCTTCCCGGAGGTCCCGGACGCCCTGCGCGCCCTCAAGACCAAGTACGAGATCGCCATCATCTCCAACACCGACGACAACCTGATCGCGCGCAACGTCGAGAACATCGGCGTGGAGTTCGACTACGTCATCACCGCCCAGCAGGCCGGCGCCTACAAGCCCGACCGGCAGACCTTCGAGCACGCCTTCAAGACCATAGGCGTCGAACCGTCCCAGGTCATCCACACCGCCCAGGGCTGGGAGTACGACCACATCCCCACCCGTGACCTCGGCCTGAAGCGCCGGGTGTGGATCAACCGCTACGGCCACCCCGGCAGCGCCGACTACCAGCCCTACGACGAACTGCCCGACATGACGGGCCTGCCGAAGCTGCTCGGCTGCTGACAGCACGGCGACACGGCGACACAGGACAGAGAACACAGAGGACGCACGCCATGAAGCAGATCCCCTACTGGCTCGACACCGCTCCCGCCCTGCCCGACCGTTCCGGCAAGGACCTGCCCGACGAGGCGGACGTGGTGGTCATCGGCGGCGGCCTCACCGGCCTGTCCACCGCCTACCACACCGCCCGCAAGGGTGCCCGGGTCGTCCTCGTCGAGAAGGACAAGGTCGGCTCGGGCGCCTCCGGGCGCAACGGCAGCATGTGCACCCAGGGCATCACCATCAGCCCCGCCGAAGCCCGCAAGCGCTACGGTCAGGAGCGCGCCCGCGAGCTGTACGACGCCTTCCGCGACGCGGTCGACGTCGTCGAGGAGCTCACACGCACCGAGAACATCGACTGTGACTTCAACCGCTCCGGGCGCCTCGGAGCGGTCTGCAAGCCCGGGCACTTCGAGGGCCTGCGGGCCAAGCAGCGCGACCTGGCCGACAACTTCGGCCACGAGACGCTCGTCCTGAGCAAGAGCGAACTGCGGGCCGAGCTCGGCACGGACTACTACCACGGTGCCCTGCTCGACCCGCTCAGCGCGGGCCTGCACGTGGGCAAGTTCGTCGGCGGTCTGGCAGAGGCCGCCGAGCGGGCCGGCGCCGAGATCCACGAGCGCAACGCGGCCACCGGCCTCACCCGCCTCCCCGGCGGCGGCTTCGTGGTGGAGACCATGCACGGCACCATCCGTGCCAAGCAGGTCATGGCGGCGACGGACGCCTACACCGACAAGTCGATGCCGTGGTTCCGCAAGCGGCTGATCAACGTCGGCAGCTTCATCATCGTCACCGAGCCCCTGGGGGAGGCGCGCGCCAAGGAACTCATCCCGAACGGCCGCCTGCTGGTCGCCCACAAGAACGTCGGCCACTACGTCCGCCTCACCCCGGACAACCGTCTCGCCTTCGGCGGCCGGGCCCGCTTCGCCCCTTCCAACCCGGCCTCCGACATCAAGAGCGGTGACATCCTCAAGCGGGAGATGACCGAGATCTTCCCGCAGTTGGCGGGGGTGCGCATCGACTACGTGTGGGGCGGCATGGTCGGCTTCTCCTGGGACCGCATTCCGCACGCGGGTGAAGCCAACGGCCTGTACTACTCCATGGGTTACTGCGGCCACGGTGTCCAGATGGCCACCTACATGGGCCGCGCGGTCGCCGAGATGATGGACGGCAAGCCGGAGGCCAACCCGATGCGCGGCTTCGGCTTCCCCAAGGTCCCCGTCCCCTTCTACAACGGCACGCCCTGGTTTCTGCCGTTCGGCGGCGCCTATTACAAGGCGAAGGACCGCCTGTTCTGAGCAGGTACGACACCGGTGACACCACGGGGCCTTCCGCGCAGCGGCGCGGAAGGCCCCCACCATGCCTCCCGAGAGAGGGCCCAGCCCCATGACCGCCGTCACCCGCATCGAGCACGATCTGCTCGGCGACCGTGATGTCCCCGCCGAGGCCTATTGGGGTGTGCACACCCTGCGTGCCACGG
>NZ_JBSFVB010000013.1:0-268382 GCF_053592115.1 Streptomyces sp. NPDC002788 | reverse complement strand
CCCATCATGCACACGACATGACGCGAGGGAGGAACCACCCCATCACCCACGAACGGGCGACACCACATCACCAGGAACGGGACTTAACGCCCTCTCAGAGGTGTTGCTTGGCTGCTCGGACCAGTCGGCTGATGGCGTCACGGGTCCGTACCCTGGCCTCGTCCAGTTCGGTTCTGCTGTCTGTCTTGGACAGCGCTGTAACGTCTGCGAGCACGTCCTCCGCGGCCCGGCTCAGCGTCTCGTCATCGGTGATCATCTGCACCCGGAACAGTGTCTCTTGCGCGTTGGAGCGTAGGTCATAGGCGCGGATCCGCACCGTGTCAGGGTCTTCCGGTGGTGGCTGTTCGTGTTCGCAGAACCAGAGGTGAACAAGGCAGCGGCGGTAGTTGACCAACGTGCCGGCGTAGGCGGAGTAGGCATCGAGTCGTTCCTGCCTGAGCTTCTCGCGGCGGGTGAACTCGTGGCTTCTGTCGGTGGTGCGCTGCTGGAACGCCAGGGTGATCCCCGAACCAAGCAGCGTCCCCAGGACGGCTATGCCGCTGGCGATGATGGTCTCCACATACCAAGCTGATCACGCATCGCCGTCATCCGCGGGTCGTTGCCCAACTCCGATGCCAACACGCTTTCCGACTGTGTTGGTGGCCTGCGGTGCGGTGTGCAGGGGCGTTCGCCTGCGTTCATGGCCGACTGACAGCCGGTGAGGGGGCGACTGCGTGTCCCGCCTGAACGGCCGTGAACGGGGCTGAATGAGACGGGAACTGAGACGGCGCTGCCTCTGGCGCAGCGAGCGACCTACCTTCTTCGTGCTGTGGTCTGGGCTGTCGGATAACCGGTTTCACGTGATGCTGGACGGGTGCGAGACTCCGTCGCGTGCCTGAACTCTCTGAGCTGGATTACCTGCGGGAGATCGAGCGGCTTGCCAGGGCGGTGACCGCTGCGGCGTCCGCCGAGGGCCACCTGTCTTACGCACCAGACCCGGACGATGCCACGCCGCTGCAGCGAGCGGTAAACGCACTTGCACGCGAGACCCGGCACTACCACTTTCCCGGCGACGGCTGTTTGCCCGAGGAGGACCGTCCACCGGTGCGGTTGGCGGGCGTGGTGGTGCTCCGGCCGACCTCTCTGCCTCCGGGTATGGAGGAGACCTACGAGGAGGCGTGTGCCCGCCTCGGTGTCGAAGCCCGCGCCGAGGGCTGGGCACTGTGGAACACCTGGGGTAAGGGCGGGGCGAGGGTCACCATGGTGGTCTCGTCGGTCGATACGACGCTGGGGTTGCTGGCGAACTGGGCGCGAGGCAGGGATGTATACCCGGTGAGTCCGGTGCCGTCCCAGGTAGCTCAGATCCAACAGGGATGGGCCGGCCCCATGACGTTCTCACCGTGGGGCGCCGAACGCTTGGGCATCACAGGGCAGTGTGGTTGATCCCAAGCCCTCAGCTTGGGAAGCGACGGCGCTTGGAAGGCGACATGCTCGTTTACCTGCGCTTATGTGGCCCAGCGGTGGCTACGGGAGAGCAGGTTTGCACCACTGTTGACCGCTGTTGTCCCCTCTTAAGGGCATGCTGTGGGTACGGCGCCGTGACTGATAAGCCGACGGCGGCCGTGTAGGCGCCTTCCAGGCTCGGCGTGACTCGACTCGCTCGACCGGGCGGCGTAATCGCGACTGCACACATCGACGTCGTGAAGCAAGCCCAAGGCCGACTCGCTCCATGGATGGGGTGATCTGCGGAAACCGTCTCCGTAGTTCTCACTGGTCCACGCCGTTTCCCGGGCTCATATGCCCTACAGCGGAGTGGCGTCTCTGGTCAGGCCCCGGGGAGGGCTGCAGGATGAGGGTCGATCACGTTGTCGTTGAATGTTCTGCCGGGGCCTCTACGCGTATCCCATGGCTGGGATAACACCCTCAAGTGTTGGTTCGACGAAACTATGAGCGAAGAGAGACGTAGCCGTTGATGCCGGCCAGTCTCGCTTTCGCGATGCGGTCCGCCGGGGCGTTTGCCCGCTGTTCGGACGTCAGTGGCCAGTCGTCAGGCTGCATGAACAGCAGTTCGCCGGTGATCGGGACGAGGGCGGCGCACCCGAAGAGATCGTCGCCGACGAACCAGACGCCTGCGGAGCCGCCCGCCGGCCATCCCTTGCCCGAAAGGTTCGTGCCCGTCATCGTGGGAGAGCCCGCGCATTCCCTTCCTATCCTGACAGTGAAGCAGTTGTTTCTTTCAGCGCTTATCTGCTGTACCGGGCCGCGGAAATCCACCGGGTAGGTGTGGAAGAGGCGGGAGCACCTCCGGACCCAGGAAAGGGAGCTCGACAGGCGGATCATCGAGACGGGGAGGCCGAGAAACCCTACTATTGCGAGGGGGAGCAGATAGTCGGTGCGTGTCACGAAGATCTGCAACCACATGAGCCCGAAGACCACTGCCCGTTTCGTGAAACGCTTCAGCGCCTTGGCGCGGTGATGCTTCAAAGCGCCCTGGAAATCAGTTCCGTCGGTCGCGTAGGGTGCGCGAGCCTCCTCCTGCACGGCGATCCTTCCCGCCTTTTCTGCGATCACCCGAAGTCGGACTGCATGGCTTGCGCCGCGGAACCGGGAATTACCGGCCCGGGCCCTGGTCCGCTTCGGCCGTCGGATCCTTGAAGGCCAGCGTCCGGGCGGTGCCGAGCAGCACCGAGCGGTAGTCCTCGGCGAGTTCGACCGCCGAGGTCACCAGTTGCACGGTGATGATCGACGACGTACGGGGCTCCGGTACCGCCACTGTTCCCTGCCAGACCGAACCCTCCAAGGGTCCCTCCTGACCTTCGGGCGGGATGCCCGGTGCCACCGTCTTCCGCACCTGCTCGATCAGGAACCCGACGCCCACCGGCAGTTCGATGGGCTGCATGCCGTTGTTCGCGTTCCCTCCCGCATTTCCGCCCACCATGCCGGCGAGGACACGCATGGGGTTCGCCCCGCCGGAGGGAAAGGCCGAAATCGTGAGGACCGACAGCGAAGCCTTTCCGTTCTCGTCGGGGTGCATGCCGAGCGCGCAGACAGCCACAGGCTGCTTCTGCAGGAGCAGCGCGGTCATGGCGTACAGACGGAATGCCTGGTCGGCCCG
The DNA here is from genome assembly GCF_053592115.1 of Streptomyces sp. NPDC002788. NCBI lineage: Bacteria > Bacillati > Actinomycetota > Actinomycetes > Kitasatosporales > Streptomycetaceae > Streptomyces > Streptomyces sp. NPDC002788. Next base: position 265,288 of record NZ_JBSFVB010000013.1, on the reverse strand, counting down.
GTCGCGGGCTTCCTCGGGAAGTCCGCTGATCTGTCGGGCCAGTTCTGCGACTCCTTCCTCCGTCGGGTTGAAGTCCAATTCCAGATACCCGTGGGGGAGTCCATACCAGAAATTCGGCTTCGGCGTGGTGTCCGTTGGCGCCGTGCCTCCGGGTTGATTGTTCACAGCCGGATACTCCCCGCGAGTTCAACGATGTCCGTGCCGAAGGTTCCGAGCGTGCCCGCCGCACCGGACAGGGCCACGCTCGCCTTGGTGGCCTCAGTGGAGTCATGGCCGATGCCGTCTTCCGGCAGCAGTCCGGCAGTCTCCGCCGAGGAGACCACGTTCGCGGTCGCGTTGACACCGTTGAGGGCCCAGTCGCGAAGCTTGCTGGGGGCGGTGGCGACATCCACGGCCCTGTCCCAGTTGACGGCCTTCACTTCGCTGGCGAAGGAAGTGACCTTCGAACCCACTGACATGGCTTCGCCGCTCTCCCTGGCAACCGCCGCCGCCAGACCCACCTCGCTTCGAGCGACGCCGCGGCCTTGTCGAGCGAACGCGCAGCGTTCTTCATGTACTTCGGCAGTTCGCCGTCGAGTGCATCCCGGAAGGCGTCCGCCGCGTCACCCTCCCAGTGCGCGCTTTCCCCCAGCAGTCTTTCGATCTGGCGGTGGGAGCTGTCCAGCGCGTCCGCCGCGGCCTTCACCTTCTGCTGCAGCGCGGCGACCTCAGCGGGGATGCCGGGGACCGGATTCCAGCCGAGGTTCGGATACGGGTTCGTAGCCATCAGCTCTTCCCCCCGCCACCCGAAGTGACCGAATCTGCCATCTGCTTCAGGGTTTTCTCGAGGTTATCCTCGAGTTCCTGATAGCTCAGCTTGTTGGACTTCACGCCCTCACTGATGCTGCCGATGAGCTCGCTCAACTGCTCGGACCCGTACTTCCATCTCTCCTGGAACGTGTCGCAGGCATCGTCCAGTCGGGCAGTGCCGATCTCGGCACTGCGGACCTGCGAAAGCGCCTTACGAGCCTCGTCGAGGTCCTTCGTCGCCTGCTGAAGTGACTTGACGAATCGGTCCAACTGGTCGATGTCAACCTTGAAGTGGTCCCCCACCTAGCACCCCCGTAACGACGGAAGAAGGGAATCAAAGACAATGTGGACAGAGGGGTTCCCCTTGTCCTGCCCGACCGGGTGGCAGCTTATATACCAGTAGAGTGGTGTGTCGATCGCGGTCTCCTGGACTTTCGAATCCACACACGAGGAGAAATTGTGAAAGACAGCGATGCGGGCCCTCCCTTCGACAAGTTCGGCACGCAGGCCGACAGAGGCCCTGCCGATGCGCACGCCCCTCTGCATAAATGTGCTTTCGATCACCCCGAGACCCGGGCGGCATGGGAGCAGGCCCGGAGGAAGGCGAAGAAAGGGCGCTGGATCTGGCACTTCTTGTATGCCCTCTCTTGGGTGGCATACTTCGTGCTCTTTGGGAATCTCTCAAGCGAAAATGCCAAGGAGCGGGCTGCCGGCGGCATCGTCCTGGTGTCATTTTTCTATCTGACTCTTCTCTATCTGCGCCGCGACGTAATGGGTTCCCTGAAGCGCATCCGGCGGGTGCTCGAGCAGCATCCGTGGCAGCTGATCTCCGCGGCGCACCGGCCCGACGGTGTCAAGGACGTGATAGGCGTGCCTGTCCAACTGCGATACCGCGACGGCGAGGAGTTGACCGGTCTCATGTCCGCGCGAAATCCGCTTCGCCGACGTCACTGGCCCGAGGAACTCGAGCACGGTGCTTGGTACGCCGGTCAGGTCTGGCAGGCAGGAGGAGTCAGGACGCGTGGATTCGGTGTCCTCGCCGTCCCGGGTGGCAGCGAGCTCATGGAGGTGTCGCGAGAGACGGCGGTGCGCCGGTAAGCGGGAGGGGGGAGTCGTGTTCGTCGGTTTGGTCGCATGGGGCGCGAAGGGGTGCCCGACGTGAGGGGAGTACGGCACTTGCGGATCACAGAGCCGTCTGCGCTTCAAGATCTGCAAGGTCACCGTGCTCATTGCGCAAGCCATCCGCTACACGTCGTGCGCTGACCGCGGCGCCCTCACATGCTCCTGCCGGGACGGTGGTGGTGCCGCCGAACCGCCCGATGCGCCTGCTTCGCCAACTGGCCCCGCTGTTCGGGGTGTCCAAGTCGGCCGCCGACCGCATCATCCACCACCTCGGGCCCTCGCTCGCGCTCCAGCAGCGCAAGCGGTTCCGCCGCGACACCGTGCTGATCGTGGACGGCACCCTGGCCCCCCCGCGACCACAACATGGCCGAGCAGTCGAAGAACTATCGGCATTCCACCAATCACCAGGTCGTCATCGACGCCGACACCCGGCTGGTCGTCGCGGTCGGCCGCCCGTTGCCCGGCAACCGCAACGACTGCAAGCGTGGGGGCTGTCCGGTACGAAGGCCGCCGTCGGCAGGACAACGGTGATCGCGGACGGCGGCTACCGGGGCACCGGCCTGGTCATCCCGCACCGCCGCGAACGCGGCCAGGCCGAACTGCCGACCTCGATTCTCGCAGGCCACTGCCTGGACTGCCGGGGCCTCCGTCGGTACCGCACTTCCCATACGCCGTCGCTGACCAGGTCGTGGAAAGGGCAGGCGGTCGTCGTGTTGGGCGGGCCGTACTCGGTCAGTAGCCGCTGTAGGTCCTGCGCCACCGCGCTGGACCGCAGCTCGCTGGCAGCGTCCTCCTGGAACTGGCTGAAGGCGTACAGGAGCAGTAGGGGTTTGTGCGGTGCGCGCGTCACGCTTTCTGGTCCGCTGCCTCCTTCTTGTGAAGGAGGTGAAGCGGCACTTCGCTTGGTAGCCGAGCAGGGACCCTACGGCCTGTTACCCGTGGAGGAGAAGGGCGCCCCCTTCCGGCGTACCTCCTTCGGTCGGAAGTGGCGCCGGGCTCGCACGGTCGTCGGTCTCCCGGACGGCTTACGCTTCTACGACCTCCGTCACACCGGGCACACCCTTTCGACCCGCTCCGGCGCCAGCCTCAAGGACACGATGGTGCGTGCCGGGCAGTCCTCCGAGAAGGCCGCGCTGATCTACCAGCACTCCGACGAGGATCGGCAGCGGGAGGTGGCTGCCGGGCTCGACGATCTGGTGCGCGCCGAGCGTGCGAAGTGCCACACGGACGACTCCGCGCACCACAGCGAGGAGGCTGCCGAGGGCTAATGGTGCGGTTGTGGTGCGCGACCGGCCCACCGGTCTAGACAACAAAGAACCCCCGGGCCTCTGACCTGGGGGTTTCACATGGAGCGGGTGACGAGAATCGAACTCGCGCTCTCAGCTTGGGAAGCTGATGTTCTACCATTAAACTACACCCGCGTAAGACGCCGACCGAGGTCGGTGTCCGAACGGTCGCCACTTTACCTCATGTCAGGCCCTCGGTGTTGATGCCGCGGGGCCTGAGGGCGTTTCAGGGGTGGGATGCCGCTGCGGGGGAACGGAGTTGGGGCGTACGGTGGAGGCTCGGAAGAGGGCCCGGGCGGGACCGGAGTGCCGCCTGGAGGGCCGTCCCTTTGATCCCGTACTGTGGCTTTTGTCGTCAGGCAAGCAGCAGCCAGACGCGGCTCTTGGGGAAGGGACTCTTGGACTTGATGGAGCGCACCGTCGTCCGTTGTGCCGATGGGCACGTGTTCACCACCGCTTCGTTCCCGATGCAGCAGGCCGAGCGACTCGGTCCCGGGCGGCTGCTTCGGTGCCCGCGCTGTGCGCGGCTCCGGAGCGTGGTTCCCGTCAGCTACCAGAAGCGGTAGCGGGCAAGCGGCAACGAGCAGATACGCAGGCGCGCGGAGTCGTCCGGTTGTGGTCGCTCCGCGCGCCTTGCGTATCCTCGGGGCGTGCTTCTCTCAGACAAGGACATCCGGGCCGAGATCGACGCCGGGCGGGTGCGTATCGATCCGTATGACGACGCGATGGTGCAGCCGTCGAGCATCGATGTGCGGCTGGACCGCTACTTCCGGGTGTTCGAGAATCACCGGTACCCGCACATCGACCCCGCCATCGAGCAGGCCGACCTGACCCGGCTCGTGGAGCCGGAGGGGGACGAGCCGTTCATCCTGCACCCCGGGGAGTTCGTCCTCGCCAGTACGTACGAGGTCATCACCCTGCCCGACGATCTCGCCTCCCGGCTGGAGGGGAAGAGTTCGCTGGGGCGGCTGGGCCTGGTGACGCACTCGACCGCCGGCTTCATCGACCCCGGCTTCAGCGGGCACGTGACCCTCGAGTTGTCCAACCTCGCCACCCTCCCCATCAAGCTCTGGCCGGGCATGAAGATCGGGCAGCTGTGCATGTTCCGGCTGAGTTCGCCGGCCGACTTCCCGTACGGCAGCGAGCGGTACGGGTCCCGGTACCAGGGGCAGCGGGGGCCGACCGCCTCCCGGTCCTTCCTCAACTTCCACCGGACCCAGGTGTGAGCGACCCGGACATGAGTGACACGAGCGTGAGCGGCGTGCGGGAGAACCTGACCTACGAGATGTTCGGAGTCGCCGTGCGCGAGCTCGCGCAGGCCATCGCCGACGACGGCTACGAGCCCGACATAGTGCTCAGCATCGCCCGCGGCGGTGTCTTCGTGGCCGGTGGTCTCGCCTACGCCCTCGACTGCAAGAACATCCATCTCGTGAACGTGGAGTTCTACACGGGCGTGGGGACCACGCTGGAGATGCCCGTCATGCTCGCGCCCGTTCCGAACGTGATCGACTTCTCGCGGAAGAAGGTGCTGATCACCGACGACGTCGCCGACACCGGCAAGACGCTCAAGCTGGTGCGCGACTTCTGCCTCGACGCCGTCGCCGAGGTGCGCAGCGCCGTGGTCTACGAGAAGTCCCAGTCGCTGGTGAAGTGCGAGTACGTGTGGAAGCGGACCGACGAGTGGATCAACTTCCCGTGGAGTGTCCTGCCTCCGGTACATAAGTCGGGCGAGGCGCCGAAGGAGAACAAGGAAGCGCTCTGAGGGCGCTGTTCTCATACCAGGCGTATGGCCGCCCGGGCGGCAGCGGATGCCCCCTGGAATGCGAGCCGCCAGGTGGGTGCATCATTGGCCCATCCTTCATGGCGCCTCCCAGGGAGATCTGCATGCCCGCTATCAACAGCACGCCGGGCCGACGCCCCCCAAGAGCGACGACAGCCGTTGCGGGCGCGGCCGTCGTGCTTCTTGCACTGGTCGGATGCGGCTCTGGCGCAAGTGATACGGGGGCGAGCGGTACGGCGCGTGGTTCCAAGTCGCCGGCAGCCGGCGCATCGCCCGACAGCGGTGGCGGGTCGCGCGCCGCCAAGGCCGCCGCGCTTGTCCACAGGGCGATCGACGCGACTTTCGATCAGGAGTACCTGAGCTCGACCCGGCGTACCAAGACCGAGGGGACGACCACCCTGCGTATTGCCTTGGGCGGGGGCAGGGCGGCATGCGAGGCACATTCCCGAAAAGGTTCCGCCTCCCTGGACTTCATCGTCACTGAATCCGCGCTCTACACGCGAGGTAGCAAAGAGGCCCTCGAACTGTCACCCGAGGGCAAAGCAGACCCCGTACGGGTGGAGGTGATGGCTGACCGATGGGTGAAGCGTGGCGCCGCCATGTCCGAGGCCATGGGTGAGATGTGCGAGTCGACGACCCGCCGAACCTGGCTGGAGGAGCGCATTCCTTCCCTGGGGCGTCTTGCCGAAGAAAACCCCAGGCAGCAGTCGGTGAAGGTGCGAAAACGATCCGCCACCAAAATCACGTATGAGCGCGCGGGGGGACCGCTGGACTTCTACATTGCCGCTGAGGGCAGCCCGCTCCTCCTGCGGGTCGCCTTCCCGGCCACGGACCTCGATGAATCGTTCGGCGACTTCGGCAAGCCTTTCCGCGTGGCCGCGCCGCATGCCGCGGTCTCAGAGATGCAGATGGCACAAGAGGTCCTCGCGGCTCAGTGAGGTTTTCCGCACCCAGCGATCTCGCGTCGCAGCGCGTCGGCAACCTCGGCCTGGTCCGTGGAACCGCCTGTGGTGCGGCGGGCCGGGCAGGTCCTCGACGCCTGACGGGCAGCGGGTTCGGCAAGAGGAAAGGGGCTCCCCCGCAGGGGAGCCCCTTTTCCGTTCGTGCGGTCTCAGACGGTGCCCAGCTTGACGATCGACAGCAGGGCGATCAGCTGGATCGCCGACGCGCCCAGGGCCTTCGGCCAGGGCAGGTCGTGGGAGCGGCCGACCATGAGGGTCAGCAGCACGCCGCCGGCGACCCAGGTGGCCCAGCCCAGCAGCTGCACGAACGTCGCGTCGCCGCCGGCGAACATCGCGAAGACCAGGCGGGGCGCGTCCGTGAGGGACATGATCAGCATGGACAGGCCGACCGTGGGCTGCCAGGCGCCGTCGCCGCCGAGCTGGCGGGCCAGCGTGTGGGTGACCACGCCCAGGACGAACGCGCTCAGCACCATCGCGACGGCCGTCGTCAGGACGATCGGGACCGCGTTCGACAGTGTGGCGTTTATCGCATCCTTGCGGGCGCCGTCGAAGCCGAAGACGGCGAGCAGGCCGTAGAGGAACGTGACGATGAGGGCCGGGCCCCACATCGAGTAGTCCCGCATCTGCAGGAACGTCTGGTTCGGGGAGAGGACGACACCCCTCAGCAGGGGCTTCCAGCGCAGGCGCGGGCCGACCGGGCCGGGCGGCGGGGCCGCCGAGCCCGCCCGGTAGGTGTCGCCCTGGTTGTAGGGCTCCTCGCCGACCGAGAAGGCCTGGGTGTGGCCCGGGTTGTTCGCCGCGTACGGGTCGTGCGGGCCCTGGGGGCCGGGCGGGTACGCGCCGTCGCCGAAGTACTCCGGCTCGCCCTGGCCGCCGTAGCCGCCGCCGGGTGCGGCGTTCGGCTGCTGCGGCCAGGTGGGGCCGCCGCCGTTGCCGTACGGCTGCTGCTGCGGGTACGGCTGCGGCGCCGGCGGGTAGCCGTACGACGGCCCCTGCGGCGTCTGCTGCCCGTTCGGAGGGTTGTGCGGTCGCGTCTGAGGAGCGCCGTTGTTCCGGCCGCGTCCGATCCTGAATCCAGCCACGTCTTCGAACGTACCTGGTCCCCGGCGGTCGCGGGCCGGGCCCGGGCTTCCGGGCCCGGCTTTGCGGCCGAGCTGTGACATCCCTTAAGGGGCAGGGGTCTTGGGCGTCCGTGACCCATCAGGGTTCGGCCGTACGGGCACTCCCGGGCCGCATGCCGCGGCGTCGGCTGGAGCATGTCCTGGCCGAGCCTCAGGCAGCCCGTGCGCGGGATCAGCCCGCGAGTACGTCGCCGAAGGCCGCGTCACTCGCCGGGCCGCCCACGGTCGCGGCGCCGAAGGACTTGGCGCCGGTGGCCGTGACCCCGGACGCGGTGGACTTCAGCAGCCAGACCGCGCCGTCGCCGGTGTTCTCGAAGGCGGCACTCGCGACCAGCTCGGCACGGCCGTCTCCGCTCGCGTCGGTCAGCCGCACGGCGTAGCCGAACGAGTCGTAGGCCTCGACGGTGCCGGGAACGCCCGCGGTGTCCTGGGAGAAGGACTTGGCGCCGCTTCCGGTCAGGCCGGACGCCGATCCGCGCAGGACGGTGACCGTGCCGGCCTGCCTCGAGGAGCCGATGGCCTCGTACGGGGCGCCCACCGCGATGTCCGCGTAGCCGTCGCCGTTGGTGTCGCCGGCCGACAGGCTCCAGCCGAAGCGGTCGTTCTTCTCGGCGGTGCCCGGCACGCCGGTGGTGTCCTGGGTGATGCGCACGGGGGTGCGGGTGCTCAGGCCGCCGGCCGCGCCGTAGGTCACCGTGACCGCGCCGCCGGGCCCGCCGTTCGGCTCTTGCGTGGTCTTCTCCATGAAGTTGCCGGTGACGATGTCGCCGTAGCCGTCCTTGTTCACGTCCGCGATGACGGCGTCGTATCCGCCGGCGACCTTGCTGCCCGCCGTCAGGCCGGTGGCGGATCCCTTGTACAGCACGCTGCGGGTGCGGAAGCCGTCGCCGGCCGCCTCCTGCCCCATGACCAGCAGGTCCGCGCGGCCGTCGCCGGTGACGTCACCCGCGACGACCCGGTCGGTGTTGATGCCGGTCTGGGTGGAGGTGTCGATTCCGGTGAGCTCGGTGGCCTTGCCGGTGCGGGTGAACGGGCCCTCGAAGACGTTCAGCTCGGGGTAGGCGATGTTGGCGGCGGCCAGGTCGGTGTCGCCGTCGCCGTCGAAGTCGCCGGTGGCGACGGACCAGCCGAGCTCGTAGCGGTTCTCGGGGAGCGGGGCGGACAGGTCCGTCGCGGTCTTCAGGCCGCTCGCACCGCCCCAGACGACGGTGACGACGCCCGAGTCGCCGGTGGAACCGATCTGCTCGGCGTGCACGCCGACGATCAGGTCCGTGTAGCCGTCGTCGTCCAGGTCGCCGGTGGTCAGGCGGTCGCCGAAGTAGTCCCGTGTCTCCGGGACGCCGGGGATGCCGTCGGTGGCCTGGCTGATGATCTGCCGCTTGGAGCTGTCGAGGCCGTTCGCGGTGCCGTAGACGACGGCGACATATCCGGCCGCGGTCCTGCCGTCGATCTTGCCGAGCGGCGCGGCGATCGCGAGGTCGCGGTGGCCGTCGCCGTTGAAGTCGCCGGACAGGCCGGAGGGCGCCGCGGTGGCCGTCGTCGCGGGCAGGGCCGTGAGCAGGCCGGTGGTGAGGGCCGTGGCCAGGAGGAGGGTGCGCTTGCGCATCGGAGTCCCTGTCGGGTTGAGAGGTGGTGGTCAGGAGTCGAGTGCGGTGCCGTGGGCCCGGCGTGTGCCGGTTGTGGAGACGCCGGTCGTGCCCGGCCCGAAGCTGACGGAACCCGTGGCCGTCGGGCCGGTCGCGGTGGAGTGCGGGGGCCGGACCGCGCCGTCGCCGGCGTTCTCGCCGGGCGCGGAGACCGACAGGTCGGCGCGGTGGTCGCCGGTGTGGTCGGTGAGCGTGACGCGTTCGCCGAACCGGCCGCCCTGCTCGGAGCCGCCGGGTACGCCGCCGCCCCCTCGGGGGAAGGGGCCGGACCTGGAAGGCCCGGCCCCGGGGAAGCGGGTGGTTCAGTCGGCGAAGTTCGCGCCGAAGTTCGGGTAGCCCGTCGTCGAGACGCCCGAGGTGCTGGGGGAGACGGTGCGGGAACCCGTGGTGGTGATCTTCGTGCCGCTGGAGGGCAGGTAGAGGACCGCGCCGTTGCCGTCGTTCTCGTACGAGCCGGCCAGCAGGTCGGCGCGGCCGTCACCGGTGACGTCGTCGAGCTTGACGTCGGCGCCGAGCATGTCGCCCTTCTCGTCCGAGCCGGGGACGCCCGCCGTGCTCTGCGCGAAGGACTGGGTGCCGGAGGAGGTGTTGATGCCCGAGGCCGAGCCGTACAGGACGACGAGCTGGCCGGTGTCGGCGACCGAGCCGATGTTCTCGCCCGCGACACCGACCACGAGGTCCTGGTAGCGGTCGCCGTTGACGTCGCCGAGGTCCAGCTCGTAGCCGAAGTAGTCGTTCTTCTCGGAGCTGCCGGGGACGTTGCCGGTGTTCTGGGTGATGCCGGTGGTGGAGCCGACGCCGCTCGGGGCGCCGTAGGTGATCCACACCTTGCCTCCGTCGGCGGCCTCGGGGAAGGTCACCCCGTCGTCGGTCCGGTTCCAGTGCATGCCGGTGACGATGTCGCCGTAGCCGTCGCCGTTGATGTCGCCGATGCCGGTGATGACACCGGCCTTCAGCGGCCGGGTGTCGGCGGCGGACAGGCCGGAGGCCGTGCCGAGGAGCAGGTAGTTGGCGTTCCAGTACCGGCCGGTGACCGTCTCGAAGCCGTCGACGACCAGGTCCGTGCGGCCGTCGCCGTTGACGTCGCCCGCGGTGAGGTTGAGCGGGCCGGAGCCGTCGCCCGAGGCCTGGATCGGCGCCTTGACGCTGTACCGGCCCTTGACCGCGGTGCCGGAGGCGCTGATGCCGCCCCTGAGCACGTGGACGACGTTCGAGGTGCTGCCGACGGCCAGGTCCGCCTTGCCGTCGCCGTCGAAGTCGCCGGCGGCGAGGTTCCTGCCCCACCGGTCGTGCTGGGCGGGGGCCGCGTCCGCGATCGATACACCCTTGCCGGTGATGCCCTGGGCCGAGCCCCACAGGACCGCGACACCACCGCCGTCCTTGTCGCTGCCGACGTCCTCCAGCGGGGAGGAGACGGCGAGGTCGTCGTAGCCGTCGCCGTTGAAGTCGGCGTAGGCGCTGTCGGCGCCGAACGCGTCACCGCTTTCGGCCGTGCCCGGGTTGCCGGCGGTGTTCTGGCTGATCGCGGACCGCTTCGCGGAGGACACTCCGGTCTTCGTGCCGTACAGGACGACGAGCTGGCCGGCGTCCTTCTTGCCGTTGACGTAGGCGCCGGAGGCGGAGAACGCCACGTCACCGATGCCGTCGTTGTCGAAGTCGGCCTGCGGGGCGTGCGTCGGGTCCGCGGCCGACGCGGTACCGGCCGTGGCCGTGAGCAGCGTGCCGGTCAGCGCGGCCGCGGCGGCGGTCGCCAGGGCGAGCCGCAGGCGGGGGCGACGGAACGGGTGCGTGTGCGGGCGCCCGGAGGGGCGCTCGTGCTGGTGCATGCGGGGTCTCCTGCTGCATGCGGGGGATGCCTGGCGGACATCCGGAGTCGATGGAGGACCGGACCGTCCGTGTTCGCCGCGAGTTGTCCGGGCGTTCACGGTGGTCGGCGATCAGGAGACCGGTGTGGGGACGTAAGGGTTGTACGTGAGTTCGGTTAATTCCTGAGGCGGTGGCTCCCGGACCCGTCGCCGAGCGGGAAGGTCCCGCCGGCGGCGGTCCGCGCTCTACGACGGCCGCACTGCCCAGGTGCCGAACTTCCAGCCTGCGCGGACGACTTCGGCGAATCCGTGCGTGAAGCAAGAGGCAATTTCGCCAGGGTGTTCCGTTTTTTCCGGATTATTCACTTTTGGCTCTTGGCTGAGTGGTTACGCGAGAGAGAGCCAAAGAAGCAAGGAGAACCGCTGATGATCACTCGCGACCAGATCTCTACCGTGCTGGATCACCCCGTCTACGACGCGCGCGGCAACAAGATCGGTGACGCCAAGCATGTCTTCTTCGACGATGTGACCGGCCAGCCCGAATGGGTGAGTGTGAAGACCGGTCTGTTCGGCACCAGCGAGTCGTTCGTGCCGATTCACGACGGGACCGTGGTGGAGGACCACCTGGAGGTGCCGTTCAGCAAGGACACGGTCACGGAGGCGCCGAACGTCGACGTCGATGCCGGCGGACATCTGTCCGAAGAGGAAGAGCACCGCCTGTACGAGCACTACGGCATGGACTGGGACACCGTTTGGCAGCAGACGGACCAAGGCGCCGAAGGCGGCTGGGCGCGCACCGGCGCCGACACCGCCGCGCAGCCAGCGACCGCTGCCGGGAGAGAGCGCGCCGGCGACGACGCGATGACACGCTCCGAGGAGCAGATGCACGTCGGTGTCGAACGCCGCGCAACCGGGCGGGCGCGCCTGCGCAAGTACGTCGTCACCGAGGAGGTCCAGCAGACCGTCCCCGTGCGCCACGAGGAAGTCCGCGTCGAGCACGAGCCCATCACCGACGACAACCGGGACGCGGCGATGTCCGGTGCCGACATCACCGAGGCCGAACACGAGGTGATCCTCCACGAAGAGCGTCCGGTCGTGGAGACGGAAGCGGTCCCCGTGGAACGGGTCCGGCTGAGCACCGAGGAGCGTACCGACGAAGCAACCGTTCGTGGCGAGGTCCGCAAGGAGCGGATCGAGACCGACATCACCGATGAGACGGGCGAGACGGGCGAGACGGGTGAGACCGGCGAGACCGGTCGGCGTGGTCAGTGACCGGAGAGCATCGAAGAGCAGTCGAAGAGCCGTCGAAGGGCCCCACCGATGCGGTGGGGCCCTTCGACGGCAGGGGCAGTCGTTGTTCCGGCGCCGGGTCGCGTCGGTCCGGCGCCGGGTCGTCACCGGCCCCGGACCGATCATGGTCCGGGGCCGGTGAGGACGAGAGACGGGAGTCGGTGGCTCAGCCGGAGCCCGACTGTTGCCGGGTTTCGTCGGCGACCTGCCTCCCGGAGTCGCGCGCCTGCTCGGCCACCTGGGTGGCCTGGCCGCGGGCCTCGTCCTGTGTGGTGCGGGCGGCCTCCGCGGCGGTGTCCTTCACTTCCTGCGCCGCGCTCTGGGCGGTCTCCTTGACACCCTCCTTCAGGTGCTGCGCGGAATCCTGGGCGGCCTGCTTCACCGGCTCCAGTGCCTCGCCGCCGCGTTGCATCAGCTCGGTGGTCTTCTCCTGCTCCATCTGGGAGACGGGCAGTATCGAAGCCGCCAGCATGCCGGCGCCGAAGGCGATCAGACCGGCGGCCAGCGGGTTGCCCTGGGTCTGGCGCATAGCCTGCTCCGGAGCCTGCCGGACGGCTTCACCGGCCTGGCCGGCCGCCTCACGCGCGGTGTCGGCGGCCTGCTGGGTGCCCTCCTGCAGCGATCCGGCCACCGACTGCGCACTGCCGCTGACGCCTTGGGCGGTCTGGGAAGCGGATCCCATGACCCGTTCCCGCATGCCCGAGACGGCGCCGCGCATCCTGCGGGTGCGGCGACGGGCTATGCGCCGGGGGCTGGTCCGGTCGGTGAGCCGGTCCATGTCGGTGGACAAGCGGTCCCGCGTGGCGGTGATCTCGGCCCTCATCTGGTCGGGTGACGTGCCCATTGCGCATTCTCCTTCATCGTCTCGACTGTGTGCCCGGGCTTCGGTGTCACGGCGCGCATCCCGGTACGGCCCCGCTGGTACAGCACCGCCGCGACCACGGCCCACACCGCGGTGACGATCAGGGCGGCCCAACCGCCGTCCATGACGTTGGCCAGTCCCAGCACCGCGGCCAGCGACAGGAACAGCAGCACCATGTAGCCGGCGAATCCCGCGCCGCCGTACATGCCGGCCGCCTTGCCCGCCTTGGTCGCCTCCTGCTTGACCTCGGTCTTGGCCAGTTCGACCTCCTGCCGGAACAGGGTCTGGACGTCGGAGGTCACGGCGGACAGCAGCTCGCCCACCGAGGGGTCCCCACCACGGGTCTCCACTTGGCGGGCCTGGATCGAGGCCATGGCTCACACCTCCGGGTACGGACGAGCCGTGGCACCGCCCGGAGGCATGCCGACGGACGGCTGCGCCTCCGGCGGGGGTCCGGACGGCAGCGCTGTGGGCTGCCCCGAGGCCGGCGCCGCAGGCTGCTGTGCGCCCTGAGCGGAACCGTCGGACTTCGCTGCCTTCACCAGCCGTCCGACGGCCAGTCCTGCCAGCAGCGCGCCGCCCAGGAACATGCCGGGGCGTCGGCGGGCGAAGTCCTGCACGTCGGTGAGGACGCCGTCGACTCCCTGCTTGTCCAGGTAGTCGGCCGCCCGGTGCCCGCCGCTGGCTGCCTGAGCCGCGAGGCTACGGGCCGGCGAGTCGCTCCGGGCGTTCTCCGCCAGTCCGGCCATGTCGTCCGCCCACTGACGCAGCGAACCGGCCGCCCGCCTGGCCTGTTCCTCGGCCTCGTTCATCGCACGGCTCCGCAGGTCCTGGGCGACCGCGCCGACCTGCTGCCGGGTCTCACCCGCCACTGCCTTGGCCTGGTCCACGGCGGTACCCGCGACCTGTCCCGCGGCCTGCCTGGCCTGATCGGTGGTGGCCGACGCCTCCGCCCTGGCCGTCTCCCCGGTCTGCCTCAACCTCGTCGTGCCACCCTGCGCTGCCTCGCTCATCAGCCACTCCTCCTCGCACGATCATGTGACTTTTGATCCTCTATGTATGCGAGTGACTGTTCTGTCCGGGTTCACACCCGTCAGGGGTGATTCATTGGGCTCGATCCGAGACCCCTGGTCGGCCGGCTCCGCCCAGTCCGCGTGAGGCAGTGGCCTGCTCGCACTCGGCGAGGCCGCGCATGCCGGGGAGCGGGCCGGAAGCAGGCAGGGGACAACCGCGCCCTCAGCTGTCGGGGCCGCCCCGGCTCGCCTGGGCGGCGTTCTGCTCGGGCAGTGCGACTGCGGGGATGCTCGTGCCGTACGTCTCGCAGAGACCTGCACGCCGACTGCCGCCAGCCGCGATCTGCCCCTCCCCTTCGCCCTCGGCGTCGGGCTCCAGCCCGGTTGCGGACGCCCGTGCCACCGGTACGGCAGCAGTCGCGGAACGCCGACGCCCCCTGCCCGATCACTCAGGGCAGGGGGCGTCGGGAACGACCCGCGGCAACCGCCTACTTCACCGGCTCCGGCTCCGGCGCACTCTCCGAGTCCGCCGCGCCCGCCGGCGGCTCCCCGTCGTCGTCGCCGTCGTCGGCCTCGCCCTCCGCGGGGACCGGCGTCTTGACGGAGTCCAGCAGCAGCTGAGCCACGTCCACCACCTGGATGGACTCCTTCGCCTTGCCGTCGTTCTTCTTGCCGTTGACGGAGTCCGTGAGCATGACCAGGCAGAAGGGGCAGGCCGTCGAGACGATGTCCGGGTTCACCGACAGGGCCTCGTCGACGCGCTCGTTGTTGATGCGCTTGCCGATGCGCTCTTCCATCCACATCCGCGCACCACCGGCGCCGCAGCAGAAGCCGCGCTCCTTGTGGCGGTGCATCTCCTCGTTGCGGATGCCGGGGACGCTGGCGATGATGTCGCGCGGGGGCGTGTAGATCTTGTTGTGGCGGCCCAGGTAGCAGGGGTCGTGGTACGTGATGATGCCCTCGACCGGGGTCACGGGGATCAGCTTGCCCTCGTCCACCAGGTGCTGCAGCAACTGCGTGTGATGGATGACCTCGTAGTCGCCGCCGAGCTGCGGGTACTCGTTGCCGAGCGTGTTGAGGCAGTGCGGGCAGGTGGCGACGATCTTCTTGGCCGACTTGGGCTTCGCGGACTCCGGGACGACCTTGCCCTCGTCGTCCATCTCCTCGCCGAACGCCATGTTCAGCGCCATGACGTTCTCCATGCCGAGCTCCTGGAACAGCGGCTCGTTGCCCAGGCGGCGGGCCGAGTCACCCGTGCACTTCTCGTCGCCGCCCATGATCGCGAACTTGACGCCCGCGATGTGGAGCAGCTCGGCGAAGGCCTTCGTCGTCTTCTTGGCGCGGTCCTCCAGGGCACCGGCGCAGCCGACCCAGTAGAGGTACTCGACCTCGGACAGGTCCTCGATGTCCTTGCCGACGACCGGGACCTCGAAGTCGACCTCCTTGAGCCACTCCAGGCGCTGCTTCTTCGCCAGGCCCCAGGGGTTGCCCTTCTTCTCCAGGTTCTTGAGCATCGTGCCCGCCTCGGACGGGAACGCGGACTCGATCATCACCTGGTAGCGGCGCATGTCGACGATGTGGTCGACGTGCTCGATGTCCACCGGGCACTGCTCGACGCAGGCACCGCAGGTGGTGCAGGACCACAGGACGTCCGGGTCGATGACGCCGTTGTCCTCCAGCGTGCCGACCAGGGGGCGCTCGGCCTCCGCCAGGGCGGCGGCGGGCACGCCGGCCAGCTGCTCCTCGGACGCCTTCTCCTCGCCCTCCATCGTCTTGCCGCCGCCGGCCAGCAGGTACGGCGCCTTGGCGTGCGCGTGGTCGCGGAGGGACATGATCAGCAGCTTGGGGGAGAGCGGCTTGCCCGTGTTCCAGGCGGGGCACTGCGACTGGCAGCGGCCGCACTCGGTGCAGGTGGAGAAGTCCAGCAGGCCCTTCCAGGAGAACTGCTCGACCTGGGAGACGCCGAAGACGTCGTCGTCGCCCGGGTCGGTGAAGTCGATCGGCTTGCCGCCGGACGTCATCGGCTGCAGGGCGCCCAGGGCCGTCCCGCCGTTCGCCTCGCGCTTGAACCAGATGTTCGGGAACGCCAGGAAGCGGTGCCAGGCCACACCCATGTTGGTGTTGAGCGACACCACGATCATCCAGACGAACGAGGTGCCGATCTTGATCATGGCGACCAGGTAGACCAGGTTCTGCAGCGCGGAGACCGACAGGCCCTTGAAGGCGAGGACCAGGGGGTACGACGCGAAGTACGACGCCTCGTAGTGGTCGACGTGGTGGAGCGCGCCCTCCAGGCCCCGCAGGACGTAGATCGCCAGGCCGATGGTGAGGATCACGTACTCGACGAAGTACGCCTGGCCGGCCTTGGAGCCCGCGAAGCGGGACTTGCGGCCGGGGCGGCTCGGCAGGTTCAGCAGGCGGATGACGATGAGCACCGCGATGCCCAGGATCGTCATCACACCGATGAACTCGATGTACAGCTCGAACGGCAGGAAGGTGCCGATGACCGGCAGCACCCAGTCGGCCTGGAACAGCTGTCCGAAGGCCTGGGCCAGGGTCGGCGGCAGCGTCAGGAAGCCGATCGCCACGAACCAGTGGGCGACACCGACGATGCCCCACCGGTTCATGCGCGTGTGGCCGAGGAACTCCTTCACCAGGGTCACGCTGCGCTGGTAGGGGTTGTCGGTCCGGGTACCGGCGGGGACCGGCTGGCCCAGCTTGAAGTACCGGACGAACTGGCCGATCGCGCGTGCGAGCAGCGCGACGCCGACCACGGTCAGTACCAGCGACACGATGATCGCGGCGAGTTGCATGGGGGCTCCTCGGGCCTGCGAGGGGTTTCGTCGGGGGGTGCCTGCCGTCTGGAGGGTTCCCCGAAATTACTAAGCGGTAACTTATGCAGTCCGTCTGAGACTACCCCTATCTTCCGCAGCACTGTAGCCGGGTGGGGGGTGATCTGAATCGCTGAGGGTTGCCTCAGAAACAGTACGGATCCGGTCGGGATCTCGTCGTGTTATTCGTACCGAATTGTCATAGTGCGCCTAACTTATATCCGTGCTCTACGGGATCACCGCCGCCGCCACCGCCCTCCTGCTCACCGCGCTGCTCGCGGCCGTCCTGCGGAGGCCCGCCCTGCGGCTGCGGCTGATCGAGCGGCGTCGGCGGCGGGAGGTGCCGCTGTCCGGAGGTGTGGCCGTGGTGGCCGTCACCGGGGTGGTCGTGGGGGTCCGGGACGGGGCGTCGGACGGGAGCGGGATCGGCGGGTTGCTCGTGGCCGGTGGAGTGGTCGCGCTGCTCGGGCTCGCCGACGACGTGTGGCGGCTGCGGCGGCGGGTGCTGGTCGCCGGTTCCGGCGTGGCGGCCGCCTGTGTCGTGCCGTACGCGGAGACGGGGGTGGGGACAGGCCTGCTCGGTGTGGTGTGGGTGGTGGGGGTGACCCTCGGCTTCCGGGGGCTCGATCACGCCGACGGGCTCGCGGGGGCGGCCGGGGTCGTCGGCGCCTTCGGCGTGGCGGCCTGCGCCGCTGTCGACGTGATGGACGGGATCGCCGTGCCGATGAGCGTCCTGGCCGCCGCACTGACCGGGTTCCTGCTGCACAACTGGCATCCCGCGCGCGTGGCGCTGGGGAGTTGCGGGTCCATGTCCGCGGGGTTCGCGATCGCGGTGGGCGCCGTGCACGTCCGCGCCGGCCTCGGCGTCGTGGAGAGCGCGGGGGTGCTGTTCGCGCTGACCGCCTTGGTGGGTGCCGACGTCGTACTCGTGCTGCTGTCGCGGCGGTTGGGCGGGCGGCCTGTCGTCCGCGGAGGGCCCGATCATCTCGCGCACCGGCTGCGGCGGCTGGGGCTGACCGTGCCGGGGGTCACGCTGCTGCTGGGGGTGGGGGCGTTCTCCGGGGCGCTCGTCGGGGTACTCGCGCACGCCGGGTGGGTCGGGGCCGATGCCCTGTGGTGGGTGGCGGGAGGGGCCCTCGCCGTCGCGTTCGCCCTCTCGTGTGTGCCTGTATACGCCGATCGACGCACCATGTCGCAGCAGGTCAGAGCGCTATTGCGTGTAAGGGGCGGATAAGAGTTGAGCCCGGTCGACTCAGCTCTGTTGACCGGTCGGGAGCCGTCGTGCACACTTGAGTCCGTTCCACTCAAGTCAGCTGGAGGAATCAACCATGGCACGTGCGGTCGGCATCGACCTGGGCACGACTAACTCCGTCGTCAGCGTTCTGGAGGGCGGCGAGCCCACCGTCATCACCAACGCCGAGGGCGCCAGGACCACGCCGTCCGTCGTCGCCTTCGCCAAGAACGGTGAGGTGCTCGTCGGAGAGGTGGCCAAGCGTCAGGCGGTCACGAACGTGGACCGGACCATCCGGTCCGTCAAGCGCCACATGGGCACCGACTGGAAGATCGAGCTCGACGGGAAGCCCTTCAACCCGCAGCAGATCAGCGCCTTCGTGCTCCAGAAGCTGAAGCGGGACGCCGAGGCCTACCTGGGCGAGAAGGTGACCGACGCGGTCATCACCGTCCCGGCGTACTTCAACGACTCCGAGCGCCAGGCCACGAAGGAAGCCGGCGAGATCGCCGGTCTGAACGTCCTGCGCATCGTCAACGAGCCGACCGCGGCCGCGCTGGCGTACGGCCTCGACAAGGACGACCAGACCATCCTGGTCTTCGACCTCGGTGGCGGTACGTTCGACGTCTCGCTGCTGGAGATCGGCGACGGTGTCGTCGAGGTGAAGGCCACCAACGGTGACAACCACCTCGGTGGTGACGACTGGGACCAGCGCGTCGTCGACTACCTGGTCCAGCAGTTCCAGTCCGGCCACGGCGTGGACCTGGGCAAGGACAAGATGGCCCTGCAGCGTCTGCGCGAGGCCGCCGAGAAGGCGAAGATCGAGCTGTCCTCGTCCACCGAGACCTCGATCAACCTGCCCTACATCACCGCCTCCGCCGAGGGCCCCCTGCACCTCGACGAGAAGCTCACCCGCGCCCAGTTCCAGCAGCTGACCGCGGACCTCCTGGAGCGCTGCAAGACGCCGTTCCACAACGTCATCAAGGACGCCGGCATCTCCATCAGCGAGATCGACCACGTCGTCCTCGTCGGTGGCTCGACCCGTATGCCCGCCGTCGCCGAGCTCGTCAAGGAGCTGACCGGCGGCAAGGACGCCAACAAGGGCGTCAACCCGGACGAGGTCGTCGCCATCGGCGCCGCCCTGCAGGCCGGTGTCCTCAAGGGCGAGGTCAAGGACGTCCTGCTCCTCGACGTCACCCCGCTGTCCCTCGGTATCGAGACCAAGGGCGGCATCATGACCAAGCTCATCGAGCGGAACACGACGATCCCGACCAAGCGGTCCGAGATCTTCACCACCGCCGAGGACAACCAGCCGTCCGTGCAGATCCAGGTCTACCAGGGCGAGCGCGAGATCGCGGCGTACAACAAGAAGCTCGGGATGTTCGAGCTGACCGGTCTGCCCCCGGCGCCCCGCGGCGTCCCGCAGATCGAGGTGTCCTTCGACATCGACGCCAACGGCATCATGCACGTGACCGCCAAGGACCTGGGCACGGGCAAGGAGCAGAAGATGACCGTCACCGGCGGCTCCTCGCTGCCGAAGGACGAGGTCGACCGCATGCGCGAGGAGGCCGAGCGCTACGCGGAGGAGGACCACAAGCGCCGCGAGGCCGCCGAGTCCCGCAACCAGGGCGAGCAGCTCGTCTACCAGACCGAGAAGTTCCTCAAGGACAACGAGGACAAGGTCCCGGGCGAGATCAAGACCGAGGTCGAGGAAGCCGTCAACGAGCTGAAGGAGAAGCTCAAGGGCGAGGACACGGCCGAGATCCGCACCGCCACGGAGAAGGTCGCGGCCGTCTCCCAGAAGCTCGGCCAGGCCATGTACGCCGACGCCCAGGGCGCGCAGGCCGCCGGCGGCGCCTCCGCCGGAGCCGGCGCGGGTGCCGGCGACGCCAAGGCCGACGACGACGTGGTCGACGCCGAGATCGTGGACGACGAGCGGAAGGACGGTGCCGCGTGACGGAGGAGACCCCGGGCTTCGACGAGCAGCAGCCCGACGTCCCTTCCGGCGCCACCTCCGATGACGCCGAGCCGAAGGCCGCCCCCTCCCCGGAGGAGGAGGCGGCCCCGGCCGGGGACACGGGTCAGGACGTGGCTCTGGTGGCCCAGCTGGACCAGGCCCGCACGGCGCTCAGCGAGCGCACGGCCGACCTCCAGCGCCTCCAGGCCGAGTTCCAGAACTACCGCCGCCGGGTCGAGCGCGACCGGATCGCGGTCAAGGAGATCGCCATCGCGAATCTCCTGACCGAGCTCCTGCCGGTGCTCGACGACATCGGCCGCGCGCGGGAACACGGCGAGCTGGTCGGCGGCTTCAAGTCCGTCGCCGAGTCGCTGGAAGGTACCGCGGCGAAGATGGGACTGCAGCAGTTCGGCAAGGAGGGGGAGCCCTTCGACCCGACGATCCACGAAGCCCTGATGCACAGCTACGCGCCGGACGTCACCGAGACGACCTGCGTGGCGATTCTGCAGCCCGGGTACCGGATCGGCGAGCGCACCATCCGCCCCGCGCGGGTGGCCGTGGCCGAACCCCAGCCGGGGGCACAGACGGTCAAGGCGGACGAGTCCGCCGACGCCGACGACAAGGAGAGCGGTGGCCCGGACGAGGGCTGACGTCACAGACGAAGGGAAGGAGGGGCGTCGAGGATGAGCACCAAGGACTTCATCGAGAAGGACTACTACAAGGTCCTCGGCGTCCCCAAGGACGCCACCGAGGCCGAGATCAAGAAGGCGTACCGGAAGCTCGCCCGCGAGTTCCACCCGGACGCCAACAAGGGCAATGTCAGGGCGGAGGAGCGCTTCAAGGAGATCTCCGAGGCCAACGACATCCTCGGCGATCCCAAGAAGCGCAAGGAGTACGACGAGGCACGCGCCCTCTTCGGCAACGGCGGCTTCCGCCCGGGGCCCGGCGCGGGCGGCGGCTCCTTCAACTTCGACCTGGGCGACCTCTTCGGAGGCGCCCAGGGCGGCCAGGGAGCCGGCGGTTTCGGCGGCGGACTCGGCGACGTCTTCGGGGGCCTGTTCAACCGCGGCGGCGCGGGCCCGGGCACGCGTACGCAGCCCCGGCGCGGCCAGGACATCGAGTCCGAGGTCACGCTCAGTTTCACGGAGGCGATCGAGGGCTCGACCGTCCCGCTGCGGATGTCGTCGCAGTCGCCCTGCAAGGCCTGTTCCGGCACCGGCGACAAGAACGGCACACCGCGCGTGTGCCCGACCTGCGTCGGCACCGGGCAGGTCGCCCGGGGCAGCGGCGGCGGCTTCTCCCTCACCGACCCCTGCCCGGACTGCAAGGGCCGCGGCCTGATCGCGGAGAACGCCTGCGAGGTCTGCAAGGGCAGCGGCCGGGCCAAGTCCTCGCGCACGATGCAGGTCCGCATCCCGGCGGGTGTCTCCGACGGGCAGCGCATCCGGTTGCGCGGCAAGGGCGCGCCCGGTGAGCGGGGCGGCCCGGCGGGCGATCTGTACGTGGTCGTGCACGTCGACTCCCACCCGGTGTTCGGCCGCAAGGACGACAACCTCACCGTCACCGTCCCGGTCACCTTCACCGAGGCGGCCCTCGGCGGCGAGGTCCGGGTGCCGACGCTGGGCGGCCCGCCCGTCACGCTGAAGCTGCCGCCGGGCACGCCCAACGGCCGCACCATGCGCGCCCGGGGCAAGGGCGCGGTCCGCAAGGACGGCACCCGCGGCGACCTTCTGGTCACCGTCGAGGTGAGTGTTCCGAAGGACCTGACGGGGAAGGCTCGTGACGCACTCGAGGCGTATCGCGAGGCGACCGCGGCTGAGGATCCGCGGGCGGAGCTGTTCCAGGCCGCGAAGGGAGCATGAGTCAGATGGACGGTCGTCGACGCAACCCGTATGAACTGACCGAGGAAACCCCGGTCTACGTCATCTCGGTGGCGGCCCAGCTGTCCGGCCTGCACCCGCAGACCCTGCGCCAGTACGACCGTCTGGGTCTGGTGTCCCCGGACCGCACCGCGGGCCGGGGCCGGCGCTACTCGGCCCGGGACATCGAACTGCTGCGCACCGTCCAGCAGTTGTCGCAGGACGAGGGCATCAACCTGGCGGGCATCAAGCGCATCATCGAACTGGAGAACCAGGTCGCCGCGCTCCAGGCCCGGGTGGCCGAGCTGGAGGACGCGCTCGACGGCGCGGCGGCGGCGATGCGGCAGCGCGAGGCGGCGGTGCACGCGTCGTACCGCCGCGACCTGGTGCCGTACCAGGAGGTGCAGCAGACCAGCGCGCTGGTGGTGTGGCGGCCGAAGCGGCAGCAGCAGTCGGACTGACAGCCCTGGAAGTCCGTGAAAGGGGCCGGGAGGCAACTCCCGGCCCCTTTCGGGTTTCTTGGGCCGTTTTCGCCGGGTCTTCGGTCGATGGGCGGGCCGTGCAGAGCGCTTGGAGGCGATTCCGCAGAGTCTCCACAACTGCTGCGGAGCGTGGTGTTGTCATCTCGTTAAGTGGTTCCGCTTGACGCTGGGGGCGCGTCAGCGTTGGCTTTTCAGTCACATGGGCCACAAAGCTGTGCCCACGTCCGAATCACACGCGAAGTGAGCCCGCATGCGTCGTCGTATCTCCATATCCGTGGCCGCGGCCACGATGTCCGTCACGCTCGCCGGCTGCGGCGTGCTCAACGCGACCGGGAGCAGTGCCGACGCGAGCCCCACCAAGGGCAACGACATCACGGTGGGCCTGCTGCTGCCGGAGAAGGCGAACACGCGGTACGAGAACTTCGACTACCCCATCATCAAGCGGAAGGTCGAGTCCCTCACCAACGACAAGGGCCGCGTCGAGTACGCCAACGCCGAGGCGAGCGCGGACAAGCAGGCGAGCCAGATGCAGCAGATGATCGACGACCGGGTCGATGTGATCCTGCTGGACGCGGTCGACTCGCACGCCATCGCCAGCGGTGTGAAGAAGGCCAAGGAGGCCGGCATTCCGGTCATCGCCTACGACCGGCTGGCCGAGGGCCCGATCGACGCGTACATCTCCTTCGACAACGAACTCGTCGGCGAGGTCCAGGGCCGCTCCCTCCTGGAGGCCATCGGCGAGAACGCGAGCCTGTCCGACAAGATCGTCATGATGAACGGCTCGCCGACGGACCCGAACGCCAAGCAGTTCAAGGCCGGCGCGATGTCCGAGCTGAACGGCAAGGTGACGATCGCGCAGTCCTTCGACACCAAGGACTGGAAGCCGGAGAACGCCCAGGCGAACATGACCGAGGCGATCGCGAAGATCGGCAAGGGCAACATCGCGGCCGTCTACTCGGCCAACGACGGCATGGCGGGCGGCATCGTCGCGGCGCTGGAGGCCGCGGGCGTGACCAAGCTGCCACCGATCACCGGGCAGGACGCGGAGCTGCCGGCGGTGCAGCGCATCCTCGCCGGTGAGCAGTACATGAGTGTGTACAAGTCGTACCCGCAGGAGGCGGAGAACGCCGCGGAGATGGCCGTCGCCAAGGTCCAGGGCCGGGACATCCAGTTCGCCGCCCTCGCCCGCGACAGGGTCGACAGCCCCACGGACAAGGGCATCCCGGCCCAGCTCGTGCCCGTGGTCGCCCTCACCAAGGAGAACATCAAGGACACGGTCGTCGCCGACGACATCTACAAGCTGTCCGACATCTGCACGGCGAAGTACAAGGCGGCGTGCGAGGCGGCCGGCCTGACCTGACGGGCGAGAAGGCGGAGGCGTACCTGTTCGGCACCTGGTGCCGCGCCTCGCCGGACCTGCTCCGCGACACGGCTTCGCCGTGGCAGCGTTCCGTGTCCTCCTGCTCGCGGAACGGCTGGGCATCAACGCACGGACGTGCCGGGCGCACATCGCCCGTCTCTCGGACACGCTGGGGGCGGCCAGTCGTACGCAGTTGGGCGTCCGCATCGCCCAGGCGGGTCTGGACGGTCCGCCGGGAGCGGCGGCTTCCCCGTCCCTCAGCCTTCCTGATCAAGGATCCCGGACTGCCCGATGAGGTAGCCGAGTTGGGCTCTGCTCTGACTTCCCAGCGTCGCGGCGAGCTTGGCGATGTGGACGCGGGCGGTGCGGATGTTCATGCCGAGACGGTCGGCTATGACGGCGTCGGTGTGGCCTTCGACGAGCAGGGCGGCTATGACGCGTTGGCGGGGGGTGATGCCGTCGCGGGTGGGCTGGGGGGCGGCTTCGGGGAACACCGGGGTGGCGAGGCGCCAGAAGCGGTCGAACGTGGTGGCCAGGTATCCGACGATGGCCGGTTGGCGGATTTCCAGTGCGAGGCCGCCGTCGCCGTCGGCGGGGAGGAAGGCGATGTCCCGGTCGACGATGATGAGCCGGTCGGTGAGCTCGTGCAGCGCTCGCGCCTCGATGTCGCCCTTCAGTCGTTCATGGTGCGCGACGGTGGTGGGGGAGTGGCGGACGGTGTGGTGGTACAGGGTGCGGATACGACCGCCGCGGTCCAGCAGCGCCTGGTCGCGGCGGGTGGCGACGGCATAGGCCCCCTCGACGCGTTCCCTGGGAAGCCCGACGCGGGGCTGGATGGTGAGCAGTTCCCGGGTCGCGTCCGCCATGGCCTCGGTGATGGCCGTGTTGATCCGCTTCTTTCCGTCGAGGAGGGTGAGCGTCGGTGTCGCGGCTGGCGCACGTTGCCCTTCGACGGCCATGAGCGGCCCGAAAGTCTCGGCCAGCCGTTCCTCGCGTCGCCGTTCGCGTGCGATCCGCTCCCCGGAGGCCCGCAACAGCCGGTGGAGGGCGACGGCCGGCGCGACGGGCTCGAGCCGGTTCGGGTCGTCGACGGCAGGGTGCAGCAGGCCGAAGTCGATCAAACAGGGCGCGGTGCGGGCCGCTTCGGCGGCTATCCGTCCTTCGTTCAGGGCCAGGGCGTACAGGTCCGTTCCGGCGGGGCACAGTTCCGCCGAGCCGTGCTCCGGGTGCGGCGCCGACGTCACTCGGGACTTCCTCCTGTTACGTCGTCCAGTTTCAGGATCCCCGACCGCGCTATGAGGTACCCGAGTTGCGCTCGGCTGCCACTGCCCAGAGCCGACGCCAGCTTGGCTATGTGTGCCCGGCAGGTACGGACGTTCATGCCGAGGCGGCGGGCGATTGCTTCGTCCACGTGGCCCTCCACCAACAGCTTGGCTATGGAGTGCTGGATCTCGGTGATGCCGTCGGGCGCCGTTCCATAGGGCGCGCCGGCGCTCATCGGAACTGCGCGGTCCCACAAGTACTCGAAAACCTTGACCAGGTAGCGGACGAGCCCGGGGTGGCGCAATTCCAAGGCCACTTGCTGGTCGTCACGCGCGGGGATGAAGGCGACCGTCTCATCACAGATGATCAACCGCTCGACCAATTCGTCGATGGTGCGGTACTCCACCTTTCCTTCGCTGAGCCGGGCAACGTAGGACAGCTTCTCCGGGTTGTACCGGGCGGTGTGCTGGTAGAGGCTACGGACCTTGACGCCTCGATCGATCAAGGGCTTGTCCCGTTCGAGGCTTCGCAGCAGGCTTCTTTCGGAGACTCGATCACTGGGCTGCACCGTCAGGAGTTCCGTCTGGCACTGGGCGGTGGCCAGGTTGAGCGCGGCGTTGATGCGCTCCCCGCCCTCCAGCACCGTGATGGAGTCGCTGGTGGTGGTCGCCTGCATGCCCAGCGCCATGAACGGCTCGAAGGTGTCCGCGAGTTGCACCGAGAGGCGCCTGCGTTCGGTGATCTCCCGCTCGAGGGGGTGCAGAAGCTGAGCAAGCGCGACCGTCGGCGGCACCGGGCGCAGCCAGTTCGGATCGTCGGGATCGGGGTGCAGCAGGGCGAGTTCCACCAGGCAGGGAGCGGACTCCGCGTCAGCGCGCGCCACCCGTCCGGCGCGCAGAGCTGTGGTATAGAGACGACTTCCCGCCTCGCACAGCTCGGTGATCGGGTGGGTATGCGCACCCTTGGTCCGATTGGTGCCCAAATCTCCACCCCCCAGGGTCCTGAACATGCAGGAACATGATGCACTGATTGTGTGGCCATGACGTGCCCGAATGAGCCATCGTCGTACTCGACGGGGGAAAAGGGGACCTTCAAGTGAGGACGAAGCCGACTATGCGTAACAAAATGCTTCGCTCGGTGCTTGTCGCCGCCTTCTCCGTCGTTGTAGCCCTCGGGGTGCTGAGCGGCTTCTCCGATGAGGAGAGCGGAACCCGGGCGAACACGCAGTGGCCGGCGGTGGCTGTGAATGTTGCAGCAGCTGCTGACAACACTCAGTGGCCGAGCCCCGGGGTCGACGGATCCGGGAGCTGACCGTGACCACTCCACCCGACGACCGCTCCTTCCGTCGTGAAATGGCCACCGCCTACCGCTCCGGCTGGCACTTCATCGACCTGGTCACCGCCATCCCCCACAGTGGTGACTCGTTGATGGTGACTGTTTTCGGTGAGCCGGTGGTCGTCACGCGGGACGACGACGAGGACGTACGGGCTTACCGGTGTCTGCGGCGGCCTCGGGGGGCGCCGCAGCCTGTGCGGTGTGCCGTACGGTACGGAATGATCTTTGTGAACCTGGACCAGAGGGACCATCAGCAGGTGGAGGCCGACTCTCCTGCCCCGCGGACCATTACTGCCACCCCCCGCAGTGCCTGACGCGATTCCCCCGTCGTAACAGATCGCTCAGGTGCTTCCCCCCGCAGCGGCGTCACCGTGACCTGAACACGGTGACGCCGCTGCAGTTTCTGGGGACATTTCCGGGTATCGACACACGCGCACGTCGGTTCTCAGTGGCCGGATCCAGTCGATCACCGGTGTGGATTTTCACTTCGGTCAACCGCGCCCCATCGCCCGCGTCAGGTGGATCTCGATCACCACGCGCGCCGGGTTCGGTGACGGCGTCCTGCCGTAGCGCTCCGCATAGCGCCGCTCCGCCTCGGCCACCTGCTCCGGTTCGCCGCGCACGAAGGCCCGGCCCTCCAGGGTCGCCCAGCGGCGGCCCTCCATCTGGCAGACGGCGACGGCCGCCCCCTGCTCCCCGGCGGCCAGTACATGCCGCACCTTCGCGCTCGCCTTGTTGGCGATCACCCGAGCGAGACGGGCCGCGGGATCGTATGTGATCCCGACGGGTACTACGTGCGGGGTACCGTCCGGGCGGGGAGTCGTCAGGGTGCACACGTGCCGCTCCCGCCAGAAGCTGAGATACGACGGGTCCGGAGCGCCCGGGTCCACGGAGTACTTGGTCGCCATGCCCCGCAACTTAGCCCTCCGACCCTCCCGGAACCGGCCTTGAGTGGAATAGACTCAACTTTGTGCACGTTGACCGAGTCAGTGCGGACTGTCCGAGGGGACGTGGCACACAGCTTCACGCGAGGAGGAGAACGCGAACGTGGACGCCGAGCTGACCAACCGGAGCCGGGACGCGATCAACGCTGCCAGCAACCGGGCCGTGACCGAGGGACACCCCGACCTCACCCCTGCCCACCTGCTGCTCGCGCTGCTCCAGGGGCAGGACAACGAGAACATCACCGACCTGCTCGCCGCGGTCGACGCCGACCAGGCGGCCGTACGCGCCGGGGCCGAGCGCGTGCTCGCCGGGCTGCCCAGCGTGACCGGGTCGACCGTTGCGCCGCCTCAGCCCAACCGCGAGATGCTCGCCGTCGTCGCCGACGCACAGGCCCGCGCCAAAAACCTCGGCGACGAGTACCTCTCCACGGAGCACCTCCTCATCGGCATCGCCGCGAAGGGCGGCGCGGCCGGCGAGGTGCTCTCCCACCAGGGAGCCGACGCCAAGAAGCTGCAGGCCGCCTTCCAGAAGACACGAGGAGCGCGCCGGGTGACCACGGCCGACCCAGAGGGCCAGTACAAGGCCCTGGAGAAGTTCGGCACCGACTTCACCGCCGCGGCGCGCGAAGGCAGGCTCGATCCCGTCATCGGGCGGGACCAGGAGATCCGGCGCGTGGTGCAGGTGCTGTCGCGGCGGACCAAGAACAACCCCGTGCTGATCGGCGAGCCCGGCGTGGGCAAGACCGCCGTGGTCGAGGGGCTCGCGCAGCGGATCGTCAAGGGCGACGTGCCCGAGTCGCTGAAGGACAAGCGGCTCGTCGCGCTCGACCTGGGGGCCATGGTGGCGGGCGCGAAGTACCGGGGCGAATTCGAGGAGCGGCTGAAGACCGTCCTGGCCGAGATCAAGGACTCCGACGGGCAGATCATCACCTTCATCGACGAGCTGCACACCGTCGTCGGGGCCGGTGCCGGCGGTGACTCCGCCATGGACGCCGGGAACATGCTGAAGCCCATGCTCGCCCGCGGTGAGCTGCGCATGGTCGGTGCCACGACGCTCGACGAGTACCGGGAGCGGATCGAGAAGGACGCCGCCCTGGAGCGGCGCTTCCAGCAGGTGCTGGTCGCCGAACCGACCGTCGAGGACTCCATCGCGATCCTGCGCGGACTCAAGGGGCGCTACGAGGCCCACCACAAGGTGCAGATCGCCGACAGCGCGCTGGTCGCCGCCGCGAGCCTCTCCGACCGGTACATCACCTCCCGCTTCCTGCCCGACAAGGCCATCGACCTCGTCGACGAGGCCGCCTCGCGGCTGCGCATGGAGATCGACTCGTCCCCCGTCGAGATCGACGAACTCCAGCGCGCCGTCGACCGGCTGAAGATGGAGGAGCTGGCGATCGGCAAGGAGACCGACGCGGCCTCCCGCGAGCGCCTGGAGAAGCTGCGCCGCGACCTCGCCGACAAGGAGGAGGAGCTGCGCGGCCTCACCGCCCGCTGGGAGAAGGAGAAGCAGTCCCTCAACCGGGTCGGTGAGCTGAAGGAACGCCTCGACGACCTGCGCGGCCAGGCCGAACGAGCCCAGCGCGACGGCGACTTCGACACCGCCTCCAAGCTGCTCTACGGCGAGATTCCCGCCCTGGAGAAGGAGCTGGAGGCCGCCTCCGAGGCCGAGGAGGCGTTGACATCTTCCGCCTCCGGCGGGGGCGCCAAGGACACCATGGTCAAGGAGGAGGTCGGCGCCGACGACATCGCCGACGTCGTCGCCTCCTGGACCGGCATCCCCGCCGGGCGTCTGCTGGAGGGCGAGACACAGAAGCTGCTCCGCATGGAGGACGAGATCGGCAAGCGGCTCATCGGACAGAGCGAGGCCGTGCGGGCGGTGTCCGACGCCGTACGGCGGTCCCGCGCCGGGATCTCCGACCCCGACCGCCCCACCGGCTCCTTCCTCTTCCTCGGCCCGACCGGTGTCGGAAAGACCGAACTGGCCAAGGCCCTCGCGGACTTCCTCTTCGACGACGAGCGGGCGATGGTCCGCATCGACATGTCGGAGTACAGCGAGAAGCACAGCGTGGCCCGGCTGGTCGGCGCCCCGCCCGGATACGTCGGTTACGAGGAGGGCGGCCAGCTCACCGAGGCCGTGCGCCGCCGGCCGTACTCCGTCGTCCTGCTGGACGAGGTGGAGAAGGCCCATCCCGAGGTCTTCGACATCCTGCTGCAGGTGCTCGACGACGGGCGGCTCACGGACGGGCAGGGCCGTACGGTCGACTTCCGCAACACCATCCTCGTGCTGACGTCGAACCTGGGCAGCCAGTTCCTCGTCGACCCGCTCACCAGCGAGGAGGAGAAGAAGGAGCAGGTCCTGGAGGTGGTGCGGACCTCCTTCAAGCCGGAGTTCCTCAACCGCCTGGACGACCTGGTCGTCTTCGCCGCGCTGACCAAGCCCGAGCTGGAGCGCATCGCGAAGCTCCAGATCGACCGCCTGGCCAAGCGGCTCGCCGAGCGGCGCCTCATGCTCGACATCACGCCCGCGGCGCTGGCCTGGCTCGCCGAGGAGGGCATGGACCCGGCGTACGGTGCGCGGCCGCTGCGACGGCTCGTCCAGTCGGCCATCGGCGACCGGCTCGCCAAGGAGATCCTTTCCGGGGAGATCAAGGACGGCGACACGGTCCGCGTGGACCGCTCCGGCGAGGGACTGCTCGTGGGGCCGGCGACGGGCAAGACGCTGTAGGACGTCACATCGTGAACGCCGAGAAGCGCACGCGCGCTGTCTCGGCGTTCACGTACTCCACCCTCACCTGGACCACGTGTGCCGCCGCCGTGCCGGGCAGGCCCTCCTCGTGGGTCACGTCGAGGCAGAGTGCCCCGCAGGAGCCGCCCGTACGGGGCTCCGGGGCGTCCGGGAAGGTGGCGCGCAGCCAGCCGGACACGTCCGCGCGGGGCATCCGCAGCACCGCCGCGTACGCGGTGTCGATGCCCCGCTGCACGGTGCAGTCGCGCACCTCGGCGCCCGCGGGGCGTTCGGCGCCGCCGAAGGCCAGTGCCTCGGCGCAGGGTGCCTTCGCCTCGGCCTTGCCCGCGCGCGGGTCGTCCTCGTCGGTCAGGGCCCAGGTGAAGAGGCCGATGATCAGGAACCCGAGGACGAGCACGGGCACTGCAAGAATCGGCAAAATCAGCCCCCACCGCGTATGACCCCGGTCCGCTGCCGCCATGACCACCGCCCCCTCCGTCCGCTGCTCAGGAGGACGGTGCCCCCCGCCCGGCGGTTGCGATTGACCGGATCGTGTCAGCCGAGGGCTGACAGGGCCTGTCGGGGCTTGCCACCCCCCTCCCCGCATGGGGGAGGATGGCGGAATCCGTACGAAGGGAAATTCACGGTGACCATCGACCCGTCCTCGATTCCGAACTTCGGGGGCCAGCCCGAGCCGCAGCCGCAAGGACCGGCAGGCCCCGTCGTCCCGGATCAGGACCTCGTGAAGCAGCTCCTCGACCAGATGGAGCTCAAGTACGTCGTCGACGACGAGGGAGACCTCGCGGCGCCGTGGGAGCAGTTCCGCACCTACTTCATGTTCCGGGGAGAGGGAGACCAGCAGGTCTTCTCCGTGCGGACGTTCTACGACCGGCCCCACGAGATCGAGGCCAAGCCGCAGATCCTGGAGTCCATCGACGACTGGAACCGCCGCACCCTGTGGCCCAAGGTCTACAGCCACACTCACGACGACGGCACGGTCCGCCTCATCGGCGAGGCGCAGATGCTGATCGGTATGGGCGTGAGCCTGGAGCACTTCGTCTCCTCGACGGTCAGCTGGGTGCGGGCCGCGATCGAGTTCGACAAGTGGCTCATCGAACAGCTCGGTCTCGAAGAGGAGATCAACGAGGCGGAGAAGCCCGAGGACGAGGAGTAGACCTCCGGCCCCGCCCTCCGCGGCGCGTCGGCACGTACGAGCTCGTACGTGCTGTACGCGCCGTTTGCCTTTTTCCATGACTCCGCGGAGCTGCGGGCCCTCCAGCACGAGATCAAGGTGTGCGAGCGGATCGCCTTCACCTCTCAAGACACAGCTCCGCCCATACCGTCTTGCCCACCGGGCTGCGAGGCGTCGACCCCCAGCGCACGGCCAGGACGTCCACCAGGAGCAGCCCCCGGCCGGACTCGCCTTCGGGAGAGGACGAGGGCGGGGCCGTGGGCAGCCGCTTCGCGGCGGCGTCCGCGACCTCGACACGCAGCAGGCCCGCAGCCCGGTCCAGGGCGAGCCGGAGACCGAACTCCCGGCCGGGCACCCGACCATGCTGCACGGCGTTCGCCGCGAGTTCCCCGACGACGAGGGCGACCGCGCAGGAGACGTCCGACGCCGGCGGGTAGCCCCGTTCCTCCATCCAGCGGACAGCGTGCCGCCGGGCGAGCCGCGCACCTCGTGGTGATGAGGGGTACTGCAGCGTGAGCGACTGGAGTTCAGGCCGCGGCATGTCTCCCGGGGCGGCGGTTTCTGTCAGCACGGCCTGTTCGTCCCTTTCCGTCGAGTCGAGGCGCTCCGTGACGCACATGAGTCATCACGTTCCGTGTTCAAGAGTCGGTGGATCGCCCTACGCTCGACAGGGGGCGCAGCCTTATTTGTGAGGCCGTAAGGAACGGAAGTGATGCCTTGGCCAACGGAATTGACCCCGGTGCGTCGATGGCCGCGCTGTTCGGTGCGCGGGTGCGCAGGCTCCGGACGGCGGCGGGGCTGACGCAGGCCGAGCTGGGCGACCGGACGCATGTGGTGAGCACGCGGATCACGCAGATCGAGCGGGCGTCCGGAGCGAGGCCGACGCTGGAGCTGGCGCGAGCGCTGGACGCGGCGCTCGGCGCGGAGGACCTGCTGGTGGAGTTGTGGCCGTACGTGTACCGGGAGGCGTTCCCGGACTGGTCGCGGAG
Organism: Streptomyces sp. NPDC002788; assembly: GCF_053592115.1. Taxonomy (NCBI): domain Bacteria; kingdom Bacillati; phylum Actinomycetota; class Actinomycetes; order Kitasatosporales; family Streptomycetaceae; genus Streptomyces; species Streptomyces sp. NPDC002788. The sequence continues at coordinate 233,447 of NZ_JBSFVB010000013.1, read as the reverse complement.
GTTCATGGAGTACGCGGAGCGGGCGGTGGCCGTCCGCGAGTACGCGGCTCATGTGGTGCCCGGCTTGTTGCAGACGGAGGACTACGCGCGTGCGGTGCTGAGAGTCGGCCGGACGCTCGGCAGCGAGGAGCAGTTGGAAGAACGGGTCGCGCTCCGCCTGGGACGACAGGAGCGGCTCGGCATGCCCGATCGGCCCGAGCTGTGGGTGGTTCTCGACGAGGCGGTGCTCCGGCGTCCCGTCGGTGGCCAGGTGGTGATGCGTGAGCAGTTGGAGCGATTGCTCAGGACCAGCGTGGAGCCTCACATCACCGTGCAGGTACGGCCGTTCGACCAGGGCGAGCACGATGTCATGGGCGGTTCGCTCACGGTGCTCACCATGCCGGACGGCTCGGAGGTCGCCTATACCGAGGGCGCGCACTACGGCCAACTCATCGAGGATCCGGACGAGGTCAGGAGTTTCGCGCTGACCTACGATCGGCTGCGGGCGGCAGCTCTGCCCCCGCTCATGTCGCTCGACATGATCCGATCCGTGAGGGAGGACAACCACCGTGGAGCGAAGGTCCCGTCCCGATCTGAACGGCGCCGCCTGGCGCAAGAGCAGCTACAGCAATCAGGAAGGCGGCAACTGCGTGGAGGTGGCCGACGGGTTCCGAGGGGCCGTCGTCCCGGTCCGTGACAGCAAGACCCCGCAGGGTCCGGCGCTGTGCTTCGAAGCCGCCTCCTGGGCCGCCTTCATAGGCGAGTTGAAGGCCCGGCATCACCGTCCCTGAGGCGGCTTCCGGACTCACCGGGCCCTTGTCCGTGAGGGTCCGGTAGGCCACTGACCTCCGACTTCAGGGGAAAGCGGCCCCCGTCCCGGAAACTCGGCGGGAGGCGGCGCCCGCCCCCGGTCCTGAGGAACCCGGCAGCCCGGCACCCGCACTCGCCGACTCGGACCCAGAGGCGGTCGCCGTACTGACCGCCCTGCGCCGGGTCGACGCCCGCCTGGTCCTGTCCGCGCGGGAGGCCGCCCGCCTGGCACCGGCCGTCGCCGAGTGGCTGGCGGCCGGTGTCGGACCACGGGAGATCACGGAACTGCTGACCGTACGGCTCCCCGACCGCCGGCTCACCGGTGAGCCGGCCGCCGTCCACTGCCGCATATCCCAGGAGGAGGATGACGGCGAGACGGGCGTCGAACCACAGGAGCGCATCTGCCACGAGATCGCCGACCGGCGCGGCCTCGTCATTGCCGGAGGTGGGAATTCCGGCGGTGCGTTGGTATCAACGGTGATGGAATCGTGCAGGGCCTCGCTGAGGAGAATCGTTGAGCGCGCGCATCCTGGTCGCCGAAGATGACGAAAAACAATCTCGTCTCATCCGGATTTATCTGGAACGAGAAGGCAACGCGGTGCAGGTCGTGGCCGACGGCAGGGCAGCGCTGGAACGGGCGCGTTCGACGGGGCTGGATCTCATCGTTCTCGATGTGATGCTGCCGCTCGTCGACGGCCTCGACGTATGCCGCATTCTGCGTGCCGAGGCCTCTGAGGTACCGATTCTGCTGCTGACCGCCCGCAGCACCGAGGAGGACATGCTCCTCGGCCTCGATCTGGGGGCCGACGACTACCTCACCAAGCCCTACAGTCCCCGCGAGCTCACCGCGCGGGTACGGGCGCTGCTGCGGCGCTCGAGGAAAGGCGGCGCGGCCGGGAGCGAGGTGCTGCGGGTCGGCGCTGTCGAACTGGACACCGCCCGCTTCGAGGTGCGGGTGGCGGGCCGTCCGGTGGCGCTGACCTCCAAGGAGTTCTCGATCCTGGAGGCTCTGGCCCGCAAGCCGGGGCGGGTGTTCACCCGGGCCCAGATCATCGAGTGCGCCTTCGGCTTCGACAGCGATGTACTCGAGCGCACGGTGGACGCCCATGTGCGCAACCTGCGCCGGAAGCTGGGGGACGACCCGGCCCGGCCACGCCATCTGGAGACCGTGTACGGCCGGGGGTACCGCCTGCTGGACGGCTCGGCCCCCGCCCACGCGCTCCCGGGAACCTGAACGGGATGATCAGCCGGCGTCGGCCGGCGGCCGGGCCGTGGAGAGCGCGACGGTGAAGGTCGTGCCGACGCCGACGGCGCTCTCCACGTCGATCGTCCCCTGGTGATCGGTCACGATCTGGCGGGCGATGGACAGTCCCAGGCCACTCCCTCCGGTGGCGCGGCCCCGTGCCGCGTCCGCCCGCCAGAAGCGGTTGAAGAGATGCGGCAGGTCCTCGGCGGGTATGCCCTTGCCGGTGTCCCGCACCTGAATGATCGCGAGGTCGCCGCTCGGGACCAGGGCGAGTGTCACCGTGCCGCCCGGTGCCGTGGCCCTCAGGGCGTTGCCGACCAGATTGCCGACGACCTGACGCAGTCGGTCGGCGTCGGCGACGACGTACACAGGTCGCGGCGCCTCCAGCCTCAGCGCGACACCCGCCGCGTCTGCCTGGGCGCGGTGGGCCGTGCCGGCGGCTTCGAGGAGCTCGCGCAGGTCGACGCGTGCGCGGTGGTAGGTGAGCTCACCGGCCTCGGCCAGTGCGAGATCCTGCAGGTCGTCCACGATCCGCTGCTGCAGCAGTGCCTCCTCGTGGAGGGAATCGAGCAGTTCGGGGGTCGGTTCGACGACCCCGTCCCGCAGGGCCTCCAGATAGCCGCGCAGATTGGCCAGCGGGGTGCGCAGCTCGTGGGCGATGTCACCGGTGAGGCGGCGCTGGCGTTCCTCTCCGGCCTGTATGGAGTCCGCCATCCGGTTGAAGGCACGGCCGAGTTGGGCGATCTCGTCCCGGCCGGAGACGGGGACCCGCCGCCCCAGGTCGCCTTTGCCCAGCCCCCCGGCGGCCAGGGTCATGGCACGGACCGGGCGCAGCACCGCCCGGCTCAGGAGCAGGGCGCCGACCACGGCGGCGAGGGCGACGCCCCCGGCGACGGCCACCGTGGGTGCCGCGGCCAGGGTGGGCGGGGACTCGTCCCGGACGCCGAGACGGATCTCCAGGCGTGGCGGGGCGGCGGAGCCCACGCGCTCGTTGAACACCCGCTGCAGGCAGGTGACGAACTGCTGCTCGGACTCGCATGTCCTGATCGCCTCGAGGTCCTGCGAGGTCCGCGGGTCCGGTTCGCCTGTCGGCTCCTCGCACTGTTCCGGCCGGTGCTCTGTGCGGATCCGCGGCACGCCGGTGTCGTCCGGCCGGGCCGTCACCTCGGCCCCCGCCCGGGTCAGACAGGCCGCGTACGCCGCTTCGGCGCGGTACTGGGCGATCGCGGTCGCCGTCAGCTTCATGGAGGTCCGCGGTATCTGTCCCGCGGGGATCCGCAGGACGGGACGCGGGTCGACGAGCACCGGCGGCTGGCTGCTCACCGGGCGGGGGGCACGGCCCTCGAGCGCGTCGGAATCGGCGAGCAGGACGTCGTTCTCGGTGGCGACCCGGATGCGCTGGCCGGTGTCCTCGGCCAGGCGGCTCACCGTCGGTGAGAGGCCCTCCCAGGTGCCGTGCGCGACCCCGTACGCGCGGAGCTCGCCGGTGATCCGGGAGACCTCCTGCCGTCCCGCGGTGACACTCTCCTGGACCTGGCGGTTCGCCTGACGCAGGGTCAGCCAGGCGGTGGCGGCGGTGGCGGTCATCGCGACCAGCATCAGCAGGCCGAGTACCCGGAGCCGGAAGCTCATCGCGTGCCACCTCGCCCACCTGCCAGGACGTGTGTGCTCAACGGGACTCCTTCGGCTGGGTCTCGTAGGTACCGGAAGTCGTGAGGTGCGGGTGTCGGATGCTCGTCAAGGGGACGCCTCGGGCCAAAAAGACTGTAGAGCGGCGCATTTTCACTCGTGGCATTTTCGGTCCCCCGTCGGCAGGAATCGGACAGTTGCGGGCGGAATTCTTTCTTCAGGATTTTTGTGACTGCGATCGTACTGACGCCACTTGCACATCGATTGATGCAGTGGCCGCTGTTTTGCTCAGGTTCCGGACGGTGCCCGGGGAAGCAGTGCCAACAGAAAAAAGACTCATGGGGGTACAGAAATGAAGCGTCGACTCGCGGCTGTGGTGCCCGCCCTGGCGGCGGTGGCAATGGCCGTCCCGCTCGCCCTCTCCACGCCGGCCAGCGCAGCCGCGTCCTGCGGTAGGACCGCCTCCGACCTGGACAGCAGCTCTTGGGACAGGACGGCCAACGGCGCCAACCAGAGAAGCGGCTCCAGCACCGGCTGCGCCATCCTCGGCATCGCCTACAACACCCACAACCTCGACTACCACTGCTACACGCGCATCGGGAACACCAGTGAGACCTGGACGTACCTCCGGAACGACACCACCGGTACGCACGGCTGGGTCCGCGACGACCTGCTGAGCGACGGCGGCAGCCTCAACTACTGCGGCTTCTAGTACAGCCGCCGGCCCAAGGGGGAGTGCCGAGCAGGCCGGGCTGATAGAGCGTCAGGGGCGGTCTCGTCGAGGCCGCCCCTGACCCGTAGGACGGGCGGGCCGCTCAGGAGCCGGACAGGGCCTCCGTCGGTGACAGCCGGCTGGCCCGTACCGCCGGATACAGTCCGGCGATCATGCCGATGACGAGCGTGCAGCCGATCCCCGCCGCACTCGCCCACGCCGGGACGACCGTCGGCCAGTCGCGGCTGAGGGCGTAGGCCGCCGTGATCGCGGTCCCCAGCACCGTCCCCCCGAGGCCGCCGATGAGCGACAGCAGCAGCGACTCCGTCACGAACTGGGTCCTGATCTGGCCGCGGGTCGCCCCCAGCGCCCGGCGCAGGCCGATCTCCGGGCGCCGCTCCAGGACCGAGATGACCATCGTGTTGCCGACCCCCACGCCGCCGACGAGCAGGGCCACGCCACCGAGGCCGAGCAGCAGCCCGGTCAGCGCCGACTCGGTGGCCTCGCGGGCGGCGAGCGCGTCGGAGGGCCGGGAGACGCGGACCTGGCCCGGTTTCTCCGGGTAGGCCGTGGCCGGCAGCACGGCCCGTACCTCCGCGACCTGGCTGTCCTCGGCGCGGACGTAGACCGTCGACGGATGGCCGTCGAAGCGCAGGTACGTCCGGGCCGCCGGCCAGCCGACCAGCGCCGCGCTGTCGATCTCCGGCGCGAGCGGTACCGGATCGAGGACGCCGAGGAGGGAGAACCAACGGCCGCCGAGCCAGACCCGGGTCCCCGGGGTGTACACGTCGAGCCGGCCCGCGGCCGTGGAGCCGAGCACGACCGCCGGGTACCTCTCGGTCGCGGAATCCAGCCAGCGGCCCCGGCGGACATGACCGCCGACGGCCGGAAGCAGGTCCGTGCCCGCCGCGAGGACCTCGAGGGAGCCGGTGCGGCCGATGGCGATGTGCTCATTGCGGTAGACGTGTGCGTCGGTTGCGCCGGTGGCGGCGACCTGCCGCACGGGCGGGATGCGGCCGATCATCGCGACGGCCTCGTGGGGCAGCTTGGCCTCGGTGCCGTCGAGTGCGTCCCCGGGGGCGACCCTCAGCAGATTGGTGCCGAGCGCGTCGAGCCGGCGGTCCACCTCCGCCCGGCCGGAGCCCGAGATGCCGACCACCGCGATCATGGCGGCGACGCCGATGGCGATCCCGAGCGCGGAGAGGAAGACCCGCAGGGGACGAGTCCGCAGCCCTGTCCCGCCGAGCCGCACGATGTCCTGGGGGCCGAGGCGGGCGGCCCGAAGCCGGCCGCCCGCGGCACCGCCGGCACCGCTCGCTCGTCCGCGGCCCCGTCCGGCGCGCCTGCGGGGGCCGGACGGCGGGGCGGGTGGGGCGTCGTCCACGGGGAGGCCGTTCGTCGTACCGTCGGTCATCGGTCTGCCCCGCTCGGCGCGGCCGCGGTCGCGGTGTCCGCCACCACGCGGCCGTCGCGCATCTCGATACGGCGGGGCAGCCCGGCCGCGATCTCCCGGTCGTGGGTGATGATCACGACCGTGGTCCCGGCGGCGTGCAGCTCGCGCAGCAGACCGAGTACGGCGCCCCCGGAAGCGGAGTCCAGGTTGCCGGTCGGCTCGTCCGCCAGCAGGACCGCCGGTTCGCCGATCACCGCCCGGGCCACCGCCACCCGCTGGCGTTCGCCGCCGGACAGTTGGTGCGGCAGGTGGTCGACGCGGTGGCTGAGGCCGACCCGTTCCAGGGCCACCGCCGCCCTGGCCCGGCGGCGGCGCAGCGGTACCCCGGTGTACAGCAGCCCGTCGGCCACGGAGTCCAGAACCGGAACCCCTACCGCCAGATGGAACTGCTGGAAGACGAAGCCGATCCGGGTGGCCCGCAGCGCCGACACCTCACGGTCCGTCAGCTTCGCTACGTCATGGCCGTCGACCAGCACCCGTCCGGCGGAGGGCCGATCGAGGCTGCCCATGAGGTTCAGCATGCTGGACTTGCCCGAGCCCGACGGGCCGACGACGGCGACGAGTTCGCCGCTCCCGATGCTCAGGCTCACCTCCCGTACCGCCGCCACACCACCGGGGTACGTCTTGGAGACCGCGTCGAACTCCACGACCGCCGCAGCTCCGCTCACTCGGGGATCCTCACCTTCATGCCCTCGCGGACCGCGCTTCCGCTCACTTCCACCCGGCCGTCCGCGAAGAGCCCGGTCTTCACCGCGACGAACCGGCCGTCCGCGGTCTCCAGGCCGTGGCCGCCCTCGGCAAGGGCGACCAGCGCGGCGACCGGGACGGTGAGGACGTCCGTCCGTTCCCGCCCCACGTATTCGACGGTGACCGGCGCGCTCTCCAGCCTTCCCACAGCTTTCTGGTCCTTGATGGTGATGGTCACCGGAACCGTCGGTGCCCCGGAGCCGCCCTCCCCGCCTCCCTCCTCGGGCGCGGTCGCGCTCTTGCCCACCGAGGCCACCCGGCCCTTCACCGATTTCCCGTCCGGCAGCCCGATCGTGACGGCGGCGCCGCGCACGGCCCAGGAGTCCTCCGCCGCAGAGGCGTTGACGACGACCTTCCGAGACGTACCGGTGTACGTGAGGACGTCCTCGGTGACCGTCGAGCCGAGCCGGACACCCGCGTGGCCGATCCGCACCTTGCCGGCCGAGTAGACGACGTCCCCGACGCCGACCGTGCCGGTCTGGGGAAGCCCGAGGGACTTCTGCCAGCGCTTGACCGCGCGGGCGGTGAGGTCGGTGAACTTCTCGTCGACTGTGAAGCCGGTGTAGCCGAGAGCGGCGAGATTGCTCTCGAACTGCAGGACGTCCATCCCGCGCAGGGTGCCCCGTGCCCCTCCGGCCCCGGCGCCCCCCGGCGCCGGCGATCCGGAGGGGTCCGGGGCCCCGGAGGGCTCGTCCGTGAGGCCCTGGTCACCCGAGTCCTGGGTGCTCCCCTTGGCCCCGGCGTCCACCCGGGTCCCCTGCTGGGTGCCCGCGGTCAGGCCCAGCTCCCGGTACATCGGCAGCGTTCCGTACAGCAGCACCACCGGCCGGTCGTCGACGCGCAGCAGAGTGCCGCCGCGCTCCACCGTCTTGCCCTCCGCGGGCAGCCAGGTCACGGTCCCCGTCGCCTTGACGGGCAGCGGTATCTCAGTGCCGTAGCCCAACTGTCCGTCCACCGTGGTGCGTTCGGTCAGCGTGGCACGGGTGACCAGGACGGTGGAGCCTTTGCGGGGCGGGGCGGAGGAGCTGCCCTCCGCGCCGCCTCCACCGAGGCCCAGCGCACCGATCACGGTGACTGCCGCCACGACGACCAAGGCCGAGGCCACCAGGGCCGTGCGCCGTCCGCGTCGTCCGCGCGGCGGCGGCGCGGGAGCCGCCCCGCGCTCGTGATCGGTCTGCATCACCGTCTCCGTCATCGTCAGCCCTTGCCCGTGGGCTGGTCCACCGGGTCGCCGATGATCGGAGCGCAGACACGGGTGGCACGCTTGGCTCCCGCCGACGTCTGGTCCCACTCGGTGCCCTGCGCGGTCCCGTCGGGGCCGGGATCGGGGAAGTCGGGGGCGCCGTTCTTCTGCATGCAGTCGGCGTAGTCGCGCTTGACCTTGACCTGCTCGGGGGTGAGCTCGGGCTGGTTGGCGTTCTCGAGGCTCTCGGGGACGGCGGCCACGAGCGAGGCGCACTTCTCGGAGGCGTTCAGGAACTTCGTGTCCTTCTTCAGCGCCGCGTTGTCGCCGAAGTCGACCTGCCCCTTGGCGTCCGGGTCGGGGGCGTCGACCCCGTTCTCCCGCAGGCACTTCACCCACTCGCGCTGGGCGTTCACGTACGCGGACACGTCGTCGCCACCGCCCGGGGCGGCCGTCTCGCCGGACGTCGCGGACGCGTTGTCGCCGGCCGTCGGGACCTTCGGAGCGTCGCCCTCGCCGCCGCAGCCGGCCAAGGTGATCGCCATGACCGACGCCGTCACCACGGCCATCAGCACCCGGTTCGTCCTCATCGGTTCTCCCGCCTCCTGTCGGGCCCGACCGCGGGCGCGGCGGGCAGCCCGACCGTAGGCCGGAGGTGATGAAGAACCTTTGAAGAACCTGTTACCCGATCATGCGGGCGCGCTTCGGGCGGGGCGCCACGTCACGGCCGCCGGCGACACCATGAAGTACGTCCCCCGGGGCGGTGGACCTCGAAGCCCGCGTCGGCCAGGCGCACGGCGAGCGGGTCGTGCCGGCAGGGGAAGGTGATGTCACGAAGCCAGGCGCCGCAATCGAACGGCGGCCTCGTGGAGGACGTCGTCCCTCTTGTGAAGCCGTCGAAGTTTGCGTCCGGCAGGCGCAGCGCCTCGGCGATCGCGTACTGGAAGGGGACCGCGCTGACGTAGGTCAGGTGCTGCTTGGCCGGCCGGACGGCGGTCACGAGTTCCGGGGTGCCGGTCACCCAGGCGACACCTCGTTGGCCTACTTCTTCGTCGGCGGTGCGACAGGCCCGGCTGCGGGTATGCGGCATCGTCGGTGAGCCGGCCGCACAAGCCGTCCGGACCGGTCCCCCGGCAGTACCGCCGGGCTCGGTGAGGCGACACTGTCCGTCGTATCCTGACCACACACGGGAAGGAGCCGTCCATGAGCGTCGACGCGATCGTGCACACCGAGTTCCCCAAGGGGTACACGGTCCTGTTCGGGGCCGACGGAAAGGTGATCATGACCCCACAGAGCGAAGAGCACTCCAGCACCATCAGGTCGATGCAGATCGACTCCGCTCTCGCCCTCGGCCGTCACGCGAAGGTCACCTCCGACGTCTACATCGACTTCCCCGCCGACGAGAACTCCGCCCCCGACCTCGCGATCCTGCGCGAGGACGCACGCAAGGAAGGCAAGCGCTACAGCTTCGAGGACGTCCTGCTGATCTCCGAGGTCGTCTCGACCTCTTCCGCACGCAAGGACTACGACGACTGCACCGCGAAGTACGGCCGCTACGGCATCCCGATCTACCTGGTCGTCGACCCGTACGCCCAGGAAGTCGTCCTCCACACCCAGCCGACCGGCACCGGTTACATCGCGGCACACACCCACAAGTACGGCACGGGCAAGCTCCCCATCCCCCTGGCCGACGGCCGTACCTTCACCCTCGACCTCGACGAACTCCCGCGCCCGGAGCCCGAGGCAGACGCCCGCTGACGAAGGGCTCCCGGTGCGGCGGCGCGGGTGCGTGGCGGCTCGGGGCAGTCGTGCTCCACGGCGCGATGCCGGCGGTGGATGTGCGGTGCCCGCGGTGTTCGGTGCGTGCCCTCGTCGTGCCGGACCAGGGGTGCTGGCTGGCAGCCGAAGGTGCCATTGTGCGACGAGGGTGCCACGGGGCCCGTCGTCGCCGACAGGCTCAACGCGGCTGGCATTACGAGCCCCGGCGGTATGTGGTGCGCGACGCACATCTACCAGATTCTCGAGAACCCGGCCTGCATCGGTTGCCCGCCGTCGAGTCACTGGGACGGTGCGGCAGCCTGAGCATGATCAAGAGCGGCACGTCTGTCCGAAGGTCGGTGCAGGCCGGACGCCGGTCACCCCGGAGCGGGTTCCCTTACGCGTGGACGGGAGCCCCGAGGATGCTCACCGAGGAGGAGCGCAGGGGGTCGTTACAGGAGACCCCTGATCCCCATCGCGCGGGAGTACGTGTACTCGCATGCCGAGACAGTGTGACGCGTTTGAAGTTCAGTCTTTCCGCAGCTTGAGCAGTCGATCTGCTGCTGCTTGCAACACATCTTTACGCTTGCAGAAGGCGAACCGCACGAAGGGCGCGCCCTGCTCGCGGTGGTCATAGAAGACGGCGTTCGGGATCGCCACCACGCCGCAGCGTTCGGGCAGGGCCCGGCAGAAGGCGAAACCGTCGCTCTCACCGAGGGGCCGGATGTCGGTGGTGATGAAGTACGTGCCGGCCGGGCGGAACACCTTGAAGCCCGCCCGCTCCAGGCCGCCCGCGAGCAGGTCTCGCTTGGCCAGCATGTCCGCGCGGAAGTCCGCGAAGTACGAGTCGGGCAGGTTCAGGGCCTCGGCGACGGCGTACTGGAACGGCCCGGAGGCCACATACGTCAGGTATTGCTTTGCCGAGCGCACGGCCGAGACGAGCGCGGGCGGGGCCGTCACCCAGCCGACCTTCCATCCGGTGAACGAGAACGTCTTGCCGCTGCTGGAGATGGTGACCGTACGCTCGCGCATCCCCGGGAACGTCGCCAGCGGCACGTGCTCGGCTCGGTCGAAGACCAGGTGCTCGTACACCTCGTCCGTCACCACGAGCAGGTCCCGCTCCACCGCGATCTCGGCGATCGCGGCCAGCTCCGCGCGGGTGAGGACCGTGCCGGTCGGGTTGTGCGGGGTGTTGATCAGCAGCAGGCGGGTGCGGTCGGTGACGGCGTCGCGCAGTTCGTCGAGGTCCAGACGGAAGCCGCCGTCATGCGGGCGGAGCGTGACCGGCACCCGGCGCCCGCCCGCCATCGCGACGCACGCCGCGTACGAGTCGTAGTACGGCTCGAGGGCCACCACCTCGTCGCCGGGCTCCAGCAGGGCCAGCAGGGAGGCGGCGATGGCCTCGGTGGCCCCGGCGGTGACCAGGACCTCCGTGTCGGGGTCGTAGGTCAGGCCGTAGCGGCGCTGCTGGTGAGCGGCGATCGCGGTGCGCAGCTCGGGGACGCCGGGGCCCGGCGGGTACTGGTTGCCGCGGCCGTCGCGCAGCGCCCGCACGGCCGCCTCCCTGATCTCCTCGGGGCCGTCGGTGTCGGGGAAGCCCTGCCCGAGGTTGATGGCGCCGGTGCTCAGCGCCAGGGCGGACATCTCGGCGAAGATCGTCGTCCCGAACTCGGCGAGCCGGCGGTTGAGGAAGGGGCGCGCGCTGGAGGTCATGGCGGTCATCCTGCGCCGAAGCTCTGGAGTTCCTCAACTCTGCTTTGGGCCGCGCGGCGGGCGGGCATCTCCCGGTCACGCAAGAGCGAGGCGCCCACGGGGGGCCGCTTCGGGGGAAACGGAAGGAGGGGTGACGCCATGATCGTCGGCATCATCCTGGCGGTGATCGGAGTCCTCTTCGTCGGGGCGCTGGTGTCCCTCGCACGCAGGGGCGGTTCCGGCCGTTCCGTGGGGACGGCGCGTCGCGGGGCGTGGGCGTCCACGGGATCGCGCCACGACAGCGGCAGCAGCTGGTGGGCCGGTGGGGGAGACTCCGGCTCGTCCGGCGGCGGACACCACGGGGGGCACTCCTGCGGCGGGGGCTCGTCCTGCGGCGGGGGTGGTGGCGGTGGCTGCGGCGGCGGAGGCAGCTGACTGACGTCGGCCGGTTCTTCCGACGGGGAAGCCGCAGTCACCGAACGCGGGGTCCGCACCTGGGGCGGGCCCCGCGTGCTTGTGTCCGGAGTTCACCTGTCAAGAAGGGCACACCTCCTCGGCGTTCACACGCGGAGGATGCGCCGAACCCCTGTCCGGCCGCTTCGGCCGGGCTCGGGCAGCCTCTGATGCCTGTAGGACAAAGTGGCGCGGGGGCGGCGGGCCGAGGCATGACTGCGGCAACTGCGCCCGTCAACCGATCACTTCGGCGGCCGCCGGAAAACCCGGGTGCCCGCCCGTCCCGGCCGCACGCACACCCCACGGTGGACCGGCGCACGCCCCCCGGCACCGGCGCACGCCGTAGTTGAACAGTTGAGCTGGGGAGCCCTCTGAGGGATGGAAACCCTACGAACTTGGGTAAAAACGCTGTGGCGGCGCCACAGTTCATGATTCCCTCTCCATCACCGACGCAGCCCCCTCGGACGTCCTGCGGACACCTATCTGAAACCGGCCGACTGGGCTGACCCGGGCCGACATCCCCCAGTGCGGCCGGGGCACAGCGGACCCACCTTCCTCTCCTCGCTCTCTTTGTGTGCTTGCGGAGCCGATCCATGCTCACGACCCTGAACACCTCCTACACCGACACGCGTGCGGCCGACCTCGCCTGGGCCCTGGGGCGCGAGCCGCTTCCCGCGCTGGCCACGCTCGACCTCGAACTGACAGGCGTCAAACTGCAGTTGCGACTACTCGGCGCGTCCCACCAGGTCCTGCTGGAGGAAGAGCGGGGCATCCGCTCGGAGACGGTGGCGTGCATTCCGGGCAGCAGCACTCCGCTTCCGCTCGGCGTCACCAAGCGGGTGGGCGACTGGGAGTACGAGTTCGCCGCCCGGGTCGAGGTCCTCTCACCCGGCTCCTTCGCGCGCCGGGCCCAGGAGTTGCTGGCCCTCGTATCCGACCATCCGCACGGCCTCGCCGGCGTCTTCCCCGGCAGCCCGCACGCCTTCACGGCCCTGCTCGCCCAGCACCACGAGGGGCAGGTGCACTGGTGGACCTGGCACGCGTACCCGCAGGACGGGCAACTGGTGGCGACGCATACGAAGGTGGGGGTGCGAAACCGGGCGGCGGTCCCCGTCATCTGACTCCGGCCGACTGCGGCCCGGCCGGCCGAACCGTATGCCGCGAACCGGATCTCGTACCGGCGTGCGGCCGCGGTACAACGAGCACCACACGTGTGGGTGACGAACCGCGGTCGGGGCGTGACGTAACGTCGCAGCGTGATCGAGCCGCACGCGCCCGCCCCGCCCGGTTCCCCGCCGCCCTGGTGTGACTCGGGCGGCGCAGCCGGCCCGGCGCGGCTGCCCGTCCGGCCCGGCACCGGACGGTTCCTCGTCTTCGCGGGCGTGTTCGTCTGTGCGGCCTGCGGACTCGTGTACGAACTGGAACTCGTCGCCCTCGCTTCGTACTTGATGGGCGACTCCGTCACCCAGGCGTCGGTCGTGCTGTCCGTCATGGTCTTCGCGATGGGCATCGGCTCGCTCGCCGCGAAGCGGCTGCGCGGGCTCGCCGCGGCCGGCTTCGGTGCCGTCGAGGCGGCCCTCGCGCTCGTCGGCGGGTGCAGCGCCATGGCCCTGTACGCCGTGTTCGCCTGGACCGGCGACTGGGGCGGGATGTGGGCCAACGGACCGCGCGGCCTCCTGGTCGCCTTCTCTCTCGCCACCGGACTGCTCATCGGCGCCGAAGTCCCGCTGCTGATGGAGCTGATCCAGCGGATCCGCCGCCAGGACGCGGGCGGTGCGGTGGCCGACCTCTTCGCCGCCGACTACGTCGGCGCGCTCGTCGGCGGCCTGGCCTTTCCCTTCCTTCTGCTGCCGTTCCTCGGGCACTTGACCGGCGCGCTGATCACCGGTGCGGTCAACGCGGTCGTCGGCTGTGCGCTCGTGCTCGGGCTGTTCCGCCGGGACCTGAGCCGGCGCGCCCGGTGGCTGCTGCTGCTCGTCAACGCCGCCGTCCTCGCGATCCTCGCCTCGGCCGCCGTCCTCGTCGACGACTTCGAACGGGCCGCACGGCAGGCCGTGTACGGCGATGACGTACGCGTGGCGCTCCGGAGCGGGGTGCAGGAGGTGGTCCTCACCGGGGGCACGCGGGGGCGGCCCCTGGACCTGTACCTCGACGGCCGGCTGCGGGTCGGCGGACAGGACGAGCGGCGCTACCACGAGGCGCTGGTCCACCCGGCCATGACCGGGCCGCACGCGCGCGTGCTCATCCTCGGCGGCGGGGACGGCCTGGCCGTCCGTGAGGTGCTGCGCCACCGGGGGGTGGACCGGGTCGACGTCGTCGAACTCGACGCGGAGGTGGTCCGGCTGGCCCGCACCGACCCGGGCCTGTCCGCGCTGAACCGCTACGCGTTCGGCGACCCGCGCGTGCACGTGACGATCGAGGACGCCTTCGGCCGGCTGCGCGGAGCGCCTCCGGCGACGTACGACGTGGTCGTCTCCGACCTGCCGGACCCGGGCATCACGGCCAGTACGAAGCTGTACTCGCAGGAGTTCTACGGCCTCGCGCGGCGCGTACTGGCCCCCGGCGGCCGGCTCGTGGTGCACGCCGGGCCGGTCGCCGCCAGCCCCCGGGTGTACTGGACGGTGGAGGCGACGCTGCGCGCGGCGGGCTTCCGCACCGCCCCGTACGGCACGCGCGGCCGCGTCGCCGGTCAGGCCGCCGGCCCCGACCGCCCGCCCGCCGACCGCTCCCGGGCCCCGCGTGACTGGGGGTTCGTCCTGGCCGCCCGTACGACCCCGGGTCTGCGCCTTCCCGACGGCCCGCGCCCGAGGACCCTCACCGACACGTCCTTGGCGGCGGACGCCGACGCCCTGGCCCGCACCTGCGTCCCGAATCTCCCCCCGTCCACGCTGGTGCACCCGCGCTTCGCAGACTGAGAACATCCGCATCGGTTCCTCGGGCCGTCGGTCGCGTGAGGCTCTGATGTCCCTCGTGCGAGTGATCGAAACTGGGTTCCCGGGTCCGCGGAAGCCTGGAACGCGTGATCGGTGGTGGCAGCAGAGTTCGTGGTGACCCGGGAGGGGCCGACCGGTGCACGCCGGCGCGGGAAGAAGCGGGCACCGCGGGTGCCGGCTGCTCCGTTCACCGTGGCCGCGCCGTCGGGGCCCGGGTCGGTGACCGGCCGCGGCCGACGGCGATGGACGAGAGGTGCTGCGTGTGCCGTGGCCCGCACCGCGATCGGGCCGGCACCTCGGTCACCGTCAGCGGGCGGATCCGGCAAACGCGTGCAACTGGGCCGGGTGGGGGCGGAGGACGCGCGGAGGGCGGAGCGGAGACCGTTCGCGCGGTCACCGGACAGGTCCCGGCGACCGCGCGTCGGCCGGCACTGGTCAACACCGGCAGGAGCGGTAGAGTCCGTCGACATGGAGCACGAGGTGTTCGTTCCGGTGTCGGCCGAGCGGCTCAGGGAGGTGCTGGACGACCCGGCGCGGGTCGCCCGGGCGGTTCCCGGGCTCCAGCAGGACGCGGGCGCCGAGCCCGTCACCGGGCGGCTGAAGATCCGGGTCGGCAGTCATTCCGTCACCTATCGCGGTGCCGTACGACTGTCCCGGCGGGACGACGACTCCTACGCGGTCGAGGGCGAGGCCGAGGAGTCGCGCGGCAGCGGCTCGGTCACGCTCGCGCTGCGGATCGCCCTGCGGGAGGCGGAGGAGGGCTGCACCGTCGTGTTCGACGGCACGGCCTCCGCGGAGGGGCGGATCACGGACCTCCCGGCGGACGCGGTGGAGGGTGCCGTCACCCGGCTCCTGACCCGTTTCGCGGAGCACCTGGCCGAGGCGGCCCCCGAGACCACGACGCCCCCCGCGACGCAGGACTTCGGACCCCGGGCCACTTCGGACCACGAGACGACCCCCGACACGGACGACACGCCGCCTCCGCCGGGACCCGACGAGCGGACACCGCCTCCCGCGTCCGGCGACGACACGACCGGGCCCGGCCTCACCGAGGAGCCCCGAGCCGCGTTCGGGGCCGGCGTCCCGCCCTCCGCTCTCGAACCCCCGGCACCCTCGGAGGAAGACGACGAGGAGGACATCGCCGAGGCGGCTCATGCGCGGCGGACCATGATCGGGCGCAGTGCCGAGGAGGTGGACCACGCCCCGCCGCGTGGCCGGTACGCCCCCGTGCCCGCCCCGCAGACCGTGACTGCGCCGGGCTCCCTGCGCTGGGCGGCCCCCGCTGCGGCCCTGGCGGTGGCCTCGGCCGTCGTCGCCGTCCGGGCCCTGCGCAGACGGCGCTGAGCCACGACCGGCCGTACCCGCCGTGTCCGCCCCGCGCGGACACCTCCGAAGGCGACCCGCGAGCCGCCCTTGATCACCCCAGTAGGGTCGTCCCGTGAGTGAGGAAGAGATCACGCTGACCGCGGGTGACGCGGAGGTGACCGTGCAGCCGGGGAACGGCGGCCGGGTCGGAGGGCTGCGGATCGGCGGCGTGGAGCTGCTGCGGCAGGGCGAGCGGTTCGGCTGCTTCCCGATGGTGCCGTGGTGCGGGCGGATCCGCGACGGGCGGTTCCTCGACGGCGCCGTCGTGCGGCAGATGCCCCTCGACGCCCCGCCCCACGCCATCCACGGCACGGCCCGCGACGGTGCCTGGCGCACCGCCCGTACGAGCACGGACGAGGCCGTCCTCACCTTCGAGCTCGACGCCCCCTGGCCGCACCCGGGCCGCGTCACCCAGGTCGTCGCGCTCGCCGAGGACACCCTGACGCTGACCATGTCCGTGGAGACGTACGAGTCGTCCTTCCCGGCGCAGATCGGCTGGCACCCCTGGTTCAACCGGAACCTCGGCGGCGAGGACGTGCGCCTCGACTTCGCCCCCGCCTGGCAGGAGGAGCGCGGCGACGATCACCTGCCCACCGGCAACCGCGTCGAGCCGAAGCCCGGCCCCTGGGACGACTGCTTCGGGATGCCCGACGGCGTCGACGTGACGCTGACCTGGCCGGGGCAGCTGGAGCTGAAGCTGGCCAGCCGGGAGAAGTGGGTCGTCGTCTACGACGAGCAGGAGGCGGCCGTGTGCGTGGAGCCGCAGACCGGCCCGCCCAACGGGCTCAACACCCTGCCGCGCCTGGTCACGCCCCTGGAGCCGCTGGAGGCCACCACCACCTGGAGTTGGCGACCCCTAAGCTGGGCGCCATGACGGACACACGCGGCGCGCTGCTGCAGCAGATCAAGGACAAGGCCGTGGTGCACGGCAAGGTGACCCTGTCGTCGGGCATCGAGGCCGACTACTACGTCGACCTCCGCCGCGTCACCCTCGACGGCGAGGCCGCCCCGCTCGTCGGGCAGGTGCTGCTCGATCTGACCGCGGAGCTGGAGTTCGACGCGGTCGGCGGCCTCACCATGGGCGCCGACCCGGTCGCCGCCGCCATGCTGCACGCGGCCGCCGCCCGCGGCAAGCGCCTGGACGCCTTCGTCGTGCGCAAGGCCGCCAAGGCGCACGGGCTGCAGCGGCGCGTGGAGGGCCCGGACATCGCCGGCCGCCGTGTGCTGGTCGTCGAGGACACCTCCACCACCGGCGGCTCCCCGCTCACCGCCGTCGAGGCCGTGCGCGAGGCCGGAGCCGAGGTCGTCGCCGTCGCGACCATCGTCGACCGGGCGACCGGCGCCGCCGAGAAGATCCAGGAGGGGGCCGGGGTGCCGTACCTCTTCGCCTTCTCCAAGGACGAGCTGGGCCTCGACTGACCAGGGCGTGGACGGTGGCCTGGACCTTCCGGCCAAGTCTGGAAAGATGGGGCCGACGATGACGTCGCACCCCAAGGTCTAGGTCAGGGCCGTTAGACACAGCAGTACGTCAACCCGCAGATACAAGGAGCGGACGCATGCCCATCGCAACTCCCGAGGTCTACAACGAGATGCTGGACCGGGCGAAGGCAGGAAAGTTCGCCTACCCGGCCATCAACGTGACCTCCACCCAGACCCTGCACGCGGCCCTGCGCGGTTTCGCTGAGGCGGAGAGCGACGGCATCGTCCAGATCTCCACGGGTGGCGCCGAGTTCCTGGGCGGTCAGTACAGCAAGGACATGGTGACCGGCGCGGTCGCCCTGGCCGAGTTCGCGCACATCGTCGCCGAGAAGTACCCGGTGAACATCGCGCTGCACACGGACCACTGCCCCAAGGACAAGCTCGACGGGTACGTACGTCCGCTGCTCGCGCTCTCCAAGAAGCGCGTGGACGCCGGTCTGGCCCCGCTCTTCCAGTCGCACATGTGGGACGGCTCCGCCGAGACCCTCGCCGACAACCTCTCCATCGCGCAGGAGCTGCTGGAGCAGGCCCGCGCCGCGAAGATCATCCTCGAGGTGGAGATCACCCCCACCGGTGGCGAGGAGGACGGCGTCTCCCACGAGATCAACGACTCCCTCTACACCACGGTCGACGACGCGATCCGCACCGCCGAGGCCCTCGGCCTGGGTGAGAAGGGCCGCTACCTGCTCGCCGCGTCCTTCGGCAACGTGCACGGCGTGTACAAGCCGGGCAACGTCGTCCTGCGTCCGGAGCTGCTGAAGGAGCTGAACGAGGGCGTCGCCGCCAAGTACGGCAAGGCCTCTCCGTTCGACTTCGTCTTCCACGGCGGCTCGGGCTCCTCGGAGGAGGAGATCCGGACCGCGCTGGAGAACGGCGTGGTCAAGATGAACATCGACACGGACACGCAGTACGCCTTCACGCGCCCGGTCGCGGACCACATGTTCCGCAACTACGACGGTGTCCTGAAGGTCGACGGCGAGGTCGGCAACAAGAAGACCTACGACCCGCGCACCTGGGGCAAGCTGGCCGAGGCCTCCATGTCCCAGCGCGTCGTCGAGGCCTGCGGCCACCTCCGCTCGACCGGCACGAAGATCAAGTAGGCCCGGTTCGCTCGCGTGGAGCCCGGTACCTCCTGAAGGTGCCGGGCTCTTCCGCATGCTCTCCGCATGCCCGATGGCCGGCCGGCGCCGCTTGGCCCGGCGGGCCTGGCCTGCGGGATCAACAACGCGGCGGTCCGGGCGGGGCTGGTGGCGGTGGCGGCGCTGCCGTGGCCGGCCGACGGGGTGGTGCGCGGGGGCGTTGGTCGTGGGTGCGGCCGCGGTGGTGTGGAGGCCGCCGCCGGGCTGCGAGCGGCCGGAGTGCCTGACGCACGGGGGTGCGACGGCACCGCCGCTGGAGGGGAGCCGGTGCACAGGAGGTTGTCGTGGGCGGCATCCCACGCGGACCGGGTCGCGCACCCACCCCACCCGCTGCGCCGCAGGGGTCCTGATGGCGCAGACTTGGGGCATGTCCATTCACGAGAACCTTCTCGGGGGTCCGCCCCCGACCCATCTGCCCGATGATCCCGGGCCGCGGGAAATGCTCGCGTCGGGGGCCGCGCCCGTCGAGGTCGCCGCCGCGCACCCCACCTCCTCGCTCGCCTGGGCGCAGCTCGCCGACGACGCCTTCGAGCGGGGCGCGGCCGTGGAGTCGTACGCGTACGCCCGCACGGGCTACCACCGCGGGCTGGACGCGCTGCGCCGCAACGGCTGGAAGGGCCACGGTCCGGTGCCGTGGGAGCACGAGCCGAACCGCGGCTTCCTGCGAGCCCTGCACGCCCTCGCCCGTGCCGCGCAGGCGATCGGCGAGCAGGAGGAGTACGAGCGCTGCTCGCAGTTCCTGAAGGACTCGTCGCCGACGGCGGCGCAGGTCCTGGGCTGACGGTCCGTATCCGCGAGGCCCGTCCCAGGAGGCGGGCCTTGCGGTTTCGGGGGACGATTGCGGAGTATGCCCGTGGGGACCGGGGCCCCCGTGCCGGCATCGGCAGGGGCGGACCGCTACCCGGAGTAATCTGCAGGAGACAGCGATGTCCCACGAGGCTCACGAGCCCGAGACCCCGCATCTCGACTTCCAAGGCACCACGCCGTACGAGGACTACGTCAAGGCGGACGTGCTCACCCACCTCCAGCACACCCTCTCCGACGACCCCGGAGAAATGGTCTTCCTGGTGACGACCCAGGTGATGGAGCTGTGGTTCACCGTCATCGTCCACGAGTGGGAGACGGCGGCACGCGCGCTGAGGAGCGACGACGTGCCCACCGCCACCGCCGCGCTCAAGAGGTCGGTACGGGAACTGGAGGCACTCAACGCCTCCTGGAAGCCCCTGGCCCAGCTCACGCCGGCCCAGTTCAACTCGTACCGCGGCGCCCTCGGTGAGGGCTCCGGCTTCCAGTCGGCGATGTACCGGCGGATGGAGTTCCTGCTCGGCGACAAGTCCGCGTCCATGCTCGTCCCGCACCGGGGCGCGCCGCGCGTGCACGCCGAGCTGGAGAAGGCGCTGCACGAGCCGAGCCTGTACGACGAGGTCGTGCGGCTGCTCGCGCGGCGCGGGTACGACATCCCGGAGGCGGTGCTGGGGCGCGACGTGTCGCAGCGCTACGAGGCGTCGCCGGAGGTGGAGGCCGCCTGGACGGCCGTCTACTCGGGGGACGAGCTGCACGAGATCGCCCGGCTGGGCGAGGCGCTCAGCGATGTGGCCGAGCTGGTGTGGCGCTGGCGCAACGACCATCTGGTCGCCACCCGTCGCGCCATGGGTGCCAAGACCGGCACGGGCGGTTCCGCCGGGGTGGCCTGGCTGGAGAAGCGCGCGCAGAAGAACGTCTTCCCCGAGCTGTGGACGGCGCGGTCGTATGTCTGAGCTGATGGCGCGGGCGGAGAAGCTGGACGCCGCCGACGAGCTGCGCGGCAAGCGGACCGAGTTCGTCCTCGACACCGCGTCCGATCGGGCGGCTGACGCCGCGGGGGTCTACCTTGACGGGAACTCCCTCGGCGCGCTGCCGGCCGTCGTACCCGGGCGGGTCGAGGACGTCGTACGCCGCCAGTGGGGCGAGCTGCGCATCCGGTCCTGGGAGGAGAGCGGCTGGTGGACGGCGCCCGAGCGGATCGGTGACCGGATCGCTCCGCTGGTCGGGGCGGCGCCCGGCCAGGTCGTGGTCGGCGACTCGACAAGTATCAACGTTTTCAAAGCACTCGTAGGCGCGGTGCGGATGGCCGGGGAGGGGCGTGACGAGCTGCTCGTCGACGCGACGACCTTCCCGACCGACGGGTACATCGCCGAGTCCGCGACCCGGATGACCGGCCGCACGCTGCGTCCCGTGA
The DNA here is from genome assembly GCF_053592115.1 of Streptomyces sp. NPDC002788. Classification (NCBI taxonomy): domain Bacteria; kingdom Bacillati; phylum Actinomycetota; class Actinomycetes; order Kitasatosporales; family Streptomycetaceae; genus Streptomyces; species Streptomyces sp. NPDC002788. The sequence goes on along the minus strand of NZ_JBSFVB010000013.1, from coordinate 212,651 downwards.
CCCCGGCTCAGGTGCCGGGCGCGCTGGGCGACCGCACCGCCGCCGTCCTCCTCAACCACGTCGACTACCGCACCGGCCGGCTGCACGATCTGCCGGCGCTGACGGCCGCCGTGCACGAGGCCGGGGCGTACGTGGTCTGGGATCTGTGCCACAGCGCGGGCGCGCTGCCCGTGGAACTGGACCGGCACGGAGTGGATCTGGCGGTCGGCTGCACCTACAAGTATCTGAACGGCGGGCCGGGTTCACCGGCGTACCTGTACGTGCGCGGCGAGTTGCAGGACCGTTTCGACTCGCCGCTGCCCGGCTGGAACTCGCACGCCGAGCCGTTCGGGATGCGGACCCGCTACGCACCGGCCCCCGGTGCCCTGCGCGGCCGGGTCGGCACGCCGGACATCCTCTCCATGCTCGCCCTGGAGGCGGCCCTGGAGGTGTGGGACGGGGTATCGGTGGAGGCCGTGCGGGCCAAGTCCCTCGCGCTGACGGACTTCTTCCTGGAGTGCGTCGCGGAGTACGTTCCGGACGGCAGGGTCGAGTGCCTGACGCCGGTGGCGCACGCGGAGCGGGGCAGCCAGATCGCCTTGCGCTGCGACGACGCCGGTGACGTGATGAAACGGCTGATCGAGCAGGGCGTGGTCGGCGACTTCCGGGAGCCGGACGTGCTGCGCTTCGGCTTCAGTCCGCTGTACGTGGGCTTCGCCGACGTGGAGCGGGCGGCGCGCGTCCTGGCCGGGACGCTGGCGTGAGCGCCGACGGGGCCGGGATCCGCTGCCCGGACCCGGCCCCGTCGTGCCGGAACGGCAGAGCCCTTCGGGCTTCACCGAGCGTGACATCCCCGTGTCCCCGCATGTCACGCGCCTGATACCGTCCCGGCCAACGGCTGAACCCTCAACTGGTAGGCCGCGTACGGTTCATCGCTGGAAGGTTGGAGCATGACGGACGACGTCGCAGCAGCACGGGCCGCTGCCGAGGAGAAGTCGGCCTTCTCCCACGCGCCCGTCGACCCCGACGCCACCGCGGCCTACGGCGACCACCCCGACCAGGTGATCGACTTCTTCGCCCCGCGCGGGCAGGGCGGTCCGGGCGGGCCCGCCCCGGTCGTCGTCGTGCTGCACGGCGGTGCCTGGCGGGCGCCCCACGACCGGCGGCACATCAGCCCCTTCGCCGGCTTCCTGGCCCGCCACGGGTTCGCCGTGGCCTCCGTCGAGTACCGGCGCGGCGGTGACGACGACGCCGTCGCGGGCCGCTGGCCCGACACCTTCGACGACATCGCCGCCGCGCTGGACGCCCTCCCGGCACTGGTACGGGAGTTGCTGCCGCAGGCCGACCCGCGCCGTACGGTCCTCACCGGCCACTCGGCGGGCGGGCACCTCGCGCTGTGGGGCGCGGCCCGGCACGTCCTGCCGGCCGGCTCACCCTGGCGCAACGACAACGCGGCGGCCCTGCGCGGTGTGGTCGCCCTGGCCCCCATCGCGGACCTGGCGATCGCCGACAAGCTGGACGTGTGCGGGGGAGCCGCACAACAACTCCTCGGCGGGGACGAGCACTTCGCCGAGCGGCAGCCGTACGCGGACCCGGCACTGCTGCTGCCCACCGGAGTCGCCACGACCCTCGTCCAGGGCCGCGCGGACCTCGACGTGCCGCAGGCGGTCGCCGAGTCGTACGCGGAGGCGGCGGCGAAGGCCGGGGAGATGGTGGGGGTGACGCTGCTGGGGGACGTGGGGCACTTCCCGCTCATCGACCCGGCGGCGGACGCGTGCGCGGTGGTGGTCGAGGAGATCGCCCAACTGGCCTGGTGAGCGGCGCTTTTCGGGGCTGGGTGGAAGCGTCCTCGGCGTACGCGTGGGAGCGGCCCCGGCGTACCCGTAGGAGCCGTCCCCGGTCATACCCGTAGTACCTGAGAGCTACGGCGCAGGTGAGTTCCCCGGTGTGACGCGGACGACGCGGCCCCCTGCGTAACTTCCCTTCCACGCAGACCCGATGGCCGGGTGCAGTGGAGGGGGACGTCCGTGGGGTTCGCATCGAGATACCGCCGTCGCGCCGGGCGGTGGCGTCGCGCCGCGCTCGCCGCCCTTGTCACGGGTGCGGTGGTTCTCCCTCTTTCGGCGGCGGTGCGACCGGAGATCCCCGCACCGCCACCCGCCTCCCTCGCTCCTCTCAGCACCTCGACGCTCGACGAGGCGTACGCGGCCAACCGCGCCAACGCCGCCGAGGCGGCCCGCATGGCCGCCGCGCACCATGACCGCGACCGCGCCGCCACGGACCGTTCGCTGGCCGCACCGGCCCGGCATCTCCTCGGGTTCGACGGCCGCGGCCCGGGCCGGGTGATCGAGGTCCTCGGCGACCTCGCCCGGGCCGACCGTATCGCCGTTCTGGTCCCCGGCTCCGACACGAGCCTCGACACCTACGGCCGGTTCCACGCGGCCGCCGCCGCCCTCCACGACCAGCTCGTCAGGCAGGCCCCGGCGGACACGCGCACGGCGGTGGTGGCCTGGCTGGGCTACGAGACGCCGGGCACGGTCAGCACGACGGTCACCACGACCGGCAGAGCGGAGCAGGCAGCCCCGCAGCTGCGCGCGCTCGTCGCCGACCTGCGCTCCCTCACGGGCGACGGCCCCCGCATCTCCCTGCTGTGCCACTCGTACGGCTCGGTCGTCTGCGGGCGGGCCGCGGCCGGGCTCGCCGTCGACGACATCGCGCTCGTCGGCAGCCCCGGCACCGGCGCGGACACCGCGGCCGCCCTGCACACCCGCGCCCGCGTCTGGGCGGCCCGGGGCGGCGACGACTGGGTGGAGAACGTCCCGCACGTCGAGGCGGACCTGTTCGGCACCACCGTCGGCTTCGGCACCGACCCCGTCTCGCCGGCCTTCGGCGCCCGGGTCTTCGCGGCCGGCGACGGCGGCCACAGCGACTACTTCAGGCCCGGCTCGCCCTCCCTGACCAACCTGACCCGGATCGTCCTGGGCGAGACCAAGGCGGTGACCCATGACTGACATCGATGTGCGCGACACCGGGGTGGGTGGCGGTGGTGTGGGCGGCACCGGGGCGCGGGGCACCGGGGTGGGCGGTGGCGGTGCGCGCGCCGATGATGCGTGCGCCGACGGTGCGTGCGCCGACGGTCCGCGCGCCGGTGCGGGGCGCGCGGATGGTGTGCGTGCCGATGGTGGGCGCGGCGATGGGGCGCGCGGCGATGGGGCGCGCGGGCCCGGTCTGCGTGGCATCCGATGCGGTCTGCGCCGCCGCGCCGACCGCATCGGCGCCGCCACCCCGCCCGGCCGCGACCGGGCCGTGGACGCCCTGCGGGCCGCCGCCGTCCTCGGGGTCGTCCTCGGGCACTGGCTGGTCACGGCCCTGGTCTCCGACAGTGGCACCCTGCGCACGGCGAGCCCGCTGCAGCACATGCCCTGGCTGGCGCCCGTCTCCTGGCTGTTCCAGACGCTCGCCGTGTTCTTCCTGGTCGGCGGCCATGTGGCCACCCGGAGCCACGCCTCGGCCCGGGCCCGTGGCGTCCCGTACCACCACTGGCTGACGGCCCGGCTGTCGCGGCTGTTCAAGCCGGTCGCCGCCGTCCTCGGCCTGTGGACGGTCGCCGCGCTCGCCCTGCTGCTGTCGGGCGCCGAGTTCGGGACGGTCCGCACGCTGGTGAAACTGGCCCTGTCCCCGCTGTGGTTCCTCGTGGTGTTCGCGGTCCTGACGGCGGCGACCCCGCTGCTGGCCCGGCTCCATCCGCTCTGGCCGCTGGCCGTCGTCCTGCACGTGGACCTGCTGCGGTTCGGGCTCGGCGGTCCGTCCTGGCTGGGCTGGGCGAACGTGGCGGCGGGCTGGATGGTGCCCTACACCCTCGGCGCGGCCTGGACCCGGGGCGAGCTGGAGCGGCGCCGCGCCGGCTGGGTTCTGCTCGGCGGCGGGGCGGCGGTGACCGCCATGCTCGTCGCGTGGGCGGGCTACCCGGCGTCGATGGTCGGCGTTCCCGGTGAGGGCATGTCCAACCTGGACCCGCCGACGCTGGCCGCGGTCACCTTCGGCCTGGCCCAGTGCGGGCTCGCCCTGCTGCTGCGCGAGCGGTTGCGGCACGCGATGCGCCGGCCTGTCGCCTGGGCCGCCGTGGCGCTCGTCAACCTCTCCGCGATGACCGTCTTCCTCTGGCACCAGACGGCCCTCATGGCCACCACGGCCACCGGGCTCCTCGCGGGCCGGCTCCCCGGGCTGCACACGCCGCCCGACTCGCTCGGCTGGGTCGGGGCCCGGCTGCTGTGGCTGCCCGTGCTGGTCGTTGCCCTCGCCGTCTGCTGGGCGGCGTTCCGTTCCTTCGAGCGGGGCGGGGGCGGGCGAAGCCGCCGGTCGCGGGTGGTGCACGCCCACCGGCCCCCCGACCGGGGCACAGCGGCGAAGGCGCGTCATGTCTAGGCTGGGCCGCGTGACGGACACGGGGGTGGGCCGCGCGCTGCGGGCGCGCGTCGAGGGCTGGCTGTGGCTACTGCGCCAGGACCTGTGGACCGTCCGGGCGGACCCGCTGCCGCCCTCCACCTGGCTGCGCTGGCTGCCGCACGGGCTGGTGTGCCTGGCCGCGCTCGGTGTCACCCTCGGCGCGGTGGGGCAGCTCGTCGACAACGGCGGGGTGGGTCCGCAGATCGCCTTCCCGCTCGGGCTGGCGCAGGGCGTTGCCATGGTGCTCGCGCTGTGGCGGCCCATCCCGGCGTGGTGGCTCTCGACGGCGGCCATGGTGCTGGGCGCCCTCGAGGTGCGCCGCCATTTGCTGGCCGGTGGCGCCCCCGGCTTCACCTGGCCCTGGACGTCGGCGGGGATCATCGGACACATGGCGGTGCTGCTGCTGCTCGCCCTGCGGGTGCGGACCCGGGTGTCCGTCGAGGCGCTCGCGCTGACCGTGCTCCTCACCTACGTCGTCCAAGGGCTGCTGGGCGCGGCCGGCTATTCGCCCACCGGGGTGCTCGCGGTCACCCTGTTCGCCGTCGTCGTGGTCCTCGGCACCGCCCTGCGCGGCCGCCGCGAGGCCCGCGCGCAACTCGTCGAGCAGACCACGCTCACCGCCGAGGAGCGCACCCGGCGCACCCTCCTGGAGGAGCGCGGCCGCATCGCCAGGGAGCTGCACGACGTGGTCGCCCACCACATGTCGGTCATCTCCATCCAGGCGCAGGTCGCCCCGCACCTCGTGGAGAACCCGCCCGACGAGCTGAGGGAGAACCTCGCGGGCATCCGGCAGAACGCGCTGGAGGCGCTGACCGAGCTGCGCCGGGTGCTGGGCGTGCTGCGCTCGGAGGACCCCGGGCCGGGGGAGTCGCCCGCCGGCCCGGGCGACGAGGCCGTTCCGCACGCCCCGCAGCCCACGCTCGACCGGCTCGACGCGCTGGTGGAGAACACCCGGGCCGTCGGCCGCGAGGTCATCACCGAGATCAACGGCGAGCCGCGTCCGCTGCCGCAGGGCGTGGAACTGTCGGCGTACCGCATCGTGCAGGAGGCGCTGAGCAACGCCCTGCGGCACGCGCCCGGCGCGAGGATCACGGTCCGTCTCACCTACGAGCCGGACGGTCTGGAAGTGGAGATCGTCAACGGCCGCCCGACCGCGCCCCCGCCACCGTCGACGGGGGCGGGCCACGGCCTGCTCGGCATGCGGGAGCGGGTCGCGATGCTCGGCGGCACCATGACGGCTCACCCGTGGCACTGGGACGGCTTCAAGGTCACCGCCTTCCTCCCGGACACCCCGCCCGCCGACGCCCCGGGCACCCATCACCCCGCGGCCCCACAGGGAGGGACTTCATGAGCGGCACCGGCAACCCCATCCGGGTTCTCATCGTCGACGACCAGGCGATGGTCCGGCAGGGCTTCACCGTGCTGCTCGGCATCCAGCCCGACATAGAGGTCGTCGGCGACGCGAAGGACGGTGAGGGCGGCATCGCCAAGGCCGCGGAGCTCGCCCCGGACGTCGTCCTGATGGACATCCGCATGCCCGGGATCGGCGGCATCGAGGCCACCGAGCGCATCACCGCAGCGCATCCGGACATGAGGGTGCTGGTGCTCACCACCTTCGACCTCGACGAGTACGTGTACGACGCGCTGCGCGCCGGGGCCTCCGGGTTCCTGCTGAAGGACGCCTCCTCGGAGCAGCTCGCCGAGGCGGTCCGGGTGATCGCGGCCGGGGACGCGCTGCTCGCCCCGGGCATCACGCGCAAGCTGATCGCCGAGTTCTCCCGGCTCGAGGGCAAGCCCCGCGCCCCGCTCAAGGAACGCATCGGCGACCTGACCGAGCGGGAGACGGAGGTGCTCGCCCTGATCGCGCAGGGCCTGTCCAACGCGGAGATCGCCCGGCACCTGTTCGTGGCCGAGCAGACGGTCAAGACCCACGTCGGCAGGATTTTGGTGAAGCTGGGCCTCAGGGACCGGACGCAGGCGGCGGTGTTCGCGTACGAGTCGGGTCTGGTGCGGCCGTCGGGGTACTGAGGGCGGGCCACGGGGCCCCGTAGTACCTGAGAGGGACGCCGGGGAACCCCTCTCACTGGGGACGACCGAGACCCCCGGTACGCCTACCGTTCTGTACGTGACCGAGACGACTCACATGCAGACCACGCCGCCGGGAGGCGGGACCAAGCCGCGCAGTCCGGAGTACCGGGTGGCGGTGGACTCCCTGCGCGGGCTGCGGCAGGACCTCATCCACGACGCGTTCGCCTACCGGCCGCTGCCCCGTAGGAGCGTGGAAGGGCGGCTCGTACGGCGGCTGCCCGCACGCCTGCGGGGGTACGCGACATGGACGCCGCACGCTCTGATAGCCCTGGCGGCCCTGTTCACCCTGTTCCTCACCAGCGTCGACACCGACGGCATGGTGCTCCTGGTCGTTCCGTTGACGGTGATACCCGTCCTGCTGACCATGATCCGGCCGGTCGGAGCGTTCTGGGCGTCCATGGCTTCCACCCCGGTGGTCGCCCTGCTCGTCGGCAACTGGAACAACTGGCCGTGGGCCGCCGGCAGCTTCGCCTGCCATCTGGCCGTGCTGACGGTCGTGGCGATACGCACCCGGCCGCGCACGGCCGGGTGGATGTGGGCACTGACGGGGCTGTACGCCATAGTCGCGGACATGGGCATAGGCCCGACCTACGTCTACGGCACCAACTCCGGCCCCATGCTCGTCTTCTCGGCCATGATCCTGCTCTGCGTCACCGTCTGGCACATCCGCCGCCACGCCGAGCAGGAGGTCACCGCCCAGCAGACGGTCACCGCGCACGAGCGCTCCCGCCGCACCCTGCTGGAGGAGCGCACCACGATCGCCCGCGAGCTGCACGACGTCGTCGCCCACCACATGTCGGTCGTCGCCATCCAGGCCGAGGCCGCGCCCTACCGAGTGGAGAACCCGCCGCCGGAGCTGGAGAAGGCGTTCGCCACCATCCGGGAGAACGCGGTGGCGGCCCTGACCGAGCTGCGCCGCGTCCTGGGCGTCGTCCGCGCCGAGGACTACGAGGCCCCGGACGCCCCGCAGCCCACGCTCGCCGACCTGGACGGGCTGCTGGCCAATGTGCGCGAGGCCGGCGTCACCGTGGAGAAGGCGGTGACCGGGGCGGTGCGCGAGCTGCCGCAGGGTGTGGAGCTGTCGGCGTACCGGATCGTGCAGGAGGCGCTGAGCAACACCCTGCGGCACGCCCCGGGCGCGAGTGCCCGGGTGGAGATCGGGTACGTTCTCGGCGGCCTGGGCCTGCGCATAGTCAACGGCCCGCCGCCCGAGCCGAACCTCATCAAACCCTCCCCAGGTGCCGGGCACGGCATCACCGGCATGCGGGAGCGGGTGTCGATGCTGAACGGCGAGATGACGGCGGGCCGCACGGACGACGGAGGTTACGAGGTGACGGTGTTCCTGCCGGTCTCCCTGCCGGACGAGGGCGACGCATGACCATCCGCGTCCTGATCGCGGACGATCAGATGATGGTGCGCGAGGGCTTCTCGGTCCTGCTGAACGCGATGCCGGACATCGAGGTCGTCGGCGAAGCGGTGAACGGCCGGGATGCCGTCGCGAAGGTCCGCGAGTTCGCCCCGGACGTCGTGCTGATGGACATCCGCATGCCCGAGCTGAACGGCATCGAGGCGACCCGTGAGATCGTCGCCGCCGACGGCGCGGCGAAGGTGCTGGTGCTCACCACCTTCGACCTCGACGAGTACGTGTACCAGGCGCTGCGCGCGGGTGCCTCCGGCTTCCTCCTCAAGGACGCCTCGGCCCGCCAGCTCGCCGATGGTGTCCGGGTGGTGGCGTCCGGGGAGGCGCTCCTGGCGCCTTCGGTGACCAGGCGCCTGATCACCGAGTTCTCGAAGCTCTCCCAGACGCCGCGCCTGATGCCCTCCGCGCAGGCGGCGTACGGCGATCTCACCGATCGGGAGACGGAGGTGCTGGTCCTCATCGCACAGGGCCTGTCGAACGCGGAGATCGCCGAGCGGCTGGTGGTCGCCGAGTCGACGATCAAGACGCACGTCAGCCGGATCCTGGTGAAGCTGGGCCTGAGGGACCGCACCCAGGCGGCGGTGTTCGCCTACGAGGCGCGGCTGGTGACGCCGGGGTGAGCGCCCAGGGACAGCGGCGAGGCAGGAAGACGGAGAACGCCTTGGCGTGATCGGGGTTCCGCCCCGTACAGCCTCACCAGCACCACCAGTCACACACGCCTGGCGCCACCTCGCCCGCGGAACGGACGAGGAGCAAGCTGGAAGAAGGGGAGTGGTTTTCCGCGAGACAGGCGGAAGGAAACGAGATGACAGAGCAACCCACCACCGGTCACCCGCCTTGGCATCTGGCAGGTGACTGGTTCGATGTGTGCAAGTGCGCGATCCCGTGCCCCTGTACGTTCGCGCAGGCCCCGACCTACGGCGACTGCGAGGGCGTGCTCTCCTGGCACATAAGGGAGGGCAACTTCGGCGACGTGCGGCTCGACGGCCTCAACGTACTGATGCTCAGCTCCTTCGTGGGCAACGTCTGGGCCCGCGAGCACACGGATGCCTACGCCGCGGTCTTCTTCGACGAACGCGCCGACGAACAGCAGCGCGCCGCCCTCCAGACGATCTTCGGCGGTGAGGCGGGCGGATGGCCCGCGGAGTTCGGCGAGATCTTCGGCCCCGTGATGAGGGGCATGGACTTCGCCCCCATCCGCATCGAGGTCGACGAAGACATGTCCTCCTGGCGCGCGGAAATCCCCGGAAAGGTGATGGCTACCGCCGAAGCGCTGACCGGCCCGACCACCCCGGAAGGTGCACGGGTGCAGGTGCACAACGCCCCCGGCGCCGAGGTGGGACCCGGCCAGATCGCTACCTGGGGCCGCGTCACCACCGACCGGGCCGACGCCTTTGGCTTCACCTGGGACCGTTCGGGCAAGTCGAGCAAACACTTCCGCTTCGACTGGACCGGCCCAGCCTGACCACACTCTCCGGCCCTGGTTGGCCGTGGTGTTGGCAACCATGAGCAATGCGAAGAGAACTCAGCGGCTGCAGAGGTTCTCACCCTGAGCGACGGCACTCGCTGGTCGGATGTCCGGGTGACACCTCCGCAGGTCGCGCCGATTACGGGTTTCCCGCACGTCCGCCTATCCCTGGCACACCAGCAGGCGAGCGCCCTGGAGTCCATCTTCTCCGGCCGTAAAGGCGTCAACCAGGGCTCGGTGATCGCGGCCGGGGGAATCACATGTCGTCCATCGGCGGCATCGAGTCCTGCAGCCCCGGCAGCAGCCAGTCCTGGAACGGTGCGAGCATGGCCAGGACGAGGAACGCCAAGCCCATCAACCGGGCGAGCAGCGGGCCCCTGGACCACAGCTTCTCCACGAAGATCACCAGGGCCAGTCCGGCCATGGCTGCCACGTTCATCACACCGAGCGGGATCAGGACCACCATCAGCCCAGCGCAGCAGCCGACGCAGTAGGCGCCGTGATGGACGCCCACCCGCAGGTCACGCGCCGGTGCCCGGAAGCCGGCGTAATGCATCAGGTGGCTGATGGGATCGCGGCAGTGCCGCAGACACACGTACTTCAGCGGGCCGAGCTGATAAAGACCCGCCAGCAGGAACCCCGTGAAGCCGATCCAGCGCCCCGCGGCCGGGTGATCGGCCACCAGATCGCCGGTGAAGGCCAGACCCGCATAGGCGAGCGCACCGAAGGCGGTCCACACCATCAGGTATCCGCCGAGGAACTCGGCGGTGCGCGCTGCCCGGGTCCAGCCGGAGGACTGCCGGCCGATCCCCCGCACCCACGTGATCGCCACCGGCGCCATGGACGGCAGCATCATGGCCGCCATCATCGTCACCCACAGCAGCAGGAACAGGGGCAGCGCCATCCCCATCGTGCCGGGCTCGACCCCCATGTCCTGGGCCTGGCCGATCGTGAGCGCCCACGCAGGCATCGCGATCAGGACGACAAGGATCCAGGCGGCTGCGAGATCCCGCTTCGGCAGCAACCCTCCGCCGGCTCCGGTCGGCGCCGGCGTCCCCGGGGGGACGAGGACGGAGGTCCGGGTGAACCGCATCGGCATGCCCTCCTACGGGATACATCCAGCAGACCACTCCTCAACGTACGGCGCGACCTCGCCCGAGCTGACGCTGAGTGAGGGAACGTTCGTGCCGGGAGGGGCCCATGGCTCGCTCTCCCTCCCCACCGGATCCTTCACGATGTTCATCGAGGCGCTCACAGCGCAGCCCCTGGTCAGAGTGGGGGACGCCGGGCTAGCGTCCGTTCATGGCAGCTGTTTCCGACCTCGGGTTCGACCCGTGGGACCCGGTGTTCCTCGCCGACCCGTACCCCGCATACGCCGAGCTGCGTGCCAAGGGCCGCGTGCACTGGTTCGAGCCCACGGACCAGTGGCTCGTCCCGCACCACGCGGACGTCTCGGCCCTGCTGCGCGACCGGCGCCTCGGCCGGACGTACCAGCACCGCTTCACGCACGAGGAGTTCGGCCGCTCCGCGCCCCCGCCGGAGCACGAGCCGTTCCACACGCTCAACGACCACGGGATGCTCGACCTGGAGCCGCCGGACCACACCCGGATCCGCCGCCTGGTGTCGAAGGCGTTCACCCCCCGCACGGTGGAGCGCCTGAAGCCGTACGTGCGGGGCCTGGCGGACGAGCTCGCGTCCGCATTGGTCGAGGCGGGCGGCGGAGACCTGCTGAAGGACGTGGCCGAACCCCTCCCCGTCGCGGTGATCGCCGAGATGCTCGGCATCCCGGAGTCCGACCGGGCCCCGCTGCGGCCCTGGTCGGCGGACATCTGCGGGATGTACGAGCTGAACCCGTCCGAGGAGACGGCGGCGCGGGCCGTCCGGGCGTCGGTGGAGTTCTCCGACTACCTGCGCGACCTGATCGCGGCCCGCCGCAAGGAACCCGGCGAGGACCTCATCTCCGGTCTCATCGCGGCCCACGACGAGGGCGACCGCCTCACCGAGCAGGAGATGATCTCCACGGCGGTCCTCCTCCTGAACGCCGGCCACGAGGCGACGGTGAACTCCACGGTCAACGGCTGGTACGCCCTGTTCCGCAACCCGTCCCAGCTGGAGCTGCTGCGCGCGGACCACACGCTCATCCCCTCCGCGATCGAGGAGCTGATGCGCTACGACACCCCGCTCCAGCTCTTCGAACGCTGGGTGCTGGACGACATCGAGATCGCCGGCACGACCATCCCGCGCGGCGCGGAGATCGCCATGCTCTTCGGCTCCGCGAACCACGACCCGGCGGTGTTCGAGAACCCAGCCCGCCTCGACCTGACCCGTACGGACAACCCCCACATCTCCTTCAGCGCCGGCATCCACTACTGCATCGGCGCGCCCCTGGCCCGTATCGAGCTGGCCGCGTCGATGCAGGCGTTGCTGGAGAGGGCGCCGACGCTGCGGATTGCGGAGGAACCGGAGAGAAAGCCGAACTTCGTGATCAGGGGGTTGGACGGACTGGCCGTTGAGGTGGGGTGATCACTGGTTCGGACGATCGCCGGTGATCGGCGCGAGGGGGCCGTCACGCCGGTGCCGGCCCGCGAGGGGAGGCACCATGGCGCCGGCATCGAGCTCGACCCGGAAGAGCTCAGGCAAGTACGTCGACCGATCACGTGGTCACGTCCCGCCTCTCCACGACCCCGCCCGCCCCGCGGCCGTCGGCGCCACCACCGGCCCGGTCAGCACCCCTCCCGGCCCCACTCCACGGACCCTCCGGGCAGCTTCGCCGGGATGCCCGAACGGCGAGAGATCCGGCCCGGATCGGGTTGCTGATGCCGGCGGCCCGCGCGAGAGCCCGCGGCACATCCAGCGCAGGCCCGACCCAGCCCGTCAGCAGGACCGCCCCGGCCACGCCCCACGCCGCCGCGGCGGCCCGGGGCAGCACGCCGTGCGCGCTATGTCCCGCGGCGTGGGCCACGCTGTCAGCGCAGCGCGCGGCCCGGGTCACGGCGCCGCCGGCACCGTCAGCCCCCACGCACCCTCCCGCACCACCCACGTCCGCGTCCGCACCGGTCCCGACACCACCGTGTCCGCCCGGTAGCGGAAGTGCGCCCCCGAGACGGTCACCGTGCGCCCCTCCGCCAGCAGCGGCGAGGCCTCCGCGCCCACCGACACGGGTCTGACCTCCACCGACGCGACGCCCGAGGCAGCCGGTGACACCGACACCGCCTCGACCGGCTGGTTCAGGTCGACGAGGGTCTCCCCGTCCACCTCGACCCGCAGCCGGGACGGCCCGGACTCCGGCGCGGAGGCGAGCCGGGACGGGCGGCCGGCGGGCACCAGGGTCCGTACCAGGGACTGGCAGGTCCGCAGCCACGGGCGGCCCGTCTCGGACTCCGGGTCCGGTGCGGACCCCTGGCCCTCCCCGGCTTGTGAGGGTGCGAGCGGCGGTATCCGCAGCGCGCCGAGCACCACCCCGTCGCTGTCGTCGACCAGCAGGTCCATCCGCCGCTCGACCCCGTCGAGCACCGCCCGCGCCGCCGCCACCGTGCCCGTCGGCACCCCGAGGGACCGGGCGAGGGACAGCGCGCCCCCGACCGGCACCAGCGAGAGCCCGCACGCCGCCAGCTCCCGCCGCCGGTGCAGAACGGACACCGCCCGCAGCAGCGCCCGGTCGTCGCCCACCACCACCGGGCGCCGCGAGCCTCGCCGGGCCAGCGCCCGCGCGAACTCCTCCGGCCCGTCCGGCAGGCACAGCTTCATGCCGGCACCCGCGCCGAGTACGTCTTTCGCGATGCGTACGGACTCGCCGTCCGACCTACGGGCGACCGGGTCGACCACCACCAGCAGCTGCTCGGACGTCGTGGAAGTCGCCACCTCGGCCATGCCTCGCTTCCTCGGGTAGCATCTTGGTGCAAGAGCCCCTTGCGCTATTGCGCCAGGGGCTTCGTCTATTCCGGGGCATCCGGTCCGACGGTTGGCGGCCAACGGCGGTCGCGGTGTACGCGGCGGAACCTCCGCGTACGCCCTCGACCATGGACATGCCCCGCCCGGAAGGGGTGTACGCGCGTGCCCGCACTTGTGCTGCTCGGTGCTCAGTGGGGTGACGAAGGCAAGGGAAAGGCCACCGACCTGCTCGGTGGATCCGTGGACTATGTGGTGCGCTACCAGGGCGGCAACAACGCCGGCCACACGGTGGTCGTCGGTGACCAGAAGTACGCACTCCACCTCCTCCCTTCCGGAATCCTGTCCCCCGGCTGCACGCCGGTCATCGGTAACGGCGTCGTCGTCGACCCGTCGGTCCTGCTCTCCGAGCTGAGCGGTCTGAACGAGCGTGGCGTCGACACGTCCAAGCTCCTCATCAGCGGAAACGCGCACATCATCACGCCGTACAACGTGACGGTGGACAAGGTGACCGAGCGATTCCTCGGCAAGCGGAAGATCGGCACGACCGGTCGCGGCATCGGTCCGACCTATGCCGACAAGATCAACCGTGTCGGCATCCGCGTACAGGACCTCTACGACGAGTCGATCCTGACGCAGAAGGTCGAGGCGGCCCTCGACGTCAAGAACCAGATCCTCACCAAGCTCTACAACCGGCGCGCGATCGCCGTGGACCAGGTGGTCGAGGAGCTGCTGGCCTACGCCGACAAGCTCGCGCCGTACGTCGCCGACACCGTCCTGGTCCTCAACCAGGCGCTGGAGGAGGACAAGGTCGTCCTGTTCGAGGGCGGCCAGGGCACGCTGCTCGACATCGACCACGGCACGTACCCCTTCGTCACGTCGTCGAACCCGACCGCGGGCGGTGCCTGCACCGGCGCCGGTGTCGGCCCGACGAAGATCAGCCGGGTCATCGGCATCCTCAAGGCGTACACGACCCGTGTCGGCGCCGGTCCCTTCCCGACCGAGCTGTTCGACGAGGACGGCGAGGCCCTGCGCCGCATCGGCGGCGAGCGCGGTGTCACCACCGGCCGTGACCGCCGCTGCGGCTGGTTCGACGCGGTCATCGCCCGCTACGCGACCCGCGTGAACGGCCTGACCGACTTCTTCCTCACCAAGCTCGACGTCCTCACCGGCTGGGAGCAGATCCCGGTCTGCGTGGCGTACGAGATCGACGGCAAGCGCGTCGAGGAGCTCCCCTACTCCCAGACCGACTTCCACCACGCCAAGCCGGTCTACGAGATGCTCCCGGGCTGGAACGAGGACATCTCCAAGGCGAAGACCTTCGCCGACCTGCCGAAGAACGCCCAGGCGTACGTGAAGGCGCTGGAGGAGATGTCCGGCGCCCCGATCTCCGCGATCGGCGTGGGCCCGGGCCGGGACGAGACGATCGAGATCAACTCGTTCATCTGACGCGCCCCCATGTCCGTCGGCCGCCCCTCGTGCCCACGGGGGGCGGCCGGCGTTCTTCGCCGGGTGACATGCCGGGAACCGGCACAGGCTGAAGCCCCACCCCCGCGTGCGTCGACCAGAGGAAGGCGATGCGCGTACTGCTCAAGGCGTCCACGGACACGGAGAAGGCAGCGAGGCCCCCCGGAACGGCACCCTGGGAAAGCTGCTCCAGGAGTCGCTGGAACGGATCAAGCCCGAAAGGGCCTGCTGCACCTCTGCCCAAGGCAAGCGCACCGCCTACCTGGTCTTCGACATGCAGAACAGCCGGCCGATGCGGCTGATCAGCGAGCCCTTCGTCCTCCAGCTGGGCGCGGAGGGCGGCCGGGACGCTGAGCCTCAGCTGAAGACGATCATCGATCCCTGGGCGAGGCTGCGGGTCACCGCCGCGTGCAGGCCGAGCCAGACGTGCCGTTCGCGGGCGAACGGGCTGGGGTCGTAAGGGGCGGGGACGGCCGGTTCCTCCAGCTCGGTCGGCGCGAGCGGCGGCTGCGGCGGCGCCGGCGGGTTGGCCGGGTCGATGCCGATGGCGGGCGCGACCAGCTCCAGTTCCCGCAGCAGCGCGTGCGAGGACCCCAGGGGGCCGCCGCCCGCGAGGAGGTCGTCGTCGGCGAGCGGACTGGGAAAGTCGACCGGGACGTAGGCGCCCGCGTGGTCGTAGTGCCAGACCAGGTGCGACTGCTGGGCCGTCGACTCGAACATCTCCAGCAACTGCTCGTAGTCACCCCCGAGTTCGTCCACGGGCGTCACCGGCAGGCCGCACACCTGGAGCAGGTAGGCGCGGCGCAGGAAGTGCAGCGCGTCGTAGTCGAAGCCCGCGACCGGGGCGACCTCACCGGACAGGCCGGGCATGTACTGGTACACCGGCACCGGCGGCAACCCGGCCTCGGCGAGCACCTTGTTGTATTGCGCGAGTTCCTCGGCGAACGGGTTGTCCGGCGTGTGGCACAACACGTCGACGAGCGGTACCAGCCACAGGTCACAGGCCAAAGAAGGCTCCTCGCTCAGCGCGGTGGTCGGGTAGCACGGTGGTCAAGAAGAGTAGCGGTGCGGCGCGGGCGCGGCTGCCGCCGTGCATGTCCCATACCCATACGGACGGCTGCGACGCGGGTCATCCGGAAGCGAGCCGCTCGATCAGCGCGAGCGACTGCGTGTTGTACGCGGCGATGATCGCCCGGGCGGTGTCGTTGTCGCGGGAGATCAGCGCGTCGACCAGCTCGGTGTGACCGGCCCACAGCTCACCGCGCAGGTCGGTGAGCCGGCGCAGGTGCTGCACCGCGCACACCCAGGTCTGCACGCGCAGCCGATGCAGGAAGTCGGCCAGGTAGGGGTTGCCGAAGCAGGCGCCGAGCTCGCGCCAGAAGCGCAGGTCGTAGCCGATGAGGACGGTGAGATCACCGGCGGCGGCGGCCCGCTGCGCCTCCTCGCCGCGCCTGCGGACCCCGGCGACGACGGCGGCGGCCCGGGGATCGTCGGGCCGCACGGCGTCCGGGCGCCCCTCGGTCAGCGCGAGGAACATCCCCTCGATGACCAGGCCGCGGGCCTCGATCATGCCGCGGAAGTCCTCGACCGAGTACTCGTGCACCCGGAAGCCGCGGTGCTGGTCGGCGTCGAGCAGCCCCTGCGCGGAGAGGTCGACGAGCGCCTCCCGGACCGGTGTCGCGGACACCCCGTACTGCTCGGCGATCTCCTTGACCGTGAATTCCTGCCCCGGCTGGAGCCGCCCGGCCAGCACCTCGTCACGAAGCGCTTCGGCGATCTGCTGCCGCAGGGTGCTGCGCGTCACGGCGCCGTTGCCGGTGCTGCCGGGCATGGTCAGGGCGTCTCCCTCGTCGCGGTCGGATGGCGTGCGCGTCCATGTCTACGAGCACGCCACCCTACGCGTTCGATCGAGGCGCCAGGATGTCCGTTACTGACGGGTTTACAGACCTTTACTTCGTGTACTCGTCCGCCACCGAGAGCGCCGCGTCCAGCGCCGCGAGCCCCTCCTTCAGCTCCGCCTCAGTGATGTTGCAGGGCGGCACCACGTGCGTCCGGTTCATGTTCACGAACGGCCACAGCCCGCCCCCCTTCGCGGCGGCGGCGAAGGCGGCCATCGGCGCGTTCGCCTTACCGGCCGCGTTGTACGGCACCAGCGGCTCCCGCGTCTCACGGTCGCGCACCAGCTCCAGCGCCCAGAACATGCCGACACCGCGGACCTCGCCGACACTCGGATGCCGCTCGGCGAGCGCCCGCAGCTCCGGCCCGACGACGGAGGCGCCCAGCCGGGCCGCGTTCTCGACGACGCCTTCCTCCGCCATGACGTTGATCGTCGCCACGGCGGCGGCGCACGCCAGCGGGTGCCCGGAGTACGTCAGACCGCCCGGGTACGGCCGCTTTCCGAACGTCTTTGCGATCGCGTCGGAGATCGCGACGCCGCCCAGGGGCACGTAACCGCTGTTCACGCCCTTGGCGAAGGTCAGCAGGTCGGGCGTGACGTCGAACAGGTCCGCCGCGAACCACTCGCCGGTCCGCCCGAACCCGGCCATGACCTCGTCCAGGACGAACACGATCCCGTGCTTGTCGCAGATCTCGCGCACTCCGGCGAGGTAGCCGGGTGGCGGGACCATGATCCCGGCCGTGCCGGGGATCGTCTCCAGGATGATCGCCGCGACGGTCGAGGGGCCCTCGAAGGCGATCGTCGTCTCCAGGTGCTCCAGCGCCCGCGCGCACTCCTGCTCCTCGGTCTCGGCGTAGAAGCGGGAGCGGTAGAGGTAGGGGGCCCAGAAGTGCACGACCCCGGCGGTGCCGCTGTCGGAGGCCCAGCGGCGCGGGTCGCCGGTGATGTTGACGGCCTGCTGCGTGCCGCCGTGGTACGAGCGGTACGCCGAGAGCACCTTCGCGCGGCCCGTGTGCAGCCGGGCCATCCGGATCGCGTGCTCGACGGCGTCGGCGCCACCGTTGGTGAAGAAGATCTTGTCCAGGTCGCCCGGGGTCCGCTCGGCGATCAGCCGGGCCGCCTCCGACCGGGCCTCGACCGCGAACGCGGGCGCGAAGGTCGTCATCCGCGCCGCCTGCTCCTGGATCGCGGCGACGATCTTCGGATGCTGGTAGCCGACGTTGGTGTAGACGAGCCCGCTGGAGAAGTCGAGGTAGCGCCGGCCGTCGTAGTCCCAGAAGTACGACCCCTCAGCCCCGGCGACGGCGAGCGGGTCGATGAGCTCCTGAGCGGACCAGGAGTGGAACACATGGTCACGGTCGGCGGCCTTGACGGCGGCACCGGCTTCGGGGTTCGGCTGAGGGGTCATGCGGGCGAGCGTAGGCGCGGGGGAGCGGGCGGTGATATCGGCGGCCTGTCTGCCGTCGGCGGCATTCCGCGACAGGTTGTCCAGGGAAGGCTGGACATCTTGACAGCTTGCTGTCGAGAAGACAGGATGTTGTCATACGGCACAGGGTCCGAGGAGGAACCATGAACGCCACCGCAGGCCGCAAGCCCGTCCATCTCGCCGTGTACGACACCCTCGCCGACTGGGAGCCCGGCCACGCCACGGCCCACCTCGCCCGCGCCGGCTGGGAGATCCGCACCGTCGGCCCGTCCACGGCCCCCGTCACCAGCATCGGCGGACTGCGTGTCCAGCCCGACCTGACCCTGGACGACGTCCGGCCCGAGGACAGCGCGCTGCTGATCCTCCCGGGTGCCGACCTCTGGGACACGAGTGACGACCTGGCCCCCTTCGCCCGCACGGCCCGGGCCTTCCTGGAAGCCGGCGTGCCGGTCGCCGCGATCTGCGGGGCCACCGCCGGACTGGCCCGCGAGGGCCTGCTCGACGCCCGCGACCACACCAGCGCGGTCTCGTTCTACCTGGCCGCGACCGGCTACGCGGGCACGGGGCGCTACGTCGAGACCGACGCCGTCACCGACGGAAACCTGGTGACGGCCGGCCCCACCGAGCCGGTCGCCTTCGCCCGGGAGATCCTCCGGCTGCTCGGGGTCTACGAGGGTGAGGTACTGGACGCCTGGTACCGGCTGTTCCACGACTCCGACGCGGCGGCCTACGCGGTGCTGGAGAAGGCCGGCGCGCTGTGAGCCGGGAGCGGCAGGACCTGCTCAGCCGCAGCGCCCTCGGCGTGTTCCGGCTCAACGGCCAGTTCCTCGGCGTGGCGGAGGAGCTGGCCCGGCCCGCCGGACTGACCGCCGCCTGGTGGCAGGTGCTCGGCGCGGTCCTCGGGGAGCCGCTGCCCGTCTCCGGCATCGCCCGCGCCATGGGCATCACACGGCAGAGCGTGCAGCGCATCGCCGATCTGCTGGTGGAGCGGGGACTCGCGGAGTACCGGCCGAACCCCGCGCACCGCCGCGCCAAGCTCCTCGCGCCGACCGAGGAGGGCCGGGCGGCGAGCGCCCGGATCGGCCCCGGGCACGCGGCCTTCGCCGACCGGCTGGCGGAGGCGTTCGGGGAGGCGGAGCTCGAGGAGGCGGTGCGTTCGCTGGAACGACTGTCCAAGGTGCTCGACCAGGTGGGACCGACCGTCGCGCAGCCTCCGCCTGCCGATCAACCCCCGCCTGTTACGTAACCGTAGACACCGCCCAATTCACCCGGCCCCGGCCCCGCACTATTCTCGGTCTGCTGCTCACGTACGGGGGAAGGCGGCTGAGCGATGGAGAACCTGGGGCCCGGGGACCCGCAGCGGATCGGTGCCTACCGGTTGCTGGCGCGGCTCGGCGCGGGCGGCATGGGGCACGTGTACCTGGCCCGCTCGGAGCGCGGCCGTACCGTCGCCGTGAAGCTGGTGCGTGAGGAACTGGCCGCGCAGGAGGAGTTCCGCGAGCGGTTCCGGCAGGAGGTGCGGGCCGCGCGGCGGGTCGGCGGGTACTGGACCGCGCCCGTGCTGGACGCGGACACCGAGGCCGCCGTGCCGTGGGTCGCCACCGGGTACGTCGCCGGGCCGAGCCTGCAGCAGGTCGTCGGGCACGACCACGGCGCCCTGCCCGAGCGGACGGTCCGCATCCTCGCGGCCGGGCTCGCGCACGCGCTGAAGGACATCCACGCGGCCGGCATCGTCCACCGCGACCTCAAGCCGTCCAACGTTCTGGTCACCATCGACGGCCCGCGCGTCATCGACTTCGGCATCGCACGCGCCCTGGAGACCGTGACGGACGGCGGGCTCACGCGCACCGGCGCGCTCGTCGGCTCGCCCGGTTTCATGGCTCCCGAGCAGGTGCGGGGCGACCGCATCACCCCGGCGTGCGACGTCTTCTGCCTCGGCTCGGTCCTCGCCTACGCCGCCACCGGCAACCTGCCCTTCGGCACCGCCAACAGCGGCGTGCACGCCCTGATGTTCCGCATCGCCCAGGAGGAACCGGACCTGGAGGGCGTCCCCGAGGGCATCGCCGACCTGGTCCGCGACTGCCTGCGCAAGGACCCCGCCGCGCGGCCCACCCTCGACCGCGTCCTGGAACGCACGGGCGCGGACGACACCGTCTGCGACGGCCGCGCCCTCGACCCGTGGCTGCCTAGCGCCCTGGTGGCTCAACTGGGGCGGCACGCGGTGCGGTTGCTGGACGCGGAGGACCCGGAGGGCGAGGGGGTGGGGGAGCGGGCCGGTGCCGCGGGGCAGCAGCCGGCCGGTTCCGCCGAGCGTCCTGGGGCCCAGCCCGCCGATCAGCCGGGCGCCGGCCCCGTCACCCCGTCCGCCTCTTCGGGCAGCCCCGGCCCGGTCGCACCGCCCGCCCCCGCCGAAAGCCCCGGCCCCACCCCGGAGCACTCTCCCGCCGCCGACGAATCCCCGCCGAACCCGAGGCTCCCCCCGGCCCCCGCGACGGCGCCCGCCGCGACCCCCGGACCGCCCCCGCCGGGCCGGCCGGGCGAGGGGCCGCCGCTGAACCACCTGCCCACCGTGGTCGCGGGGCAGAGCACGAGCCGCGCGCCCCGGCACCTCCCGGGCGCGGGCGTCCCGTCCCACCCGCACACGCCCCCGCCCCCGTACCCGGCGTACGGCTACCCCCAGCAGCACCCCCAGCCCGGCGCCCCGGCCCACCCCGCCTACGGCGGCCTCGGCTCCACCCCGCCCTACGGGCCACCGCCCTACGGCCCCACCCCGCCGTACGGCTCCCCGCAGCCGCCGCAGCGAAGAGGCGGCCGTTCCACCGCGCTGCTCGTCGTGATCGCCCTGGTCGTCGCGCTCGCCGCGGGCGGCTCGGTGTACGCGCTGATGCAGGGCGGCGACGACGACCGGGCCGGCCCCACCCCCACGCAGAGCACCGGCGCGGCCCCGACCACCCCGGGTCCGTCCCCGGCGACCTCGCAGCCGGACAACACCTCGCCTTCCCCGGCCGACGGCACGATCCCGACCGGGTACCTCGGCACGTGGACCACGACCATCGACAACGCCGACGGCGAGCACAGCCGTTCGCTCACGATCCAGCAGGGCGAACCCGGCGACACGGTCCTGTCCCTCGTGGCCGACGGCCCCACGAAGGGCGGCGGTACCTACCACTGCGTGTTCGAGGGCGAGCTGACCGCGGCCCCCGGCGCCGGTGGCTCGCTGCGGATCGGCCCGTCCACCGTGAAGGTCGGGCAGCCGCGCACCGCCTGCACCCCGGGCGCGGCCACCGAGGTGACCCTGCTCTCGGACGGCACGCTCCAGCGGGTCAACACCAGCAGCGGGGAGCGGCTGACGTACACGAGGCAGTGACCGACTCCCGCTGTCGGTGAGGTCGTTGAACGTCCGGCGAATTCCGGCCGACGAGAACCGGATACGCGCCCGTACGGCCGTACGGTGACCGGGCGATCGGATCGTCCGGGCGGCAGCGGGCACGGGGGCACCCACGATGGAGTGGTTGAGCGCGGAGAACCTCGTGGCCTTGGCGACGGCCCTCCTCGGCATCATCGCCTCGGGCGTCATGGTCTGGTACGAACGCCGGGTACCGCGCCGCAAACGCGTCGGCTACCGCGTGCAGATGGACAACCCTGTCGGCGACGACGTGCGCTCCGGCCGCGCCAACCGCCGCCTCGGCCTGTTCGACGAGGTCCCCGGCATGTCCGACGCGACCCTGGTCCTGCTGCGCATCGAGAACGACGGCTCCCAGGGCATCGACGGCGACGACTACACCGGCCCCGAAGTCCACGGCCTGACCGCGGTGTTCGCGGGCCGGACCGTCCGCGGCGTCTCGGTGACCCAGCCGTCGGACACCGACCACCTCATGGACCACTTCACCGCGGGACGCGGCTTCGCCTACGACGGCAACACCCTGCGCATCCCCCGCGTCCCGCTCAACCGCGGCGACCACTTCAAGCTGCTCGTCCTCCTCTCCGGCGGTGACGTCGGCGACGAGATCCGGCTGGTCGGCGGCCTGCGCGACGGGGAGGTGCACCCCAACCGCAGTGCCACGCCCGACGAGAAGCCGCCCCTGTTCAGCCGGGCGGCGCGGCTGATCACCATCGCGCTCACGGCGAGCGTGGTCACCCTCGCGGCGATCGTCGTCGCCCAGGACGACACCCCGCCCCCGATCGGCTGCGCGAGTGGCACGCTGACCCTGACGGGCTCGACCGCGTTCGCGCCCGTGCTGCGCGAGGTGTCCCGCGCGTACGAGCGGGACTGCGGCGGTGACCCGGACATCGAGGTGGACACCCACGGCTCGACGGCCGGGATACGGCAACTGGGGGCGGCCGGTGCCCGGGCGGAGCGGGCCGGCCTGGGCTCACCGCCGGTGGTGGCCCTGTCGGACGGTCCCAAGCCGGCCGGAATGCCCGAGCTGCGCGAGAACCGGGTGGCGGTGTCCGTCTTCGCGCTCGTGGTCAACGACGACGTGAAGCTGACGGACCTGTCCACCGACGACGTCCGGCGCCTCTACCGGGGCGAGATCCGCAACTGGCGGCAGCTCGGCGGCCCCGACCTGCCCGTGCGCCTGGTCAGCCGGGACGCCAACTCCGGTACCAGACAGGTCTTCCAGCGCCGAGTGCTGGGACGCGGCGAGATCGCCAACTCCTCCGTCGACTGCGTCCACAGGGACGACCCCACGGCAGCCGTCCTCCGCTGCGAACTCGACTCCACCGAACAGGTCCTGGCCACCGTCGCCGAGCTCCCGGGCGCCATCGGCTACAGCGAACTCAACCTGGCCGCCCGCGCGAAGGGCCTGCACTCGCTGCGCCTCGACGGCGACCCCGCCTCCGTCGACGCCATCGAACACGGCACGAGCGACTACCCGTACCGCGAGATCGAGTACGCCTACACCTACGGCCGTCCCCCGGCCGACTCCCTGGCGTCGAGCTTCCTCACGTACCTCTCCCGCGGCAAGGGCCAGGACGTCATCCGCACGCACGGGCATCTGCCGTGCTGGACACCCAAGGGCATGACACTGTGCGCGCAGGACGCTTAGAGGTCCTTGCACTGGGCCCGCCCGGGTCGCGCGGCCTGGCACCGCGCCTCGCCGCGTTGCCGAACCGCCCAGGTGGGTCCGCCACCGGGGCACTCCGGCGCCTTGCGATGCACGGCACCGGACCACGCGACCTGACCGGACGCTCATAGTGCAAGGACCCCTCAGCCGCGGGGGAGGGCTGCGCCCCCCGCCCTCAGCCCCGCCCGGTCACCTGGGCTCGGGCGGCCGCTGCCGAGGCATGTTCGGCCGCGCACCCCCCGGCGGCACCGAGAACCGCCCGTTCACACCCCCAGCCTCGGGCCCGCGCCCGGCCCCCGGGAACACCACCGCCTGCGACCCCGCCGGCGCCGCACCCCCCGCCCGGAACTCCCCCATCCAGTCCGCCGTCTCCGCCCGCACCAGCTCGGTCACGTCCTCGGAGAACCTCCGCAGCACCCCGAGACACCGCTCGGCGGCCTCACTCGCCGTCCCCTCCGCCGGCCCCAGAACCTCCCGCACACTCTCCGCCGCCCAGTCGAACTGCAACGCCTGCAGCCGCCGCTGCACGGCCTGCGCGGTGGCCACGTCCCGCATCCACCCCGACGTCACCCCGAAGTACCGGTCGGCGGCCACACACGCCACCCCCAGCAGCAGCGCCAGGCACCCCCAGGGCGCGACGCCGCCCGCGACCCCGGTCAGGTCCAGCAGGGGCAGGGCGATCCCGGTGACCGCCCCCACCGCGGCCCCGCAGCGCAGCATCCGCGCGCACCGCCGCTTCCACACCCGGTCCGCGAGATACCAGGCAGCCGTCCGCAGCGCCCCGCGCTCCACCCACCGGTACAGCTCGTCCAGCCGGACCGCCGGCTCGCCCCAGTCCCCGAGCGGAAAGGCCCGCCCGGTCAGATCGCCCGGCCGCAGCCGGGCCGCCGCCCCTTCGCCCCGCCCGTCCTGAGGCGGCCCCTCGGGCTGCATCTCCGGCTGACCCACCCGGCACTCCTCACTGACCACGAATGACCACGCACGGTTCACTCACCGATCACGCCGCGCGACGGACGGACTCGGCATCCTGACGCGCCCGACCCTTCCTACCCCCCAACGGGTGGCGAAGACGCAGCTTTCGCCTCTTTTCCGCCCGGAAGTATTCCTTGATCGGTTATGGGGCGCGAGCGGGACTCACTCGAAAGAGTGCTGGAGCGACGACAGGCCCGACCACGTAGGCTCGTGCCGAACGGGAAAACCCGTACCGAGCAAGGAGCTGATCGTGATCCCCGGTGGTGGCCAGCCCAATATGCAGCAGCTGCTCCAGCAGGCCCAGAAGATGCAACAGGACCTGGCGCGGGCGCAGGAGGAACTGGCGCAGACGGAGGTCGACGGGCAGGCGGGCGGCGGCCTGGTGACCGCCACCGTCACCGGTGCCGGCGAGCTGCGCGCCCTGAAGATCGACCCGAAGGCGGTGGACCCTGAGGACACCGAGACCCTCGCCGACCTCGTCGTGGCGGCCGTCCAGGCGGCCAACGAGAACGCGCAGGCGCTCCAGCAGCAGAAGCTGGGCCCGCTCGCGCAGGGTCTGGGCGGCGGCCAGATCCCCGGCCTGCCGTTCTGACCCTGCGTACCGCCTTCCTCGGACAGGCGGCTGACAACTACGGTACGTACGGGTGGGTGCGTGCCGACCCAGAAGACCCAGGAAGGGCAGTCCGTTGTACGAAGGCGTGGTCCAGGACCTGATCGACGAGCTGGGGCGGCTGCCCGGCGTCGGTCCGAAGAGCGCCCAGCGGATCGCCTTCCACATCCTCCAGGCGGAACCGACGGACGTACGGCGGCTCGCGCAGGCGCTGATGGAGGTCAAGGCGAAGGTCCGCTTCTGCGCGACCTGCGGCAACGTCGCGCAGGAGGAGCTGTGCAACATCTGCCGTGACACCCGCCGCGACCCCGCCGTCATCTGCGTGGTCGAGGAGCCGAAGGACGTCGTGGCGATCGAGCGCACGCGTGAGTTCCGGGGCTGCTACCACGTCCTGGGCGGCGCGATCAGCCCGATCGACGGGGTGGGCCCGGACGACCTGCGCATCAGGGAGCTGCTGGCCCGTCTCGCCGACGGCACGGTCACCGAGCTCATCCTCGCCACGGACCCGAACCTGGAAGGCGAGGCGACAGCGACGTACCTCGCCCGCATGATCAAGCCCATGGGCCTGAAGGTCACCCGCCTGGCCAGCGGCCTCCCGGTGGGTGGCGACCTGGAATACGCGGACGAGGTCACCCTCGGCCGCGCCTTCGAGGGGAGACGACTCCTAGATGTCTGACGCCACGCTGCACGCGACGAACCAGAACCCGGACGATTTCGCGGTCCAGATCGCGGACCAGATCGAGAGCTTCCTGGTCGCCGTCACGGAGGTCGCGAAGGGCGACGAGCCGGAATCGGCCGTGCCCTTCCTCCTGCTGGAGGTCTCCCAGCTCCTTCTGGCCGGCGGCCGGCTCGGCGCGCACGAGGACATCGTGCCGGACGAGCGCTACGAGCCCGACTCGGGCCCCGAGGCGGACGTCGACGAACTCCGCGAGAACCTGGCCCGTCTACTGGACCCCATCGACGTCTACTCCGAGGTCTTCGACCCCTACGAGCCCCGCAAGGCGCCGGTCCCGGCCCGCATCTCCGACGACCTCACGGACGTCATCACGGATCTGCGCCACGGCATGGCGCACTACCGGGCCGGCCGCACCTCGGAGGCCCTGTGGTGGTGGCAGTTCTCCTACTTCTCCAACTGGGGCTCCACCGCCTCGGCCAGCCTCCGGGCCCTCCAGTCGGTGCTCGCGCACGTCCGCCTCGACCAGCCCCTCGCCGAACTCGACGGCCTGGACACGGACCAGGGCATGGGCGACGACACCCTGGAGATCGAGGCGGGCCGCGTGATGGCCGAGGAGATCGCGGGTCCGCTGGGCCTGCGCCCCGCGAAGTAGCCGGTCAGATCGGAACGGCCGCGCCGGTGACGCCGATTCCGGTGTCCGCGCCCGTCGGCACGGACACCGTGATCGTGCTCGGCCGGCCCATGTCCGCGCCCTGATGGATCGTCAACGTCGCGGGTGGCAGGACGAGTCCGAGTTCCCTCAGGTAGCCGCCGAACGCGGCTGCCGCCGCACCCGTCGCCGGGTCCTCGACCACGCCACCGGGCGGGAACGGGTTGCGGGCGTGGAACACCGTGGGGGACTCGCGCCAGACCAGGTCGATCGTGGTCCAGTCCTCGCGGGCCATGAGGGCGGCGAGCGCGGTCATGTCGTAGTCCAGGTCGGCCAGCCGGTCCCGGGTCGCGGCGGCGATGACCGGGTGCCAGGCTCCGGCGAAGGCCGCGCGGGGCGGCAGCTCCGGGTCGAGGTCCCCCTCGGGCCAGCCCAGGATCGCCAGCAGCTCGGCCAGAACGGCCTCGTCGATCGGTGCCGTACGCGGCGCGACGCTCACCAGGGTCGCCACGAGGGTGCCGTCCGCCGCCCCGTCGGTGGCGACGGTGACCGGGCCCGCCTTGGTGCGCAGCCGCAGGCTCCCGGTGCCGTGCCGTTCCGCGTGGGCGACGGCCGTCGCGATCGTCGCGTGGCCGCAGAACGGCACCTC
Organism: Streptomyces sp. NPDC002788; assembly: GCF_053592115.1. Taxonomy (NCBI): domain Bacteria; kingdom Bacillati; phylum Actinomycetota; class Actinomycetes; order Kitasatosporales; family Streptomycetaceae; genus Streptomyces; species Streptomyces sp. NPDC002788. Next base: position 185,947 of record NZ_JBSFVB010000013.1, on the reverse strand, counting down.
GGCGAGCGGGCTGAAGTACCGCACGTCCAGAGAGCCGTCGTCCGACTCCACCGCGAACGCCGTCTCCGAGTAGCCGACTTCGGCCGCCGCCGCCAGCATCGTCGTGTCGTCGGCCCCGGTGGCGTCGAGCACCACCCCCGCGGGGTTGCCGCCTTCGGGATCCGTGCTGAACGCCACGTAGCGCAATATCTCCATCACCGGACGGTAGCGTCCGGCGCACGTCCACGCAGCGTGTTTTGGGAGCTCCTTGTACGCCCCCTGCACGCGGGCTGTACGCCCCCTAACCAGTGAAACGCGAGTCTGGAGTCACTTCCCCCGCAGACGAAGCGGAGGCAAGTCAACTCCCCTCTGTTCCATTGGAGATGTCATGAACCGTCGCCCCGCACACCGACGCACAGCAGTCGCCGCCGCGGTCGCTGTCGCCGCCGCCGGTACCTTCGCCCTCGGGACGGGGGTCGCCGGAGCCGACTCCGGAAGCAAGTCCCAGCAGTCCGCCAAGGCGGCAACCGAGGCGCAGGTGCTGGGGCTGTTCGACGACTGGAACGCCGCACTGCAGACGGGCGACCCGCAGAAGGTCGCCGACCTGTACGCGAAGGACGCGGTGCTGCTGCCCACCGTCTCCAACAACGTCCGCACCGACAGAGCCGAGATCGTCGACTACTTCGAGCACTTCCTTCAGAAGAAGCCGGTCGGGACGAAGATCGAGTCCGTGGTCAACGTCCTCGACCGCGACACCGTCATCGACACCGGTGTGTACGAGTTCGCCCTCACCGACCACGAGACGGGCGCGCAGAGCACCGTCAAGGCCCGCTACACCTACGCCTACGAGAAGCAGCCGGACGGCACCTGGCTGATCGTCAACCACCACTCCTCGAAGATGCCCGAGGGGTGAGCCTCAGCCGCCGCCCCGGTGTGACGCCCGGAGCGTGATCGTCACACACAGGCCGCCACCCGGCGCGTCCGTCAGCGCCACGGTCCCGCCGTCGTCCGTCGCCAGCTGCTTCACGACGGCGAGACCCAGGCCGGAGCCGGACTTCCCGGTCAGGCCCTGGCCACGCCAGAAGCGGTCGAAGGCGCGGGACTTCTCGGCGTCCGACATGCCCGGTCCCTCGTCCAGGACCGACACCCCCACCACATCGCCCCGGGGGTCCACCCGCACGGTGATGGTCCCGCCGTCCGGTGAGACCTCCAGGGCGTTGGAGAGCACGTTGTCCAGCACCTGGTCCAGAGCACCGGGGCTGGCCAGCACAGACGGCCGGCCGTCGCTACTCCCCCTGAGCGCGATGGTGACTCCGCGCTCGTCGGCGGCCGGCCTCCACACGGCGAGCCGCTCCCGCACGATGTCCATCAGCGGGAGCGGCTCGGCCGCCGCCACCTTCGCCTCGGCCCGCGCCAGCACCAGCAGGCCGTTGACCAGCCTGCTCATCCGGACGACCTCCGCCGTCGCCTGCTCCACGTCCTCCCGTACGAACTCGTCGTCCACACCGTCCGCGATGTTGTCCAGGGACAGCCGCAGCGCCGTGAGCGGGGTGCGCAGCTGGTGGGAGGCGTCCGCGACGAAGATGCGCTGGGCCGCGATCAGCGTGTCCAGGCGTTCGGCGCCCTGGTTGAGGGTGCGGGCGAGGGTCTGGGTCTCGTGCGGGCCCGTCACGGGGGAGCGGGCGGTCAGGTCGCCGTCGCTGAACCTGCTCGCCATGTCGTTGAGCTGGCGCAGCGGCCGGGTGAGGCGCCGGGCGGCCACGACACCGAGCAGGGCGGCCACCCCGAGGACGAGCACCGCGAGGACCGCCCGGAAACCCCAGATCCGCCACAGGCGGCTGGTCATCTCGTCGGTGCCGTACACGATGCGCACGGCACCGACGACCCGGTCCGTGCCGGCCGCGCGGGCGGGCACCGTGATCACCAGCTCGGGACCCCAGATGAAGGAGGAGCCCCAGTCGGTGGTGGGTCTGCCGTTCCGAAGGGCCTGGGTCAGGGCCGCGTCCGCCGTCGGCCGCGGCAGGTCCGCCGGGCAGCCGGCGGTGCGGGTCACCTGGATCTCGTCGTCGTAGGCCTTGGCCATCTCCTCCAGGGCCTGGCAGGACGCGGCCCGGCCGTCGCCGAGCAGGAGGGCCATGGCGTCGGCCTCGCGCAGGACGGCCGACCTGGTGTCGTTCCGCAGCTGATCCGTCAGCGTGAACGCCACCGGCACGGTGAACAGCGCGATGGCGACCGCGACGAGCAGCACGTAGCTGCGGACGAGCTGGCGGATCATGAGGTGCCGTCGTCCTCGCCGCCGGCGATCTCCAGCCGGAAGCCGACCCCGCGCACCGCCTCGATCGTGATCGCCCCGGCCAGCTTCCGCCGCAGCGCCGCCACGTGCACGTCCAGCGTCTTCGTCGGCCCGAACCAGTTCGCGTCCCAGACCGCTTCCATGATCTGTTCGCGTGACATCAGCGCCCCGGGCTCCTCGGTGAGGAAGGCCAGCAGGTCGTACTCCTTGGGCGCGAGGGCCACCTCCTCGCCGTCGAGCCGCACCCGGGCGGCCTTTCGGTCGATCGTCAGGCGCGTGCCGTACCGGTCCGGTCCGGTCTCGGAGGGCGTACGGGGCTGCGACCGGCGCATGACGGCCCGTATCCGGGCGATGACCTCCCGGACGCCGAACGGCTTGGAGACGTAGTCGTCCGCGCCGAGCTCCAGGCCCACCACCCGGTCCGTCTCGTCGCTGCGGGCGCTGATCACGATGATCGGGACGTCGCCGCGCTCGCGCAGCGCCTTGCAGACGTCCAGGCCGTCGGTGTCGGGCAGGCCGAGATCCAGCAGGACGACCTCGTAGGGGCCCTCGTGCTTGAGGGCCGCCTCGCCCGTGCTGACCCACTCGACGTCGAAGCCGTAGCGCTTCAGACCTCGTCTGAGGGACTCGGCGACCGGTTCATCGTCTTCCACCAGAAGTACGCGCACAGCCGAACCATAGTGCTTGAAATTTGACTGACCTGGATCGTCCGGGTGTCGACTGTGACGCCGGGCACTTTCTCGCGTGGCCCGTGCCCAGATGGGCATGAGCCACTCTGGACGGGCGGGCCGAGATCTCACCATGCGATATCGCGGAGGGGATTTTCGGACGCTCGTTAGACTGAGCCGACCGCGGTACGAATGCGTATGAGCGGATAGAGACGGATTGAGCGAGGAGCGCACGTGGGCCTTGTCGTGCAGAAGTACGGAGGCTCCTCCGTAGCCGATGCCGAGGGCATCAAGCGCGTCGCCAAGCGGATCGTGGAAGCGAAGCAGAACGGCAACCAGGTGGTCGCCGTGGTTTCCGCGATGGGCGACACGACGGACGAGCTGATCGATCTCGCCGAGCAGGTTTCCCCGATGCCTGCCGGGCGCGAGCTCGACATGCTGCTGACCGCCGGAGAGAGGATCTCCATGGCCCTGCTGGCCATGGCGATCAAAAAGCTGGGCCACGAGGCCCAGTCGTTCACCGGCAGCCAGGCAGGTGTCATCACCGACTCGGTCCACAACAAGGCCCGGATCATCGACGTCACGCCGGGCCGGATCAAGACCTCGGTCGACGAGGGCAACATCGCGATCGTGGCCGGTTTCCAGGGTGTCAGCCAGGACACCAAGGACATCACCACGCTCGGCCGCGGCGGCTCCGACACCACGGCGGTGGCCCTGGCCGCCGCCCTCGACGCCGACGTCTGCGAGATCTACACCGACGTGGACGGCGTGTTCACCGCGGACCCGCGCGTGGTGAAGAAGGCGAAGAAGATCGACTGGATCTCCTTCGAGGACATGCTCGAACTGGCGGCATCCGGGTCGAAGGTGCTGCTCCACCGCTGCGTGGAGTACGCCCGCCGGTACAACATCCCGATCCACGTCCGGTCCAGCTTCAGCGGGCTGCAGGGCACGTGGGTCAGCAGCGAGCCACCCGTTCGGACGACACAGCATCAAGGGGACAAGCAGGTGGAGCAGGCTCTCATCTCCGGTGTCGCGCACGACACCTCCGAGGCCAAGGTCACGGTCGTCGGCGTGCCGGACAAGCCGGGCGAGGCGGCCGCGATCTTCCGCACGATCGCCGACGCCGAGATCAACATCGACATGGTCGTGCAGAACGTGTCCGCCGCCTCCACGGGCCTGACGGACATCTCCTTCACGCTGCCGAAGACCGAGGGCCGCAAGGCCATCGACGCGCTCGAAAAGAACAAGGCCGACATCGGCTTCGACTCGCTGCGCTACGACGACCAGATCGGCAAGATCTCCCTCGTCGGCGCCGGCATGAAGACCAACCCGGGCGTCACGGCCGACTTCTTCACGGCGCTGTCCGACGCGGGCGTGAACATCGAGCTGATCTCGACCTCCGAGATCCGCATCTCGGTCGTCACCCGTGCCGACGACGTGCCCGAGGCCGTGCGCGCCGTGCACTCCGCGTTCGGGCTCGACTCCGACAGCGACGAGGCCGTCGTCTACGGAGGCACCGGCCGCTGATGGCGGGCCTTCGACCGGCCGCCCGGACCGGCCGGTCCGGGCGGCCGACGCTCGCCGTGGTGGGAGCGACCGGAGCCGTCGGCACGGTCATGCTCCGCATCCTGTCCGAGCGGGCGGACATCTGGGGCGAGATCCGACTGATCGCCTCCCCGCGCTCGGCCGGCCGCAAGCTGGCCGTGCGCGGCGAGGAGACCGAGGTCGTGGCGATCGGCGAGGAGGCCTTCGACGGGGTCGACGTCGCCATGTTCGACGTCCCCGACGAGGTCGCCGAGCGGTGGGCGCCCCTGGCCGCCGCCAAGGGCGCGGTGGTGGTGGACAACTCCGGCACCTTCCGGATGCACCCGGACGTGCCGCTCGTCGTGCCCGAGGTCAACCCGCACGCCGTCCGCATGCGCCCGCACGGGATCATCGCCAACCCCAGCTGCACGACGCTCTCCATGATCGTGGCGCTGGGCGCGCTGCACGCCGAGTTCGGGCTGCGCGAGCTGGTCGCCTCCTCGTACCAGGCCGTCAGCGGCGCCGGGCGCGAGGGTGTCGCGACCCTGCGCCGTCAGCTGTCCCTGGTCGCCGGCACGGAGCTGGGCACCGCCCCCGGAGACGTACGGCGGGCCGTGGGCGACCACACCGGGCCGTTCCCGGAGCCGGTCGCGCTGAACGTCGTGCCGTGGGCCGGCACGGCGCGCGAGGACGGCTGGTCCTCGCAGGAGCTGAAGGTACGCGACGAGTCCCGCAAGATCCTCGGGCTCCCCGAGCTGCCCGTGGCCGTCACCTGCGTCCGCGTACCGGTGATCACCACGCACTCCCTGACCGTGCACGCCCGCTTCGAGGGCGAGGTCACCGTCGACAAGGCCCGCGAGATCCTCGCCACAGCGCCCGGGGTCGTGCTGTTCGACAACCCGGCCGCGGGGGAGTTCCCGACCCCCGCCGACGTGGTCGGCACCGACCCGACCTGGGTCGGGCGGGTGCGCCGGGCCCTGGACGACCCGACGGCGCTCGAACTCTTCGTGTGCGGGGACAACCTGCGCAAGGGTTCCGCACTCAACACCGCGCAGATCGCCGAACTGGTGGCGTCGGAGCTGTCCTGAGGGGCGACCGGGGTTTCGTGAAGTTTCGCTACGGCGAACTCCACGGCCGATGTCATAGGCGGTTTGTAGGATCTGTGCACGACATGTGAGCCGGTCTATGGTCCGGACCACTTGTGGCGTGGCGCTTCGGCATCAGAGGATTCATCTCCCCGCCCTCCGCAACCGCGTGGAGGGCGGGGAGCGTCTTTGCGGTCACCCTTCGACCGTGGGAGCGCTTCATCAGGCGTGGGGACGCCTGGAACCGGACGTGGGGACGTCCGTTCGCATCTGGACATAGGGGAAGAGCGGGACGCATGAGGGCATTTGATGCACCATCGGTTGTGCTGCCTGACGCGGGTAGACCGTCGAGGGCGACGGTCGGCGTGAAAGTGATGCCCGGCGCGTACAACCCTCACGGGGGTCGGCGTGTCCAACAGGCGTGGCAGAGGTACTCGACTTCAGCGCGGCACGCGGCACGGTCCTTCGACCGCCCCGTCCGGCGGCTCTACGACCCCGCATGCCCGGTACGCCCGGTGGCATGCCGGTGATCGCGCCCGTGCCCGCAGCGCGGCCGGCCCGCATACCGAACCAGCGCGACGGCGCCGAAGAGGGTGTGGCGGCCGGTACGACCGTCGACCACCTCACCGAGACCTACCGAGCGCACTACCGCTCACTGCTGGGTCTCGCCGCGCTCCTCCTCGACGACACCGCCTCCTGCGAGGACGTCGTCCAGGAGGCCTTCATCCGTGTCCACTCCGCCCGCAAGCGGGTGCGCGACCCCGAGAAGACCCTGGCGTACCTGCGCCAGACGGTCGTCAACCTCTCACGCTCGGCGCTGCGTCGCCGCATACTCGGCCTGAAGCTGCTGTCGAAGCCCATGCCCGACATGGCCAGCGCCGAGGAAGGCGCCTACGACCAGCTGGAGCGCGACTCGCTCATCAAGGCGATGAAGGGCCTGCAGCGCCGCCAGCGCGAGGTGCTGGTGCTGCGCTACTTCGCGGACATGACCGAGGCGCAGGTCGCCGAGACGCTCGGCATATCCCTCGGCTCGGTCAAGGCGTACGGCTCGCGCGGGATCGCCGCGCTCCGGCTGGCCATGGAGGCGCCGGCATGAGCAACGGCAACGGCCCGCCTCGCGACGGGCGCGACCGGCACGAGCCGTTCGAGTGGCACGAGCCGACAAGGCTGCACGGGCAAGATCCGAAGCAATCGCACGCTGGGAACGGAACTGTGAACCACGGCCCCGACGACCAGAGCCCCGAAGGGTTCGACTCTGACGAGCTGGACCTGCGCAGGATGCTGCACCAGGTGGTGCAGGAGGTGGAGCCGCGCGACGGCACCCTGGAGTATCTGCGGAAGGCGGTGCCGCAGCGGCGCACCCGCAAGCGGCAGGCCGTCATCGGCATGGCCGCCGCCGCGCTCTTCATCGGCACCGCCGTCCCCGCCCTGGTGCACGTCTCCGAGGCCACCGGATCCGACGCCAATCCGTCCGCCATCGGTCACGCCTCCGAGACGCAAGGCGGCTCGGGCGGGGGCAAGGGCCCCGACGGGGGCGAGAGCACCGCGGGCGGCTCCTCCGGCAAGGCCGAGGGCAAGGAGAAGAGCGACAAGAAGGAGAAGGACGAGGGCAAGGGCTCCGGCGCCTCCACCGGCGCGTCCCGGGGCGCCGACCCCTCCTCCAGCGCCGTCGCCGGCATCCCGACGTGCACCGCCGCCCAGCTCGGCCCCGCCTCCGCGAGCAGCAACGCCCCCGACTCCACCGGCGCGGTCTCCGGCTCCTTCCGCGTCACCAACGTCTCCGGCGCGGCCTGTACGGTCACCGGCCCCGGCTCGGTGAGCGCGGTGCCGCAGGGCGCGGCCGACATCAGCAAGGTCGGCTCGGCCCGGCACACCGCCGGGGACGCGGCGGCCGGTCTGCTGCCCGACCCGTCCCTGGAGGCGGCCGAGCTGGTGCTCCAGCCGGGCCTCGGTTACGAGGTGAAGTTCGCCTGGGTCCCGTCGGAGACCTGCACCGCCCCCGGCGGCAGCACCGGCGGTCCCGACCCCAGCTCCGAGCCGACCCCGTCTCAGGAGCCGACCACCACGGACGGCACCTCCACCGGCGGCGACACGGGCACGGCCCCGCAGCTCGCCACGGAGGACGGCACCGCCGACGGCAGCGTGGCGGTGACCTACACACCCGGCACGGGCTCGGGCGCCGGCTCGGTGACGGTACCGAACGCGTGCGCGGGCACGGTCTACTGGACGGGCGTGCTGGCGGGCTCGTAGCGGTGCAGCTGCGGCCGGCTGGTCCCGCCGTGCCTGCCCGGCCGCGGGCAGTCGCTCCGCCCGGGGGCGCCCTGGCCGCGGGCAGCCGATCCGCCCCGGAGGCGCCCTGGCCGCGGGCAGTCGATCCGCCGGGGGGAGCCCTTCACAGGTCGTTTCGATCCGCCGCGGGGCGCCCTTCCTGAGTCGAGTCGTGCCGCTGCGCCCACCCGGCTCAGCTACGGCACCGCCTCACTTGGCGGCGGCGTCCGCGGTGACGGGCTCCTCATCCGGCACCAGTCCCAGCTCCGCGTCCCGCGCGAACTCGACCTCACGCCGCAGCAACCGGAACCACATGAAGATCACGAACCCCACGAAGGCGAACCACTCGGCGGTGTAACCGAGGTTCTGGAACGCCTTCAGGTCCAGCCCGGTGTCCGGCGGCGCGGCAGCCGGCACCGCCTTCATCCCCGAGTCGCCCTTGGTCAACGTGACCCACGCGTCGTAGACGTCGTACGGCACCAGGTTCACCAACGACGCCGCACTGATCGCCGCGGTCTGCCCCTCCGGCAGCCCGCCCTGCGCACTGACCCCGTTGTCCCCCGGAGTCTCGGACGCCTGCAGGGCCCCGGTCACCTTGACCTCACCAGCGGGAGGCGCAGGTGCCTTCGCCGCGTCGGTGGCACCGGGCAGCCACCCCCGGACCACCGGCAGCGCCTCACCCGAGTCGGTCCGCAGCAACGCCAGCACGTAGAAGCCCTGCTTGCCGTCGAGCTCCCGCCCGGGCACCAGCAGCTGCTTGCCGTAGCGTCCGGTCGCGGTGACCAGCTTGCCCGACGTCGCCTTGGTCACCGGCAGCATCTCCCCGAGCGGCCGCGGCGCCTCGCGCTTGGCCTCGGAGACCTGCTGGGTCGCGGTGCGCTGTTCCTGCACGCGGTCCTCGAACCGGCCCAGCTGCCAGGACCCCATGAAGATGCAGAAGGGGATGGACAACAGCACGAAGACGTTGATCCCCCACCATCGGGGCGTCAGCAGAAACCGGTACACACCCCCACGGTACGGGGCTGTCGGGCAGCCCCGGCCCGCGGGGTCGGCCACGCGGCGGGGCCGCCGGACCGGTCCGGTCGGCGGACCGCCCGGTAACGCCCGGCCAGTCGCGTCTTCGGGTGCTGCACTACCCGGCCTCCGGCTCAGGACCCACCTTGCCTGTGTGCCCCGGCTCATGACCCGCCCGTCAGCCCTTGCGGGCCCGCACCGAGTACATCAGCGGGATCCGCGGCCGGTCCGCCGGACAGCGGAAGTACCCGTCCCGCCGCTCGAGGCACCCGAACCGCCGGAACAGCGAGACATCGTGCTCGTGCAGGAACTCGATGCGCAGCCCGGCCGCCGCGAGCGCCGAGACGACCTCGCCGACGGGGTGCTGCCACTCCACGCGCCGGTTGTGGACGAACTCGGCGTCCTCGGCCGCGTACGATCCCGGGCTCTCCTCGATCCAGGCGTCGCGGGCGAAGTAGTCGTGCGTGATCCGTGAGCCGGTCTCGTCGTCGAGGACGTCGGTGAGCGGATGGAACTCGGACAGGTACAGGAACCCGCCGGGCGCCACCAGCGAGGCGACCGTCTCCGCCCAGCGCCCGATGTCGGGCAGCCAGCACAGCGCGCCGACGCCGGTGTAGACGATGTCGTACGAGGCGTCCGGAACCGCGACCGCCGCGTCGTACACGTCCGCCGCGACGAACGCCGCCCGGTCCTGGCCGAGACCGAGGTCCCGCGCGAGACCGCGGGCGATGTCGATCGCCGGTTCGGAGAAGTCGAGGCCGACGACGCGGACGGCGCCGTGCCGGGCCCAGGACAGGGTGTCGAGGCCGATGTGGCACTGCAGGTGCAGCAGCGAGCGGCCGGCGACGTCGCCGACCTCGAAGTCGCGCAGGGGGTCATGACCGGCCCGGAAGGAGTCGAGGCCGTAGAAGTCGCCGGCCGCGTGGAGCGGCACGCGCTCGTCCCAGTGGGCGCGGTTGGCCTCGTACCAGTCGGCCGGGGTGGGGGAGTACATCCGTGTCATTCCTGACCTGCTCGGAGGGGGGACCGGTGGAGGTTATCCACAGGCTGGGGACCTCGCCAGCGAATTGTCGGCGAGGGCGTGCACTATGGGGCCATGACTGACAGCAACGGGTCCGACGCGCGGGATCAGCGGGACCAGCAGCAAGGGGTGCGGACAGGGCAGCGGGAGCGGATGCCGGACTGGGAGAAGCGCTTCCGGGCGCCCCGCGTGTCCCTGCCCGACTGGGCGGAGGACGCGCCGGACCGCTCCCTGTTCGTGTCGAACGCGACGGGGACGTACGAGCTGTATGCCTGGGACCGGTCGACGGGCGAGCAGCGCCAGGTGACGGACCGGCCGAACGGCACGACGGACGGCGTGGTGTCACCGGACGGCGCGTGGATCTGGTGGTTCGACGACAAGGACGGCGACGAGTTCGGCATCTGGCGCCGCCAGCCCTTCACGGGCGGTGAGGACGAACCGGCCGCGAAGGGCCTGGACGCCTCCTACCCGGCGGGCCTCGCCCTCGGTCGCGACGGCCGTACGGCGGTGGTGGGCCGCTCGACGGACGAGGACGGTACGACGATCCACCTCGTCCGCACCGGTGAGGACCCGGTGGAGATCTACCGCCACCGCGAGTCGGCCGGCGTCGGCGACCTCTCCCACGACGGCTCGCTCATCGCCATCGAGCACACCGAGCACGGTGACGCGATGCACTCGGCGCTGCGCGTGCTGCGCCCCGACGGCACGGCGGTCGCCGACCTCGACGACACCGAGGGCGGCACCCGCGAACTGGGCCTGGAGGTCCTCGGCTTCGCGCCCGTCGACGGCGACACGCGCCTGCTCATCGGCCACCAGCGCCGCGGTCGCTGGGAGCCCCTGGTGTGGGACGTGGCCACCGGCGAGGAGACGGACCTGGCGCTGGAACTGCCGGGCGACGTCAGCGCCGAGTGGTACCCGGACGGCAACGGCCTGCTCATCGCGCACAGCTTCGAGGCCCGCAGCGAGCTGTTCCGCTACGACCTGGCCAGCCGCGCCCTGACCGAGATCCCGACGCCGCCCGGCACGGTCTCCGGGGCGACGGCCCGCCCCGACGGCAGTGTCGAGTACCTGTGGTCCTCGGCGGCCGAGCCGTCCGCGGTCCGCTCCACGACGGGCGGTGTCGTGCTCGACCCGCCCGGCATGAAGTCGCCCGGCTCGGTGCCGGTGGAGGACGTGTGGGTGGAGGGCCCCGGAGGCCGCGTCCACGCGCTCGTCCAGAAGCCCCGGGGCGCCACCGGCCCGCTCCCCACGGTCTTCGACATCCACGGCGGCCCGACCTGGCACGACAGCGACTCCTTCGCCGCGGGCCCGGCGGCCTGGGTCGATCACGGCTATGCGGTGATCCGTGTCAACTACCGCGGCTCCACGGGCTACGGGCGTGCCTGGACCGACGCCCTGAAGCACCGCGTGGGCCTCATCGAACTCGAGGACATCGCCGCGGTCCGCGAATGGGCCGTCACCTCCGGCCTCGCCGACCCCGACCGCCTCGTCCTCACCGGCGGTTCCTGGGGCGGTTACCTCACCCTCCTCGGCCTCGGCGTCCAGCCCGACGCGTGGACGCTCGGCATCGCGGCGGTCCCCGTCGCCGACTACGTCACGGCGTACCACGACGAGATGGAAGCGCTGAAGGCGATGGACCGCACGCTCCTCGGCGGCACCCCCGAAGAGGTCCCCGAGCGCTTCGAGGCCTCGTCCCCCCTCACCTACGTCGACCGGGTCAAGGCCCCGGTCTACATCTCGGCCGGCGTCAACGACCCGCGCTGCCCGATCCGCCAGATCGAGAACTACGTCAAGCGACTGGAGGCGGCAGGCGCCGTCCACGAGGTGTACCGCTACGACGCCGGTCACGGCTCACTGGTGGTGGACGAACGGATCAAGCAGGTGCGGCTGGAACTGGAGTTCGCCGAGAGGCACTTGAAGGAGAGGCCCAAGGCCCGGTAGCTCGGGAGTGCGTGGGGTCGGGCGGTGCGGGTGCCCGGTGACTGATCGCGCAGTTCCCCGCGCCCCACGGGTTGCTCCGCAACCCGTGGCCCGTCCACCCGGCCCCGGCCGCACACCGGGCACCTCGTGACGCCGAGCCACGTTGCCCACGGCTCGGCGTTCACGCCCCGGTCCGCTCCCGCCTCCTGCGCCCCAGCAGCTCCGCCAAACCCCTGCGCGTAGCCGCCAGAACCACCCGGTCCTCCGCCCCCAGCACATACGTCGACGGCAGATCCCACACCAGCCCCGAAGCCGGCACCCGCTCCTCACCAGAGGGCTCGTCCTCTCCCCGCCGCCCGCCAGGAGGTGACGTATTGAGCGCCAGCACCCGCCAGGCCCCGGCCCGGAACGCCTGGCCGACCGTCCGCCCCTCCAACTGCGGATGCCCGCCCACCTCCACCTCCGCGAACAGCAGCACCCGCCGCTCCACCGGGATCGCCCCGAGGATCTGCCGCCCCATCATCGCCCCGGCGAACGCGGGCGCGGCCAGATGCGACACACTCCGGCTCCGCGTCAGGGCCGAGGGATGTGCGGCCCGCAGCGTCCGGTACACGGCGGTGGCGAAGTCGTCGTCGTACAGCCGCAGCACGACCCGCAGATCGGGCCGTACGGACCGCGCGTACAGCGACGCCTCCAGGTTCGTCGTGTCCACGCTGGTCAACGCCAGCAGCGCATGCGCCCGATGGATCTTCGCGGCTTCCAGCACCCCCTCCTGCGTGACATCCCCGAGCACCACCGGCACCCGCAGCCGCCGCGCGGTGGCCATCCCCCGCGCCTCCGGATCGGACTCCACGCACACCACGGGAATGTGCAGCTCCCGCAGCCGCGTCAGCACCCGCGTCCCGATCTTCCCGAGCCCGAGCAGCACCACATGCCCACCGAGCCCCCGCGGGGGCTTGCGCAGCGCGGACGCGCTGCGGAACGTGCCCAGTGCCTCCAGCACCGCCGCCAGCAGCACCGGCAGCAGCAGCAACCCGACCAGCCCGGACAGCAGTTGCAGCACCTGCTGCCCGGTCGACTCGTGGAACGCGGGATCGTTGATGCCGAACAGATCGAGCAGCGTGACGTACGTGGCGTACAGCGGATGCTCCCCGGTCACGATCATCAACGCGACGGCGAGCGCGAGCACACACCCCACCAGCCCGGCCAGTGACCACCTCAGCCGCCGCGAGAACAGCGAGCCGAACGGCGGCACGCCACCCCGCCCGGCGGGCAGGGACGGCCCGGAGTACGACACCTGCTCCAGGACCACGGTCCCGCGCCCGGTCGCCGCCGCCACCGCCGCCTCGCCCGGCAGCAGTTGCGGCCCGTTCTCACCGCTGCCCTCGGAACCGTCCGCCCCGGCCGGGTCGTTGCTCGTCGCGGACAGCAGCGCCAGTGTGCACAACCCCGGGTCGGCCACCTCGCCCGGCCGTGGCGGCTGCCGCTCCACGGCCCGCAGGACGAGCCCCTCGGTCTGGACGACCTTGCTGGTGCCGACGAGAGCCGTGGCCGCCAGCGCCGGCGCGGCCGTGTCGGCGTCGGACAGCACGGTCGTCGACGCGTCGAAGCCAGGCCCGCCGCCCGGCCCGGTCCCGGAGGCCACGGCCGCCGTCTGGTCCAGCAGTTCCTCGATGTGCTGCCCCAACCGCCGGTTGTACAGCCGCAGTACCAGACGCAGACGCGGGTTGAGCCGGCGGGCGGTGAGCGCGGCGCGGATGTTGGTCTCGTCGTCGTCGTACACGAGTGCCAGAGCTGCCGCCCGGTCGGCACCCACCTCGCCGAGCACGGCCTCGGTGACCTCGGCGGCCTCCACGACCTGCTCGTTCGAGGCCGGCTCCGCGCCGCCCGCCCCCGCGCGGTTGACGGCCGCGTTCACGACCCGGTCGAGCAGGGCGGCCGATGCGGCCCGGGCCCGTCCGACCACCGGCTGCCGCACCCGCCGCCCGGAGGGCGGCACGACGAGCGTGACCTGTTCGCCGTACACCCCCCGGAGTTCGGCGGCCAGCCGGTGCGCGAGTCCGTCGTCTCCGCACACGATCATGTGCGTGGCCGGATGACCTGGCTGACCTTGGTTCGGAACACTCCCCACGAGGAGAAGACTGCCTCACCGGGACGGCTGGTTCCAGAAGGGGACGGTGGCGCCTGAACGCCCGGCCGTCCGCTTCCGTACGCATGGGGAGGGAATGGGGGATGCCCCCGCGCACCACCGGAGGTACGGCGCCCGTGGCCACCACGAAGACCGCCCCGCGGGAGAACGGGGACAACCCGGCGGGCCGTCCGGAGGAAGAGGACGGGAGGCCGGAGGACGAGAGCCGGGGCCCGGAGGAAGAGGGCCGGCACCTCAACTCCTCGCTCCTGCTGACGCTCCTGCTGCTCACGGCGGTGATGTTCCAGGGCCCGATCCGCGGGGCCCTGGCCGCACCGGTGATGCAGAGCTGGATGACGGTGTTCGTCGCGGTCATGGTCCAGGCGCTGCCGTTCCTGGTGCTGGGCGTGCTGCTCTCGGCGGCGATCGCGGTGTTCGTCCCGCCGTCGTTCTTCGCCCGGGCCCTGCCGAAGCGCCCGGTCCTCGCGGTACCGGTCGCGGGCGCGGCGGGCGCCGTCCTGCCGGGCTGCGAGTGCGCGTCGGTGCCGGTGGCCGCGGCCCTGGTCCGCAGGGGGGTCACTCCGGCGGCGGCCCTGGCGTTCCTCCTCTCGGCGCCCGCCATCAACCCGATCGTGCTGACGGCGACGGCCGTGGCGTTCCCCGGCGACCCGGAGATGGTGCTGGCCCGTTTCGTCGCGAGCCTGCTGGTGGCCTGCGCGATGGGCTGGCTCTGGCACCGCGTCGGCCGTACGGACTGGTTGCGTCCCCCGGCCAGGACGTCGTACGAGGACCAGGGCAGAGGGGCGGCGTTCTGGGGCTCGGTACGCCACGACGTGACACACGCGGGCGGTTTCCTGGTGATCGGCGCGATGGCCGCGGCGACACTGAAGGCGGTCGTACCGGCGGACTGGCTGAGCCTGGCGGCCGGCCACCCGGTGCTGTCGGTCCTGGTCCTCGCGGCTCTGGCCGTCCTCCTGTCCATCTGCTCGGAGGCGGACGCGTTCGTCGCGGCGTCCCTCACCCAGTTCTCCCTGACGGCCCGTCTGACGTTCCTGGTCGTCGGACCCATGATCGACCTGAAGCTCTTCGCTATGCAGGCGGGCACCTTCGGCCGCGCCTTCGCCCTGCGCTTCGCCCCCGCGACCCTCGCCCTGGCCGTGCTCGTGTCAGCCCTGACCGGAACGGTCCTGCTGTGAACCGCCTGGCCCAGTCGGCCCTCCTCTTCCTGCTCGGCGCGACACTCCTGCACGCCGGCACGACCGACCTCTACCTGCGCTACGTCAAGGAGGGCCTGCGCCCCCTGGTCCTCCTGGCAGGCGCGGTCCTGATCACCACGGCGGCGGCAACCCTCTGGTACGACCGCCGCCGCGCACACCCACACGCCCACCACCACGAACCCCGCGTCTCATGGCTCCTCACGCTCCCGGTCTTCGCCCTGATCCTGGTCTCCCCACCGGCCCTCGGCTCCTACAGCGCGTCCCACACGGGCACCGCCCTGACGAAACCCCTCGGCTTCCCGGCCCTCCCCACCGGCGACCCCCTCCACCTCGCCGTTGCCGACTACGCGGGCCGCGCGATCTACGACAACGGCCGTTCCCTCCGTGACCGCGAACTGAAGATCACCGGCTTCGTCGCGCTCGACCGCTCCGGTGCCCCCTACCTGGTCCGCATGGGCCTCAACTGCTGCGCGGCGGACGCGCAGCCCGTCAAGATCGCCCTCACCGGCGACATCCCGCCGGTCCTGCGCCCGGACACCTGGCTGGAGGTCACCGGCCACTACACACCCCGCCGGACCAAGGACCCGGTCAACGACGGCCCGATCCCGTACGTCGAGGTCACCAGCTCACGCCCGGTCCCCACACCGCACGACCCGTACGACGAGACGCTGAACGGCTGAACTCCGGTGTGGAACAGTCCCTTTGGGGTACTCGAATGAGCCGCTGATCAGCGAGGGGGACTTATGACCACACTCGAGGGCGAGCGCGCGGCGGAACTCGACCGGACGCTCCTGACCGAGGCCCGCAAGGAACTGGCGAAGGCCGACAGCAGAGCCGAACTGACCCTGGCGGCGCTCGGCGCGGCCCTGACCGCCCTCCTCGGCGCGATCACCGCAGGCGTCATCACACCCGCCCAGTACGCCGTGCTCCCCCAGCTCCTCCTCTGGTCCGGCTGCGCGGCCTGCGCCCCGTCCCTGGTCTTCCTGAGCCTGGCCGGGCGGCCCCGCCCGAACACCGCCGACGTGACCCGCCCGGAGATTCTCACCCGCACGGCATGGACCAAGTACCGCCGCACACGCCTGGCGATGGCCTGGGGCGCCGCGTTCCTCACCCTCACCCTGGCGGGGACGCTGGCCGGGCTGCTGTCCTAGCGGAACGGGCACTGTCCACCGTTCCTTTGGACGATGGGCCGTGAGTGACACCACCGATGCCGAATACCGGCGTCGACCGCCCACAGGCCTTGAAGCCGCAGCGGGCGATGTCCCTACTGCCCTCGTCCGAGTTGGGGCGGCCCAGGGAGGAGCCGGGTAGCAGCGTTACCTCCGCTGTCAGCTCAGGTGGCCAGGGACAGGTCTGCCTGTGGCGTTAAATCGGCCCGGAAAGGTCACGAAGCGGGGGAAGCGTGCGAGGAACCGGGCGCATCAAGAGTTCGCTTCCCCGCCGAGGACGGACCGCAGCTTCCGGTGCGCTTCTCCGGGGCCGCCGCCCTCCTGCCCTTCCAACAGCGCCGCCGCGATGGCGTCCAGCTTGTGCTGGACGGCGCGTTCGGCCCGCAGCTCGGAGTTCTTCAGCAGCGCCACCATGAGCAGGGTCACCGCCGACATCGCCTCGCCCACGAACAGAAGCCACGTGATCGGCAAGCGGATCACGTGCAACGTCACAGCCACGGCGACCAGGATCAGGCAGATCCCGAAGAACGTCGCCGAACTGGTGAACCGTGAGGCATTCTCGGCCAGCCTCTCGAACGGCTTGCTCCGCGAGCCTCCGCGGTCGGACGGATGCTTGAGAATCATGGCCATTCTCTACAGCGGACGGCGGCATGCCCGAGGCTGCCACGCCCGGCCGGGACGCGGACCATCCCCACGGGTTCGGCGGGAGTCGGTCCCTACGCGGCGAAGGGTACGCAGAGGACGACGCGATGGCCTGATCAAGTTCGTGGCCCCCTGTTTGCCCCCGCAGATGGACGAAGGCCACATAGGAACGTTCCTACGTGGCCTCTGGCCAGCGTCGGGTGGTGGGACCTCCGGGTGCGGGCATAGCCTTTCCAGTTCGCGATCGAAGGACGCCGTGATCACTGCCTTGTGGGCTCTGTGGCACGGGTGTACAACGACGTCGTGACGACTCGACCAACACGGGCGATGTGGTGGGCCGAATTGGCGGTCTTTCTCGCCGTGGCAGCAGCGACCCTCATGCTGATCATGTTTCTGCTGTCGCTGGCAGCCGGGCACCACTCGGTCTCCCTTGGCGTCGGGCCCTCATCCGTGCTGCTCGCCCTCTCCGTCGGTGTCGGCATCTTCGGCAGCGGCCGGTTCAGGGCTTGGGGGTTGCGCCGCCGGGCCGCGTCCCTCGCCAGGAGATCCTGAAGAGTGGGTTCGAATCCCTCCTCCACGCGATGAGCAGTGAGAACGTCCCTGACCAGGCAAGACGGTCAGGGTCCGTTTCGTGTGTGCTGCCCGCTCGTGACCGTGGTCCCTCGTGGCTTCCCGCACGTTCGGGAACGCAGGGGGGCACAGTCACCCTTCGCCCGGGCCTGGGTCACCCTTCGCCATGGCCAGGTGCCGTGAGATCCACCCATATCCAAGGCTTGTGGTGATGCGTACGTACTTCGCCTATGACGAGGTCGATGGTCGCCCCGACAGGCGGCAGCTCCTGGGTGAGTCGCTGCACGCCTGGCTCGCCGCCGCGGCGAATCACGTCCAGTGAGGCCCCTACGGGTTCGTATCCGTTGAGCTTCGCCGTGAGCCCCCATGGCTGGTGGCTGGTGATTGTGGCTTGGACCGTGTCGCCTTGACGAAGCTCGCTGAGGGGGCGTCTCGATTCATCTGACATGGCGGCATCATCCTCCTCACCCACCACCCTCCCCAGCTCCCATCCCGTCTGCTGTCGACCCGCACAACATCTTCCCGGCGCCGGCCGGGCGGGATGGAGTTCGCGAGGACATCAAGAAGATGAAGCCGGGGGACAAGCTCCCGTCACAGCGCGAGTTGATCGACCGCTTCGGATTCGCGAGCCAGACCGACAGGCAATGACGAAGGTCCCGGCCGCGCTGAGCGGTCGGGACCTTCATTGTGGCTGTTCGGACATCGCCGAGGATTCGACACACGATCACGTGCAGGTTTGCCCCAACACGATTTTCCAACTGTGTTGGTGGGGTGGCGGGCTGTGTGCGGGGGCGTTCACCTGGGTTCATGGGCGACTGGCTGTCGACGCGGGGACGGCTGAGGGTCTCGCCTGAACGGCCATGAACGGGGCTGAATGAGACGGAAACCAAGGCGGCCGCCCATGGTCCTAGAGCTGACCTCGCCACCATGGCACATCCAGGCTGTCAGCCGGGATGACCTTGGCCCTTGCCAGAATCTTCCCGTCGAGGGCCCACACGAGGGCGCGCAACTCACGCGCGCTCTTCCTGGGCAGTGCGTGAAGCACGGCTTCGAGGTGCTCGCGGAAGCCGGCGCCGTAACACCCGCACTCAGGGATGCCGCAATCGGGACCTGTGAGTGGGTCTACAAGTTGTCTCAGGGGGCCATGGGCATAGGCCTGCCAGTGCCAGAACGCTTCTTCTGTGGCTTCGGGCCAGAAGCGGGTCCGCTCTAGCCGACGCAGGTCAGCTGTGCAAGATCCTGAAAGGCGATCAATGAACGGGTACCGTAGCCGCCTCCAGGGGCGGATAGAGACGTCGCCCCGCAGGGCTGACGGGCGCCTACGCGGCATTGCCCCTTCGGTTGTCGGTCATGTGGGCAAGCTACAGAATCACGCGTCAGGTGGCCACCGCGTATCCGGTGGCCGAAGCCCTGAGCTTGGGAAGCTGCGATCTGTTGAAACTGCCTCGGGCGCTGACCTGGGCAGGAACGCCGGATGGTGCCTCGTCGACTTCGGTGGCTTTCACCTGGATTCCCCGCTGTTTCCCGCTTCGATCTGGTGCGGTTGTGGTGCGAGTCGTGGTCCGTCTGCGCCCCGTCGATGTTAGCGGGCGTAGGCGTACAGCAGGATGACGACCACCACGACGCCCAGCCAGACCGGCATGCCGGTCTTGGTGAATCGGCCGCGGCTGTCCCTGGGCTGCGGCCTTCGACGCTTCGAGCAATTGTCAACTCGGCGGACTCGCGGTAGCCGTCCTTGAGCGCGACCAGCTCCTTGGAGCCGTCGGCACGCACGCCGACGAGTACGAGCACGCACGCCTTGGTCTCCTCCAGGCGGACCTTGAGGTGGATGCCGTCGGCCCACACGTAGACGAAGTCGACCTCCGAGAGACCGCGGTCCATGAAGGCGGCGTGGTCGGCCTGCCACTGCGTCGTCAGCCGGGTGACCGTGGCCGGGGAGAGCCCGGCCGAGCTGCCGAGGAACTGCTCCAAGGCGGGCACGAAGTCGCCGGAGGACAGTCCGTGCAGGTAGAGCAGCGGCAGCACCTCGCCGATCTTCGGGGACTTGCGGCACGAGGGCGGCAGGATCGCCGAGGAGAACCGCTTGCGCTCGCCCGTCTCGGCGTCGACGCGCTTGTCGTTGACTCGCGGTGCCTTCACCTCGATCACGCCGGCCGCGGTGGTGACCTGCCGGGGCTGGTGGTAGCCGTTGCGCACAACCAGGCGACGGCCACGCTCATCGCGCTCATCAGCCAACTCGGCTATGTAGGCGTTGACTTCGGCCTCCAGCGCGGCGGCCAGCATCTTTCGTGCGCCCTCCCGGACGATCTCGTCGATCAGGGAGGAGCCGTTGGCGGTGCTGCCGTCGTCGTTCACTACGCTGAGCACGGACGTGCCTTCCCGGCCGGTGCTGCGAACACCGGTCTTGCTCGGTGACCAATCGATCAGTCTCGGCACGCTACGCCCACGTGACCCCTGGCATGCGTGAGCGTCTCAAGGGCGGCCTGACCGGGCAGTGGGAGTCGGCGCTGGACGCCCGTCGGAGCCTGTACCCGCGCTCGCCGGTCGCCGTACTCGATCGGCTGCTGCGCGCTCGTGCCACGACGATGGCCTGATGGTCGGGAGACGGGCTCCGATTACCCCGAACGGAGCCCGCTTTTCCGATCTCGGCGGAAGGCACGAGAATGGAGTACGGTCACCAAAGATCCGATGGGGGCGGAGAGGAGTGGTCTAAGACGGGAACCCCTCTATGCCGACGGTCGGCGCACCACGTCGTCGTCCGTCACCTCGTACACGTCGATGCGCAACAGCTTGCGAACATGCGCCGGAACGCGCTCGATGGCCTTCACGGACGCGGACGGCACCACCAGCGCGTACCGCGTGTGGGGTTCCTGGCTCGTCATCCGCCGCAGCAACTGCCCGTAGGCGATGTCGGCGTCGATTCCCTTCTCACTGGTGCGGCCTTTGGCTTCGCAGATCAGCCGCTCATCGCCACGCACGGCTTCAAGATCAGTCCAACGGTCCGTGGGATCAACCGGCGTCCAGCCCTCGGCACGAAGCCACGTACGGAAGGCGTCGGTGACCCGGTCCTCGTCGCTGTGGCGTGCCAGGATCCTCCTCAGCGCAGCCAGGTCCGTCTCCTGGTTACGGCGCAGTCGTCCGCGACCGTCCGCATCGAGGTCGGCCGGCCGGATCACGATCAGCCGCAGTCCGTGCGCGGGAATCTCCGTATCACGCCGGGCGTCGTACAACGCCCGCTGCTCGCCCCGGTGGACGCCGCTGACAGTGAGCCTGTCGGGCTTGTCGAAGTGGGGCATGGGCTGGTCGTGCTGGAGTTCCCGGTATTCGACCACGAGTTGGTGGCCGGGCCAGTAGGCGTCGACCGGCAGTTTGGCACGTCGGCCGCCCGTACCGGGGTCGCCCTGCAGCCAGTCGAACTTGTGCTGGGTCAGTGCGGTCTCGCCGAGCACCTGGTTGCACAAGCCGACTACGTACGCCTCGTCACTGTCATCTCTCGTTCTCATGAGCGCGCATCATGCCAGCGTTCGCAGTCATCAAGGCGGGTCTTTCGAGGCGGCTGTCACACCGGCCCGTACGGATTTCAGAGGTCGTCTTCATCGACGGGTTCGAGCTCGCGGGTGTAGGCGAGGTCGAGGACGTAGCGTTCGGTGACGGGGCAGTTGTTCCAGGCTTCGGTGAGCTGGTCTTCGGGGGAGTCGTCGGTGAGTTGGTCGAGGGTGGTGTTGTAGTAGTCGGCTGCTGCTTGGCGGTTCTGCCACCAGGCGTGGCCTTCATAGACGCCGGGGCGGGGCAGGGTGATCTCGTCGGCGGGTCCGCGGTCGAGTTGGCCGACGACCAGGACGCCTGTCTCGGATTCGAGGCTGACGTCGGTGTGGCCTTCGGCCTCGGCGGGCGGGGTGGGTGGGGTGTCCCAGATGCGGATCGTCATCTGGACTTTCATGTCCGGTTGCAGGCTGAGGAGGTACAGGTGGTAGCCGTTGCCGGCCACCACCTGTGTCTCCGCGGCGTCCATGGCTGCTTCGTCGCCGAGGTAGGCGTCCGCGTCGTAGACCTCCAGCACGCGGCGGCCGGGGGTAGCGGTGACGTTGTGTTCGGCGAGAAGCGCCATGGTCAGTGGTGTCTTCCTGCTAGTTGGTGATCTTCACGTAGAAGGGGTCGCCGTCCAGGACGCGGTTGAGGGTGTACATCTCGTTGAGGCGCTCTCCGCCCTTGCGGTTGTCCTTGCCGTCGATCAGCCGGACGGAGAAGCGGTTGTCGCCCTTGGTGGATCCTTCCTTGGTGGAGGCGAAGGGGTACTCGTCGCACTCCAGGCTGCTGCCGGCGTAGTCGCCCCAGACCTTCTTGCATTCCTTGATGGACTTCTTGCGATTGTCTTCGATCTTCTTCGGATCGACGACTCGGCGCAGGGGTTCCTTCGATCCCGGAACGCTCTGCCCGGGCCAGGAGGGGAAGGTGCGCTCGGGGCGGTTCAGGGCGTCGTAGATGTGCACGGCGCTTTCGTTGACCGCCGAGTCCTTCTGACTCATCACGAGTTCCACACGCGCCTTCGTGAAGACGGTGCCCTTGTACTTGCCCGCGACCTTACCGGCGTAGTCATAGCGGACGCCGGAGTTGTAGACGTTGCTGCCTTCCAAGTACGGGGCGGAGTTGGGGGAGCTAGCGCTCAGGTCCATCGTGACGGTCGAAAGGACGCGTTGCTGGTTGCCCTGGTCGAACAAGGCGCCTTTGTCCGGGGAGGTGTAGGTGAGGTTCCAGTGGGGCTTGGTGTCCCACACGCCGAGCAGTTCATCGCGGTTCACGGTCTGCGGCGCGGTCACCTTGGGATCCGGATCGCTCTTGGATGCGTTGATGCTGTGGTGAAAGTGCTGGCCGATCCGCCACTTCGTGGCATCTTCGCTGGGTATCGGCTCGACCCATATATTCTCGATGCTGGCGACATAGTCGACGCGCCGACTGCCGTCGTAGGCGAAGCCGAGAACCCATTGGTCGAACTTGAGGCGGCCGAGCGTGGTCGTACCCCTGATGTCACGCAGCACCAGGTCAAATGGACGTTTCTGGCAGCTCTCGAAGCGGGATTTGATCCAAGGCTGGAACGAGAAGTACCCAGCGAGAGCACCTGGGGCGACCTTGTCCACGTTCGAGAGCGCATCGAACTCGTAAGCCTCGAACAAGCACCAGAGATCACAGCTCCTGCCGTGCTTGCTTCCGTCGGCCTGCTATGCGCAACCGTCGCGGGCCTGCTGTCTACATGGTTCGACCGACGCTCCTGACGATCGAACAGCACCGCGTAGCGTGTGGCACACCCGAACACGACGAAGGGCCAGACTGAGAGGCAACCCTTCTGAGTTCACCCCGTCCTCGTGCCCGTAGCAGGCGTTGAACCTGTGACACCCGCTTGAGCCGGTTCGCGCAGCCTCACGGGCCCTCCAGGCGACCGGGCCCCACGACCGCAGCCAGCCTAAAGGCAGCACGCGATCAAGGACTCGATGAGGCGGCGATACGCTGCTCGTCCTCGATGTCGAGGCGTCGCATCAGGAAACTGGCGAAGACCAGCATTTCGTCGGCCTCGTCGCGGGCGTCCTTCTCGTCCGGGCCGTGCATGCGAGGGTTACGCAGGGCGCCCATCGCGCCCTTGAACAGAAACTGCATACCGTTCTGCTCGCTCTCCAGCGAGCCTCCCGTGGACCGGGTCGCCGTGATCTTTGGGGGATCCGGCTTGTTGCCGAAGGCGAAGCCCATCAGCCTCTCACCGACCTCGGTGGTGCCGGCCAGGTTCTGCACGCGGTGCTCTACCGCCTGCAGGGCACTCCTGACCGCGTCGTAGTAGAAGCCTCCGCTGTACCGTTCGGCGGCGACCTCCGCGATCAGCGGATGCAGCATGCAGGTGACCTCCATGGCCTCCGTCGACTTCCCGCCCTCTGATCCGACCGGGACGGCTGTCAGTCTCGGAGCGAAAGTGGGCTCCGGGCGTTGTCCGAAGGGCGTGTTGTCAGCCTCAACCCGCGCCGGCCCCAGCATCTGCTCACGGATGCGCCAGTACTCATCCAGTCGGTGCACGCCAGCAAACGGCCGAATGTCCCGGTCGTAGCGCAGCGTCCAATCGAGATTGTCTAGGTTGTGGCCGCCACCGCGAAAGCAGGGCTCATGCAGCGCGAGCGCGAAGCTAACGAACCTGCTCTTCTTGGTCAGCAACGCCAGATCGACGTCATCCACTGGAGGCGGAAGGTCGTCGGGCCGCAGCTCTGGCAGCGCACCGGGCTCCTTGGGCTGATAGTGGGGCTCGATCGAGGCCGCTGTCCGCACCATGACGAGGACGCCGTTGATGGGGATAAGGGTATTGGCGCAGTTCGCAGCGCCAGCGACCGTCAGAGACAGCTCCGTTGGGCCCTGCGGCAGCCGCCACAGGTCGGCGTCTACGCCCCGCAGCAGTGCAGGGCACAGCTGTTGCACGGCCTCTTCGAACTTCAGGCCCGACGCATACAGCTTCCGATCCACGTAATCGAAGGTCGGCCAGCGAAGGGAGGCAGAGAAGTGCTGCCAGACCACGTCGAGAAGGACATGGCCATCCTCCCCGGTGGGCCGCGGCATTCCCTCCGGCGCAATGGTCCGAACGATCACGTGCTTTCCCCCAGCGTCCGAGCCTGAACCTGCTCGCAGGTTACTACTGAGGTACTGGTCTACGGGGTGGGATCATCAGCGCAGCCGTGCATCCACATCGCCTGCCGAAGGCCCTGCTTTTCTCATTCCAGCAGGTTGCCCATGCGGCCTAGCACTGCGCCTCGTCGGGCGTCCTGCCGGTGGCTGCGGGTTCACCAGGGCCACGTATCCCGCGTCCGGTGAGGCATTTAGGCGGACTGCGCGGCGGCCTTGATCTGGTCCGAGGGGGGCGCTGCGGGCGCGGAAGACGAGCCGGGCCACAGCAGGATGACACCGGCAACGGCGACGACCGCTTTCCCCTGCTCCTGCCGCGTCTACGGTCCACAAGCCGACTGATCACCGCTTTAGGAGAGAGGCAGGAGTGCAGTGCCAGTGACCTGGGGCTTCGATGACTGGCGAGGCGCCCGGCAAATCGACTGCTAGAAGCCCTGATTGACTGTGGCTGACCGCCGCATCTGGCACGGCAGTGGCACGAACCTCAGCCGAAGACAGCCAGCCACGACGGCGGGTGCGCCAGCCGACCACGCACGCGTATGCCTCGCTGCACCCCCACCGGCCTCCACCACGCTGCCAGTGCCGTGGGCCAGAGCAAGACACGACGATCGGCACGTGCTGTGACGGGGCCCCGGTAGTTGCCAAGACCTGCGGTCAAGGCAACTACCGTCGAATAGGGGTGATCGTCGGCGAGTTCACGGGGGGCCATCGTTAGCCGGGGTGGTTCGCGTGCTCGAAGAGGAAGAAGAACCGGTAATGGCCCCGATCTCCGGCGTCGTCAACTCCAGAGGCATCGAGGACGTCACTGAAGGCATTAATGACTTGTGGCTCACCCGGCCGCTGGTAACTACCTGGTGGAGCGAACCGAGCCAGCGTTTGCCACGGCACGAGCTTTGCTGTGGGCAGGTAGGCATCGTCACCGATACCGAAGATGTCATCTAGGACCAATCCTACGATGGTTCCAATGCCTTCCTTGTACCAAGTCTGATTGTTTACAGCCTCTGCTGGAATCCCAGTGAGGCCAGCCAAGAGAGCCCCACTGGCCTCCACGATTTTATCAGCTACCTGTTTTGAGATCTCCTCGACGTCCCCAGAATCGTTCTCGATTAGCGTGGCTCCAAGAGTCACGTTCACAAGCGGACCCTCGTAAAGCAGCTCGTTCGTCTGGATGACGCGCGCACCGGGCTTGCCCATTTCCAGCGTCCCATTGCCGCCGGGGAAGATCGAGACATTCGCTTTCGCAGTCCGGCCTGGAGCATGGCAGTACACAGTGCCGTAGATTTCATCCTCGGCCTCTTGGCGTATAGCGCACTCAAGCCCCACCCACCATACACGGACCCAGTCGCCGGGTGTTTCTTCAAACTGTGCCGGATGGCCCGGTTCGTGGTGGAGGAATTTGATTCCTCCGGAGCGGAATTGCGCTTGGTATCCGCCGTTAAGTCTATGTGGGGTTATCGCGCCTCCGATAGGAAGCCCAACTTTGGACAGCGGTCCTCCCCTTGCGATCCAATGAGATTCAATCGCGCGACGCGCCTGCCCTATCGGATCGCTCCAGAAGGTGGAGTAGGCCTTGTTGTCGAAGCCGATGACGAACAGGTCGAGCTGCTCGGGAGTAGGCCTTGTTGTCGAAGCCGATGACGAACAGGTCGAGCTGCTCGGGGTTGCGTGATACGGCTGCGATCTGCTGCTTTTGGTGGTCGAAGATGTGCTGTCCGGAGAGGGGGAACCAGTCGCCGTTCCAGCCGCTTTCTGTAGCCATTTCTCCTACTCCTTTTCCTTGATGCGACTCGGAAGTGATTAAGATTTTAAGGCCTGTTCGAAGTTGTGGCCGCAGATTCTGATTTGCGTCTCAGGCCAAGCGTAAAGTGGCATAATGGATGTCTTTGGCGCCATTCTTGAGGTGTTGAATTCTGCAGGGATCAGTTCTTCGCTCGAATGTAGTAGATGATCCGCGCTCGGGCTTAGCTTTTCGAGGAAGATTTAGGCGTAAAGCAGTGTGGAAGCGTATGAGTAAACCCTCTTCCGCTTCATGAAAACTCCGAGGCTCGGTCGCAGATGGAAGTTATGTTCGCGCCATCCGTGCCGCCACCCGCCATATCCTGTTCTTCCATGCTCGGTCTGTGGCCCTGCACCTGCAACAGGAGCTGGGCCGTGGAGCCGACCGTCCCAGCCACGATGCACCTCTTCTCTGGCGTCAGGCGGCTGATTGCTGAATGCGCGGCACGGGCGCCGGCCGGGCTGGAGCGGGGCGGAGACAGGAGCGCAGGCCCGGCCGGGGGCCGGGCCGCGCGCGGTGAGCGGAGCGAGCCGCCTTGATGAAGTAGGGAAAGTCTTACCGCGCCAAGATCCCTGGACTTTGTCCGGTCCCGGTAGATGCTTGACACTTCGGTCCCAGCTGATGGTTGACAGTGGCCGTGTTCGGCTTTGCTGTGCGCGTCGTTGCGGTGCGTGTGGGGAGGCCGGGATTGGCGCTGGTGGAGTTGTCGGTTGTCGAGCAGAGATACCGGGCTGTCTTGGCGGTGCTGGCGGGTTCGACGGTGACGGAGGTCGCCGCGTCGCTGGGTGTGTCGCGGCAGACGGTGAGCGGGTGGAAGTCCCGGTATGAGGCTTCGGGGCTGGCGGGTTTGGTGGATCGTTCGCGCAGGCCGGCCTCGTGTCCGCATCAGGCGTCTGCCGAGGTGGAGGCGGCGGTGTGTGAGCTGCGGCGCAAGCATCCTCGGTGGGGCCCGCGGCGGATCGCTCATGTGCTGGAGCGGTCCGGGGCGGTGGCGCCGGTGCCGTCGCGGATGACGGTGTATCGGATTCTGGTGCGGCATGGGCTGGTGGAGCCGGGGGTTCGGCGCCGGAAGCGGTCCGATTACAAGCGCTGGCAGCGGGACAGTGCGATGCAGTTGTGGCAGATGGACATCGTCGGCGGCGTGATGCTGGTCGACCCGGTGACCGGGGAGTTGACCGAGGCCAAGGTCGTGACGGGTGTGGATGATCATTCCCGGTATTGCGTGATCGCCTCGGTGGTCGAGCGGGCGACCGGGCGAGCGGTGTGTGCGGCGTTCGCCCGGGCTATACAGAGGTTCGGGGTGCCGGAGGAGGTGCTGACGGACAACGGGAAGTAGTTCACCGACCGGTTCGGGCAGGGGGGTGAGGTGTTGTTCGACCGGATCTGCCGGGAGAACGGCATCGCGCACCGCCTCACCCAGCCGGCGTCGCCGACCACGACGGGCAAGGTCGAGCGGTTCCATCAGACGCTGCGGCGTGAACTCCTCGACGACTGCGGTGTGTTCGAGAGCGTTGAGGCGGCTCAGCAGGCGCTGGATGCGTGGGTGGAGGATTTACAACTCCGTCCGGCCGCATCAGGCGCTTCAGATGCAGAGCCCCTCGGACCGGTTCACGCCTGTCCCGGAGCAGGAGCGGGCGGTGCTCGGCCTGAAGGTGCCCGGGGTCCTCGCGCTCGTCCCGCAGCAGCGGACGGCCCCGGCGGAGGTGGCCCCGGCCGCGGAGTCGGCTGAGCCGGTCGCGGCCATGCCCGAGCTGTCGGATCAGGAGCCGGTTGGCCACCTGCCGGTGGAGCATGGCGGGCCGGTGGAGTTCGAGCGGGTGGTGCCTGCGAGTGGGAATCTGCAGGTCGCGGGCAAGCAGTTCTGGCTGGGCCCGGCCCGCTCGGGGCTGACGGTGACGTTCTGGGCCGACACGCAGGTGATTCATCTACTGATCGCTGGGGCGCGGGTCAAGTCGGTGCGGTCGCACCTGTCGGTGGCGGATCTGGCTCAGCTGGCGGCCCGGGGTGGGCGTGCGGCAGGGCCGTCGCCGCTGCCGGCGGGTGACGGTGCTGCGTTCGAGGTGGACCGGATGGTGAACAAGCACGGGCTGGTGGGTCTGGGCGGGCGCCAGGTGCTGGCGGCGGAGATCCTGGGCGGGCGCCGGGTGAGCGTCCGCATCGACGAGGCCACGCTGTCGTTCTTCGACCCGTCCTCGAGGGAGCTGCTGCGAGTGCGGCCCAACCCGCTCACCAGCGAGGAGGTGCAGAGGTTGCACGGCCTGCGGCCCGCAGGCCCGCCGCCCCGGCCCCGGGTGGAGCCGGCCCGTGTCCAGCGGCGGGTCAGCGCGGTCGGCACGGTCATGGTCTGCCGACAGGTCATCCACCTCGGCCGACCCTGCGCGGGGCAAACCGTGATCATGCACGTGTCGGAGTCGACGATCACCGTGGAACTGGACGGTCAGGCCCGCGTCATCCAGCGAACCACTGACATCCCCGTCCGCAACGTGAAAGCGAACAAGCCCTACAAGGTTTCCGATGTTGTCTAGGCCCACCGTCAAGCATCAGCTGGGACCAGAACGTCAAACATCACCTGGGACTAGACAAAGATCCCTGGACTGGTCCGGGGCTGTCGGCTGCCTGCCCACTGGGCTACCGTGCGATCTATGTCCTCTGCTCTAGACACGCCTCAAGGAGCGGCCGAGCTGGCCGAGTCGCTGTTGCCTCCCCTCGGGAATCGCTGGCTGCACACTCAGGCCGTTGCGGCTCGTGCCCGCGAAGCGTCGGCGGCAGTGTCCGAGGATGATCGTGATCTGCTCGTCGCTGCCGCGTGGCTGCATGACATCGGCTACGCGCCAGAACTGCGAGAGACGGGATTTCATCCCCTCGACGGTGCGCGGTATCTGGAGACGCTTGGTGCGCCATCCCGGCTCGTGCGCCTGGTCGCTCACCACTCCGGTGCTGTGTACGAGGCTGAGCAGCGCGGCCTGACCGCCGAGTTGGCCGTGTACGACCGAGAGGACTCTCCGGTCCTGGACGCGCTGATCTACGCGGACATGACGACCGGCCCGGCCGGACAGTCCTTCGTCTTCGACAGCCGCATTGATGAGATCTTGGAGCGGTACGAGCCGGGTAGCGAGGTACACAACGCCATCAGCAAGGCGCGGCCGTACCTCGGCGCCGCTGTCGGGCGGACGCTCGCTCGCCTAGATGAATGAGTCCAAGGTTCTTGGAGGGCCTTACTCTCACTTGGCGGCGGGTGTCCACGGTGTGTCCGCCATGAAGCGCTTCCGGAAAACCGTTCCGGGATTGGTGAGGGCTGCTTCGACTGCCTCTGCCGGGATCTTCTTGCTCATGGCCCGCCTGGGGACCTTGAGGTAGCCGCAGGCGCGGAGGAGATCCGTGGCTGAAGCCCAACTGTCGGCGGCCACCACCACCTCGTCCAGGGCGTCGCACGCGTTGGTCGCGTCGACCAGGGCCGCGTACGCGATGACAAGATCCGCCACCCGCGCCTTAGCGGTCATGTCTCCCATACTCACTCTCTCTGGTGAGGGTGGCGAGGCCTCATCATGCGGCCTCGCCACCTGGTTCCTCTGGGGACTGCCTAGATCAGCTTTAGTGGTCGAGACGATCAACCGACATAGGGCTCAGGCCGGTCACTCAGGCCGTGATCGACCCGCATCCGCATCGACGGATGGATGTTCAGGCTGTCCAGCCGACTGGGATGCACGAACGCCACTTCCTTACTCTCGCTGCTCGTGCGCAGCTCGCCGCCGACGATGCGTGCTCGGAAGCAGATCGAGAACTGTTGGCGTACCTCGCCGTCGTCGTACGCCATGACGTGAGCCGGGTTGGTGTAGGTGCCGACCAGGCCCGTCACCTCGACGTCGAATCCGGTCTCTTCCTTGGTCTCCCGCACGGCGGCATCGGGTGCCGACTCGCCGACGTCGACTCCGCCGCCGGGCAGGGCCCATAGGTCGTTGTCCGTCTTGTGGATCAGCAGTACTTCCCCGGCGTCGTTGAGGGCCACCGCGGTTACGGATGGCACGATGCTGTTCGCCTTCGGCGCGTTCGGATCGTTGAAGTAGTCGACTCGGGCCATGACTCCAGCGTCGCACGCTCATCGTCGGCTGGAGACCAGGCGTCGGTTCCGCCGGCGCCCGCAGCCCGGGTATCCAACGTGTCGCCGCTTGCCTATGCGGGTCGGCCGCGCTCCCAGGTGTAGTCGAAGCTGCGCATGTAGTGCCGGAACGTGCGGGCGCCCGGGATGTAGCGGAAGTGCAGCACGGGGTTCTGCCCGGCGGGTGCTCCGAGTACGTGCGGGTTCACCAGGACGTCGTCATCGAACCGGTAGATCGAGTTGTAGAGGATCGTGTCGTGTAACCGGACTTCTACCCCGGGCGTCGTCATGGCCGGTTCGAGGTAGCGCCGCGTGGTTCGGGCACGTGCGGCCAGGTCGCCCCCTATGCCTTCCTCTTCACCGCGCTGGCGGACCATCTCGCAGTCGGGGTCGCCAAGCAGGACCCGAACCTGGGCCCCAGCCTTGGCCTTCTCCGCCAACTGGTCCGGCAGGTCGGGGTGGTTGTCGAAGAGGAACAGCCCCGCGTACACGAGGATGTCCACCTGGTCCTTCGCCTTTTCGATCAGCGATGACCACAGCGCTGCCGGGACCGCGCCCCGGTGGGGGTAGTACGTGATCAGCTCGGACGTGCTGGCGGACTCGGCCTGCTTCTCGACGGTGGGCCACAGGTAGACCTCATCGGCGCCGAGGAAGCTCGCGGCCTTCCAGCGGTGTCCCCGGTGCGGTGTGCGGTTGGTCGTGATCCAGCGTTCCACGCTCTTGGGGTCGACCCCAACGTGCTGAGCCAGGGACTGGATGGTCTCGCCCTTCGCTGAAATTGCCGCGCGCAGACGCTCGTTCGCCATGGCTGTCCTTCCATAGGACGTGTGGGGGACGTTTTGACGATGACTCAGACGTCCCTAAACGTCCAAACGGACCGTGATACGTCCACTGCCTCTCGCGGTCTCCTGATCTCACCGGCGTTCCGTCGGTTCGAACAGCCCTCCAAAATCAGGAGACAGACCATGCGTCAGATTCCCGTCGACACCGCCAACGCCACCGTGATGGTCGCCAAGGCTCCGCAGCCGAAGGTCAAGGACCGCCGCACCGGTGAGATCGCCACCGACAAGGACGGCGTCACGCTGATGACCGTGGAGGTCATGTTCTCCACGCCGGATGAGGTGGAGATCCTCAAGCTCACCGTCCCGCAGCCCGGCGTCTCCGAGGAGCTGACTATGGGCACCCCGGTCGCGCTGACCGGCCTGGTCGCCTCGGCGTGGGAGAACGAGTTCAACGGCCAGAAGCGCCACGGGATCGCGTTCCGTGCGGTCGCCGTGACCTCGCTGGCCGCCACCGGCTCGGCGTCCGAGGCGGCCTGATCATGACCTGGTTCATGGTCGCTGTGGTTGTGGTCGTCGCTGCTGCGGGTCTCCTGCGGTGGCGGCGCCCCGCCTGGTACTGGCTGACCTTCGGGGTCATCGTCGCGACCGTGCGGGTCCTGGTGCGCTACGCCTCGGTCATGGACGCCTGCGGGCTCACCGTTCCGCCTTCGCGCTGGCGGCTGGCTCTGGCCCGGGTGGCCCACCGGCCGGTTCCGGAGTCCCGTGTGCCGCGCATCCTGCGGCTGCGGCCCACCCGGACCGGCCTGGTCCTGCGGCTCAAGCTCCGACCGGGACAGGACGCGTTCGACGTGTCGGCGGCGACGGACCGGCTGCGGCACTCCTTCGGGATGTACGGCGTGACCTCCCGAGAGGTCCGCTCCGGTGTCGTCGAGGTGCGGATGACCGGCTACGACGTGCTCAAGCAGGTCCAGATGCCTGCCAAGACCGACACGCGTCCGATGCGGGTTCCGGTCGCGTTGCGGGAGGACGGCTCGGTGCACTACCGCGACTACCGCGCCGTCCCGCACGGCCTGACCCTGGGCTCGACGGAGTCCGGCAAATCCGTCTACCAGCGCAACCTGGTCGCCGGGCTCGCCCCGATGGACGTCGCCTTGGTCGGCATCGACTGCAAGCAAGGCGTCGAGCTGTTCCCGCTGGCCCGCCGGTTCTCCGCCCTGGCCGACAGCCCTGATACCGCCCTTGTGCTGCTGGAGGCGCTGGTGTCTCACATGGAGGAGGTGTATCAGCTGATCCGGGCGGAGCAGCGCATCAGTGTCGCGGTGCCGGATGCGGAGATCGCCGCCGACATCTGGGACCTGCCCGAGGACATCCGACCGGTCCCGGTCGTGGTCCTGGTCGACGAGGTCGCCGAACTCGCCCTGTTCGCTTCGAGGGAGGAGGCGAAGCGCCGGGACCGGATCATCACCGCCCTCGTGCGTCTCGCCCAGCTCGGTCGCGCGGCCGGCATCTACCTGGAGATCTGCGGGCAGCGTTTCGGCTCCGAACTCGGCAAGGGCATCACCATGCTCCGCGCCCAGCTCACCGGACGAACCGCCCACCGCGTCAACGACGAAACCTCCGCGAACATGGCCTTCGGCGACATCGCCCCGGACGCCGTCCTAGCCGCCATCCAGATCCCCGCCGAGACACGTGGGCTGGCCATCGCCGGTGACTCGACCGGGGGCTGGCACCGCATCCGCGCCCCGCACACCTCGCTGCGCCAGGCCGTGAACGTCTGCAACAGGCACGCCGACCGCACTCCCGACGTGCCTGCCCTGGCCGCATACCGGCCCGCGACTGGCTCACTGCCCTCGGCCCGGGTGCCGCTGTCCAAGACAGCTCCCGCCACCGCCTGACCTTCCCCTGCTCCACCGGTCGGCGTGACCGCTTCGCGCCAGGTCCCTACCCCCGCCATGCCACATCACAGGAAGGAGCCGTGATGGCCCGCCCCGCTCTCCGCGTCGACGCCGTCCTGGTCCAGGCCGTCATCGCCGGGGCGCTGTCCTTCGCCCACCTCCACGACCTCGCCGCCGCTGCCGGACAGGACGGCTGGAAAGCCTGGGCCTACCCGATCAGCGTCGACCTGCTTTTGGTCGCTGCCTGGCGCCGACTCCGCTCGGACGGCCCCTCACGGCTGGCCTGGTGCTGGTTCGTGATCGCCCTTGTTGCTTCGCTCGGCGCCAACGTCGCCACCGCCGGACTCCTCGACCTGACTGACGTCCCGGCCTGGCTGCGCATCCTGGTCGCCGCCTGGCCCGCCCTGGCCTTCATGGGCGGCACCCTCCTCGCCCACTCCACCACCGAGCAGGTTCCGGAACCGCCGGCACCCGCAGCCCCGGTCACCGAGCCGGACCCTGAGCCGGTCACCGAGACCGAACCAGAGCCTGAGTCGGTTCCGGCGGTCGACGACACCCCGGCCCTCCCGGCTGCCGAGCCCGCTCCTGCAGAGCCTGCCCCGGTCGCCGCTGCTCCGGCTGTGCCGGTCCCGGCCGCGCTGGTCGACCACGCCCGAAAGGTCGCCGACGACCACCACGCCCGTACCGGTACGCCGATCGATGCCGACACCCTGCGCGCCCGCCTGGGCGTCCCGCCCCAGCTCGCCGACGCCATCGCCGCCCAACTCGCCTGACATCGAAGGGAGATACGCCATGACCAGTGATCCGGCCGACCTGACCGCCGCCGACCACCTCAACGCCGCCCACGAGATGGCCGCCGCGAACCGGCCCTTCCTCGCGTACCTGCTCGCCGAGGAAGCCGCCCGCCGCACCGCCGACCCGGCCACCGCCGCCGGTATCCGCGCCGCCTTCCCCGACCCGGCCCTGACCCGAGAGGAGACCGACTGACATGCCCGCTCGTGACCACTTCCACTCCGTGATGCGGATCGGGCCGGTGCAGATCGGCACCCACCGCGACCGCCACGGCCAGACCAAGTACGCCGCCGTGTGCACCGCCGACCGGTGCGGCTGGTCCTCCGACTACTCCAGACAGTCCGCCGCCCAGCTCGCTGCCCGCACCCACCGCTGCAAGGTCCGCTAGGAGGCCTCCGCCATGGAAGTACCACTCTGGCTCGCGCTGCTCGTCGTCGGCTACCTCGGCGTCAAGCTCATCCGCCCGCCCGCCTGGCTCATCGCCGTCCTGCTGCTCGGCGGCTTCCTCCTCGCCGACAGCGTCCTGGCCCCGCCATCGACACCTTCATCAAGTAACCGCCCCCGGAAGGGAGAACCGCCGATGTTCCGCCCGAAGATCCCGACCATGCCCACGCCGACCGGCCACGTCAGCCCGCCCGCCGTGGTCGAGCCGACCACCATCGTCCCGGCCGCTCAGACACCGCAGCCCGCCCCGGTGGCCCCGGCCCCCGCGCCGTCTCGGCCGACGGTGCAGCTCACCCCCGGCACGGCCCTCGCCCTCGTCGGCGTCGGCACCGCCGTGGTCCTGGTCGTCGGCGCCGTCCTGGTCTCCATGCTCCTGGCCGTCGCCATCACCGGCGCCTCGCTCGCCATCTGCGCCCTGGTGATCCGCTCCCTGATCAACGCCGACGCCAAACGCCGCTGACCGGCCGCCGGGCGGCCTCAACCGCCAAGCATCCGCCGCCCGGGAGCCGCGCCCCTGTCCGATCTCACAACCGGAAGGAACCCCCAGCATGACCGACCGCACCACGACCTCGCCCCGTATCTGCCCGAACTGCGACGGTCACGCCTCCGCCGCCATCACCACCGGCGGCCGCGACCGGCACGGCCACCTGCAGACCATCACCGTCGTGTTCACAACCGGCCCGACCACGGCGCATGCCGCTGCGGCACCCACCACGCCCCAGACGCCCCGGAACTGGGCACCGCCCTGGACCCGGCGACGTACGACTACGCGGGGGCTGTGCTGTTCAACAACCACGCCGGGCAGCTCTGGCAGCGCTTCACCAACCGGCTCCGCCGAGAGATCGCCGCCCGCGCCGGCATCACTCAGCGCGAGCTGAAAGAGTGCGCCCGGCTCTCCTACGGCAAGGTCGCCGAGTTCCAGAAGCGCGGCGCCCTGCACTTCCACGCCGTGATCCGCATCGACGGCCCCGACGGACCGGAAACGGCCCCGCCGTCCTGGGCGACGGTCGATCTCCTCGCCGAGGCGATCCGTGCAGCTGCCGCGCACTCCTACACCTCGGTCTCCGTCCCGGCCACCGAAGACCAGCCCGCCCGCACCTTCCGCTGGGGCACCCAGCTCGACGTGAGGCCCGTGAAGGCCTTCGGCGACGGCTCTGACATCACCGAACAGGCCGTCGCCTCCTACGTGGCCAAGTACGCCACCAAGGCCGCCGAGAACACCGGCACCCTCGACCGCCGCATCGGCGAACTCTCCGAACTCGACCGCCACCAGGTCCCCGACCACACCCGCCGCCTCATCGAGGCCTGCAAGCAGCTCGACCCGCTCTACCCCGACCGGCGCCTGTGGGCCTGGGCACACATGCTCGGCTTCCGCGGCCACTTCTCCTCCAAATCCCGCCGCTACTCCACCACCCTCGGCACCCTGCGCCGGGTCCGCGCCGACTACCGCGCGGCCCAGGAACACGCCGCCCTCGGCCTGGACGACCGGGAGCCGGACACCGTCCTGGTCCTGGCCGACTGGCAGTACGCCGGACACGGCCACACCCCCGGCGAATCCGCCCTCGCCGCCACCATCGCCCGCGACCTACAGCTCAACCGCGAAACCGCCCGCGAAGCCCTACGCGACCAACTCGCCCAGGAAGGAGCCGCAGCATGACCACTGCCACCCCTGAACTGCTGACGGTGTCGGACGTCATGACGCGGCTCAAAGTCGGACGCTCCAAGGTCTACGACCTGATACGTACGCACCGGCTGGCCTCCATAAAGATCGACGGAGCCCGCCGGATACCTGCCGAGGCCGTACGCGACTTCATCCAGCACCAGTTGGAGGAGGCCGCCTGATGACCAAGCGACGCAGCCGCGGTGACGGTGGGCTCCACTGGGACGAGAAGAGACAGCGTTGGATCGCCACGGCGAACCTCGGCTTCGACCCGAGCGGCAAGCGAATTGTGCAGCGGGGGAGTGGCAAGACCAAGACAGAGGCGAAGAACAAGCTCAAGGAGGTATTGCGGGACCACGAGGATGGTCTCGCGATCGCGCTCACGGGCTACACCGTCGCCGACGCCGTGAACGACTGGCTTGCCTACGGCCTGGCGGGTCGTGACCCGGGTACTGTCGAGAATTGCACCATCCTCAGCCAGAACCACGTCATCCCCGCTCTGGGCGCCCGAAAGCTCCGCGACCTCAGTGCGGAAGACGTCGACCGCTGGCTGGCTGCCAAGGCCAAGACCCTCAGCACCCGCACGCTGGAGGCGATCCACTCCTGCCTGAACCGCTCGGTCAAGCGGGCCATGGCGCGCGACAAGGTGAAGCGCAACGTCGTCGAGCTGTGCTCGGTACCTCAGGGCCAGCCGGGACGGCCGTCCAAGGCGCTCACCTTCGCCCAGGCTGAGGCGGTCCTCAAAGCGGCCGAGGGGACCTCGATGCACGCGTATATCGTCGTCGCCCTGCTGACCGGGGCCCGTACCGAGGAGCTGCGGGCACTCACCTGGGACCACGTCTTCCTGAAGGGAAGGCCGTACGCCGATCCGCCGCAGCCCCCGCATATCGCTGTGTGGCGCTCGGTCCGGCGAGGCGGGGACACCAAGACCCGGAAGTCCCGGCGACACTCGCTCTGCTGGCGCGTTGTGTCGAGGTCCTGTGGCAGCAGTTCGAGGACCAGGGCTGGGAGCGGCTCGCCGCTGGCGATAGCTGGGAGGAACACGGCTTGGTCTTCTCGTCGGCCGTCGGCAAGCCGCTCGACGCGACCAACGTGCGGCGCGCCTTCCGCCAGGGGCTCAAGGACGCCGAGGGGATCAACGCCGACGAGTGGACGCCTCGGGAGCTCCGGCACAGCTTCGTGTCGCTGCTGTCCGACCGTGGCGTCCCACTGGAGGAGATCTCTCGGCTCGTCGGCCACTCCGGCACGGCCGTGACCGAGGAGGTTTACCGAAGTAGATCCGACCCGTGATCCAGACCGGGGCCGTGGTCATGGACGGCATCTTCAAGCGCGATCAGGAGCGCTAAAGGCTGTCCCGTTATTGGTTTGGGCGGCAGCGCGAGGCAACGCCGGAGGCGTCGGGGTCGGTCAGATGGTGCCGGCGAGGTTGTGGAGGCGTCCGCTGTGGAGTCGCGTCCCTATTCGTTGCGGCCGACTCGGGCGGTGATCGCTTCGCCTGCGTGGATGATCGAGCCGAGCATGGCATGGGCGGCTTGGAGCTGTTCGATGGAGCGGCTCAGGCGCTCGCGTTCGTGCTTGAGGTCCTGGGCCATTTCCTCGCATGTTGGCGCCAGGATGGCTCCCTCGTCGGCCATGCAGGGCAGCACCTCCCGGATCAGGTCGGTATTCAGCCCGGCCGCAAGCAGGATCCGCACCCGGCGCACGGTGGCCACATCGGACTCGTCGAACTCGCGGTAGCCGCTGGCTCGCCGCTGCGGTCGCAGCAGCCCTTGCTGCTCGTAGTACCGAAGGCTCCTGGTGCTGACGCCGGTCCGCCTCGACAGCTCGCCGATGAACATGTGACTCCCGGCACAGAAGTTTGACTCTGACATCAATGTCAAGGTTTAGCTTAGCCGCCATGGCAACGACTCACAGCACCCAGGAATCTCCCACCATCGATCCGAAGGCCCTGGCGGGTAAGAAGGCCGTGGTCACCGGCGGGACCATCGGTATGGGCCGGGCCATCGTCCGGGCCTTAACCGACCGCGGCGCCGAGGTGATGTACACCGGGCGCAGTGACCAGCGACTCGCCGAGGCCCAAGCGGCGCTCGACACCCCACTGGCCCACCCGGTGCGCTCCGACGCCACTGACACCATCGCCATCGCCGCCCTCGGAGATCAGGTCGCCGACCGTCTCGGCCACATCGACTACCTGTTCGTCAACCAGGGCATCGCCGAGTTCCAGACGCTCGAAGAGGTCACCGAGGAATCGTGGGACCGCATCTTCGACGTCAACGCCAAGGGCGCCTTCTTCACCGTCCAGCGGCTGGCGCCGCTGGTGTCTGAGGGCGGCTCGGTCGTGTTCACCACCGTCTCCAACGACCAGATCTTCCCCGGTCTCAGCGCCTACTCCGGGGCCAAGGAGGCCGTCGCCGCCTTCACCAAAGTGCTCGCCGCCGAGCTGCTCCCCCGCAAGATCCGCGTCAACGCGATCGCCCCCGGGTTCATCCTCACCCCCACCATGGGCGTCGCCGAACTGACCGACGAGCAACGCGCCGAGTTCGTCGAACAGGGCAACGCCTCCACGCCGATGGGCCGAGGAGGCACCGTGGAGGAGATCGCCGCCGCCGCGCTGTATCTGGCTGTCGAGGCCACCTTCACCACTGGTGTGGAACTGCCGGTGGACGGCGGGTTTGGCCAGGGCCTCGGCGAATGACCGACCCCGCGCGGTAGGCGGCCCCGGATCGACTCCGCTGCGCCGAAGCGAACGTATGCAGACCACAATCTGTCCCCCTGCGGTCCCCTCAGCCGGTCGCAGGGGGACATCAATGCTGCACGGCGACGGCGTCGCCACCGACATACTCGGCGTCGCCCGCCTCCACAACCGCGCCCGTACCGCCTGACCGGCCGGCCCCCACGTCTCCCCACCGCCCCGACGTCCCCAGAGCCAATAACGGGACAACCTTTAGTCACGCAGATAGACACGCAAACGAAACAGGTCAGGAACCCACTCACGGTGAGTAGGTTCCTGACCTGGTGTTTCACTGTCGGGGTGGCGGGATTTGAACCCACGACCTCTTCGTCCCGAACGAAGCGCGCTGCCAAGCTGCGCTACACCCCGATGTCGCTGCTGTCGCGGCGACGACGTTTACTTTAGCCCACCGGTGGCTGGAGACGAAATCCGGTTTTCCCGCGGTGGCGGATGGGGTTCGGGCGGGTGTGGTCCAGGGCCACCAGGAGGACGGCCAGGGCGTAGAAGGACAGGCCCAGCAGGCAAGCGTTGCCGAGGGCGCGCTTGTAGCCGTCCTGGTCGACGTTCAGGAAGGGGTAGAGGTAGCGGTCGGGGGTGCCCGGGAGGAGCAGTTCGCCTCTGGCCAGGGAGAAGGCCAGGTAGGTGAGGGGGTAGAGGAGCCATGTGCCGGCCTGGCGCAGGTGCAGGAGGCCGGGGGCCGTGAGCAGGAGCCAGTCCAGTACCGCTGCGATCGGGGTCGCGATGTGAAGTGCGCCGTGGGCGAGGGCCTGCCAGCCCGTCGGTGCCGCGGCCCCGCCCATGAGGGAGAAGGGGCTGGCCTCGTTCGCCATGAGCAGGTGGTGCACCGCTGCCGCGATCACGACGTAGAGCAGCGTCGCGCCCACCAGGGCACCCGGCAGTGGGCGGCTGGCCGTCCACGCACGGCGGGCCGACAGGGTCATGACCAGGGCCAGCAGGATGTTGCTCTGGACCGCGAAGTGGCCCAGTACCCGGGACGGGTCGCCGAGGAGCAGCTCGAGCGTCACGCCGGCGGCCGCCGTGAGGGCGATCAGCAGACGGAAGACCGTGGCCGTGGGGCGGCGGACCGGGGTGACGACGGCCGCGGCGGGGACGGGGGACGGCTTCAGCGCGGGCTTGCCCGGAATCGCGGGGAGCTCCGGGATGTCCCTGGGTATCGGGGCTGTCATGCCCCCTACGCTGACAGAAGCGGACATAGGGGGCGATCCGGGCCGGGCTGTGTGGGTTACCCCCGCCCACCCGGCTGGTTAGCCCCGCCCACCCGTCCGGCTCGTTGCCCCCGTCGACCCGGCTGGTTACCCCCGTCGGCTCGGCTGGTTACCCCCGCCCGCCCGGCTCGTTGCCCCCGTCGACCCGGCTCAGATCCCGCTGAGACCCGTCTGTGAGCGGCCGGAGCCGCCGGCCTCGCCTACTCCCGCCCCACCAGCGTCAGCAACGTGGCCTCCGGCGGGCATGCGAACCGTACCGGGGTGTAGCGGTTCGTCCCGCATCCCGCCGACACGTGCAGGTACGACGTACGGCCCTTCGATGTGTGTGTGGACAGGCCCTTCACCCGCTCCGTGTCCAGGTCGCAGTTGGTGACCAGGGCGCCGTAGAAGGGGACGCACAGCTGGCCGCCGTGCGTGTGGCCGGCCAGGATCAGGGGGTAGGCGTCGGCCGCGAAGGCGTCCAGGGTGCGCAGGTACGGGGCGTGGACGACGCCCATCGAGAAGTCCGCGGTGTCGGACGGGCCGCCGGCCACCTGCTCGTAGCGGTCCCTCTTGATGTGCGGGTCGTCCAGGCCCGTGAACTCCACCGAGACGCCTTCGATCTTGAGCGTGCCGCGCGTGTTGGTCAGGTTGAGCCAGCCCGCCGCGTCGAAACCGTCCCGCAGGTCCTCCCACGGGTTGTGCACCACGCCCTCGGCCGGCGGGTTGCCGTTCAGGCCGTGGCGGCCCTGGGCCTTCTCCATCAGGTAGCGGGCCGGATTGCGCAGCTTGGGGCCGTAGTAGTCGTTGGAGCCGAAGACGTACGCGCCCGGGAACTCCATCAGGGGGCCGAGCGCGTCCAGGACCTCCGGGACGCCCTCCGGGTCGGACAGGTTGTCGCCCGTGTTGATCACGAAGTCGGGGCGCAGGCCGGCCAGGGAGCGCAGCCAGCGTTGCTTCTTGCGCTGGCCGCCGACCATGTGGATGTCGGAGACCTGAAGCACGCGCAGGGGGCGTATCCCTGCGGGCAGGACCGGGACCGTCACCCGGCGGAGGCGGAAGGAGCGGGCTTCGAAGCCCGCGGCGTACAACAGACCGGCGGCGCCGGCCGCCGCTATTCCCATGGGGACTCCGTATCGCGCGCGCATACGACCCATCGTGTCAGACCGTGCCGGTGGTCCGCCCCCGGCGGTGCCCGAAGCCCCTGGCGCACCGGCCCTTCAGGAACGCCTTCCGGGCCGACGAGGCCACCGGCGTCGGTCACGACCGGTCGCTCATCCACCCGGTCAGGTGCCAGTTCTTCCTCGTCCTCTTCGGCTGAGGGCGGGAGCCGATGAACGACCGCCCCGCAAATCGAGGGGCGTCTTCCCTTCCGCACCTGCGACAATCGACGCCATGACCACGCTCAAGTCGAAGCTGCAGGAAGACCTCAACGCCGCGATCAAGGAGCGCGACGAGCTCCGCTCCTCGACGCTCCGGCTGACGCTCGCCGCGATCACCAAGGAGGAGGTCGCGGGCAAGGAGAAGCGCGAGCTCTCCGACGACGAGGTCCAGAAGGTGATCACGCGGGAGGCGAAGAAGCGGCGTGAGGCGGCCGAGGCCTTCGCGCAGGGTGGTCGTGCCGAGCAGGCCGAGCGGGAGAAGGCGGAGGGCGAGGTGCTCGCCGGCTACCTGCCCAAGCAGCTGTCCGACGCGGAACTCCAGCAGATCGTGGCCCAGGCCGTCGAGGAGGCCAAGGCGGCCGGTGCGGAGGGGCCGCGGGCCATGGGCGCGGTCATGAAGATCGTGAACCCGAAGGTGGCCGGGCAGGCCGAGGGCGGCCGCGTCGCCGCCGTCGTGAAGAAGCTGCTGGCCGGCTGACCTCCTCAGCAAACGGGGGCGGCCCCCTCCTGCCTGTACGGGCAGGAGGGGGCCGCCCCCGTTCGGTCACACCGGCGGTTCAGCCGGACCGCCCGCCGTTGCCGTTTCCGCCCCCGTTGCCCTGCCCCCGGAAGAAGCCCTCCGGGACGGAGAAGGAAGGTGTCGGGAAGGGGGCGCCGCCCCCGCCGCCGTCGTTGCCGCCGACCAGACCGCCGATGAAGCCGTCGCCACCACCGTTGTCCCCCTCGTCGCGGTCGTCCTCGTTGCCGTTGCCGTTGCCGTTGCCGTCGCCGCGGTCACGGTCGATGCCGCTGGGGATGTGGACGTCGTTGAAGTTCTCGACCGGCTTGCCCTCCAGCGCACCGGACATCATGTCGCGCCAGATCGGACCGGGAACCTCCCCACCGAAGACCTTGCTGTGCCCCCGGCCGCCGATGGTGATGTTCACCATCTTCCGCTCGTGCGCCGGGTCGCCGACCCACACCGCGCCGGCCATGTTCGGGGTGTAGCCCACGAACCAGGCCGCGTAGCGCTCGTCCGTCGTACCGGTCTTGCCGGCGCTGGGGCGGCTGCCGAGGCCCGCCTTCGAACCCGTGCCGTCCTCGACGACGCCCTTCAGCAGCGCGTTGATCGTGTCTGCGGTCTTCTCCGACATGGCCCGCGAGCAGGTCGACTTCGGAACCGCGAGCGACTTCGTCTTGTCACCGACCCGCTGGCTGACCGACTCGATGGCGACCGGCGTGCAGTACATGCCGCGCGAGGCGAAGGCCGCGTACGCGTTGGCCATGGTCAGCGGGGACATCTCCTGGGTGCCGAGGGCGATGGACGGAGCCTGGTCCATCTTGCGGCCGTCGGCCCGCTCGACGCCCATCTTCTTCGCCATCGTCGTGACCGGGCAGATACCGATGTCGCTGATCATCTGCACGTAGTAGGTGTTGACCGACTTGGCGGTCGCTTCCTTCATGTCGTACGGGCCGACCTCCGACTCGTTCTCGTTCTCGAGCCTGGCCGGGTTGTCCCGGTCGTTCACCCACTGCTTGCCGTCACATTCCGCGACCGGGCTCGGGTACGCCATCTGGTACGGCGAGGAGTACACCTTGTTCGCCGGCATGCCGTCCTCGAGGGCCGCGGCGGCCACGATCGGCTTGAACGTCGAACCGGGCTGGTAGCCCATGCCGCCGCCCATGTCGCCGTCGACGGACAGGTTGAGGGTCGTCTCGCCCTTCTTGATGTCGACGCCGTACGGACGCGACTGGCCCATGGCGAGGATCTTGCCGGTGCCGGGCTGGACGATGGTGGCGGCGGTGGCCACCTCGTCGCTCTTGTAGACGTGGTCCTTGATGGACGTCTGTGCCGCGTTCTGGGCCTGGGGGTCCATGGTGGTGCGGACGGTGAGGCCGCCCTGGTTCCAGATCGTCGCGCGCTGCTCCTTGGTCTTGCCGAAGACCGGGTCGTTCAGGAAGACCTCGCGCACGTAATCGCAGAAGAAGCCCGCGCCCTTGGTCGCCGTGATGCAACCGTTCTTGGGCTTGCTGACCTTCAGGCCCAGCGGCGCCTTCATCGCCTCCGCGGCCTGCGCCCGGGAGATGTCGCCGACGTCGGCCATGCGCCGCAGCACGATGTTGCGCCGCTTGGTGGCCTCCGCCTCGTCGTTGACCGGGTCGTACCGGCTGGGCGACTGGACGATGCCGGCGAGGAGGGCCGCCTCCTGGATGTTCAGGTCCTTGGCGGACTTGGAGAAGTAGCGCTGGGCCGCGGCCTCGACGCCGTAGGCCTGCTGGCCGAAGAAGGTGATGTTCAGGTAGTTCTCGAGGATCTTCTTCTTCCCGAGCTCCTCCTCGACCTGGATCGCGTACTTGAGCTCGCGGATCTTGCGGCCGATGGTCTGCTGGGTGGCCTGCGCGACCTTCGTCGGGTCGTCGCCGGCCTCCTCGACGAAGACGTTCTTCACGTACTGCTGCGTCAGGGTCGAGGCGCCTTCGGAGACTTCGCCGGTCCGCGCGTTCTTGTTGAGGGCGC
Source organism: Streptomyces sp. NPDC002788 (assembly GCF_053592115.1). NCBI lineage: Bacteria > Bacillati > Actinomycetota > Actinomycetes > Kitasatosporales > Streptomycetaceae > Streptomyces > Streptomyces sp. NPDC002788. The sequence continues at coordinate 142,537 of NZ_JBSFVB010000013.1, read as the reverse complement.
GCAGGACGCCCTTCAGGTCGACCGCGCCGTGCTGGTAGAAGCGCGAGTCCTCGATCGCGACGATCGCCTTCTGCATGTACGGCGAGATGTCCTTGAGGGGGACCACCGTGCGGTCGCGCGAGTACACCGTGGCGATCTGGCCGCCCTCGGCGTCGAGGATCGTGGTGCGCTGACTCAGCGGCGGGGTCTTCATGTTGGCCGGGAGTTCGTCGAAGCTCTCGACCGATCCCTTCGCCGCCAGCCCCAGCGCGCCCACCGCGGGCAGCGCGATGCCGGCCAGCACGGCTCCCGCGAGGACACTGACACCGAGGAACTTCGCGGCCTGCTGCGTGGGAGACAGACCACCGCCCGAGCGCTTCTTTGGCATGAGGGCAGCCTACGTTCTCATTCGCCGGACAGGCGTATATGCCTTGGCCTAAGCTGCTCTCGACTGTCACAACAGTGAGGCCACGTATCAATACGTCCGGCGACCCCGAAGCGTTCCGGGCGTCCCCGACTTTTTTGGTGGGGCAGTGTCCGAATCCGCCTTGTGTGTCACGCGGCGTCCGTTGTAGCGCAACTGAACTGTCCCGGTTTGACGGGAAGGTTGCGTATGTCGCCACCTCACTCCCCCGGGTGATCTGCCGCTTACCCATAGTCCGTTCGGGCCATTCAAGATTGGGCCCGAAGGGGGTGTTGCGCTGTGCCCACCTTCCGTAACGTCCTCAACTGGCGGCGGTGCATATGCCGCTGCCGCCGTGGGGGAGCCTCGATTCGGGAGAGGACGGCGCCGGTATGGGCTGGGTAGTCGACTGGAGTGCGCAGGCGGCCTGCCGCACTACCGATCCGGATGAACTGTTCGTTCAAGGAGCGGCGCAGAACAGGGCCAAGGCGGTGTGTACCGGATGCCCGGTGCGCACGGAGTGCCTGGCCGACGCGCTGGACAACCGCGTCGAGTTCGGCGTGTGGGGAGGAATGACGGAGCGGGAGCGCCGCGCACTGCTGCGCAGGCGTCCCACCGTGACCTCCTGGCGCCGGCTGCTGGAGACGGCGCGTACGGAGTACGAGCGGGGGTGCGGTGTCGTGCCTCTCGACGACGACGAGGTCTACGAGAACTACGCGGCGGTGAGCTGAGGAGTTCCCACCGGGGAGCTCCGGGGGTCGAGGGCCCTGCTCGGGCCCTTCGCCATCGCCGGGCAGCCGGCAGCCCTCAGGCACTGGCCTCCGGCGCGGATCCCGTCCCGGGTGTCCCGACCGGGTGGGGCAGCTCGTGCCCGTTGGTCGCGAGCCGGTCGCCGATGTCGCGCAGTCCCGCGAGGTCGTGCACATCGCCGGGCAGCGCGGCCACTTCGGTCACGGCCACCTCGGGGTGGAGCGCGGTGAAGCGGTCACGCGTGCGCTGCTCACGGGAGAGCAGCTGCATACGGTCGGCGTGGAGCCTCAGCAGGCCTGCCGTGAGCTGGTCGACGGACCGCTCGGCGTGCGCGGTGTCCTCGGCGGGGGAGCCACCGTCGGAAGCCGGGGCAGCGGCATGAGCTGGTGTTCCGGACGTGGGAGAGTCTGAACTGTCGTCTGTGTCGGGGGAGTTACGAAGTACTGCTTTCCCGCCGTCCTGATCCACAATGCGGGGCTCTTCAAGATTTTCCGCCGCGGCGAGGGCCCGCTCGGCCGACAGCCCGTCGGCGCCGCTGCGGTGCACCCGGTTGAGCACCAGACCGGCGAGCGGCATGTCCTCCGCGGCCAGGCGTTCCACGAAGTAGGCGGCCTCGCGCAGCGCGTCCCGCTCCGGGGCCGCGACCACGAGGAACGCCGTCCCGGGCGCCTGGAGCAGCTTGTACGTCGCGTCCGCGCGGGTGCGGAAGCCGCCGAACGTCGTGTCCATCGCGGACACGAACGTCTGGACGTCCTTGAGGAGCTGACCGCCGAGCAGCTTGCCGAGGGTGCCGGTCATCATCGACATCCCGACGTTCAGGAACTTCATGCCGGCGCGGCCGCCCAGCTTCGCCGGTGCGGTCAGCAGCCGGATCAGTCGCCCGTCCAGGAACGACCCGAGCCGCTTGGGCGCGTCCAGGAAGTCCAGCGCCGAGCGGGACGGCGGGGTGTCGACGACGATCAGGTCCCACTCGTCACGGGCCCGCAGCTGCCCGAGCTTCTCCATCGCCATGTACTCCTGCGTGCCCGCGAAGCCCGCCGAGAGCGACTGGTAGAAGGGGTTGCCCAGGATCGCGGCCGCCCGCTCGGGATCCGCGTGCGCCTCGACGATCTCGTCGAAGGTCCGCTTCATGTCGAGCATCATCGCGTGCAGTTCGCCGCCCGCGGAGTCGTCGATGCCCTTCACCCGGCGCGGGGTGTTGTCGAGGGAGTCGATGCCCATGGACTGGGCGAGCCGGCGGGCCGGGTCGATGGTGAGGACGACGACCTTGCGGCCCCGCTCGGCCGCGCGCAGGCCGAGGGCCGCCGCGGTCGTGGTCTTGCCGACCCCGCCCGAGCCGCAGCAGACCACGATCCGCGTCTTCGGGTCCTGCAGCAGCGGATCGATGTCGAGCAGACGCGAGGGGGGCAGGCGGTGACGGGCCGGATCGTGCGGGTGGGCCGGGTCCGGACGACTCATGACATCCCCTGCTTCCGACTCGGGACCGACCTTGCCTGTGTGCCCCGGCTCATGACACGCCCTGCTCGCGCAGCTCGCGGGCCAACTCGTACAGCCCCGCCAGGTCCATGCCCTCGGCGAACAGCGGCAGTTCGTGCAGCGGCAGGCCCAGCTCGGCGAGGACCGCACGCTGCTCGTGCTCCAGCGTGTACCGCTCGGCGTACTCCTCGGCCTGCGTGAGCAAGGGGTCCACCAGCCGCTCGGCGTGCCCCCCGCGCCGCGCCCCGCCGAGCCCGGCGGACGACAGCGACCGCGCGACAGTGGAACGCGGGGCCGTCCGTACGAGTTCCAGGTCGGCCGCGTCCAACACCTCCGGCCGCACCATGTTCACGATGATCCGCCCCACGGGCAGCCGGGCCGAGCGCAGCTCGGTGATGCCGTCCGCGGTCTCCTGGACGGGCATCTCCTCCAGCAGCGTCACCAGGTGAACCGCCGTCCCCGGCGACTTCAGCACCCGCATCACCGCCTGGGCCTGATTGTGTATCGGGCCGATCTTGGCCAGCCCCGCGACCTCGTCGTTGACGTTCAGGAAGCGCGTGATGCGCCCGGTCGGCGGGGCGTCCATGACGACGTGGTCGTACGTGAAGCGCCCGCTGCGCTCCTTGCGCCGCACCGCCTCGCACGCCTTGCCGGTCAGGAGGACGTCCCTCAGACCGGGCGCGATGGTGGTGGCGAAGTCGATCGCGCCGAGCTTCTTGAGGGCCCGTCCGGCGCTGCCCAGTTTGTAGAACATCTGGAGGTAGTCCAGAAGGGCCTGTTCGGGGTCGATGGCCAGTGCGTACACCTCCCCGCCCCCGGGAGCGACGGCGATCTTCCGCTCCTCATAAGGCAGCGCTTCGGTCTCGAAGAGCTGCGCGATGCCCTGCCGGCCCTCGACCTCGACGAGAAGCGTCCGCTTCCCCTCCGTGGCGAGGGCCAGCGCTAGGGCGGCGGCCACCGTGGTCTTGCCGGTACCGCCCTTGCCGCTGACGACCTGGAGCCTGCTCACGTATTCGAGCCTAACCAGTCCGCGCCCGGGCTACGCGGGAGGCTGTGGACAACCGTGGCCGGGGTCGGCCGGTGACGGTGGCCGCGGCCGCCGCGTGACCCCTGTCCGGCAGCGGCTAGAGTCGGCCGCATGACCAAGTGGGAATACGCAACCGTGCCGCTGCTCGTCCACGCCACGAAGCAGATTCTGGACACCTGGGGCGAGGACGGCTGGGAGCTCGTCCAGGTCGTGCCCGGGCCGAACAACCCCGAGCAGCTCGTGGCCTACCTGAAGCGGGAGAAGCAGTAGTGGGCGCCGTCGAGGCAAAGCTGGCCGAGCTCGGCCTGAGCCTGCCCGACGTGGTCCCGCCGCTCGCCGCGTACCAGCCGGCCGTGCAGTCCGGCCCGTACGTCTACACCGCCGGGCAGCTCCCGATGGTGGACGGCAAGCTTCCGGTCACCGGCAAGGTCGGTGCGGAGGTCACCCCGGAGGAGGCCAAGGAGCTGGCACGCACGTGTGCGCTGAACGCCCTGGCCGCCGTCAAGTCCGTCGCCGGTGACCTGGACCGCGTCGCCCGAGTGGTGAAGGTCGTCGGTTTCGTGGCCTCGGCCCCGGACTTCACCGGCCAGCCGGCGGTGCTCAACGGTGCCAGCGAGCTGCTCGGCGAGGTCCTCGGCGACAAGGGCGTGCACGCGCGCAGCGCGGTGGGCGTGGCGGTGCTGCCGCTGGACGCGCCCGTGGAGGTCGAGATCCAGGTGGAACTCGCGTAGGGCCCTTTCCGCGGCCCCAGCTGCGGAATCCTTCCCCGGGGTCACTCGAACATCCGCCCGTCACGGGATAGCCTCGCGCCCATGGCGAACGGTCAGTGGTACCCCCCGGAGTGGCCGGACCGCATCCGCGCACTCGCGGCCGGCACCCTCACCCCGGTGACCCCGAAGCGCGCGGCGACCGTCATGCTCCTGAAGGACACCGGCAGCGGCCCCGCCGTCCACATGCTGCGCAGACGCGCCTCCATGGCCTTCGCCGGAGGCGCGTACGCCTATCCCGGCGGCGGTGTCGATCCGCGCGACGACGACCACCACGTCCGCTGGGCCGGCCCCACGCGCGCGTGGTGGGCGGACCGGCTCGGCGTCGACGAGACGGCGGCCCAGGCGATCGTCTGCGCGGCCGTACGGGAGACGTACGAGGAGGCGGGGGTGCTGCTCGCCGGTCCGGCGCCCGACTCGGTCGTCGGCGACACCACCTGCGCCGACTGGGAGGCCGACCGGGCCGCCCTGGTAGACCGGGACCTGTCCTTCGCGGAGTTCCTGGACCGCCGCGGCCTGGTCCTGCGCTCCGACCTGCTCGGCGCCTGGACCCGCTGGATCACCCCCGAGTTCGAGGCCCGCCGCTACGACACCTGGTTCTTCGTGGCCGCCCTTCCCGAGGGGCAGCGCACGCGCAACGCCTCCACGGAGGCCGACCGCGCGGTGTGGATCTCCCCGCGCGAGGCGGCGGCCGGCTACGACAAGGGCGAGCTGCTGATGATGCCGCCGACCATCGCGACCCTGCGCCGGCTGACGGCGTACGAGAGCGCCTCCCAGGCGCTCGCGGCCGCCCCGGGACGGGACCTCACGCCCGTCCTGGCCACCGCCCGCCTGGTGGACGGCGAGATCGTGCTCTCCTGGCCGGGCCACGAAGAGTTCACCAAGCACATCCCGACCGCCCCGACCGGTGGAGCCACCACATGACGGACGCAGCAGCCCTTCCCGGCCAGCCGCGTGGCGGGGTCCTCTCGGGGCCCGCCACCCCGCGGGCCGTCAACGTCCTGGCCCCCAACCCGTCGGTGATGACCCTGGACGGCACGAACACCTGGATCCTCTCCGAGCCGGACTCGGACCTCGCCGTCGTGGTCGACCCGGGCCCGCTGGACGACGGGCACCTGCGCCGGGTCGTCGCCATCGCCGAACAGGCCGGCAAGCGCGTCGCCCTCACCCTGCTCACTCACGGCCACCCCGACCACGCGGAGGGCGCCGCCCGGTTCGCCGACCTGACCGGCACGCGCGTGCGTGCCCTCGATCCGGCACTGCGGCTGGGCGACGAGGGGCTGGCCGCTGGAGACGTGATCACCACCGGCGGCCTCGAACTGCGGGTCGTGCCGACCCCCGGCCACACCGCCGACTCCCTCTCCTTCCACCTCCCGGCGGACCGGGCCGTCCTCACCGGCGACACGATCCTCGGCCGCGGCACGACGGTCGTGGCCCACCCCGACGGCCGCCTCGGCGACTACCTGGACTCCCTGCGCCGCCTCAGGTCCCTCACGGTCGACGACGGCGTCCGCACCGTCCTGCCGGGCCACGGCCCGGTCCTGGAGGACGCCCAGGGCGCCGTCGAGTACTACCTCGCCCACCGCGCCACCCGCCTCGCCCAGGTGGAAACGGCCGTGGAGGACGGTCACCGCACCCCGGCCGAGGTCGTCGCCCACGTCTACGCGGACGTGGACCGCTCCCTGTGGCCGGCGGCGGAACTGTCGGTCCGGGCGCAACTGGACTACCTGGAGGAGCACGGTCTCATCTAGACCCGGGGCCGTTCAGGGCCGCGGCGCCTTGCTGCCGTGCACGCGCGCGTACTCCCCGGCGAGCCAGGGCCCGAGATCGTCGGCGTACGACGCGAGTACGGCCGTGTCGCCGGTCGGCTCCCGCCCCAAGTCGGCCGCGGACCGCATCTGCTCGGCGCGCTCGGGGTAGTACCCGGCGAAGACTCGGCCATCTCACGCAGGTCGCTGGTCCAGCCGTTCCAGCGGGGCATGACGAGCGTGAAGCCCGCACGGACCAGATGCCGGGACATGAAGCGGACCAGGGGCCGGCGGGCCTCCTCCGTGTCGTCCGCCTCGGCGATCCGCCGGCGCCAGAGCGGGAGGAGCAGGGCCAGGTCGCCGTTGGTCTCGCGGGCCAGCACCGTGTCGGGGCGGTAACGCGGCAGGCAGGTGGCCAGGTCCTGCCCAGCAGCGGTGTGCACAGGCAGGCGACGAACCACCCCAGGTCGTACCTCTCCAGGTCGCTCAGCAGCCGCGCCCGGCTGAACAGCAGGGTGCCGTGCCCGTCGATCTAATCGAACTCCTCGTCCAGTGCCGCGCCGAGCGCCCGGGCGGCGTCCCGGTCCGCCCCGGTCGGCTCCTCGTGCAGGGCGAGCAGCAGGTCCAGATCGCTGCGGCCCGCACGCGCGGTGCCGCGCGGTATCGACCCGTAGAGGTACGCGCTGTGCAGCCGGGGCCCGAACACGTCGGCCAGCCGGTCCCGCGCCGCGGAGACGACCGGGCGGAACGTGTGGGGCACGCGCGCGAGGGAGCCCTCCCGGGTGAAGAAGCCCTGCGCGTCGAGTCCCGGGCGGTGGACAGTGCTGCCGGTCATGCGGTCACTGTGGCGCGAGCAGGGCCCCTGGGGGGCTGGTTTTCGGGTCCCTTGACGATGTCGGGCCCCGTCCCGTGAAGGGAAAGGGCCCGATGACGGACGGACGGGCGCGTGTCAGCGCGAGCGCTTGGCGAGGCGTTCGACGTCCAGGAGGATCACCGCGCGGGCCTCCAGGCGGAGCCAGCCGCGCTGGGCGAAGTCCGCCAGGGCCTTGTTGACCGTCTCCCGGGAGGCGCCGACCAGCTGGGCCAGCTCCTCCTGCGTGAGGTCGTGGACGACGTGGATGCCCTCCTCGGACTGCACGCCGAACCGGCGCGACAGGTCCAGCAGGGCGCGGGCGACACGGCCCGGGACATCCGAGAAGACGAGGTCGGACATCGCGTCGTTGGTCTTGCGCAGCCGGCGCGCGACGGCACGCAGAAGCGCCGTGGCCACCTCGGGGCGGGCGTTCAGCCAGGGCTGGAGGTCGCCGTGGCCGAGGCCGAGCAGCTTCACCTCGGTCAGCGCCGTGGCGGTCGCGGTGCGCGGGCCCGGGTCGAACAGCGACAGCTCGCCGATCAGCTCGCCGGGGCCGACCACGGCCAGCATGTTCTCGCGGCCGTCGGGGGACGTGCGGTGGAGCTTGACCTTGCCCTCCGTGACCACGTACAGGCGGTCACCCGGGTCGCCTTCGTGGAACAGCGAGTCACCGCGGGCGAGGGTCACCTCACTCATGGAGGCGCGGAGCTCCGCGGCCTGCTCGTCATCGAGCGCCGCGAAGAGCGGATTGCGCCGCAGAACGTCGTCCACGAGTTCTCTCCTTGTCGACCTGCTCAGGGGACCTTGATCCCCCTTGTATCAAGGCACTGTGGTGCCCATTTTGCCGGACAGTCCAAACAGTGTGATCTGTCACAAGGATGCCGTACAGGTGTCCCGGGGTACGCGGCAGGGGTCCGATTGGGCGCCGATCTTCAGGGGCCGGGGCGGATGTCGGCGCCGGGCCTTAGGCTGGCCGGGTGTCCAAATCGCCGGTGAGAGCACAGGCCGAGGGGGCTGCGCGGGTGGTTGTACGTCGCGATTCCGCTGTGGGCGAACAGAGCCCCGATGGCGGTAGGAATACGGCGAAAGCGGCAGAGGGGGCGGCGCCTCCAAGCAGGTCGACGCCGGCCGGGAAGGCGCCTGCCAAGAAGGCGGGGACGGGGAGTGGGAAGGCATCCGCGAAGAAGGCGGCTCCTGCGAAGAAGGTCGCCTCCACGGCAGCGGACAAGGCCCGTGCCGCGAAGAAGGCGACGGCAGCGAAGAAGACGCCGGCTGTGAAGAAGACACCGGCTGTGAAGAAGGCCCCGGCGGTCAAGAAGGTCACGGTCGCGCCCAAGAAGGCCACCGCCCGGCTGAAGGGCACCGCCCCTGCCAAGACCGTCGTCCGCCCGCCGAGCGACGAATCGCGTACGGCCCTGGTCCGCCGGGCCCGCCGGATCAACCGCGAGCTCGCCGAGGTCTATCCGTACGCCCACCCCGAGCTGGACTTCGACAACCCCTTCCAACTCGTCGTCGCCACGGTGCTCTCCGCGCAGACCACCGACCTGCGCGTCAACCAGACGACCCCGGCGCTGTTCGCCAAGTACCCCACCCCCGAGGACCTCGCCGCCGCCAACCCGGAGGAGGTGGAGGAGATCCTCCGCCCGTGCGGCTTCTTCCGGGCCAAGACGAAGTCGGTGATAGGGCTGTCGAAGGCCCTGACGGAGGACTTCGGCGGCGAGGTGCCCGGCCGGCTGGAGGACCTCGTCAAGCTGCCCGGCGTCGGCCGTAAGACCGCCTTCGTCGTGCTCGGCAACGCCTTCGGGCGCCCCGGCATCACCGTCGACACGCACTTCCAGCGCCTGGTGCGGCGCTGGCAGTGGACCGCCGAGACGGACCCGGACAAGATCGAGGCCGCCATCGGCGCGCTGTTCCCGAAGAGCGACTGGACGGACCTCTCGCACCACGTGATCTGGCACGGCCGCCGCATCTGCCATGCCCGCAAGCCCGCGTGCGGCGCCTGCCCGATCGCCCCGCTGTGCCCGGCGTACGGCGAGGGAGAGACCGACCCGGAGAAGGCGAAGAAGCTTCTCAAGTACGAGAAGGGCGGCTTCCCGGGCCAGCGCCTGAGGCCCCCGCAGGCGTATCTGGACGCGGGCGGCAAACCGGCGCCACCGCTGGGGGCCGGATGAGCTGCGCTCCGGAACCGCCGCGGACCTTGGAGGGCCCGGGGGCGCGCTCGCGTGGCTCGTGCGCCCGTCTGGGCCTCCGGGCGAGCTCCCCGATCAGTGGATCGCGGCCGTTCGCGGAACGATCTCGCGGTCGCCGGGCGTTGGAAGCGGCAGGACGACGGGGGTTGCGATGACGCGGGCGAGCGACACACAGGGCGGGCCGGTGACGGTGAGCAAGGAGGGGCTGCCCGGCTGGCTGGACCCGGTGGTGCGCGCCATGGAGACGGTCCGGCCGCGGCAGCTGAGCCGCTTCCTGCCGCCGGAGGACGGCGCCGGGCGGCAGTCCGCCGTGCTGATCCTCTTCGGTGAGGGCGAGCGCGGACCGGAGCTGCTGCTCATGGAGCGCGCGCACTCCCTGCGCTCGCATGCCGGCCAGCCCTCCTTCCCGGGCGGCGCCCTCGACCCCGAGGACGGCGACCCGCGCGGCGACGGCCCGCTGCGGGCCGCTCTGCGCGAGGCGGAGGAGGAGACCGGCCTCGACCCCTCGGGCGTGCAGCTCTTCGGCGTCCTGCCCCGGCTGTACATCCCGGTCAGCGGCTTCGTCGTCACACCGGTGCTGGGCTGGTGGCGCGAGCCCAGCCCGGTGGGGGTGGTCGATCCGAACGAGACCGCCAGGGTCTTCACCGTCCCCGTGGCGGATCTCACGGATCCCGCCAACCGGGCCACCGCCGTCCACCCCAGGGGCCACCGAGGTCCGGCATTTCTGGTCGAATCGGCCCTTGTCTGGGGTTTCACGGCCGGAATCATCGACCGGCTGCTGCACTTCGCGGGCTGGGAGCGGCCCTGGGACCGCGAGAAGCAGGTCCCGCTCGACTGGCGCGCATGACAGGGTGGCCTCCGTGAACGTGCTGGACATCTTGCTGCTGGTCGCCGCTGTGTGGTTCGCGGTCGTGGGGTACCGCCAAGGGTTCGTCGTCGGCATCCTGTCGGTGATCGGCTTCCTGGGCGGCGGCCTCGTCGCGGTCTACGTGCTGCCGGTCATCTGGGACGCGCTGACGGACAACGCGGAGGTGAGCACGACCGCCGCCGTCGTCGCGGTCGTCGTCGTCATCGTCTGCGCCTCCGTCGGCCAGGCCCTCACCACCCACCTCGGCAACAAGCTGCGCCGGCACATCACCTGGACTCCGGCCCGGGCCCTCGACGCCACCGGCGGCGCCCTGGTCAACGTCGTGGCGATGCTCCTGGTCGCCTGGCTGATCGGCTCCGCCCTCGCGGGCACCACGCTGCCGACGCTCGGCAAGGAGGTCCGCAACTCCAAGGTGCTGCTGGGCGTCTCCCAGGCGCTGCCCGAACAGGCTGCCACGTGGTTCGCGGACTTCTCCTCGGTCCTCGCGCAGAACGGCTTCCCGCAGGTCTTCAGTCCGTTCTCGAACGAGCCGATCACCGACGTCCAGCCCCCGGACCCGGCCCTGGCGAACAACCCGGTGGCCACCCGCGCCCAGCGTTCCATCGTCAAGGTGATGGGCACCGCCCCGAGCTGCGGCAAGGTCCTGGAGGGCACCGGCTTCGTCTTCGCCGACCGCCGGGTCATGACCAACGCGCACGTGGTGGGCGGCGTCGACGAGCCGACCGTGCAGATAGGCGGCGAGGGCCGGAAGTACGACGCCGAGGTCGTGCTCTACGACTGGCGGCGCGACATCGCCGTCCTGGACGTGCCGGATCTCAAGGCGCCCGTGCTGCGGTTCACCGAGAAGGACGCGAGCAGCGGCGACGGCGCGATCGTCGCGGGCTTCCCGGAGAACGGGGCGTACGACGTGCGGGCCGCGCGCGTGCGAGGCCGCATCACGGCCAACGGCCCGGACATCTACCACCGCGGCACGGTCCGCCGCGACGTCTACTCCCTCTTCGCGACCGTCCGCCAAGGCAACTCCGGCGGCCCGCTGCTCACGCCCGAGGGCAAGGTCTACGGCGTGGTCTTCGCCAAGTCCCTCGACGACGCCGAGACGGGATACGCGCTGACCGTGGACGAGATCCAGGAGGACATCACCCAGGGGCGCACCGCCAACCAGCAGGTGGACAGCGACAGCTGCGCCCTCTAGGGGCGGCCCTGAAGCGAGCCGGCCGGGGCGTCACTCGCGCGAGTGGCGCCTCAGTCGCGTGTGGGGCGCAGACGCACGGAGACCCAGCGGGCCCGGCGGCGGAGGATGCGCGGGATACCCACCCTGGGGTCGGCGGTCGCCATCTGCGGTGCACCGCTTCGCCGGTGGGGGTTCGTACCGCTCGCCGAGCGGCGATTGCGGGTTGCGTCACTGTAGTCGTGCGTCCAGCCCATACCCCGACGTGTGCCCCCGCCTCATGGTCCATAACCGCCCCCGGGGCGTCCAATTGGCCTATGCGCCGGGCAAGTGGCCGTTCGTAGGACAAGTGTTCAGGTGCGGACGCGGGGCGGGGTCGGGCGGTCACCGATGTGATCGGGAGATTCGCGGGTCCGGTCACCGGTCGCTTCGGGAACCCCGGTCACCGATCGGGTTCGGGATCCCGCAGCCAGTTGATGAGCTCCGAGGAGAACGCGACCGGGTCCTCCTCGTGCGGGAAGTGGCCGAGACCGTCGAACAGGCGCCAGCGGTACGGGGCTTCGACGTACTCGCCGGATCCGGCCGCGCTGCGCGTGCGCATCACGGGGTCGAGCGAGCCGTGCAGATGGAGCGTCGGCACCCGCACGGGCCGCTTCATCCGGCGGTTGAACTGGATGCCGTCCGGGCGGGCCAGGGAGCGCACCATCCAGCGGTACGGCTCGACCGCGCAGTGCGCGGCGGAGGGGATGCACATGGCCCGGCGGTAGTTCTCCAGCGCCTCGTCCTCCGGCGGGCGCGGGCCGGACCAGTCCTGGATCAGCTCGGCCACGAGCGCCCCGTCGTCGGCGGTGAGCTGCCGCTCCGGGATCCAGGGCCGCTGGAACCCCCAGATGTGTGAACCGGCGCGGGTCTGCTTGACGTCTCTCAGCATGGCCGAGCGCCAGCGCCGCGGATGCGGCATGGACGCCACCGCCAGCCGCCGCACCAGCTTGGGGCGCATCGTGGCGGCCGTCCAGGCGAGGTAGCCGCCCAGGTCGTGGCCGACCAGCGCGGCGTCCGGCTCGCCGAGGGAGCGGATGACGCCGGTGACGTCGAGCGCGAGGTTGGCGGGGTCGTAGCCGCGCGGCGTGCGGTCGCTGCCCCCGACGCCCCGCAGGTCCATGGCCACGGCCCTGAAGCCCGCGTCGGCGAGCGCCACCAGCTGGTGCCGCCACGTCCACCAGAACTGCGGGAAGCCGTGCAGCAGCAGCACCAGCGGCCCGTCGCCCAGCTCCGCGATGTGGAAACGGGCGCCGTTGGCGGCGACGTCGCGGTGGCTCACCTGCCTCCCGCCGGGGACGTCGAGCAGGACGGCCGAAGCCGGTTGTGCGGGAGGAGGGGCTGGGTCCGTCATGACGACGAGCGTGCCACAGCCTCGATGGCCTCGGGCACCCGGTCCTGCGCGAGCTCGGGACGCGGGTGCGGCTTCGCCTTCTGCAGGACGACCGCGCTCTGCTTCATCGACGCGGCGACCTTCTGCGGGCCCTTGCCCTTCTTCGCCTTCTTCGCGAAGACCACGCCGATCAGCGCGAGGACCAGCGCGACCAGCACGTTCGCCGCGAAGGACAGCAGGAAGCAGACCGCGAGGTTCCAGTCCGTCCAGGTGCGGATGCCGTACGCCAGCGCGAAGTTCAGCATCGGCAGCGAGAACACCAGCACCGCGCCGGCCAACGAGAAGGCGCCGCCGCTGGTCGCACCGCGCTTGACGTCCTGCTTGAGCTGCGCCTTCGCCAGCGCGATCTCGTCGTGCACCAGCGCCGACATTTCCGCCGTCGCCGAGGCGAACAGCTGGCCGATGCTGCGTTCGGCGCCGACCGGGCTGCCGTCGGGTGCGCTCATCGCGGTCTCCCTCTTCTGCGTACGGTCCGATTTCCGCTGCCTCTGCCTGACCCGCCACAGTCGTCCCACTGTGTACGGCCTGACTGCGTCACGGTCCCGTCTTTTGTACCGTCTCGTCAGATCATGCCCGACGGTCGTGGTCCTCGCCTGCCCCGCCCGGTACTTCGGCAAGCCCCTGCCGCGCGTCTGCCTTCTCCCGGGCGATCCGGCGGTGTTCGGCGGCCTTGCGGTCGTAGACGTCGGCCAGCCGCAGGTGGTACGCCGGATCGTCCTCCTCGTAGACGTCCGGGATGCCGTCGGCGTCCTCGTCCCGCTCCTCGTTCTCCCACAGCCGGCGGTACTTGGCGTTGCGTATCTTCAGCAGGACCGTCGCGAGTGTCGCGGCGATGAGCGAGCCCAGCAGCACGGCGGCCTTGACCTCGCCGGTCATCGTCTGGTCGCCCTCGAAGGCGAGTTCGCCGATGAGCAGCGAGACGGTGAAGCCGATGCCGGCGAGACTCGACACCGCGAGCACGTCCCCCCAGGCGAGATCGTCGCTGAGCGAGGCCTTGGTGAAACGGGCCGTCAGCCACGTCCCGCCGAAGATGCCGAACGTCTTGCCGAGCACCAGCCCGAGGACGACACCGAGGGTCTCCGGCTTGGTGAACACGTCGACGAGCGCGCCGCCGGAGACGGAGACACCCGCGCTGAACAGCGCGAACAGTGGCACGGCCAGCCCCGCCGACAGGGGCCGTACGAGGTGCTCGATGTGTTCGCCGGGGGAGTGGGCCTCGCCCTCGTGGCGGTGGCAGCGCAGCATGAGGCCCATGGCGACACCGGCGATGGTGGCGTGGATGCCGCTGTTGTACATCAGCGCCCAGACGACCAGCGCGAGCGGCACGTACACGTACCAGCCGCGTACGCCCTTGCGCAGCAGCAGCCAGAAGACGGCCAGACCCACGACGGCGCCGCCGAGCGCGGCGAAGTTCAGTTGGTCGGTGAAGAACACCGCGATGATCAGGATCGCGAAGAGGTCGTCGACGACGGCGAGCGTGAGCAGGAAGGCCCGCAGCGCACTCGGCAGTGACGTGCCGATGACCGCGAGCACGGCCAGCGCGAAGGCGATGTCGGTCGCGGTGGGCACGGCCCAGCCGGCCAGGGAACCGCCGCCGGTGACGTTGGTGACGACGTAGACGAGCGCCGGTACGGCCATCCCGCACAGCGCGGCGGCGACCGGCAGCGCGGCGGCCTTGGGGTCGCGCAGATCCCCCGCGACGAGCTCGCGCTTGAGCTCGATGCCGGCGACGAAGAAGAAGATCGCGAGCAGCCCGTCGGCGGCCCAGTGCGCGACCGACAGGTCCAGGCCGAGGGCGGCGGGGCCCAGGTGGAAGTGGGAGACGCTCTCGTAGCTCTCGCGCAGCGCGGGGATGTTCGCCCAGAGCAGCGCGGTGACCGCGGCGGCGAGCAGCAGCACCCCGCCTACGGTCTCGGTACGCAGCGCGTCCGCCACGTAGGTCCGCTCAGGAAGGGAAAGCCGGTCGAGGACCTTGCGGGGCGTGGAGGGGCGGGGGGCGGGCACGTGGGAGACCTCCGGTCGGTGGGCAGGACTGAGCACATGCCGACCAGACTTCCCGGCGCACCATGAAGCAGTTGTTTTTCTTAGTCTAGGTAAACATGTGGCCGAACGCACCCCGGTGATCATCACCGGGTGTGCCGAGGGGGCACTCGGCGTGCCGACCGCCGGGTGCCCCCTCGTCCGCTGCGCTATGCCTGTGCCGTGATCAGTCCTCGCTGGGCGCGGCGGGCAGCTTCGCCTGGATGAGGTCCATGACTGTGGAGTCCGTCAGCGTGGTGACGTCACCGAGCTGGCGGTTCTCGGCGACGTCCCGCAGCAGGCGGCGCATGATCTTGCCGGAACGCGTCTTGGGCAGCTCGGCCACGGGCAGGACCCGCTTGGGCTTGGCGATCGGGCCGAGGGCGTTGCCGACGTGGGCGCGCAGCTCGTCGACCAGGGTCTCGGTCTCGGAGGCCGTGCCGCGCAGGATCACGAACGCGACGATCGCCTGCCCCGTCGTCTCGTCCGCCGCGCCGACCACGGCCGCCTCGGCGACCGACGGGTGGGAGACGAGAGCGGACTCGACCTCGGTGGTGGAGATGTTGTGCCCGGAGACGAGCATGACGTCGTCGACCCGGCCGAGCAGCCAGATGTCGCCGTCGTCGTCCTTCTTGGCGCCGTCACCGGCGAAGTACTTGCCCTCGAAGCGCGACCAGTACGTGTCGATGAACCGCTGGTCGTCGCCCCAGATGGTGCGCAGCATCGACGGCCACGGCTCGGTCAGGACCAGGTAGCCGCCACCGCCGTCGGGCACCTCATTGGCCTCGTCGTCGACGACCGTGGCGGAGATGCCGGGCAGCGGCGTCTGCGCGGAGCCCGGCTTGGTCGCGGTCACGCCCGGCAGCGGGGTGATCATCATCGCGCCGGTCTCGGTCTGCCACCAGGTGTCGACGATCGGGGTGCGGTCGCCGCCGATGTTCTTGCGGTACCAGATCCACGCCTCGGGGTTGATCGGTTCGCCCACCGAGCCCAGCACGCGCAGGCTGGACAGGTCGAACTTGGCGGGGATGTCGTCGCCCCACTTCATGAACGTACGGATCGCGGTCGGCGCGGTGTAGAGGATCGTCACGCCGTACTTCTGGACGATCTCCCAGAAGCGGCCCTGGTGCGGGGTGTCGGGCGTGCCCTCGTACATGACCTGCGTCGCGCCGTTGGCGAGCGGGCCGTAGACGATGTACGAGTGGCCGGTGACCCAGCCGACGTCGGCGGTGCACCAGTAGACGTCGGTCTCCGGCTTGAGGTCGAAGACGGCGTGGTGGGTGTAGGCGGTCTGGGTGAGGTAGCCGCCGGAGGTGTGCAGGATGCCCTTCGGCTTACCGGTGGTGCCCGAGGTGTAGAGGATGAACAGCGGGTGCTCGGCGTTGAACGCCTGCGGCGCGTGCTCCGCGCTCTGCCGCCCGACGAGGTCGTGCCACCACACGTCGCGGCCCTCGGCGAAGGCGACCTCCTGGCCCGTGCGGCGCACGACCAGGACGTGCTCGACGTTGCCCGCCTTCTCGACGGCCTCGTCCACGGCCGGCTTCAGCGCGGACGGCTTGCCGCGCCGGTAGCCGCCGTCGGAGGTGATCACCACACGGGCGTCGGCGTCCTGGATGCGGGTGGCGAGCGCGTCCGAGGAGAAGCCGCCGAAGACGACCGAGTGGGCGGCACCGATCCGCGCGCAGGCCAGCATCGCGATCGCCGTCTCGGGGATCATCGGCATGTAGACCGCGACCCGGTCCCCGGCCTGGACTCCCAGCTCCAGCAGGGCGTTGGCGGCCTTGGACACCTCGTCCTTGAGCTCGGCGTAGGTGAGGGCGCGGCTGTCGCCGGGCTCGCCCTCGAAGTGGATGGCGACGCGGTCGCCGTGCCCGGCCTCCACATGCCGGTCGACGCAGTTGTAGGCGACGTTGAGTTCGCCGTCCTTGAACCACTTGGCGAACGGCGGGTTCGACCAGTCGAGGGTCTCGGTGGGCTCCTTGGCCCAGGTCAGCCGACGGGCCTGCTCGGCCCAGAAGCCGAGCCTGTCAGCCTTGGCCTGTTCATACGCCTCCGCCGTGACATTGGCGTTCGCGGCCAGGTCAGCGGGCGGCGCGAAGCGTCGCTCCTCCTTCAGCAGGTTGGAGAGGGAAGGACTCTCGCTCACTGTCCCATCTCCTTGCTCAGGAGGTTGGCCAGGCTTTCATTGCTCACGGCATCTGCCTTTCCCAGGGTGTCCGTTGTGTCCCAGGCCACAGCTCATCAGACCCGAGGGTGCGATGACAAGGGCCGACCGCCGATTGGTTTAGACCTGTCAGGCGGTGTTTTCGGGGACCGGGGTCATCCGTACCCACGGACGCCGACCAGGGAAAGTTCAGTGCGTGTGGTGCCTCGCCCGAGCCGCGACGGGACGAGAAGGCCGTACCGGGCGCTCGCACGCCGCCCGGGCCCTGCGCAGGGCCCGGGCGCGGGTCTCCGGCGGCTCGTCGGGCGTCAGCGCCAAGACGGCCGGGGGAGCGGCCCCGCGAGCCACGAAGCCGCACCCCCGGGCAGGCGCCCGGCTCACGCCGTCACGTTCGCCTCCCGTACGCGATCGAAGACGCCACCGGTCTCCGCCTCGGTGAGCAGGTACGCCTCGGCCTCGCCCACGTGGAAGTACATGCCGTGCAGCTCCAACGTGCCCTCCTCAAGGGCCCGTGCCACCGGCTCGTGGGCGCGCAGGTGCTCCAGCTGCTGGACGACGTTGGTCAGGCAGAGCTGCTCGACCGCGTCCGCGGGGGCCCGGTCGGCCAGCCGGCCCCAGAGCAGGCGGTCGTCGGCCATGCGCTCCAGGCTCGGCAGTCCGTGCCGCAGCCACCGCTTCAGCGGTGTCCGCTCGCCGTCGGGCTCGGAGTCGAGCAGGGCCTGCATGGCGCCGCACCCCGAGTGCCCGCACACCGTGATGTGCCGCACCCGCAGCACCTCCACGGCGTACTCGATCGCGGCGGCCACCGAGTCGTCGCCGCTCTCTTCGCCCGGACGCGGCACGAGGTTGCCCACGTTGCGCACGACGAACAGATCGCCCGGGCCACTGGAGGTGATCATTGACGTGACCAGCCGGGAGTCGGCGCAGGTCAGGAAGAGCTGCGAAGGCCGCTGCCCCTCACGCGCCAGCCGGGCCAGCTCGCCGCGCACCAGGGGTGCGGTGTTGCGCTGGAACGCACTGATGCCACGCGCCAGGTCATGCCCGCTGCCTCCTCCGCCGGTGCCGGGCGGGTCCGGCTCGCAGCGGTCCGTCCCGTCGTTGCCGTCCGGGTCGTTCCCGAGGAGCGGAGCGGACCGGGCGCGGTCGCACTGGTGGTTGCGCCAGGGCGTCCAGGGCCGGCAGCGGCAGCCGGTGAAGTCCCGTGGCTCGGTGATGCGGATGCCGGAATGACGGCCGCTGATCTCCACGGTGCCGCCCTGCGAGGTGTGCGTCTTCCGCCAGTCCTGCAACGTCTCGTACGCCGCGTGGTCCATGAACGACCCGTCCAGCTCGACGACGGTGTCGGCGCCGTGGGGCACGAGATGCAGGGCCCGGCTGAGCCGAGGCACCGCGAGGAACGTCAACTGCCCTCGGACGTGTACGTGATGGACTCCTTCCCTCTCCTCGTGCGTGATGCGGGTGCGGGTGAGGCGGTGCAGGGCGACGCCGACGGCCATCGCGCCCCCCAGCGCCACGCCCTGCAGGACGCCGAGGAAGACCACGCCCAGGGTCGTGACGGCGTAGACCCACACCTCTCGGTGGCGCGTCACCGTGCGGATGTGGTTCAGGGACACCATCTGGATGCCGACGGCCATCACCAGGGCGGCGAGCGAGGCGAGCGGGATGAACTCCAGGATCGGGACCATCAGCAGCGTGGCGATCACTACGAGAACGCCGTGCAGCATCGTCGAGTTCCGGCTCACCGCACCCGCGTGCACATTCGCCGAACTGCGCACCGCGACACCGGCGATGGGCAGCCCGCCGAGCGATCCGGAGACGATGTTGGCGGCGCCCTGCCCGAGCAGTTCGCGGTCGAGATCGGAGCGGCCGACGCGGGCGGACAGGCCCGGACGGCCGGCCACCAGCTTGTCCACGGCCACCGCGCCGAGCAGCGACTGCACGCTGCACACCAGCGTCGTCGTGAGCACGGCGGCGACAAGGCCGAGCACGGGGCCCTCGGGCAGCCCGGCCAAGGCGTGATTGCTCCAGGACGGCAGGTCGACCTCGGGCAGGCGCAGACCGGCGAGGGCGGCGGCCGCGGTGGCTCCGGCGACGGCGACGAGCGCGGCCGGGACCTTGCGCAGCAGGCGCCCGGCCCGGCCGGGCAGTCTCGGCCAGAGCAGCAGCAGCGCCAGGGTCAGTACGCTCACCGACACCGATGCGGGGCGCATGTCCGCCAACTGGGCGGGCAGTGCGCGGAGGTTGTCGGGCACCGAGCTCTGCGGTGTGCCGCCGAGCATGATGTGCAGCTGGGCCACGGCGATGGTGACGCCGATCCCGGCGAGCATGCCGTGCACGATGGCGGGGCTGACGGCGAGGGCGCCACGGGCTACACGAAGGCAGCCCAGGCCCAGTTGGGCGAGTCCGGCGAGGACGGTGATGGCGCAGGTCGTCCGCCAGCCGTAGCGCTGGATGAGGTCGGCGGTGACGACGGTGAGTCCGGCGGCCGGCCCGCTCACCTGGAGCGGGGAGCCGCCGAGCCGCCCGGCGACGAGCCCGCCCACGGCGGCGGCGACGAGGCCGGCCTGGAGGGGTGCGCCGGTGGCGAGGGCGATGCCCAGGGACAGGGGCAGGGCGATCAGGAAGACCGCGATCGAGGCCGACACGTCGGCTCCCGCGATCTGGAAGCGGCGGGGGCCGGTCGGCGGCGGACTGTGGGGCGGATGGGGGCGCTCGGCCCGGTTCGGGTCGGCGGCGCGTGTGGGGACGCAGGCTGACATGTTTTCCCGTCTCCTCCGGGGCTGCGGTCGCGTGACCGGGGATTCCCGCTCGGGGCGGGGGCGGTCACGGCCGTGGGTCACGGCGTAGAACGGCGGGATGCATCAACGTTCGGTAAACGGATCGTAATGCAGAGTAAAGGGAGAGAATAGTCTTTACGGGCAAATGGGTGAATAAAGCACCTTGAAGAGTGAAGTGATTCTTCGATCGGCTTGTCGTACTAATTCCTTCTCGGAGTCGTGCGAATTTGGCGGCGCTGTCGGCACCGAGAGAAGGAAGAAGGTGGGCGGAACATGGCCGCCACCCATAAGATCGCCGCGGGCTCCGTGATCGCCGCGGTCTGCGCCGCATCGCTGGCCGGTTGCTCGACCGGCACTTCCCGGCAAAGCACTCCCGAACCGTCCAAGGCGAAGCCCGCCCAGGCACCGAGGAGCACGGTCCGGCTGATCGGAGACGGCTCGACCGCCTACACCGGCGCCCAGCCCCACCTGCCCAGGCCCGAGCGGCTGCGCCCCGGCCAGAAGCCCCCGCAGTTCGTCGTGTTCTCCTGGGACGGCGCGGGCGAGGACAGTCAGAAGCTGTTCTCCCACTTCCGCAAGGTCGCCAAGGAGAACAACGCGACCATGACGTACTTCCTCAGCGGCGTGTACATGCTGCCGGAGGAGAAGCGCGACCTGTACCGGCCGCCGCAGCACTCCCCGGGGCGCTCCGACATCGGCTTCAACGACCGCCGCGGCATCGCCGCCACCGCCAAGCAGCTGCGCCTGGCATGGCTCGAGGGCAACGAGATCGGCACCCACTTCAACGGCCACTTCTGCGGCAGCGGCGGTGGCGTCGGCGAGTGGTCGGTGAAGGAGTGGAAGGACGAGATCTCCCAGGCCAAGCAGTTCGTGAAGACCTGGAAGACCAACACCGGAATGAAGGGCGCGGCCCCGCTCCCCTTCGACTACGACAAGGAGCTCATCGGCGCCCGCACGCCCTGCCTCGAGGGTCAGCACAACTTCATGAGGGCGGCCCGTGACCTGGGCTTCCGCTACGACACCAGCGGCGTCAACGATCAGGTCTGGCCGAAGCGGAAGCAGGGCCTGTGGGACCTGTCCCTGCAGCTCGTGCCGTTCCCCGGCCACTCCTTCGAGCAGCTCACCATGGACTACAACTTCATGGTCAACCAGTCGGGCACCAAGACCCAGGGCAACCCCGCCATGCACGACTTCTGGGGCGACCAGATGCGCGACGGCCTGCTCAAGGGCTTCCAGCGGGCCTACGACGGCAACCGCGCTCCCCTGATCATCGGCAACCACTTCGAGTCCTGGAACGGCGGCACGTACATGCGGGCCGTCGAGGAGGTCATCGAGACGGTGTGCACCAAGGAGGAGGTGCGCTGCGTCTCGTTCCGGCAGCTCGTGGACTGGCTGGACGCCCAGGACCCGAAGACCCTCGAGAAGCTGCGCACCCTGAGGGTCGGCGAGGCGCCGAAGGGAGGCTGGGCGTCCTTCCTGTCGGGCCGCCCCGCCGCCGCCCCGAAGGGCGTGCCCGGGCCTCCGGCGAACAGGAGGTAGCCCTCCTGGAGGGCGCTGTGACGCGCAGGCGCGCGTGAAGAAGGCCACTTGGCCGTGGGGCGGGGCCGCGGGATGCGTAGGGTCGTACTCATGAGTACAGCAGGCGCGACCGATCCGCTCGCGGCCCTGGGCGCGTTGCCCGGAGTGGCCGATTCCGTGGAGTCCGTACGCAAGGCCGTGGACCGGGTCTACGGGCACCGGATCATGCGGCGGCGCAGCAACGCGATCACCTCCGAGGCCGCCCTGCGCGGTGCCCGCGGCTCGGCCGCGCTGTCCGGCGCGGACTGGGCCCTGGAGGAGGTGCGCCGCCGTACGGACTTCAGCGGCGACGACGAGGCGCGCACCGTCGGCGCCGCGCTACGGCTCACCGCGGAGGCGGGCCAGCTGCTGTCGATCTGGCGGCAGTCGCCGCTGCGGGTGCTGGCCCGGCTGCACCTGGTGGCGGCCGCGGACAAGGCCGACCAGGTGGGGCGTCCCCGGCAGCAGGGCGAGCCGGTCGACGAGCCGCTCGTCCGTCTGCCGCTGCCGAGCGCGGCCGAGACGCACGGCCGGCTGGAGGGACTGGCGGAGCTGATCGTCGCGGGCGGGTCCGCGCCGGCCCTGGTCTCGGCCGCCGTCGTCCACGGCGAACTCCTCGCGCTGCGCCCCTTCACGTCCCACAACGGCCTGGTCGCGCGTACGGCCGAGCGCATCGTCCTGATCGGCAGCGGTCTGGACCCGAAGTCGGTCTGCCCGGCCGAGGTCGGCCACGCCGAGCTGGGCCGCGTCGCCTACCTGGAGGCCCTCGACGGGTACGTCTCCGGTACCCCGGAGGGCATGGCCGCCTGGATCGCCCACTGCGGCAGGGCGGTCGAGCTGGGGGCCCGGGAATCGACGGCGGTGTGCGAGGCGCTGCAGCGCGGAGCGGCGTGACACCTTCGCGGAACAGAAATGCGGCGGTACGAGTACTCGTACCGCCGCTGGCATGAGCATCGGGTTACCAAGCGTCCTCGATATATGCCCATCAGGTCGGGAACTTCGCCCGTCACCTGGTGCGGCTGGCCCGTATTCGACGGGTCGACGTCGCGTGGGTGCCCGGTGTTCATGCTCGGTCCGTGGGGCCACATGCGTATTTAAGGTGATCCTCTCGGATGTCCTTGGTCTCGCGGGCCGTTGAGTCCTTTGTACTCCTGACCCGGAACAAGCGGAAGTCCAGGCTGCACTTCTTTACTTTCGGGTTCAAACAGGACCGCGGAACCGCTCAGGTCAGGCGGGTGTCGCCCGGCGCCGGTTCGCGTACCAGACGAGTCCCGCGGTGGCGGCCGCGGCGCCTATCGCGGCGACCGCGACGAGCGCCGGTCGCGGCGGTACCGAGAAGGCGGGAAGGCGCTGCTTGAGCCGGACCGGACGGTGGAAGTCCAGAATCGGCCACCCGCGCCCGAGGGCCTCGCGGCGCAGGGCCCGGTCCGGGTTCACGGCATGGGGATGGCCGACGGACTCCAGCATCGGCACGTCGGTCGCCGAGTCGCTGTAGGCGTAGCAACGGCTGAGGTCGTACCCCTCTGACTCGGCCAGCTCTCTGATGGCCTCGGCCTTGGTGGGGCCGTACGCGTAGTACTCCACCTCGCCGGTGAAGCAGCCGTCGTCGCCCACGACCATGC
The DNA here is from genome assembly GCF_053592115.1 of Streptomyces sp. NPDC002788. Classification (NCBI taxonomy): domain Bacteria; kingdom Bacillati; phylum Actinomycetota; class Actinomycetes; order Kitasatosporales; family Streptomycetaceae; genus Streptomyces; species Streptomyces sp. NPDC002788. The sequence continues at coordinate 119,738 of NZ_JBSFVB010000013.1, read as the reverse complement.
GGGTGGCCACCACGCGGTCCGCGCCGAGCAGTTCGCCGATCGGCTCGACCACCTCCGCCCCCGACGTGGACACGATGACCACGTCGCGGCCGGCGGTGTGGTGCTCCTCGATGAGGGAGGCGGCCTCGTCGTAGATGATCGGGTCGATCAGGTCGTGCAGGGTCTCGGCGACGATCTCCTTGACCTGCTGCACGTTCCAGCCGCGGCACAGCGCGGACAGGTACGCGCGCATGCGCTCCATCTGCTCGTGGTCGGCACCGCCGGCCAGGAAGACGAACTGGGCATATGCGGTGCGCAAGACAGCCCTGCGGTTGATCAGACCGCCTTGGTAGAACGACTTGCTGAAGGTGAGCGTGCTTGACTTCGCAATGACCGTCTTGTCCAGGTCGAAGAACGCCGCTGTGCGGGGCAAGGAGTGGTTTTCCACGCCCTTGAGCATAGGGGCAGCCCATTCGGCGTAAGGTGGGGCGCGTGGGTTTGCCTGAGAGGCCTCTCGGGTACACCATGGAAGTCACGGATCGTTCGCGACCGTGCTAACCCGGCCCGACTCCTCCCCCCCCGAGTCGGCCGTGGGGACGACCCCCGCTCTCCCCCCCGGCGGGGGTCGTCGCATGTCCGGGTGGCTTTTTCTCCTTCCTTATGCGGCCTGTGCGCCGCTGTCGGGCGGCTTCGGCCGCCTTTCGTCACGCCCATGAGCCGTCACGTTGCGTAGTTGCCGGACTGCTCTCTGGATGTAGCGCAGAGGATCTGCGGGGGTCACCGGTATGGGTGACGGCGATATCCACAACCCCCGGGACGTCCACAGTTATTCACCAAGATCCACACGATTTCCGGGTTCGCTGCACCGTGATTCCAGCGCGTCCCGCTCGCGGCGAGTTCCTGGCCGTTCCGATTGCCGGGGGCGCTTGGCCGGTTTCTGTCGGCCGTTCATAGGGAGACCGCTTGTCGGTTCTTCCCACGTTTGGGAATCGCGTGGCCGCAGGGGCCGCGCGAGCAGCGAAGGGGATGGAGACCGTGGCCGGAACCGTCACACACGATCCGCCGCCCGCCGGAAGCCGGCAGGGCGGACCGCTGATCGTCACCGAGGACACCGGGCTCCTCGACGACCTGCTGCGCCTGTGCGCGGCGGCGGGCGCCACACCCGAGGTGCATCACGGGGTGCCCGAGCGCAGAGGCAGCTGGGAGGCCGCGCCGCTCGTCCTGGTCGGCGACGACGCCGCGCAGCGGGTACGCGGAGCCCCGCGCAGAAGGGGCGTCGTCCTCGTCGGCCGGGACCAGGACGACTCCGGGGTGTGGCGACGGGCCGTCGAGATCGGCGCCGAGCACGTCCTGATGCTGCCCGACGGCGAGCAGTGGCTGGTCGACCGGATCGCCGATGTGGCCGAGGGCGTCGGCCGGCCCGCCCTCACCGTGGGCGTCATCGGCGGCCGGGGCGGGGCCGGAGCGTCCACGCTCGCCTGCGCCCTCGCGGTCACCTCCGCGCGTGAGGGGCTGCGCACCCTCCTCGTGGACGCCGATCCGCTGGGTGGCGGACTCGACGTACTCCTCGGCGGTGAGACGGCCGCAGGGCTGCGCTGGCCCGCGTTCGCCTCCTCCCGCGGGCGGGTCGGCGGGGGCGCCCTGGAGGAGTCGCTGCCCGAGCTGCACTCGCTGCGGGTGCTCAGCTGGGACCGCGGCGACCGGATCGCCGTCCCGCCCCACGCCGTGCGCGCTGTGCTGGCGGCGGCCCGGCGCCGAGGCGGCACGGTCGTGGTCGACCTGCCGCGCCGCATCGACGACGGGGCCGCCGAGGTGCTGGCCCAGCTGGACATGGGCGTGCTGGTCGTCCCCGCCGAGCTGCGGGCCGTCGCAGCCGCCGGGCGGGTGGCGTCCGCGGTCGGCATGGTCCTGCGGGATCTGCGGCTGGCGGTCCGCGGGCCGTACGCGCCGGGGCTCGACGACCGGGAGGTGGCCCGGCTGCTCGGACTGCCCCTGGCCGGCGAGGTGCCGGTCGAGCCGGGCCTCCTGCGCCCCGACCAGGGCATGGCACCACCGGGTGCCGCCTCGCGCGGGCCGCTCGCCCGGTTCTGCCAGGAGTTCTGGGAGCGGGCGCTCGTCGAGGCGGGTGCCGGATGAGCACCCTGGCCGGACTCGAAGGCGCGGAGCTGCTCGACGGGGTGCGGCGGTGGCTGGCCGAGAGCGGGGCGGAGCCGACCCCCGCGCGCGTGGCGCAGGCCCTGCGGGAGCAGGGGCGGGTGCTCGGGGACGCCGAAGTCCTGGGAGCCGCCGCGAGGTTGCGGTCCGAGCTGGTTGGCAGCGGGCCGCTGGAGCCGCTGCTCGCCGATCCGTCGGTGACGGACGTGCTGGTGTCCGCTCCGGACCGGGTCTGGGTGGACCGGGGCGGCGGGCTGGAGCTGACGCCGGTGACTTTCGCGGACGCCGCGGCCGTACGGCGGCTGGCTCAGCGACTCGCCGCCGTGGCCGGGCGCCGGCTGGACGACGCCCGGCCATGGGTCGACGCCCGGCTGCCCGACGGGACCCGGCTGCACGCGGTGCTGCCACCGGTGGCCGTGGGCTGCGCCTGCCTGTCACTGCGGGTCGTACGGCCGCGCGCCTTCACGCTCGGCGAGCTGGTCGCGGCGGGCACGGTGCCGCCGGGCGGGGACCGCGTGCTGCGCGCCCTGCTCGACGCCCGGCTGTCCTTCCTCGTCAGCGGCGGCACGGGCAGTGGCAAGACGACGCTGCTGAGTGCCCTGCTGGGCTTGGTGGGGCCCGACGAGCGGATCGTCCTCGCCGAGGACTCGGCGGAACTGCGGCCGGACCATCCGCACGTCGTGCGGCTGGAGAGCAGACCCGCCAACCAGGAGGGCGCGGGCCTGGTCACCCTTGAGGACCTGGTGCGCCAGGCGCTGCGGATGCGGCCCGACCGGCTGGTCGTGGGCGAGGTACGCGGGCCCGAAGTGGTGCATCTGCTGGCCGCGTTGAACACCGGCCACGAGGGCGGCTGCGGAACCGTGCACGCCAACGCCGCCGCCGACGTACCTGCCCGGCTGGAGGCGCTCGGCACGGCAGCCGGACTCGACCGGGCCGCGTTGCACAGCCAGGTGGCGGCCGCCCTCTCCGTGGTGCTGCACCTGGTACGCGACCGGGCCGGGCGGCGGCGGATCGCCGAGGTGCACGTGCTGGAGCGGGAGCCGTCGGGACTGGTGCGGACGGTGCCGGCGCTGCGGTGGGGAGCGGAGGCGTTCGTGCGGGAGCGGGGGTGGGAGCGGCTGCGGGGGTTGCTTCGGGGCGAGAGGAGCGCGGCCGCGCCGGGGCAGTGCGGCTGGGCGCCGGTCGACGGGGTGGGCCGTGGCGGGGACTTGGAGGGCCAAGTGGTGACGCGGCCGGAAAGGGGCGAAGGATGACGGGGGCGGCTGGGATGTCCATGGGAACGGCCGTGGCGTGCATGGGAGCGGCGGTCTGGCTGCTGGGCGAGCGGGACTCGGTGGCACGGCGCGCGCGGTTGCTGCTCGCGGGCGGCGGATCCGTCGGGAGCGATCCACCCGGGTGGCGGCGGATGGTCGGTGCCTTGCGCCGCGTGCGTGGGCGGTTGCGGGCGGAGTGGTGGTCGCCGGCGGCCGGGCTGGTGCTGGCGGTGCTCGGGGCGTCGGTGCTGCCGGTCGTCCTGGGGGTGGCCGGCGTGCCGTTGCTGCGGAAGGCCCGGCTGTCCGGTCTGGCGCGCCGGGACCGGGAGCGCCGGGCCGACGAGGCGATCGCGTTGTGCGCGGCGCTCGCCGGGGAGGTGCGGGCCGGGCGCCAGCCGGGTGAAGCACTGCTGCGGGCCGCGCGGGACTGCGGTGGACTCGCGGAGGCGCAGGCCACGGTACTGGCGGCGGCGCGGTTCGGCGGCGACGTGCCGGAAGCGCTCGCGACGACGGCAGCACGGCAACCGGGTGCCGCGGGGCTGCGCGGACTCGCCGCGTGCTGGCGGGTGGCCGTGGACCAGGGCGCGGGGCTCGCGGCCGGACTCGACCGGCTGGCGGCTGCTCTTCGCGCCGAACGGGATCAACGGTCCGATCTGCGTGCCCAGTTGGCGGGCGCCCGGGCCACGGCGGTGATGCTCGCCGGACTGCCTGCCCTGGGGCTGCTCATCGGCACCGCTCTCGGCGCCGATCCCCTCCATGTCCTGCTGCACACCACTGCGGGGCTGGGCTGTCTGGCGGCCGGCGGTGTGCTGGAGGGCTTGGGGCTGTGGTGGGTGGCGCGCATCGTGCGGGGCGCGGAGGCGGCGGGGTGAGAGGGGAACGGGGCGCGGAGGTGGCGGGTGAACGGAGCTGGGGAGTGGAGGCCGTGACATGAGCGAGGAGCGGAGTGCGGAGGCGGTGACATGAGCGGGGAAGTCGTCCACAGGCTGGGGATGACCATGGCGATGGTGCTCGCCCTCGGGTGGTGGGGGCGGTGGCTGGTCGAGGCGCGACACCGTCGCAGGATGCGGCGGCGGCTGACCGGGCTGGCGGTCGTGGAAGTGACCGCACCTGGCCCTCGCCTCGCCTTACGCGGGGTGGCGCGGAGATGGCCGGCCCCCGTGGGCGTGGCGTGTGCCGGGTGGGCGCTGGTCGGCGGCTTCGCCGGTGCCGTCGTGGGACTGGCCGGTGCGGTGGGGATGTGGCGGTGGCGACTGCGGCAGGAGGCGAGGGCCGGCACGGACCAGCACGCACCCGACCTCGCCGAGGCGGCACGGCAACTGCCCCTCGCCGCCGATCTGCTGGCGGCCTGCATCGCGGCGGGCGCCGGCCCGGTGATCGCGGCGCAGGCGGTGGGTGAGGCATTGGGCGGCCCTGTGGGTGATGCCCTGGCCCGTGGCGCGGCGGAGGTACGGCTGGGCGGCGAACCGGGCGCTGCGTGGCGGAGGTTGGCCGCCGTCCCGGGCGCCGGAAATCTGGCCCGGCTGCTCGAGCGGGCCGACGTGTCCGGACTTCCCGCCGCCGCGCCGGTCGCACAGCTCGCCGCGGAGGCCCGGGCCGACTGGGGCCGCGCCGCGACGGTCAGGGCCCGGCGGGCGGGCGTGCTGGTCAGCGCGCCGGTCGGGCTGTGCTTCCTGCCCGCGTTCATCGCGATCGGGGTGCTGCCCGTGGTGATCGGGCTTGCGGGCGGGGTGCTCGGAGGGGGTGGTGGATGACGCGGACGCCGGCCGGGAGCAAGTGAGCGACAACCAACAGAAGTTCGGACTCTTTCCCACGGGGGTTGAGATGTATCAGGCGGTACGGGCACGGCTGCGTGCCCTGATGTGCGGGGTGCGTGCGGCGCGGAGGGACGCGGGGATGGTCACCTCCGAGTACGCGATGGGGATCGTGGCAGCGGTGGCGTTCGCGGTGGTGCTCTACAAGGTCATCACGAGCGGCACGGTCAGCGCGGAGCTGCAGGGCATCGTGAAGGAAGCCCTCAATGCGCGGATGTGAGCGGGGCGGGGACCGGGGGTTCGTGACGGCGGAGTCGGCCGTGGTGCTGCCCGTGCTGGTCATGTTCGCCATGGCGCTGGTGTGGGGGCTGCTGGTCGTGGCCGCGCAGATCCAGTGCGTGGACGCGGCGCGGACGGGTGCCCGTGCGGCGGCCCGCCAGGACCCGCCCGACGCGGTCGTGCGACTGACCCGGGAGGCGGCGCCGCCCGGTGCGAAGATCACCGTCAGCCGCGGGGCGGAGCATGTCCGGGTGGTCGTCGTTGCCGAGCCGCCGGTGCTGCGCGGTCTGTCCTTCGCCGTGCGCGAGGAGGCCGTGGCGTCGGTGGAGGAGGCGGTGGGCACATGAGGTGCCGGGGGCGCGTCCTCGCGGACCGGGGGTCCGCCACCGTCTGGAGCGTCGGGGCGATCGCCGTCCTGTGCGTGGTGTTCGGCGTCGTCCTGGCGCTGGGACAGGCGGTCGTGATCCGGCACCGTGCGGCGGGCGGCGCCGACCTCGCGGCCCTCGCGGCGGCGGACCACTGGTCCGAGGGCGGTACGGCGGCCTGTGCCCGGGCCGCCCGGGTGGCCCGAGCACAGGGTGTGCGGCTCGTGCGGTGCGAGGTCGCCGGGGAGATCTCGGACGTGACGGCGGCCTCGGGACGGGGGCCGTTCACGGCGGAGGTCAGGGCCCGGGCGGGGCCTCCGGCGGCTCCGCCGGTGCTCCCGTCGGCGGAGATCAAGGTCCGGGCGGATCCTCCCGGCCGGCCACCGGGTCCCCCGTGGGCTGCCCCACCGCTTCCTTCTCCTCCGGCGCCCCCTCCAGCAGCACCGTGAGCAGCCGCACCGCCCCCCTCTTGTGCAGCGGGTCGTTGCCGTTGCCGCACTTGGGGGACTGGATGCAGGACGGGCAGCCGGCCTCGCACTCGCAGGAGGCGATGGCCTGCCGGGTGGCGGTCAGCCAGGCGCGGGCGGTGTGGAAGGCGCGCTCCGCGAAGCCCGCGCCGCCGGGATGGCCGTCGTAGACGAAGACGGTGGGCAGGAGCGTGTCGGGGTGGAGCGGGATCGACACGCCGCCGATGTCCCAGCGGTCGCAGGTCGCGAAGAGGGGCAGCAGGCCGATCGACGCATGCTCGGCGGCGTGCAGCGAGCCGCCGAGGATCTCCGGGTTGATCCGGGCGCGGTCCAGCTGGTCCTCGGTGACGGTCCACCACACGGCCCGGGTGCGCAGCGTACGAGGAGGAAGGTCGAGCTTCGTCTCGCCCAGGACCTCACCTGTCATGAGCCGACGACGCAGGAAGGAGACGACCTGGTTGGTGACCTCGACGGAGCCGTAGCACAGGCGGCCGTCGCCCCAGGGGACCTCGACGTCGGTCTCCAGGACGGAGATCGACGTGGTGTCGCGGGCGACCGTGGAGTAGGGCGGGGCGGCCTCCTCGACGAGGGCGACGGAGTCCTCCAGATCCAGGGAACGCACCAGGTACGTGCGGCCCTGGTGGAGGTGGACCGCCCCCTCGTGCACCGTCGAGTGCGCGGCGCCCGCGTCGACCGTGCCGAGCAGCCGGCCCGTGCCCGACTCGACGACCTGGACCGGGCGGCCGCCCTCACCGCGGATGTCGGTCAGATCGGCGGCGCGCTCGCGGCGGGTCCAGTGCCAGGCCTTGGTACGGCGGCGCAGCAGCTTCGCGGCCTCCAGCTGGGGCAGCAGGCTTTCGCTGGCCGGGCCGAACAGGTCGAGATCCTCGTCCGTCAGGGGCAGCTCCGCGGCGGCCGCGCACAGGTGCGGGGCGAGCACGTAGGGGTTGTCCGGATCGAGGACCGTGGACTCGACGGGCTGGTCGAACAGGGCCTCCGGGTGGTGCACGAGGAAGGTGTCCAGGGGATCGTCACGGGCGACCAGGACGGCCAGGGCCCCCTGCCCGGACCGTCCGGCCCGGCCCGCCTGCTGCCAGAGGGAGGCGCGTGTGCCCGGGTAGCCCGCGATGACGACGGCGTCCAGGCCGGAGATGTCGATGCCGAGTTCGAGGGCGTTCGTCGCGGCGAGGCCCAGGAGTTCACCCGAATGGATGGCACGCTCGAGGGCGCGGCGTTCCTCCGGGAGATAACCGCCCCGGTACGCCGCGACACGCCCGGCCAGCGACCGGTCGACCTCGGCCAGCCGCTCCTGGGAGATGACGGCGATCAGCTCGGCGCCGCGCCGGGACCGTACGAAGGCGACCGAGCGGACGCCCTGCACGGTGAGGTCGGTCAGCAGGTCGGCGGCCTCGGCGGTGGCCGTGCGGCGGACGGGGGCGCCTTTCTCCCCGTGCAGCTCGGTCAGCGGCGGCTCCCAGAGGGCGAACACCAGTTCACCGCGCGGTGAGGCGTCGTCGGCGACCTCGACGACCGGCAGGCCGGTGAGGCGGCGGGCGGCCACCGCGGGTTCGGCGGCGGTCGCGGAGGCCAGCAGGAACACAGGAGAGGCGCCGTAGCGGGCGCACAGGCGGCGCAGCCGGCGCAGCACCTGGGCGACGTGCGAGCCGAAGACGCCCCGGTAGGTGTGGCACTCGTCGATGACGACGTACCTCAGCGACTTCAGGAAGGAGGACCAGCGGGGGTGGGAGGGCAGGATGCCGCGGTGCAGCATGTCCGGGTTGGTCAGCACGTAGTTGGCGTACTGGCGGATCCACTCGCGTTCCTCGAACGGAGTATCGCCGTCGTACACGGCGGCTCGAACAGAATTGCCCAGCGGATGTGAAAGTTCCTTCACGGAGCGGCACTGATCCGCCGCAAGGGCCTTGGTGGGAGCCAGGTAGAGGGTGGTCGCGCCGCGGCCGTTCGGGGCTTCGGCACCCTCCAGAAGGGTGGACAGGACCGGCACGAGGTACGCCAGGGACTTGCCGGAGGCGGTGCCGGTGGCGACGACGACCGACTCGCCGTCGAGGGCATGCTCGGCCGCGCGGGCCTGGTGGGCCCAGGGGTGTCGGATGCCCGCGGTCTGCACGGCGGCGACGACCTCCGCGCGGATCCGGTCCGGCCAGACGGCATGCCGACCCTCACGCGGGGGCAAGTGCTCCGTATGAGTAATGCGCGAAGCCCTGCTCGGACCGGACGTGAGCCGGCCCAGGACCGCGCCCGGCGCGGGCCGGGAGGCGGGGTCTGTCGGGGTCCGATCGGATCGGTGTTTCTTGGCCATCGGCACCGAGTGTGTCACTGGCGTGACGGACAATGGAGCCAAGGCGTCGTGCACGCCTGCCGGTAAGTGATTGAATGCCATCGCGGCTGGCGAAGCGTCCAAGGGCTGAAGCCGAGATGCCCCAAGGGCGACCGCTCGATAGCTAGGTGCTGGAGGATCCGTGGACCTGTCCCTGTCGACCGAGACCATGGGCGATCGCACGATCGTCAGGGTCGGTGGCGAAATCGACGTATATACCGCGCCCAAGCTGCGCGAGCAGTTGGTCGAGCTGGTGAACGACGGCAGTTTCCACCTTGTCGTCGACATGGAGGGCGTGGACTTCCTCGACTCCACCGGGCTCGGCGTACTGGTCGGCGGCCTGAAGCGCGTGCGTGCCCATGAGGGCTCCCTGCGCCTGGTCTGCAACCAGGAGCGCATTCTGAAGATCTTCCGTATCACCGGCCTCACCAAGGTGTTCCCGATTCACACCTCGGTCGAGGAAGCGGTTGCGGCCACCGACTGACACCGGTCCCGGGCCCCGTGCCCAGGCCGGCCGACGTTCGGCTGAAGTGAAGACCGAGGGGGCCCGGGCTTACGGCGGCCCGGAGCCCCTCGACCGCACGCCCGAAGTTGCGAGGGGGATGCATGGCCACCGTTGAGCTCCGTTTCAGCGCGCTGCCCGAGCACGTCAGGACCGCCCGGCTGGTGGCGGCAGCGGTGGCGCGCAGGGCCGGAGTGGACGAGGCCGTCCTCGACGAGGTCAGGCTCGCCGTCGGCGAGGCGTGCAGTAGGGCCGTCGGACTGCACCAGATCGGCGGGATCTCGGCACCGGTGAAGGTGCTGCTGATCGAGGAGGAGAAACAGTTCTCCATCGAGGTCGGCGACGAGGCCCCGCACGCAGTACCCGGCGACCGTGCGTCCGGAGCCGGCCCCGGTGACCCCGACGGTGAGGCCGAGGAGGACGAGATGGGCCTCGCGGTCATCAGCGGACTCGTCGACGACGTCGAGGTCAGCGCGGGAGAGCACGGCGGATCGATCAAGATGACCTGGCCGACCACGCCACCGCCGACGATCCTGGTCTGAACCGGCCACCACGCACACCGTTCTTCCGAAGGGCCCCACCCGTGGGGCCCTTCGTCATGTGCGGGTGTCAGTGATCGCATTTACAGTGGTTCCTGTGCTGTTCATCGCGTGAATTCGTTCACGATCGTTCGCGCGCTCCACGGCCGTCCCAGAATGCTTTCAGGGCATTACCCCAGAAGGCCAATTCCGTTTATCGCGCTCTGTTTTGATCAGGTTCCGGTACCTACAATCCCGTCCACATCTTGAGCTCAGCCCAAGCGTCAAGGAGGACGAATGGCGGGGCTTTCCTTCTCACCACAGTCGGGCCATCCCACAGACCTCGCAGCCGCCGTACTGACCGATGGCAACCGCGTCCTCGTCGTGGTCATCGGGGTCGTCGCACTGGCGGCACTGGTGCTCGCGGGAGTCCTGGTGCGCCAGGTACTCGCGGCCGGCGAGGGCACCGACAGCATGAAGAAGATCGCGGTGGCGATCCAGGAAGGCGCGAACGCCTATCTGGCACGCCAGCTGCGCACACTCGGCGTATTCGCCGTGGTCGTGTTCTTCCTGCTCATGCTGCTGCCCGCGGACGACTGGAGTCAGCGTGCCGGACGTTCGGTGTTCTTTCTGATCGGAGCGGCGTTCTCGGCGGCCACCGGCTATATCGGCATGTGGCTCGCCGTCCGCAGTAATGTGCGCGTCGCCGCGGCGGCGCGTGAAGCCACCCCGGCGGAAGGCGAGCCGGAAAAGGATCTGACCACCGTCTCGCACAGGGCGATGAAGATCGCATTTCGCACGGGCGGCGTGGTCGGCATGTTCACGGTGGGCCTCGGCCTGCTCGGCGCCTCCTGCGTGGTGCTGGTGTACGCGGCCGACGCGCCGAAGGTGCTCGAGGGCTTCGGCCTCGGGGCCGCGCTGATCGCGATGTTCATGCGGGTCGGCGGCGGCATCTTCACCAAGGCCGCCGACGTCGGCGCCGACCTGGTCGGCAAGGTCGAACAGGGCATTCCGGAGGACGACCCGCGCAATGCCGCGACCATCGCCGACAACGTGGGCGACAACGTCGGCGACTGCGCGGGCATGGCGGCCGACCTCTTCGAGTCGTACGCCGTGACTCTGGTGGCCGCGCTGATCCTCGGCTCGGCGGCGTTCGGCGACGCCGGACTCGGCTTCCCGCTGCTGGTGCCGGCGATCGGCGTGATCACGGCGATGATCGGCATCTTCGCGGTGGCGCCGAGGCGCGCCGACCGCAGCGGAATGAGCGCCATCAACCGCGGGTTCTTCATCTCCGCGGTGATCTCGCTCGTGCTGGTGGCGGTGGCCGTGTTCGTCTACCTGCCCGGGAAGTACTCCGAGCTGGACGGTGTTACCGATGCCGCGATCCAGGGCAAGGACGGCGATCCGCGGGTCCTCGCGCTCGTCGCCGTGGCCATCGGCATCGTGCTGGCCGCCCTGATCCAGCAGTTGACCGGATACTTCACCGAGACCACCCGCCGGCCTGTCAGGGACATCGGCAAGACCTCGCTCACCGGCCCGGCCACCGTCGTCCTCGCCGGAATCTCCGTCGGTCTCGAATCAGCCGTCTACACGGCCCTGTTGATCGGCCTGGGTGTGTACGGGGCGTTCCTGCTCGGCGGTACGTCGATCATGCTGGCGCTGTTCGCGGTGGCGCTGGCCGGCACCGGCCTGCTCACCACGGTCGGCGTGATCGTCGCGATGGACACCTTCGGGCCGGTGTCCGACAACGCGCAGGGCATCGCCGAGATGTCCGGTGACGTCCAGGGCGCGGGCGCACAGGTACTGACCGACCTGGACGCGGTCGGCAACACCACCAAGGCGATCACCAAGGGCATCGCGATCGCCACGGCCGTGCTCGCCGCGGCGGCGCTGTTCGGGTCGTACCGCGACGCGATCATCACCGGGGCGCGGGACGTGGGCGAGCGGCTCAGCGGCGAGGGCGCGCCGATGAGCCTGATGATGGACATCTCACAGCCCAACAACCTCGTCGGTCTCATCGCGGGCGCGGCGGTCGTCTTCCTCTTCTCGGGGCTGGCGATCAACGCCGTGTCGCGGTCGGCGGGTTCCGTGGTCTTCGAGGTGCGGCGGCAGTTCCGCGAGAAGCCCGGGATCATGGACTACAGCGAGAAACCGGAGTACGGCAAGGTCGTCGACATCTGCACCAAGGACGCCCTGCGTGAGCTCGCCACTCCCGGTCTGCTGGCCGTGATGGCGCCCGTCTTCATCGGGTTCACGCTCGGCGTCGGCCCGCTCGGCGCGTTCCTGGCGGGCGCGATCGGGGCGGGCACGCTGATGGCGGTGTTCCTCGCCAACTCCGGTGGCGCCTGGGACAACGCCAAGAAGCTCGTCGAGGACGGCCACCACGGCGGCAAGGGCAGCGAGGCCCACGCGGCGACCGTGATCGGAGACACGGTCGGCGACCCCTTCAAGGACACCGCCGGCCCCGCGATCAACCCGCTGCTGAAGGTCATGAACCTGGTGTCCCTGCTCATCGCGCCCGCGGTGATCCAGTTCTCCTACGGCCCGGACAAGAGCATCGGGGTGCGGATCCTGATCGCGGCCCTGGCGTTCGTCGTGATCGCCGGGGCGGTGTACGTGTCGAAGCGGCGCGGGATCGCCATGGGTGACGAAGACAACGCCGAACCCGAGCCCAAGTCGGCCGATCGGGCGGTGGTTTCGTAGGGAGGTTCCCGGAAGTCCAGCTCAAGCTGAGGGCGGGCGGCGCGCGTTGACGCGTCGCCCGCCCGCGCTGTGTGGGTACACGATCACGCGTGAGCCTTCTCTCGCTTGGTGCAAAAGGTTACAAAACGGTCTTAATAGGGGTTCGGCGTGCGGTTGCCGTGCATCCGGCGTGTATGTTCCGGGGCCGAGAGCCATGGAAGGGACCAAACCGGTGAACAAGAAGCTCGCGGCCGCACTGTCCGGCGGTGCGGTACTGGTACTGGCGCTGTCGGGCTGCGGCGGCGACGAGAACGAGAAGCTGGACTCCTGGGCGAAGCAGGTCTGCGACGCCGTACAGCCGCAGGCCAAGAAGATCGAGTCGGCGAATGCCGCGATCCAGAAGGAGACCTCGGACAACAGCACGCCTCAGGACGTCCAGAAGACCGACGCCCAGGCCTTCCAGGACATGTCCGACGCCTACAAGGCGATCGGGAGTGCCGTGAACAAGGCCGGGGCGCCGGACGTCGAGAACGGTGAGAAGAAGCAGCAGGACGCGGTCAAGGAGCTCAACTCGATCTCCGCGTCGTACGCCTCGCTGAAGAAGCAGGTCGACGGGCTCGACACCAAGGACCAGGGCAAGTTCGCCGACGGCCTCAAGGACATCGCCACCGAGCTGGACAAGCTGAGCCAGAGCGGGAACAACGCCCTCAGGAACCTGGAGGAGGGCGAGGTCGGACAGGCGATGGCCCGCCAGTCCAGCTGCAAGGCGGCCACGGCGTCGGCGGGAGCCACGCAGAGCTGAGCGGCTGCGGCTGCGCACGGAGCGGCTTGACACGAGGAGCGGCTCGACCTGGGAGCGGCAGTGACTGCCGAGCCGAGAGTGACTGCTGTGCCGAGTCGCAGAGGCGTGGAAACGATGCCCGGCACGGGCACGTGCGCTACTGCCGCCGGCGGCCACAATGGGGGCGTGAGTAACGCCAGCCAGTCACCCCTGCCCTCGCTGCCCGCCCCCGACCGCCCCGAGGTCGCCGCCCGGCTCCGGGACGCCCTGCTCGCGGCCTCCTTCACCGCGGACGGACTGCTCGAACTGCTCGGCGCCCCCGCGTACGCGGCGCTCGCCCGGAGCGAGATCGTGCCCGCGCTCCGGGCGACCCGCGGGGACACGCCGCTGGAGATGCTCGTCCGGCTGTTCCTGCTCCAGCAGCCCGTGCCGCACGCGCGCATGGCGGACGTCCTGCCCGTCGACGCCTGCCTGGAGAGCGGTTGGCTGGCCCACGCCGGGGACGGTGAGCTGGCCGCCACGGTGGACGTACGGCCCTACGGCGGGCCCGGCGGCGAGGACTGGTTCATCGTGTCGGACCTGGGCTGCGCGGTCGGCGGCGCCGGCGGGATCGGCCGGCGTGACGAAGGGGTCGTCCTGGGCGTCGGCGGTGCCTCCACGACTCTCGCCGGCATCACCGTCCGCGCGCCCGTCGCCACGGCGCTCGACCTCGGCGCCGGCTCCGGCATCCAGGCGCTGCACGCCGCGCAGCACGCCACGCGTGTGACGGCCACCGACCTCAACCCGCGCGCCCTGCACGTCACCGCCCTCACGCTGGCGCTGTCCGGCGCCCCGGCCGCCGATCTGCGCGAGGGCTCGCTCTTCGCGCCGGTCCGGGACGACGAGACGTACGACCTGATCGTCTCCAATCCGCCGTTCGTGATCTCGCCCGGTGCCCGGCTCACCTACCGCGACGGCGGCATGGGCGGGGACGATCTGTGCCGCACGCTCGTTCAGGAGGCGGGGAAGCGGCTGAACGAAGGCGGGTTCGCGCAGTTCCTCGCCAACTGGCAGCACGTCGAAGGGGAGGACTGGCAGGACAGGCTCAGGTCGTGGGTGCCCCGCGGCTGCGACGCGTGGATCGTGCAGCGCGAGGTGCAGGACGTGAATCAGTACGCCGAACTGTGGCTGCGGGACGCCGGCGACCACCAGGGCGACATGGCGGAGTACCAGGCGCGGTACGACGCGTGGCTCGACGAGTTCGAGGCGCGCAAGGTGCGGGCCGTCGGCTTCGGCTGGATCACCCTGCGCAGGACGGGCGCCGCCGTGCCCTCCGTGACGGTCGAGGAATGGCCGCATCCGGTCGAGCAGCCGCTCGGGGACACCATCCGGAACCACTTCGACCGCCTCGACCATCTCCGCGACCACGATGACGCCGCCCTGCTCGAAGGGCGCTTCCGGCTCGCCGCCGAGGTCGTGCAGGAGCAGGTCGGGCTGCCCGGCGCGGAGGACCCCGAGCATGTCGTGCTGCGGCAGAACCGTGGCATGCGCCGGGCCACCCGGGTGGACACGGTCGGCGCGGGCTTCGCGGGCGTGTGCGACGGCTCGATGAGCGCCGGCGTCATCCTGGACGCCATCGCCCAGCTGGTCGGCGAGGACCCGGTGCTGCTCCGCGACCGCACACCGGCGCAGATCCGGCTGCTCGTCGAGCAGGGGTTCCTGGAGCCGGTCCGCTGACGGACCCGGGGGGGAAGTCCGTCAGGGAGCTTGCCCGAACCCGTCGAGGTGGCTCGCCAACAAATTCGAGTCGATTTGAACACCTCGTCCGAGACGGGTCGTGCGGGCCGGACCTCCTTGATCCACTGCCCTGCCGCTCCGGCGTTCACCTCGGGTTCGCCTGCCCGCCGCCCAGGCGTGTCAGCCTCCCCGGTCAGGGCTGGGCGGACCGGAGAAAAGGGGCACGGCGCACCATGGAGAGGGAACCGGCGATCTTCGCGGGAGCGGTGTTCTCCCTGTTCGGAGGCGGGCTCCTGGCCTGGACCGTGACGCGCCTGCGTCATCACCTGCCCATCGCCCACGGTGTGAGGCCCCTCGCGTCGGCGACCCTCGCGAGCGTCGTCGCGGTGCTCGCCCTGGCGGCAGGAACCTGGTGCTTCACCCGCCTCTGAGGCCGGGCCCGGCGAGGCGCCCGAGGTAACCGCGAGGTCGCACTCCGCCTACGGGCCGGGCCTGCTCCTGGCACTCCGGGCGGCAGGAATGGTGGTAGTCGGGTTACCGTTCGAGTGGCCGTTGCGGGCTTTTCCCGTTTGACACGGGGGCGGGATGTACCGTCACACTCCGCAGCGTCACCACGACCCAGCCCCGGTGTGCGACTCCGGGGAGGCCCCAGCGTCGACCGGAGAGAAGAGCGAAGTTGTCCCCGACCAGCGAGACCGCGAAGGGCGGCCGCCGACTCGTCATCGTCGAGTCGCCTGCCAAGGCGAAGACGATCAAGGGCTATCTCGGGCCCGGATACACCGTCGAGGCGAGCGTCGGGCACATCCGCGACCTTCCCAACGGCGCCGCCGAGGTGCCGGAGAAGTACACCGGCGAGGTCCGCCGCCTCGGTGTGGACGTCGAACACGACTTCCAGCCGATCTATGTGGTCAACGCCGATAAGAAGGCACAGGTCAAGAAGCTCAAGGACCTGCTGAAGGAGTCCGACGAGCTCTTCCTCGCCACCGATGAGGACCGCGAGGGCGAGGCCATCGCCTGGCACCTGCAGGAGGTGCTCAAGCCCAAGGTCCCGGTCAAGCGGATGGTCTTCCACGAGATCACCAAGGCCGCGATCCAGGCCGCCGTCGCCAACCCGCGCGAGCTGAACCAGAAGCTGGTCGACGCCCAGGAGACCCGCCGCATCCTCGACCGTCTCTACGGTTACGAGGTCTCGCCGGTCCTGTGGAAGAAGGTCATGCCGCGGCTGTCCGCGGGCCGTGTCCAGTCGGTCGCCACCCGGCTCGTCGTGGAGCGGGAACGCGAGCGCATCGCCTTTCGTTCGGCTGAGTACTGGGACCTGACGGGCACCTTCGCGACCGGCCGCGCGGGAGACCAGTCGGACCCGTCGTCGCTGGTCGCGCGCCTGCAGACCGTCGACGGCAGGCGGGTCGCGCAGGGCCGTGACTTCGACTCCCTGGGGCAACCGAAGAGCGCGAACACCCTCCACCTCGACGAGGCGAACGCCCGCGCCCTGGCCGCCGCCCTGGAGCAGACGCGGTTCGCCGTCCGTTCCGTCGAGTCCAAGCCGTACCGCCGCTCGCCGTACGCCCCGTTCCGGACGACGACGCTGCAGCAGGAGGCCAGCCGCAAGCTCGGCTTCGGCGCGAAGTCGACCATGCAGGTCGCGCAGAAGCTGTACGAGAACGGCTACATCACGTACATGCGTACGGACTCCACGACCCTGAGCGACACGGCGGTCGCAGCCGCCCGCGCGCAGGTCACACAGCTGTACGGCGCCGACTACCTGCCGCCGCAGCCGAGGACGTACGCCGGGAAGGTCAAGAACGCGCAGGAGGCGCACGAGGCGATCCGCCCCTCGGGTGACCGTTTCCGCACTCCCGCCGAGACCGGACTGACCGGCGACCAGTTCAAGCTCTACGAGCTGATCTGGAAGCGGACAGTCGCCTCCCAGATGAAGGACGCGACCGGCAACAGCGTCACGGTGAAGATCGGCGGCGCGGCGGCCGACGGCCGGGACGTCGAGTTCAGCGCGTCCGGCAAGACGATCACCTTCCACGGCTTCCTGAAGGCCTACGTCGAGGGTGCCGACGACCCGAACGCCGAGCTCGACGACCGCGAGCGCCGGCTGCCCCAGGTCTCCGAGGGCGACGCCCTGAGCGCCCAGGAGATCACGGTCGACGGGCACGCCACCAAGCCCCCGGCCCGCTACACCGAGGCCTCCCTGGTCAAGGAGCTCGAGGAGCGCGAGATCGGCCGCCCGTCGACGTACGCGTCGATCATCGGCACGATCCTCGACCGCGGCTACGTGTTCAAGAAGGGCACGGCCCTGGTGCCGTCCTTCCTGTCCTTCGCCGTGGTCAACCTCCTGGAGAAGCACTTCGGGCGGCTCGTCGACTACGGCTTCACCGCCAAGATGGAGGACGACCTCGACCGCATCGCCCGCGGTGAGGCGCAGTCCGTGCCGTGGCTGAAGCGGTTCTACTTCGGCGAGGGCACCGTCAGCGGCGTCGCCGCCGACGCCGGCAACGGCGACGGGGACCACCTCGGCGGTTTGAAGGAACTGGTGACGGACCTGGGCGCGATCGACGCGCGCGAGGTGTCGTCGTTCCCCGTGGGCAACGACATCGTGCTGCGGGTCGGCCGTTACGGGCCGTACATCGAGCGCGGCGAGAAGGACACCGAGCAGCACCAGCGCGCCGACATCCCGGACGACCTGGCACCGGACGAGCTGACCGTCGACCTGGCGGAGGAACTGCTCGCCAAGCCGAGCGGCGACTACGAGCTGGGCACGGACCCGGCCACCGGCCACACGATCGTCGCGAAGGACGGCCGCTACGGCCCGTACGTGACGGAGGTCCTCCCCGAGGGCACCCCGAAGACGGGCAAGAACGCGGTCAAGCCGCGGACGGCGTCCCTGTTCAAGACGATGTCGCTGGACACGGTGACCCTCGACGACGCCCTGAAGCTGATGTCGCTGCCCCGGGTCGTCGGCACCGACGCCGAGGGCCAGGAGATCACCGCGCAGAACGGCCGCTACGGCCCGTACCTGAAGAAGGGCACGGACTCGCGTTCGCTGCAGGCCGAGGAGCAGCTCTTCACGATCACGCTGGAGGAGGCGCTGGCGATCTACGCCCAGCCCAAGCAGCGTGGCCGGGCCGCGGCCAAGCCGCCGCTGAAGGAACTGGGCACCGACCCGGTGAGCGAGAAGCCGGTCGTGGTCAAGGACGGCCGGTTCGGGCCGTACGTCACCGACGGGGAGACCAACGCGACCCTGCGCTCCGGCGACAGCGTCGAGACGATCACCCCGGAGCGCGGGTTCGAGCTGCTCGCCGAGAAGCGCGCGAAGACACCAGCGAAGAAGACCGCGAAGAAGGCGGCCAAGAAGGCCCCGGCGAAGAAGACGACGACCGCGAAGAAGACGACGGCGAAGAAGACGACGACCGCGAAGAAGACGACGGCGAAGAAGACCACCACCGCGAAGAAGACGGCCGCCACGACGGCGACCGCTGCGAAGCCGGCGGAGGACTGAGACTGTTCAGGACAGGTGAAGACCTGTTGAAGGCCTGATGGGGATCTGTCGAGGGCCCGTTGAGGACCCGGGCCGCCAAGGTCCGGATCTTCGCCCCGGGTTCGGAATGCGAACGCCCCGGCAACACTTCGGTGTCGGGGCGTGCGCATGCCAGGCCGGGCGCCCCGGGGTGTCGGTGGCTCCCGATAGGCTGAATGCATGACGCGAGCCGACCAACCGACGGCCCCTCAGCCGGCCCCTGACGACGCCCTGGTCACGGACTCCCGCGAGCGCGCCGTCCGCGCCCTGTTGCGACGTCCCCAGCTGAAGCGGTTGTGGAGCGCCCAGCTCGTGGGTGGCGTGGGGGACACCCTCGCCCTTCTCGTGCTGGTTCTCCTCGCTCTCCAGGCGGCTGTCGCCGAGGGCTCGTTCGGAGGCGGCTACCGGGGCGTGGCGTTCGCAGTGGCGACCGTTTTCGGGGTACGCATCCTCGCGACGCTGCTGTTCGGAGCCGTTCTCCTCGGCCCGCTCACCGCGCTCACCTCGCAGGACGGCCCGCTCGACCGCCGCTGGACCATGGTCGGCGCGGACGGCCTGCGCGCGGCGCTGCTCATCGTCGCGCCCCTGTGGATCGACTGGACGCCCGAGGACGCCCTGGCCGTCCTTCTTGTCACGGCCTTCGTGACCGGTGTCGCCGAGCGGTTCTGGACGGTGTGCCGGGAGAGCGCGGCTCCCGCGCTGCTGCCCGCCCCGCCCCCGGAGGGCGCCACGGTCCGGCCACTGCCCGACCACATGGACGCCCTGCGCCGCCTGTCGCTGCGCACCGGCTTCGTGGCGATCCCCCTCGCGGCCGTCGCGCTCGTCGTCGCGTCCCTCTTCAACAACCTGCTGGGCGCCGGCATCGACTGGTTCGGCCAGCACCAGGCGGCACTCGCCTCCTACCTCGCGGCCGGGCTGTTCGCCGCGTCTCTGTCCGTGCTGACCTTCCTGGAGCTGCCCGGCACGCGCACCCCGCGCGCGCGGTCGCCGCTCGAGGGACTGCGCCGTCCGAAGACCACCGCCGGCGCCGACAAGGGCCGCACCGGTGCGATGCCGCTGCTGGTATCGGCCTGCGCGGCCGTCGCCGCGGCGGTCTCGGCCGGTGTCTCCGTGGCCGTGCTGCACGCCAAGGACCTGGGCGGCGGCCCGGTGCTGTACGGGCTGTTCGTGGCCGCGCTGACCGGCGGCGTCGTCATCGGCATCCGTACGGCGCCCGCCCTGCTGCCCGCCCTGTCGCGCCGTCGGCTGCTCGCGCTGACGATCGCCTTCACCGGTGTCGCGCTGCTGGCCGCCGGGCTGGTCCCCGATGTCACCACCGTGCTGCTGATCCTCGCGCTGACCGGCGTCGGCGCGGGCATGTCCGCCAACATCGGGCACATCCTGCTCGACCAGGAGACCGAGGAGTACCGGCGGTCCCGGACGACCGAGCACCTGCACGCCGTCGTGCGGGTCTGCGTGGCGCTCGGCGCAGTGATCGCCCCGCTGGTGGCGGCGGCGATCGGGCCGCACCGGCTGGAGAGCGGCAGGTTCGTCTTCGCGCACGGCGGCGCGGCCTTCACGCTGATGCTGGCCGGCGCCCTGCTGCTGCCCGTCGCCGCGCTGGTGCTGGCCAAGGTCGACGACCGTTCCGGTGTGCCGCTGCGGCAGGACCTGAAGGACGCGCTGCGCGGCGGCGACGACCCGGACCAGAGGTTCGCGGCCTCCGGCTTCTTCATCGCCCTGGAGGGCGGAGACGGGGCCGGTAAGTCCACGCAGGCCGAGGCGCTCGCCGAGTGGATCCGCGCCAAGGGCCACGAGGTCGTGCTGACGCGCGAGCCGGGGGCGACACCGGTGGGCAAGCGGCTGCGGTCGATCCTGCTGGACGTGTCGAGCGCGGGCCTGTCCAACCGCGCGGAGGCGCTGCTGTACGCGGCCGACCGGGCCGAGCACATCGACACCGTCGTACGGCCCGCCCTGGAGCGCGGCGCGGTCGTCATCTCCGACCGCTACATCGACTCCTCCGTGGCCTACCAGGGAGCGGGCCGCGATCTGTCGCCGACCGAGATCGCCCGCATCAACCGCTGGGCGACGAACGGCCTCGTGCCGCACCTGACCGTCCTGCTGGACGTCGCGCCGGAGACCGCGCGCGAGCGGTTCACCGAGGCGCCGGACCGGCTGGAGTCGGAGCCCGCCGAGTTCCACGCGCGGGTGCGGGCCGGTTTCCTCACCCTGGCCGCGGCCGACGCCGGGCGGTACCTGGTGGTGGACGCGGGCCAGGAGCCCGAGGCCGTCACGACTGTCATCCGGCACCGGCTCGACCGGGTGCTGCCGCTGTCCGAGGCCGAGATCAAGGCCCGCGAGGAGGCCCGGAAGAAGGCTGAGGAGGAGGCCCGCCGCAAGGCAGAGGAGGAGGCCGCTCGCAAGGCCGAGGAGGAGCGCCTGGAGCGCGAGCGCCAGGAGCAGCTGGCCAAGCTGCGCGCCGAGGAGGAGGAGCGCAAGCGCCGCGAGCTGGAGGAGGCGCAGCGCCGCGAGGCCGAGCGGCAGGCGGAGGAGGCCCGCCGCCGGGCTGAGGAAGCGCGGAAGAAGGCCGAGGAGGAGCGGGCGCGGCTCCTCGCGGAGGAGAAGGCCCGGGCCGAGGAGGAGGCCCGCCGCAAGGCAGAGGAGGAGCGGCGCCGCGAGCAGGCCGAGGAGGAGGCACGGCTGCGTGCCGAGGCCGAGGCGCTCCGCCTGGAGAAGCAGCGCAAGGCCGAGCAGGCCCTGTTGCGGGCCGAGGAGGCGCGGCGCCTCGCGGAGGCGGCGGCCGCCGCTGCCGAGGCCGGCCACAGGAGCTCTGCCCCGCAGGGCGCCGCCGGTCGGACGGCTGCTCAGGAGGCGGCGACCGTCCCCACCCCCGTGGTGACGCCGGGCGGCTCGGCGGACGACACGACCGTGCTGCGCCCGGTGCGGGACGAGCGTGCCGACGACGAGGCCGCGCGCCGGGCTTCCGGCGGGCCCGACGGTTCCGACTCCGAGGTGACGGCCGAGCTGCCGATGCCGCCGGTTCCGCCGGCTGCGGGGGAGGAGACGGAGGCACGGCCGCCGGTCCGCCCCAGGCCCGAGGCCGGATCCGGGTCCGGGTCCGGGGACGAGACCGCGGTGCTGCCCCAGGTGCCCTCCGGGGCGGGTGACGAGACGGCCGTGCTGCCTCCGGTCCGGCCAGCAGACGCCGAGGAGACAGCCGTACTGCCGCCCGTACGTGGCGACGAAGCGGCGGACCGGGTGCCGCCCCGGTATTTCCGGGAGGACGCCCCGGCTCCCCGGCCCGACGGGACCGAGGACCGTACGCGGGAGCTGCCCCAGGTCGACGCCGAGGGGGCGCCGCGGCGCCGCCGGTCCGACTGGGCCGAGGAGACACCGTTGGACGACCTGCCGTCCCTGGCGGACGAACTGCTCGGACCGCACGAGGACGAGCCGGACGAGGGCGGGGGACGCCGGGGAAGGGGCGGCCGGGGCCGGTGACGCCCTGGACGCGCCGACGGACCGGAGGCCGGGGCGGACGCGAAGGTGCGGGCCGGCGCGGTGTCCCTGGGCCGGTCATCAGCCCGAGGGCGCGGTGTCCCGGACCGGCCACCAGCCTCAGTCGGCGCGGAGTCCGGTAGGCGAGGAGGGCGCGGCAGACTCGGGAAGCGACGACACGGTCGGGAAGCGACGACAGGCCCGGGGAACCACGACATGGCCGCGGAGCGACGACCGGGCCGGGAAGCGCCAGAGCCCGACGATGATCCCCGGGCCGAGGCGGTCCCCGGGGGGCGATGATCCCCGGGCCGTGACGGTGCCCGGGCCGTGATGGCCCCGGGCTTAGCTGCTCCCCGGGCGGCGGCCGGCGGCCCGGCTCCGTGAGGAGCCCCCGTCGGCGCATGAGACCCGCCGCTGCCCTGCCGGGCCGGCGCCGACGGGGCGATGTCAGTGGTCGCCCCCACAATGGAGCTCGCAACGCGCAACGTGACGGAAGGGCGGCGTGACCCATGACCGTGTGGGACGACCTCGTCGGGCAGGAGAGGGTGAGCGAGCAGCTGGACGCTGCCGCTAGGGACGCCGATGCCCTGGTCACCGCGGCCGCCGCCGACGCCCCGCCGCCCGAGGCGTCGAAGATGACGCACGCGTGGCTGTTCACGGGCCCGCCCGGGGCCGGGCGGAACCAGGCGGCACGGGCCTTCGCGGCGGCGCTGCAGTGCGTCAGCCCCGACCGCGCGCTCGGCGGCTCCCCCGGCTGCGGCTTCTGCGACGGCTGCCACACGGCACTGGTGGGGACGCACGCCGACGTCACCACGGTCGCCGCGGTCGGCACCCAGATCCTCGCCGACGACATGCGCGACACCGTCCGCAAGTCGTTCACCTCGCCGGCGAACGGCCGCTGGCAGATCATCCTCGTCGAGGACGCCGAGCGGCTGAACGAGAAGTCGGCCAACGCCGTCCTCAAGGCCGTGGAGGAGCCCGCCCCCCGCACGGTCTGGCTGCTGTGCGCCCCCTCCATCGAGGACGTCCTGCCGACCATCCGCTCCCGCTGCCGCCACCTGAACCTGAGCACGCCGTCGGTCTACGCCGTCGCCGACATGCTCGTCCGCCGCGAGGGCATCGAGCCGGAAGTCGCCGCGGCGGCGGCCCGCGCGACCCAGGGCCATGTCGACCGGGCGCGCCGCCTCGCCACCGACCCGGCCGCGCGTGCGCGCCGTGCCGCCGTGCTGAAACTGCCGTTGCGAGTCGAGGAGATCGGCAGCGCGCTCAAGGCGGCCCAAGAGCTGGTCGACGCGGCCGCCGAGGACGCCAAGCAGCTCGCGGAGGAGACGGACGCCAAGGAGACCGAAGAGCTGAAGGCCGCCCTCGGCGCGGCCCAGGGCGGCCGTATGCCGCGTGGCACCGCGGGTGTGATGAAGGACCTGGAGGACAAGCAGAAGCGCCGCAGGACGCGCACGCAGCGTGACAGCCTCGACCTCGCCCTGACCGATCTCACGGCCTTCTACCGCGACGTCCTGGCCCTCCAGCTCGGCTCGCGCGTGGCCATCGCCAACGCGGACGCCGAGGACGCCCTGGAACGCCTCGCTCGCGGCAGTTCCCCGGAGTCCACCCTCCGCCGTATCGAGGCGATCGCCGCCTGCCGCGACGCCCTCGACCGCAATGTGGCGCCGCTGCTCGCGGTGGAGGCGATGACGATGGCGCTCAGAGCGGGCTGACAGCGGGCTGAGGAAAGGCCCGGCGCCGCACACCGGGCAGTCGCGAGGTTGACGGCGTCACTCGTACGAGGCACGACACGCACTCAGAGCACCCAACTGGTTGCCCAGAGTTACGCTCGATGGATGGACTCAAGGCGCACCCCACGCACCGCCTCCGCCGCTCGCTCCGGTGGCGGCCACCGCCGGACCCGTGACCGGGCCAGGACCGCGGCCGGCCTCCTCGCCACGGCCGCGCTGCTCGTCTCCGGCTGCTCCTCCGGGAGTTCGACGACGTCCGCCGCCTCCGCGGCGGACGCGGCGGCGCTGGTCGCGCTGCCACGGTCCACCCCCGCCGCGCTCTCCTCGTACTACGGGCAGAAGCCGGCCTGGCGCCGCTGCGGTGTCCCCGGCTTCGAGTGCGCCACCCTGAAGGCACCCCTCGACTACGCCGAGCCGTCCGCGGGCGACGTCCGGCTCGCCGTCGCCCGCAAGAAGGCCACCGGCCCGGGCGAGCGGCTGGGCTCGCTGCTCGTGAACCCGGGCGGACCGGGCGGCTCGGCGATCGGCTATGTGCAGTCGTACGCGGGCATCGGCTACCCGGCCGAGGTGCGCGCCCGTTACGACATGGTGGCGGTCGACCCACGCGGTGTCGCCCGCAGCGAACCCGTCGAATGCCTGGACGGGCCGGAGATGGACACCTACACGCAGACGGACACCACGCCCGACGACGACAAGGAGACGGACGGTCTGGTCGCGGCGTACCGGACGTTCGCCGAGGGCTGCGGCGCGGACGCGCCCCGGCTGCTGCGCCATGTGTCCACCGTCGAGGCGGCCCGGGACATGGACATCGTTCGGGCGGCGCTCGGTGACAAGAAGCTGAACTTCGTCGGGGCCTCCTACGGGACCTTCCTCGGGGCGACCTACGCCGGACTCTTCCCGGAGCGGGCGGGCCGGCTGGTGCTGGACGGCGCGATGGACCCGTCACTGCCGGCGCGGCGGCTGAACCTCGAACAGACGGCGGGCTTCGAGACGGCGTTCCGGTCGTTCGCGCGGGACTGCGTACGCCGGTCCGACTGCCCGCTGGGCGGCGCCGGCACCGGGCCCGAGCAGGTCGGTGAAAACCTCAAGGCCTTCTTCCGGAAGCTGGACACCCGACCCGTCCCCACCGGTGGTGCCGACGGCCGCAGGCTCACCGAGTCGCTCGCCACGACCGGCGTCATGGCGGCCATGTACGACGAGGGCGCCTGGGAGCAGCTGCGCGAGGCGCTGACGTCCGCGATGAAGGAGAACGACGGTTCCGGACTCCTCGTCCTGTCCGACAGCTACTACGAGCGGGACGCCGACGGCGCCTACAGCAACCTGATGTTCGCCAACGCGGCGGTGAACTGCCTGGACCTGCCGGCCGCCTTCGACACCCCCGATGAGGTGCGCAGGGCACTGCCCGAGTTCGAGAAGGCGTCCCCGGTGTTCGGAGAGGGCCTCGCGTGGGCCGCCCTGAACTGCGCGTACTGGCCCGTGCGGGCCACGGGTGAGCCGCACCGCATCGAGGCGAAGGGCGCGGCCCCCATCGTCGTGGTCGGCACCACCCGGGACCCCGCCACCCCGTACCGCTGGGCCCGGGCCCTGGCCGGCCAGCTGTCCTCGGCCCGCCTCCTCACCTACGAGGGCGACGGCCACACGGCCTACGGCCGCGGCAGCTCCTGCGTCGACCGGACGATCAACGCCTACCTGTTGCGCGGCACCCCGCCCAAGGACGGAAAACGCTGCTCATAGTCCCTGCTCCGGGCCCCGGAGGCGCTGCCTCCGGGGCTGGTACGGAGCACCCTCGGAAACTGTGTAGACTTACCGTCGTTGCTGATCGCACCATGGTGCGGACAGCGCGCCGCCTTAGCTCAGATGGCCAGAGCAACGCACTCGTAATGCGTAGGTCTCGGGTTCGAATCCCGAAGGCGGCTCCGGCAAAGGCCAGGTCACATAGCTCGTGACCTGGCCTTTTGTGTTGCTCGGGGCATGACGCGTCACGCGGTCGTGATGCCGCGAGGTGGCTTGCGTGAGCGATGCGTGAGCGGAGCGGTCAGGCCCCCTACTTCTTGGGCTTCTTCCGCTTGCCCTTCCTCTTGGCCCTTTGGCCCTGGCCTCGGCTTTCGCCTTGTCCTTGGCCTTCTTGGCGGCCTTACGGGCCTCCTCCGCCGCGGTCTTCCGCTGAAGCGGAACCAGCTTGGCGGTGGCCTCGGCCGCGTTCTTGCCGACCTGCGGCAGGACGCTCTGGGAGATGTCCCGCGTGATCCGGGTGTGGCTGTGCCTGAGCGTGTCCGACACGATCTTCACGTCGATGCCGGCGGCGAGCATGAGCGTGACCGCGCCGTGGCGGAGGTCGTGCATCCGGATCGGCGGGAGCCCGGAGGCGGCGACGAGGCGTTCGAAGAGGTCGGTGACCTTGCCGGGATGGAGCCAGGAGCCGTCTTCCTGGGTGAAGACCATGCCGGTGTCCACCCAGGCTGATCCCCACTCCTCGCGGCCGGCGTCCTGCTGTTCGCGGTGGCGCTTCAGGACGTTGACGGTGTCGTCGTCGAGCGCGACCACGCGGAAGCCGCTGTCCGTCTTGGGCTCGGAGGTCTCGACCTCCCACCCGTCCTGGACGAGCTGGGCGGAGACGGTCAGGGAGTGGTCATCGAGGTTGGTCTCCGACCAGGGCTGACCGCATGCCTCGCCCCGCCGCAGGCCGCGGAAGGCGATCAGGTGCCACATCGCGTACAGCCGGTCCTCCGCGATGAAGTCGAGGAACGCGCCAGTCTGTTCGGGCGTCCAGACCATCACGGGCGAGAGTTTCTCGCCCGTCTGCTCCCACTTGGCGACCCGCGCGTCCGTCCACACCAAAGCCTTCGGCTTGCGTACGGGATCGAGTTCGACGTGGGCCGCGGGGTTCAAGGTGAGGATCTGCTGGCCGATCGCGTCGTTCAATGCAGCCCGCAGCGTGGCCTTGATACGCAGCCGGGTGGCCGGGCCGGTCACACGCCGGAACGGCCGTGGCGACGGGGCCAGGGCCCCGGTGGTCGCGTGGCCTTCGCGGTTCTCGGCGACCGCGCGGGCTGACGCGGCGACGGGCTCGGGCAACCGGACGGGGGCATCGCCGAGGTGGAGACGTACTTCCTGAGCGCCGACCCCAATGTCCTCGATGGTAACCGGCTGACGTCCCACGGCCCTTGGAGCTGGGGGAGGAGAAGCAGCCCGGCGAGGCGGTCTCCGGGCTTGGAAGTGTCGTCGTGCAGGAGCCGGTGGCGACGTTCCGGCGATGCCCGTCATCGAGCGGCGGGTGGGGCCGTTCCAGCGGATGGCGGGGACATGGACTGTGGTGAGTTGGTTGGTGCGGGCCCAGCGGATGCACCGCCGCGTCCCCTACTGATCCACCGGAAGGACAGGACGGGGAGGTCCCCCGGGCACCGTTGCTGCGTGGGTTCAGCCGGTACGGGAGAGCGGGCGGCCGAACGGCACGGGCGAACCGCCGACCGACAGGCGTACTCGGGACATCCCTACCGTGAACGGCTAGCATCGCCCGTCGAGCCGTCAGTCGCCGACCGCGATGAGGTGAGGACATGGGGGCGCCCAGGATCGCGGTCGCCGTGGTGACCATGGGCAACCGGCCCGCCGAGGTCGACGCGCTGCTGGAGTCGGTGGCGAAGCAGGACGTGCCGCCCGAGCGGATCGTGATCGTCGGCAACGGCTGCCCCCTGCCCGAGTTCGCCCGGCGGCTGTCGCTGCCGGGCGAGGTCACCCCGATCGAGCTCGACGAGAATCTCGGCTGCCCCGGCGGGCGGAACGCGGCCCTCGCGCGGCTGCGGGAGTTCGGAGACATCGATGTCGTCGTGGACCTGGACGACGACGGTCTGCTCGTCGACCCCGATGTGCTGCGCCGCGTACGGGACCTGTACGCGGCCGACGACCGGCTCGGGATCGTCGGCTTCCGCATCGCCGACGAGCTGGGGGAGACGCAGCAGCGGCACGTGCCCCGGGTCGGCGGGTCGGATCCGCGGCGGGGCGGGTACGTCACCGGGTTCCTCGGCGGCGGGCACGCGTTGCGGACGGCGATGCTCGACGAGGTCGGCGACTGGCCCGCCCAGTTCTTCTTCGCCCATGAGGAGACCGACCTGGCCTGGCGCGCCGCCGACGCGGGCTGGCGCATCCTGTACGCGCCCGACCTCCTTCTCCAGCACCCGAAGACCTCGCCCGCCCGGCACGCCATCTACTACCGCGTCAACGCCCGCAACCGGGTCTGGCTGGCCCGTCGCCGGCTGCCGTTCGCGCTCATCCCCGTCCACCTGGGCGTGTGGGTGCTGCTCACCCTCGTACGCAACCGGTCGGCCGCCGGGCTGCGCGCGTGGTTCGGCGGATTCGTGGAAGGCGTACGGGAACCGGCGGGAGAGCGGCGGCCCATGCGCTGGCGTACGGTGTGGCGGCTCACCCGGCTGGGGCGGCCGCCCGTGATCTGACGCGCCGGGGATGGCTCGTCGCCCGCGCACCGCCGGGCCGGATCCGATGTAGTGATCGCATCAGGCTCTGCCGACGGATCGCTGACAGCTGGGCCGGCACGCCGAGCCGGGACAGGCAACTGCCGTGCAGCCTGGGGTACGCGCGGCAGTCGAACGACCCGTACGGCGAGGCCGTCACCCACGGCCACCTCGGCACCCACGACGAGCATTCCCACCCACGGGCCGCCATCGAGCAGCACCGCGGGTCGCTCGCCCTCGGGTACGAGATCGGCGCCGTGATCGTGCGGCACTCCGCGCCGCAACATCGGGTACGCCCGTCTGCGGCTCGGCGAACCGGCGGCCGCCCTCCCGCACTTCGAGGAGAGCCTGCGCATCCTCGGCGGCCACGGTGACCGGCACGGCGAGTCGCAGACCCGGCTCGGCCTGGTCCGCGCCCCGCGGCTGCGGGGCCGCACGGGCGGGCCGCCCGCGAGTGCGCCGAGCTGCTCGGCCGGGCCGAGGCCCGCGCCGACCGCTGCACCGGCGTCCTCGCCCGCCACCAGCACGTGCTCTGCGCGAGCGGGGGCGCGTCGGCGGGGCAGGCGAGGAGTGGGCACGGCTCTCGCGGCGCTGGAGGGGACGGACGAGCACGCGGTGGTCACCGAGCCGCGCTGAGCCGCCGGCTTCTCCCGCCCGATCACTTGGCGTCCGCGTAGCACTCCACCACCGCCGTCGTGAACGGGAACCGCACCGGTGTCTCACCGAAGGTCAGCCGGCCGGCCAGGGCCGCTGCCTCGCGGATCGCCGCGACGACCGTCTCGGCCTCCTCCTCCGGGCAGTGCACGATCACCTCGTCGTGCTGGAAGAAGACCAGTTCGGCGGCCAGGTCCGCGCACGTCTTCCGCAGCGCGGCGAGCAGCAGCAGCGCCCAGTCGGCCGCGCTGCCCTGGACGACGAAGTTGCGGGCGAAGCGGCCGCGGGCCCGGGCGTTGGTGGAGGCGTACCCGGGCACCCAGGGCGCGCTGCCGTCGGGCTGGTCGTCGTCGGCGGCCGGGATGCCGGCCTCCTCCGTCGCATCGTCCGTCCCCCGGGCCGCGGGCGGGCAGGTCCGGCCGAGCCAGGTCCGTACGAGCCGGCCCTCCTCGCCTGCCCGGGCCGCCTCGTCGACGTAGGCCACGGCCCGGGGGAATCGGCGCCGGAGCGCGGCGAGGTTCTTCAGGCCGTCGCCGGAGGTCTGGCCGTAGATTGCGCCGAGCACGGCGAGTTTGGCCTGGGTGCGGTCGCCGGAGAAGGCGCGGTCGGAGACGGACTGGTACAGGTCGCTCTCCCGCCCGGCCACCTCCATCAGGCCCGGGTCGCGGGAGATCGCCGCGAGGACGCGCGGCTCCATCTGGTCGGCGTCGGCGACGACGAGCCGCCAGCCGGGGTCGGCGACCACGGCCCGCCGGATCACCTTGGGGATCTGGAGCCCGCCCCCGCCGTTGGTCACCCAGCGCCCGGTCACCGTGCCGCCCGCGAGGAACTCGGGTCTGAACCGGTCGTCGCGCACCCAGTCCTGGAGCCAGGACCAGCCGTGGGCGACCCAGATGCGGTACAGCTTCTTGTACTCGATCAGGGGCTTCACGGCCGGGTGGTCGACGGACTCGATCTCCCAGCGGCGGGTCGAGGAGACCTTGATGCCGGCCTGGGCGAAGGCCTTGACCACGTCGGCGGGCAGGTCGGGGCGGACGCGGCGGCCGAACGCGGTGGACACCTCGTCGGCCAGCTCGGCCAGGCGGCGTGGCTCACCACCGCCCGCGTACCGCTCGCCCAGCAGGTCGTGCAGCACGGCCCGGTGCACCTCGGCGCTCCAGGGCAGCCCGGCGCGGTTCATCTCGGCGGCCACCAGCATGCCCGCCGACTCGGCGGCCGTCAGCAGCCGCATCCGGTCGGGGTGCTCGGCGCTCTCGTGTCGCCGCTGCTGCTCGGCGTAGACCGCGAGGAGGTCCGTCAGGGGCAGGTGGACGCCCTGCGGTTCGAACAGGGAGGACTGGGAGCCCGGTTCGGCGGAGCGCTGCGGCGGATCGGGCGGTACGGGGCCGCCGCGCAGCCGGGCCAGGGCGGCCGCGGCCGAGCGTGGTTCCCCGTACCGCCCCTCGTGGCCGAGGAGGAGCGTCTCGGCGGCCTCGATGTCGTAGCACCGCTCGACTCGCACCCCCGTGGCGAGCAGACGCGGGTAGACCTCGGCGGTGGACCGCCACACCCACCGCGTGACGCCGGGACGGCTCCGCACGGCCTCGGCGGGATCAGCCTCCCGCCGCACCGGCCCGGCGGGCAGCCCGTCCGGACCGAGGGGGGCGACGTCCACGCCACCGTCCTCGGCCGGAGCGAGCGCCCACCGGTCGGCCATGCTGCGAGTGTGACAGGGGGGTCTGACAACGCCCCCTCGCCGCCCGCCGGGTGGTGTCAGGACTCGTCCAGCGCGCCCTTCTGCGCCTGCACGATCTTCTCCAGCGCTCGGGCGACGTACTGCTCGGTCGGCTCCTTGCCGATGCCGAGGCCGCTGAGGACGCCCTCGCCGTTCTCGTGCTCCAGCAGGGCGAGCAGGATGTGCTCGGTGCCGATGTGGTTGTGGCCGAGGCGCAGGGCCTCGCGGAAGGTGAGCTCCAGGACCTTCTTGGCGGCCTGGCCGTACGGTACGAGCTCCGGGACTTCCTCGACGGCCGGCGGCAGTGCGGCGGTCGCCGCCTCGCGGACCGTGTCGAGGGAGACGCCCTGCTCGACGAGCGCCTTCGCGGCGAGACCGTCGGGCTCGGCCAGCAGGCCGAGGACGAGGTGCTCGGGCACGCCCTCGGCGTTGCGCGCGGACTTGGCCTCGTTGTGCGCGGCCATCACCGTGTTGCGGGCGCGGGGCGTGTAGCGGTTGAAGCCCTGGCTCGGGTCGAGGTCGGCCGACTCCTTCGGCACGAAGCGCTTCTGCGCGGCCTGCCGCGTGACCCCCATGCTCTTGCCGATGTCCGTCCAGGAGGCGCCCGAACGCCGGGCCTGGTCCACGAAGTGGCCGATCAGGTGGTCGGCCACCTCCCCAAGGTGATCGGCGGCGAGCACCGCGTCCTGGAGCTGTTCGAGGGGTTCCTGGTGAACCGTCTTGATCGCCGCGATGAGGTCGTCGAGGCGTACGGATGACGTGATGGCGGGGTTCGTCGTCATGGTGTCAACCGTAGGTTGCGCCCCCAGGGGTGTCAACCGCGAGTTGACAGTCGGCGCCCCCTCGCCTCTACTTCGGAGAAGTCGCCACCAACCGCACGGCCAGCCCCGTGAACACGGTCCCGGAGACGATGTTCAGCCAGCGGTTCACCCGGGCACTGCGCCTGAGGAAGGACGACAGCCGTCCCGCGAGCAGGCCGATGCTGCCGTCCCACAGGAAACCCATCACGACGAGCGTGACGCCGAGCAGCAGCAACTGGCCCTGGACATGGCCGAGCGACGGGTCCACGAACTGCGGCAGGAACGCCACGTTGAAGAGGATCACCTTGGGGTTGAGCAGGTTGGTGATCGCGCCCTGCCAGAACGCCCGCCTCATTCCCGGCCCCACAGGGCCCGCCCCCTCCTCGCCCGGCACCGAACGGTCGCGGAACGCCTTCACCGCCAGATAGAGCAGATAGGCCGCGCCCGCCCAGCGCAGCACGTGGTACAGCGTCGGTAACGCCGTGAACAGGGCCGACAGACCGAGAGCCGCCGCGACCGCGTGCACGAGCATCGCGCACGCCACCCCGAATGCCGCCATCACCCCGGCGGTGGGCCCGCCCCGGCCGCCCATCGCCACGATGAACATCATGTCCGGGCCGGGGGTGATGCAGAGCGCGAAGGCGGCGACGAGGAACGCCGCGTACAGAGACATGTCCACCATGCGGCCATGCTCGATGCCCCGCCGCGCGCGGACGACCCAATTCCGGGGAGTGAGACGTACGAGGTCGCGCATGCCGGGCCGTCCGCGCCGGCGTGGCACCATCGGCCTGTGAGTACGCCCACCACCGTCGACCGCGCGTTCGAGGCCGCCCTGTACGACAGCAGCGAGACGGCCCTCGACACCGGCGCCTCCCTGCTCGCGTCCGATCCGGCGGCGGACGCCGAACTCGCCCGGCGCGGTGAGGAGTTCCTGGCGGCGGCCTGGCGGCGCGGCTGGCAGCCGGCCGATGTCGTACGGACCGTCCGGCGGGAGCTGGACGACGCGCACGTACGCCTGGTGGCGGCGCTGATCCGGGCGCAGGCGCCGCACGACCGCCCGCGCGGCCGCCGCTGGAGCGCGCAGCTCGCGGAGCTCCCCGCCGACGCCCCGCCCCGCACCGACCGCTTCTCGTACGCCACCGCCGTGCTGGAGCTGTACCGCCTGCTGCTGCGCCTGCCCGCGCTCGAGTCCCTCGACGAGTCGCCCGGGGAGCCGAAGACCGAGTCCCGGATGCTCGGCCGCATCCGCGCCCTGCTCGCCAAGGCGGAGGCCACCGGCTTCCCGGAGGAGGCGGAGGCGCTCAGTGCCAAGGCGCAGGAGCTGATGGCCCGGCACAGTGTCGACGAGGCGCTGCTCGCGGCCCGGGCACCCTCGCCCGAGACGCCCGGGGCCTGCCGTATCGGTGTCGAACCGCCGTACGAGCAGGCCAAGGCGGTCCTGCTGGACGCCGTCGCCGCCGCCAACCACTGCCGGGCGGTGTGGAACGAGCCCCTCGGCTTCTCCACCGTCGTCGGCTTCGAAACCGACCTGGAAGCGGTCGAACTCCTCTACACCTCACTCCTCGTGCAGGCCACGACCGCGATGACGAAGGCGGAGGCCGCCCAGCGCGCGGCCGGCCGCAAGCGCACCAAGACGTTCCGGCAGTCCTTCCTCGCGGCCTACGCCCACCGCATCGGCACCCGCCTGGCGGCAGCCGCCGAGACCCAGGTGACGCAGGACCTGCTCCCGGTCCTCGCCTCCCGCGACGTGGCGGTCACCGGCCGGCTGGACTCGATGTTCCCGGAAACGACCACGACCCGCCTGCGCGGCGTAAGCGACGCGGCGGGCTGGACGGAAGGCACCCAGGCGGCGGACCACGCCCAGGTCGGCCACCGCCCACCGCTGCGCTGACCTGCCGTCAGTCGCCCGAGGACTCGAAGCCGCTCACCGAGGCCTGCGCCGCGCCGCCGCTCCCGTCCCTCCGGGCGACCTCGCCGTACGACCACGTCAGGTCGTGCGCGTCCTCGGGGGCGCCGGGCAGGGTGAAGGACGCCTTCCGCACGGCAAGGCTCTTCGCGGAGCCGGCCTCGCCCCGGACGTAGGTGATCGTGAAGGACGTGGTGCCGCCCTTCTCCAGCGTCAGCGGCTGGGCCTTCGCGCCCTCCTCCGGGGACACGGACGTCGTGCCGTCCTCGGCCGCGAGGTCGACGGCGGGGAAGCCCTTCAGCGTGCACGGGGCGCCGTTGTTGGTGAGGGTGACGGTGACGTTGCCGGTGTCCCCGGCCGCCGGGGCGGCGCCGGCCCCGACCTCCACGCCCAAGTCGCCGATCGCGCAGGCCGAACCGCCCGGCCGGTCCGCGTTCTTGGCGTCGTCGGCACTGGTCTTGGCGTCGTCGCAGGCGGTCAGCAGGAGTGCGGCTGCGAGGGCGGCGGCCAGGGCGAGGGGAGGAAGGGTGCGCATGGGGTCCTCTGGTGCGTGATGGCGATGAGCGGTTCCGACGCATGGATCATCTCGGACGCGGGCATCGTCACGCATCCCGGCAGGGCGTTCACCGGGGCGGCCTCCGAACCGCCGCCCGTAAAACCCCCGCCCGCAGCACCCCCGCCCGCAACAGCCCCCGCCCGCAACAACCCCCGGGCTCCTACCCGAGGCCTGCCGTCGGCAGCCCGGTCGGCAGCTTCCCGCCCTCGGCCTTGGTGTACGTCTCCGTGCCGAGGCCGCCCTCCCAGGTGACCTTGAGGCTCTTGCCGTTCACGGAGTCGACCATGCCGGTCGTCCGGTCCTTGCTGCCGTCCGTGCACTTCAGGCGGATCATCCGCATCCCGGCCTCCTCGCCCGCCGTGCCGCTGCACATGCTGCCGCCGGTGGCGAAGAGCGCGGCCTGCTTGCCGGTGATCACCAGGGCCACGGCCTTGCCGCCGGTCGTCGCGAGCCAACTGCCCGCCAGCTCGCCGCCGGCCGGGGCGCCGGAACCGGAGCCGGAGTCCCCGCCCGTGGTGGCGGACACCGAGGGCGACGGGGACGGGCTGGACGCCGAGTCGTCCCCGGAGCCGCTGTCGCTGCTGCACGCGGTCAGCGCGAGCGCGCCGACCAGACCCGCGGCGGCCGCCGCGACGCGCACGGCGCCGGAGCGGCGCGAGAAGATCACCGAAGTCACTGCGAGCCCCCAAGCTGTAGCCGGCCGGCCCGGGCGGAACCGGCCGGCCCCGTGGCCGGAACGACCGCAGCAAGCTACCAGGGCCCGTCAAGGACCCTGGGACGGCCTCTTACCAGGACGACTTGCGCACCCCCGGCAGATACCCCGCGTGCGCCTGCTCCCGCAGACTCACCCGGGACAGCCCGAACGCCCGGAAGTAACCGCGCGGGCGCCCGTCCACCTGGTCCCGGTTGCGCACGCGCGTGGCGCTCGCGTCGCGCGGCTGCCTGCGCAGCTCGGCCTGCGCGGCCAGCCGTTCGGCCTCCGTCGACGACGGCCGCCGGATGATCTCCTTCAGCTCGGCCCGCCGGGCGGCGTACCGCGCGACGACCTCCTGCCGCTTGTCGTTCTTCGCGATCTTGCTCTTCTTCGCCATCAGACCTTCACTCCCCGGGCCCGGATCCGGGCGACGGCCGCCTCGATCCCGATCGTGTCGACGGTCTTGATCGCCCTGGCGCTGAGCCGGAGCCGGACGTACCGGCCCTCGCTCGGCAGCCAGTACCGCTTGGACTGGATGTTGGGGTCGAACCGGCGGGACGTGCGCCGGTGGGAGTGCGAGATGCGGTTGCCGAAGCCGGGCTGGGTCCCGGTCAGCATGCAGTGCGCGGACATGGTGGTGACGTACCTCTCTGGCTCAGGTGATGTAAATGGAATTCATTTTCAGTAGCATAGCGGCATGGCACGCAATGAACTCCGGCCGGTCATCAAGCTCCGGTCCACGGCCGGGACCGGCTACACCTACGTGACCCGCAAGAACCGTCGCAACGACCCGGACCGACTGACCCTGCGCAAGTTCGACCCGGTCGCCGGCCGCCACGTCGACTTCCGAGAGGAGCGCTGACATGCGCGAGGGAATCCACCCGGAGTACGGCCCCGTCGTCTTCCGCGACCGTGCCGCGAACTACGCCTTCCTCACCCGCTCGACCATGACGAGCGAGAAGACGATCGAGTGGGAGGACGGCAACACCTACCCGGTCGTCGACGTCGAGATCTCCGACGTCAGCCACCCCTTCTACACGGGCACGGCCCGCGTCCTGGACACCGCCGGTCGCGTCGAGCGCTTCGAGCGCCGGTACGGAAAGAAGGGCTGACCCCGTGCCCGAGCTCCCCGTCGTGATCGTCGGCGGGCTGCACGCCGACGCCCGCAAGGCGGCCGTCGCGCGGCTGCTCGCCGACGTGCCCGGCAGCGTCGTCCTCCACCACGACCTGGCGACGGCCGCCGCGGGCACGGTCGTACGGACCGTCCGGGACGCCGACGGCGTCCTGGACGCGGGGGAGGCGCCGCTCGTCAACGACTGCGCCTGCTGCGCCCTGCGCGAGGACCTGGTGCCGGAGCTGGAGCGGCTCCAGGACGCGGGCGGCACCCGCCTCGCCGTCGTCGAGCTGTGGGACTCCGTCGAGCCCAAGGCCATGGCCGAGGTCGTCACGGCCGGCGGTCTCACCGTCACCGGTGTGATCACCGCCGTCGACCCGGCCCTGGTCCTGCCGTACCTGGGCAACGGCGACGACCTGGCCGACGGCGGTCTCGCCGCCGCCACCACCGACCAGCGCACGGTCGCCGACACCTTCGCGCGCCAGCTGGAGTACGCCCCCGTCCTCGCGGTCGCCGAGTCCCCGGAAGCCGACGACGAGGACCGCGAGCTGCTCGCCCAGCTGCATCCGACGGCCCGCCAGGTCCCGATCGGCCCGGACAGCCCGGCGGACCCGGCCGAGGACGGCCTGACGGTTCCGGCGCCGCGCCCGCGCCCGCTGTCGTCCCTGGCCCAGGCGGCCCTGGCCGGCTTCGACGTCGAGGCGGCCGCAGCCGCCCAGCACCCGGCCTGCGCCCTGCTGCCCGCCGAGGCCGACGCGCACGGCGTCTCCACCCTGGTGTGGCACCAGCGACGCCCCTTCCACCCGGAGCGGCTGTACGCGGCGCTGGAGGACCTGACCTGCGCGGCCGCCCGCAGCCGGGGCCGCTTCTGGCTCGCCGACAAGCCCGACACGCTGTTCCACTGGGACGCGGCGGGCGGAGCCCTGTGCGTGGAGAGCGCCGGGCCGTGGCTGGCCTCCCTGCCGGACGCGGCCTGGGAGATGGTCCCGCCGGTGCGCCGCGCCGCCGCCGCGCTGGACTGGCACCCCGAACACGGCGACCGCTGCCAGCACCTCGTCTTCACCTCGCCCGGCCTCGACCGGGACGGCCTGGAGCGCCTGCTGGAGTCCTGCCTGCTCACCGACGCCGAGTACGCCGCCGGGCGCGATGCCTGGCAGCGGCTGCCGCACGCCTTCGACACCCTCCTGGAGGTCTGACCCGACATGCCCCGCAAGCTCGACCGCAAGCCCGTGAAGAACCGGCCCAACCCCCTGGACCAGGCCGGGATCACGTACATCGACTACAAGGACACCGATCTGCTGCGGAAGTTCATCTCCGATCGCGGCAAGATCCGCAGCCGCCGCGTCACCCGGGTCTCGGCGCAGCAACAGCGGCAGCTCGCCAAGGCGATCAAGAACGCGCGCGAGATGGCGCTGCTGCCGTACTCCAGTCGTTGAGCGCGTCCGGTCCGGGTGAGGTTCCCCACGCTTGACGCGTGGGGGACCTCATGTCGTCGGCACGACGGGCGCGACACGACTCCGGTCGGCCGCGGGGGCCGGCCGAGCCGGCTGGTCGCCCGCCCCGCCTCGGATGCTCGACGGACCGTCAGGGGCACGCTGCCACCGGGCCGTCAGGTGCGGTTCGCCGACCACGGGTCCGGCGATGGTCCGAGCCGGGCATCCGACCCGGGGACGGCGCCGCGGTCGTCCGCCCGGCGCATTTCTCCATGCTCCCGGCCGGTGCCCGCCGCTTCCGCATCGCCGCCGGCCGGCCCGCCTCGCCCCGGCACAGCCACCCGTCGGCACCGCCGAGCGGATGCTCCGCCTCCATCAGATTCCCGCCGAACCCGCCGGCTTCCGCGTCGGCTTGGGGGAACGCGGGGCGTGGCAGGGCCGTCAGACAAGCGAGAGCCTTCTCGCGGTAAAGCGGTCGTCAAAGCTGTAACCGCATGCCCACCCCGCGTGCACGTGCATCTGCCCATGCATCTGCACATGAACAGGGCTATGATCCGGGTCAGTTGACCACTGCATCAATGGCCACACCAGCCAGTGCACCATCGGGGAGCGACCTGTGGACCACGACGTGTACAACGGGATGGCGGCCGCCAGGCTGCACGGCGTGGCCTGGCAGAAGAGCCGGCACAGCAACTCGCAGGGTTCGTGCGTGGAGTTCGCCCGGCTGCCGGGTGGTGACGTGGCCGTCCGCAACTCCCGCTTCCCCGACGGCCCCGCGCTGGTCTACACCCGGGCGGAGATCGAGGCGATGCTGCTCGGCGTGAAGGACGGCGAGTTCGACCACCTGGTGGGCGGCTGACCGCAGGACCGGCCCCCGCCCACAGGGTGATCGGGGACCCGACGCGCTGTGACGCGCGTAGAACCGCGACGCGAGGAAGCGTCGCGGTTCCTCATTCCGCGTGCGGCCGGGCTCCGCTCCGCGGCAGCCGGAACAGCGCCCAGACCACCTTGCCGTCGAGCGCGCCCGCGAGCGGGTGCCA
Organism: Streptomyces sp. NPDC002788; assembly: GCF_053592115.1. Lineage (NCBI taxonomy): Bacteria > Bacillati > Actinomycetota > Actinomycetes > Kitasatosporales > Streptomycetaceae > Streptomyces > Streptomyces sp. NPDC002788. The sequence continues at coordinate 81,840 of NZ_JBSFVB010000013.1, read as the reverse complement.
GCCCCAGCCGTCGCTGAAGGAGTCGACGAGGAACAGCCCCCGGCCCGACTCGGCCGAGAAGTCGTCGGTCTCCCGGGCGACCGGGCTGTCGTGGCTGGGATCGCGCACCGCGCACACCAGTCGCCCGGTCCACCGCATCAGGTGCAGCCGCACCGGGGACTCCTGGCCGGTGCCGCGCATGGTGTGCGCCGGCAGACCGTGTCGCAGGGCGTTGGTGACGAGTTCCGAGACCACCAGACAGACGTCGTCGAAACGGTCGCCCAGGTCCCACTGGTCGAGGGTCCTGCAGGTGAACTGCCGTGCCTCGCGCACCGCTTCGAAGCGGGCGGGCAAGGCGCAGGAGGCGGCGTCGGACGCGGCCGCGGGGTCCAGCGGCGGAAGGCCCTGCCGTAACGGCTCGAGCATGGTCGATCCATTCGTCCCCATGCGAGGCACTCCCGGGAATTCGCGGTCGGTGCGAGCGGCGGTGGTGCGGGACCATGGTTTCGGATGCGTTCAGCAGATGCAAGGGCAGATGCACGTGCAGGTGACCGGAATGAGACGTCCCGTACCGCTTGTTGGTCAATTTTTCCGTCACCTTCACGTGGCTCTCCGGTCGTTCACTTGCCTCTTTCTTCCCTCGCGCGCGAGCGTGCACCGACCGGATTCCGTTTCCGTAACCGGACGAGTACTGCTCGGAGTGTTTTAGTGGCAGACTTCGGCCCCTGAAAACGTTGGGGAGGCTGGCGAACGTGAGCGCGGGAGAGCCGGGATCGGTGGTGCGGCGCATGCTGCTCGGATCACAACTCAGGCGACTGCGTGAGGCGCGAGGCATCACGCGCGAGGCGGCGGGCTACTCGATCCGCGCCTCCGAGTCGAAGATCAGCCGGATGGAGTTGGGCCGGGTGAGCTTCAAGACCAGGGACGTCGAGGACCTGCTGACGCTGTACGGCATCACGGACGAGCAGGAGCGCGCCTCCCTGCTCTCGCTCGCGAAGGAGGCCAACGTCGCGGGCTGGTGGCACAGTTACTCCGACGTGCTGCCCAGCTGGTTCCCCACCTACGTCGGTCTGGAGGGCGCCGCCTCGCTGATCCGGGCGTACGAGGTGCAGTTCGTGCACGGCCTGCTCCAGACCGAGGCGTACGCGCACGCTGTGGTCCGCCGGGGCATGCAGGGCGCGAGCGAGGCCGATGTCGAGCGGCGGGTGGCACTGCGGCTGGAGCGGCAGAAGTACCTCGTCGACGAGAGCGCGCCCGACTTCCACATCATCCTGGACGAGGCCGCCCTGCGCCGCCCGTACGGCGACCGCGAGGTGATGCGCGGCCAGCTCCAGCACCTCATCGAGGTCTCCGAGCGGCCCAACGTGCGGCTCCAAGTGGTGCCGTTCAGCCTCGGCGGCCACTCCGGCGAAAGTGGCGCGTTCACGATCCTCAGCTTCCCGGAGTCCGACCTCTCGGATGTCGTCTACCTGGAGCAGCTCACCAGCGCGCTGTACCTGGACAAGCCCGAGGACGTCGCCCAGTACGAGAAGGCGCTCAAGGAGCTCCAGAGCGACAGCCCGGGCCCTTCGGAGAGCCGGGATCTTCTCCGGGGACTCCTCCAACTCTCCTGAAACATAAGTACGATGACATGTGATCAGATCGTGGAGGCGCGATCGAGGGTCTGCTAGGGATCGAGGGATCACATGTCGTCGTCCTGCTTCACCGACCTTGCACAGCAGTACATCGACGGTGAGTGGCGCCCGGGTACCGGTTCCTGGGACATCATCGACTTCAACCCGTACGACGACGAGAAGCTGGCGTCGATCACCATAGCCACGGTCGACGAGGTCGACCAGGCGTACCGGGCCGCCGCCCGCGCCCAGAAGCAGTGGGCCGCGACCAACCCCTACGCCCGCCGCGCGGTCTTCGAGAAGGCCCTAAGGCTCATCGAGGAGCGCGAGGCGGAGATCTCCGAGGCCATCATCGCCGAGCTCGGCGGCACGCGCCTGAAGGCCGCCTTCGAGCTGCACCTCGCCAAGGAGTTCCTGCGCGAGGCGGTCCACCTGGCGCTTTCCCCGGAGGGCCGGATCATCCCCTCGCCGGTGGAGGGCAAGGAGAACCGCGTCTACCGCGTGCCGGTCGGTGTGGTGGGCGTGATCAGCCCCTTCAACTTCCCGTTCCTGCTGTCGATCAAGTCCGTCGCCCCGGCGCTCGCGCTCGGCAACGCCGTGGTGCTCAAGCCGCACCAGAACACGCCGATCGTCGGCGGCTCCCTGGTGGCGAAGATCTTCGAGGACGCGGGTCTGCCCGGCGGGCTGCTGAACGTCGTCATCACCGACATCGCCGAGATCGGCGACGCCTTCCTCGAGCACCCGGTCCCCAAGGTCATCTCCTTCACCGGCTCCGACCAGGTCGGCCGGCACGTGGCGACCGTCTGTGCCCGGCAGTTCAAGCGCTCCGTTCTCGAACTGGGCGGCAACAGCGCGCTGGTGGTCCTCGACGACGCCGACATCGACTACGCCGTCGACGCGGCCGTCTTCAGCCGGTACGTCCACCAGGGCCAGGTCTGCATGGCCGCCAACCGCGTCCTGGTGGACCTCTCGATCGCGGACGAGTTCACCGAGAAGTTCGTCGCCAGGGTGAAGACCCTGAAGGCGGGCGACCCGGGCGACCCGGAGACGGTCATCGGCCCGGTCATCAACTCCTCGCAGGCCGACGCGATCGCGGGCGTGGTCGAGCAGGCCCTCGCCGAAGGCGCCACGGCCCTGGTGCGGGGCGGGCGGACCGACAACCTCGTCGAGCCGTCCGTGCTGACCGACGTGCCCGCAGACTCGGCGCTGCTGCGGCAGGAGGTCTTCGGCCCGGTCGTCTTCCTCGTCCCGTTCGACGGCGAGGAGGAGGCCGTCCGCCTGGTCAACGACACCCCGTACGGCCTGAGCGGCGCGGTCCACACCGGGAACATCGAGCGCGGTGTGAACTTTGCCAAGCAGATCGACACGGGCATGTTCCACGTGAACGACGGCACCGTCCACGACGAGCCGATCGTCCCCTTCGGCGGCGAGAAGCACTCGGGCCTCGGCCGGCTCAACGGCGAGACGATGCTGGACTCCTTCACCACGACCAAGTGGATCTCGGTGCAGCACGGCCGGAGCGGGTTCCCGTTCTAGAACGTCCGCACGCCGGGCCCTTGCGGACAGAACCTGACCGCAAGGGCCCGTAGTTTCGTCGGTGTCAGGGGGAGCAGCCCCCTGACACCGACGAAAGGCGGCGGTCATGGTCACTCACGTTCCCGCGGAGGCGCAGGGCGACGAGCGCGGTGCGCTGCTGTCCTTCATCGCCGAGCAGCGCGGCGGCATCCGGCGGGCGCTGCTGGGGCTGACGGAGGAGCAGGCGTCGTCCCGTCCCAGCGCCGGCGAGCTGTCCCTGGCCGGGCTGCTCAAGCATGTCGCGGAAGTCGAGCAGGGCTGGGTCGCCCGCGCGAAGGGCGAGCCGCCGGCCGTCCACCGGGACGAGTCGAACTGGCACGAGTGCTTCCGGCTGGTGGGCGACGAGACCGTGGAGTCCTGTCTCGCGTACTACGAGAAGGTGGCGGCCGAGACGGAGAGGTTCATCCGCTCGGCGCCCAGCCTCGACGACACCTTCCTGCTGGCGAAGACGTCCTGGAACCCGAAGGACGAGCGGCTCTCGCTGCGCTGGCTGTGCCTGCACCTGATCCGCGAGACGGCTCGGCACGCCGGTCACGCCGACATCATCCGTGAGTCGCTGGACGGCGCGACGGCCTTCGAGCTGGTGGCGAAGGAGCAGGGCAGCTCCTGGGGCTGATCTCCCTGGTTCTACGCTGGGCCCATGTCAGCGATCCGTCTCCTCGTGCTCGGCGCGGTCCGCATGCACGGGCGGGCCCACGGCTACCAGGTACGCAACGACCTGGAGTACTGGGGCGCGCACGAGTGGTCCAACGCCAAGCCCGGCTCGATCTACCACGCCCTGAAGCAGATGGCGAAGCAGGGACTGCTGCACGCGCACGAGGTCGCCCCGTCCACGGCCGGCGGCCCGCCGCGCACGGAGTACGAGATCACCGAGCCGGGGACCGAGGAGTACTTCCGGCTGCTGCGCGAGGCGCTGGTCACGTACGACCAGCGGGGGGACGTGAAGACGGCCGCCGTCGGCTTCGTCGTCGACCTGCCGCGGGCCGAGGCGGTCGCGCTGCTGAAGGAGCGCACTCTGCGGATCGAGCAGTGGCGGGCTTCCGTCCTGGAGCACTACGTCCCCGAGGAAGGGCCCGGACAGCTGGGCCACATCGGCGAGATCATGAACATGTGGGTCCACACGGCCGACTCCGAGGCCGAGTGGACCCGCGGTCTCATCGAGCGCATCGAGGGCGGTGCGTACACCTTCGCCGACGAGGGCGACCCGTTCGTCGGCGTGCTGGCCGAGGACGAGGAGAACCCGTACGCGACGGGGGAGCGGCATCCCGGGGACGCTCTCTAATCAAATTTGACGAATGGCGTGGACGGGGTTACTCTCGAGCCTGTAGTCAAGTTTGACTAGCGAGGGAGGCTCAGTGGCCGACGCGGCGATCACCGTCGAAGGCGCGGAGAAGAGGTACGGCGCCAAGAAGGCGCTGGACGGGCTCGACCTCACGGTCGCGCGCGGCACGGTGCACGGGGTGCTGGGCCCGAACGGCGCGGGCAAGACCACCCTGGTCAGGATCCTGTCCACGCTGCTGCGGCCCGACGCGGGCCGGGTCGAGGTCGCCGGCCACGACGTGGTGCGCGAGGCGTACGCCGTGCGGCTGCGCATCGGCCTGCTCGGCCAGCACGCCGCACTCGACGAGGAGCTCGGCGGCCGGCAGAACCTGGAGCTGTTCGGCCGGCTGCACCATCTGGGCGCCCGGCGGGCGCGCGCGCGTGCCGACGAGCTCCTGGAGCGCTTCGACCTGGCTGACACCGGCCGCAAGGCGGTCGGGCAGTACAGCGGCGGCATGCGGCGCCGCCTGGACCTCGCGGCCTCCCTGATCACCGAACCGGAGGTGCTGTTCCTGGACGAGCCGACCACCGGCCTCGACCCGCGCGGCCGCGCCGAGGTGTGGCGCTCCGTCCGCTCCCTGGTCGGCGGAGGTACGACGGTCCTGCTCACCACGCAGTACCTGGAGGAGGCCGACCAGCTCGCCGACAGCATCTCGGTCGTCGACACCGGCCGCGTCATCGCCGAGGGCACGGCGGACGAGCTGAAGGCCGAGACCGGCGGCGACCGCATCGACGTGGTCCTGCGTGATGCGGGCCTGCTCGGTACGGCCGTCGCCCTGCTGCCCCTCACCGGGGTCACCGTCGACCCCGACCGCCGCCTGCTGAGCGCCCCCGTCACCGACCGCATGGAGGCACTCTCCGGGGTCGTGCGAGCCCTGCAGGGGGCCGGCATCGAGGCGGAGGACGTCGCCCTGCGCCGCCCGACGCTGGACGAGGTGTTCCTGCACCTCACCGGAGACGACCGCCGAGTGAAGGAGGCCGCGTGACCGCCTACGCCCTGACCGATTCCTGGACCATGACCCGCCGCGAACTCGCCCGCTGGGGGCGGCAGCCGGTCCAGCTGGTCGTCAATCTCGTCTTCCCGGTGATGCTGCTGCTCATGTTCGGCTACCTGGTCGGCGGCGGCCGGGGCGTGAGCGGCGAGTACCGCGACTACCTCATCCCGGGCATGCTCGCGCTCACCATGGCCTTCGGCCTGGAGGGCACGATGATCGCCGTCACCCGGGACCTCGACAAGGGCGTCATCGACCGCTTCCGCTCCATGCCCATGACCAACGCGGCGGTGCTGGTGGGCCGTTCGGCCGCCGACATGCTCCAGTCGGCGATGGCCCTGCTGGTGCTCGTCGGCGTGGGCGCCGCGCTCGGCTGGCGTCCTGAGGGCGGTCCGGCGGCCCTTCTCGGAGCCGTGGGCCTGCTGCTGCTGTTCCGTTTCGCCATGCTGTGGATCGGCATCCACCTGGCGCTGGTGGCCGGGAAGCCGGAGATGGTCCAGGCCGTGCAGATCCTGGTCTGGCCGGTCGGCTTCCTCTCCAACGCCCTGGCCGTTCCCGGCTCCATGCCCGGCTGGCTGGGCACAGCCGTCGAGTGGAACCCGATGTCCCACACGGCCACGGCCGTGCGGCACCTGTTCGGCGTCCCCGGCACGGAGTCCGGACACATCTGGGCCGCGGTGCTGTGGCCCCTGGCGCTGCTGGCCGTGTTCTTCCCGCTGGCGGTACGGCGGTTCGGGCGGCTCAGCCGCTAGTGATGGAAGCCGGTGGCCGCGCCCTTGTCCACGGTCAGCGGGCGCGGCTGCCGGCGCAGGTCCGGCAGCAGCCGTTCCAGGTCCTGCGCGAGCAGGTCGGCGAGGTCGGCGGAGAAGCCGTTGCGGCACACCACCCGCAGCACGGACAGGTCCTCCCGGTGCGGCGGGAAGGTGTACGCGGGCACCAGCCAGCCGCTCTCGCGCAGCCGCCGGGACACGTCGAAGACGTCGTACGCCATCACGTCCGGCGCGGTCGTGAAGGCGAACACCGGCAGCTGGTCGCCCCGGGTCAGCAGCCGGAAGTCGCCGAGTGCCTCGACCCGCCGGGCCAGCCGCGTGGCCACGTCCCGCGCCGCCTGCTGCACGGCCCGGTAGCCGTCCCGGCCCAGCCGCAGGAACGTGTAGTACTGCGCCACGACCTGCGCGCCCGGCCGGGAGAAGTTCAGCGCGAACGTCGGCATGTCACCGCCCAGGTAGTTCACCCGGAACACCAGCTCCTCGGGCAGTGCCTCCGCATCCCGCCACAGCGCCCAGCCGACACCCGGGTAGACCAGTCCGTACTTGTGTCCCGAGGTGTTGATCGACGCCACTCTCGGCAACCGGAAGTCCCACACCAGGTCCTCGTCGAGGAACGGCGCGACCATGGCACCGGACGCCCCGTCCACATGCACGGGGATGTCGAGCCCGGTCCGCTCCTGCACCGCGTCCAGCGCCGCGCACAGCTCGGCGACCGGCTCGTAGGACCCGTCGAAGGTCGAGCCCAGGATGCCGACGACCCCGATGGTGTTCTCGTCGCACAACTCGGCCGCGGCCTGCGGGTCGAGGTGGAACCGCTCACCCTCCATGGGGACCAGCCGGGCCTCCACCTCCCAGAAATTGCAGAACTTCTCCCAGCAGACCTGCACGTTCACGCCCATCACCAGATTGGGCCGGGCTCCCGGGTACCGGTCGGCGTTGCGCCGCGCCCAGCGCCGCTTCAGGGCCATCCCGGCGAGCATGCACGCCTCGCTCGACCCGGTCGTCGAGCACCCCACGGCCGCCGCCGGGTCGGGCGCGTGCCACAGGTCGGCGAGCATCGCCACGCACCGCCGCTCCAGCTCGGCCGTGCGCGGGTACTCGTCCTTGTCGATCATGTTCTTGTCCCGGCACTCCGCCATCAGCACCCCGGCCTCCGGCTCCATCCAGGTGGTGACGAAGGTGGCGAGGTTCAGCCGCGCGTTGCCGTCGAGCATCAGCTCGTCGCGGACCAGCTGGTGGGCGGTCGCCGGTGCCATGGGCTGGTCCGGGAGCCGGTGCGTGGGCGGGGCCTCGGCCATGTCACCGAGCGGGTTGGCGGGGCCGTAGAACGGGTTGACGGACAGGCGGTGGTCGCCGGTCTGGCGGGGGCCTTCGTTGAGCGGCAAGGGAGCCTCCAGGGGTGGGTTCGAGAGGGGTCAGCGGACGGGCGTGCCGTCCGGGTGCAGCTGCATCTGCGGGCGGCCGGTGACCAGCAGCCAGGCCGGCAGCGAGGCGACACAGAGCAGGGCGAGGACCCCCGGCGAAGCGACCAGGACCGCGGCGACGAACAGGCTGATCCAGCCCTGCCGGGTGATCGCCAGCAGCATCCCGAGCACACCGGCGGACACCCCCACCGAGGGATGCACCCCGGGCACCAGGGCGTGCGCGCACAGGCCGAGGGCCGTTCCGCAGAACACGGCCGGGAAGATGCGCCCGCCGCGGAAGCCGCAGGACGCGGCGACCAGCAGCGCGGCCAGTTTCACCACCGTCAGGACGGCGTACTCCCCGGCGGACCGGCCGTCCGGGTCGTGCGCCAGCGCGGCGAGCTCGTCGAGCCCCTTGAACAGCGTCAGATGCCCGCCCAGCGCCGCCAGGGCGCCGAGCACGGCCCCGCCCGCCGGGAGCATCAGCATCGGGTGCCGCAGCCGCCGGAAGGCTCCGTGGACGTACGGGAAGGCCCGCACGGCGCACATGCCGAGCAGGGCGCCCGCGCAGGTGACCACCACCACCGCCAGCAGGTCTCCCCACCCCGGCCGGCCGAACGAGGGCAGGTCCAGGTCGAAGCCGGGGTGGTCGACGAGGGTGGCGGTCAGGGCACCGGCCGCGGCGGCGGTCAGCGGCGCGAAGAGGTTGTCCCACAGCAGCCCGCGCGTCTCCCGCCTCGACAGCGCCTCGGAGATCACCAGGGCGGCCGCCACGGGCGTGCCGAACAGCGCGCCCAGCGTCGCCGCCTCCGCCAGGGCCGGCCACATCCGGTCCGGGGCGCGGGGCAGGGCCCGGCCGCCCAGCCAGACCGCCAGACCGACATTGACGGTGATGATCGGGTTCTCCGGCCCCAGGCTGGGCCCGCCGGCCAGCATCAGCGCGGTCGCCAGCAGCAGCCCCGGCAGCACGACGGGCGGCAGGACGGGGGCGTCCAGGCCGACGGTCGCCGGATCCGGGCCCGCGTGCCCCGGCACCTTCCACACCACCAGCCCTACCGCGGCCCCGGTCGCGACGAGCACCACGCACATCCACACCACGGAGTACCGGCCGACTCCGAGCGCGTCCGGCACGGTCTCCCACAGCACGTGCTGGAGCTCCCCGGCGGCGACCTCCACCCCCACCAGGAGCAGGCTGGAGACCACGCCGACGGCCACGGCGGGCAGGATCGACGGCAGCAGCACGCGGGCGGGGGCCGCCGGGGTGACGGAGGGCGCCTGCCGCTCGGTGTCCTGGACCACGGGCACACGATAAGGGGATCAAAGGGAACAAACCGGAAACACGCTTGCACCTCACGTGGCGTGAGGCCCGACCGTGAAGCACGGAAGAAGAAGGGAGCGGAAGTGAGCTACTCCGTGGGACAGGTCGCGGGCTTCGCCGGCGTCACGGTGCGCACCCTGCACCACTACGACGACATCGGCCTGCTCGTCCCGAGCGAACGCAGCCACGCGGGGCACCGGCGCTACAGCGAAGCCGACCTCGACCGGCTGCAGCAGATCCTGTTCTACCGGGAGCTCGGCTTCCCGCTCGAGGAGGTCGCCGCCCTGCTCGACGACCCGGACGCGGACCCGCGCGCGCACCTGCGCCGCCAGCACGAGCTGCTGACCGCCCGGATCGAGAAGCTGCGGAAGATGGCGGCGGCCGTGGAGCACGCCATGGAGGCACGCAGGATGGGACTCAACCTCACGCCCGAGGAGAAGTTCGAGGTCTTCGGGGACAACGACCCGGAGCAGTACGCCGACGAGGTGGAGGCGCGCTGGGGCGGTACGGCGGAGTACGCCGAGTCGCAACGCCGCGTCGCCCGCTACACCAAGGAGGACTGGCAGCGGATCCAGGACCGGACCGCCGACTGGGGCGAGCGTTACGACGCCCTGATGACCGCCGGCGAACCGCCCACCGGCGAGGCGGCCATGGCCCTGGCGGAGGAGCACCGGCAGCACATCTGCACCTGGTACTACGAGTGCTCCTACGAGCTCCACCGCTGCCTCGGTGAGATGTACGTCTCCGACGAGCGCTTCAAGGCGTTCTACGACTCGATGCGCCCGGGCCTCGCCGAGCACCTCAAGGAAGCGATCGCCGCGAACGCGGAGCGTCACACCTCCTGATCCCTGGCCCGGGGGTGTCTCACTCCCGGGCCAGGATCACCGCCGTGCCGTACGCGCACACCTCGGTGCCCACGTCGGCCGCCTCCGTCACGTCGAAGCGGAACGCGAGCACGCCGTTGGCGCCACGGGCGCGTGCCTGCTCGACGAGTCGCTCCATGGCCTGGTTGCGGGTCTGCACGAGCGTCTTGGTCAGCCCGCGCAGCTCGCCGCCGACCATCGACTTCAGCCCGGCGCCGATCTGGCTCCCCAGGTGCCGGGAGCGCACGGTCAGGCCGAAGACCTCGCCGAGCACCTCCTGCACGCGGTAGCCGGGTACGTCGTTCGTGGTGACGACGAGCACATCGGGCTCAGGGCCCTGACCGCCGCCGTATTCATCGATGCCCATGGCTCACAGCTTCGTCCGGGACGACCCACGGTGCATCCTGAGTACCCCCATGGAACCCGGGCCGTGACGGCTGCGTTGATACCTTGAGGCAGTCAGCCCCAGCCCGTATCCCACAGCAGCAGGAGCCACATCCCCGTGACCACGCTTGCGCTCGGCCCCGAGTGGCTCGACCCGAACTACCTGATCGAGACCTTCAGCCTGCCCGGCATCCTGCTGATCGTCTTCGCCGAGTCCGGGCTCTTCGCGTTCCTGCCCGGCGACTCCCTGCTGTTCACGGCGGGCCTCTTCGTGGCCGAGGGCACCTACATCACCCAGCCCCTGTGGCTGGTGTGCACGCTGATCGTGCTCGCCGCCGTCATCGGCGACCAAGTGGGTTACACGATCGGCAAGTTCCTGGGCCCGAAGCTCTTCAACCGTCCCAACTCCAAGCTCTTCAAGCAGGAGAACCTGGACAAGGCCCACGAGTTCATGGAGAAGTACGGCCCCAAGGCGATCGTCCTGGCCCGCTTCGTTCCGATCGTGCGTACGTTCGCCCCCATCGTCGCCGGCGCCGGCCGCATGAAGTACCGCACGTTCCTCACGTACAACGTCATCGGAGGCATCGCCTGGGGCACCGGCGTCACCCTCGCGGGCTACTGGCTCGGCCAGATCGACTTCATCAAGAAGAACGTCGAGTCGATCCTCATCCTGATCGTCCTGCTCTCCGTCGTCCCGATCATCATCGAGTACCTCCGGGACCGCTCGAAGAAGAAGCGCGCGGCGGCCGAGGCCCCCGCGCAGCGGCAGCAGCAGCCCCCCGTCATGGACGACGCGACGACCCAGCTTCGCCGCATCACCCCGGACGACCAGCCCCCGCACCAGCAGCCGCAGCCCCCGTACGGCAACCAGAGCGGCTACAACGACCAGCAGTACTACAACCAGTACCCCCAGTCCCCGGGCTACGGCCGGCAGCAGCCGCACGGCACGCAGCAGCCGCACGGCACGCAGCAGCCCTACGGCACGCAGCAGGGCGGCGGCCAGCAGCCTTACAACGGCGGCTACTGAGCCGGCACAGCCACGAACAACCGGCAGCCGCCACCGGACCTCAGAAACCCCTGGTCCGCTTGGCGGCTCGCCGCTTCTCCGCAGATCCGATGCGCAGGAACATCCGCGAGATCTCGGACCCCAGATTCACCCCGATGGCGATGGCCATGGCGAGCGCCACCGCCTTGGACAGCGACACCAGCCCCTCGTCGATCTCGTTCTGCGCGATCGCCAACAGCCCGAAGTACGTGGCGGAACCCGGCAGCAGGGGCCCGATCGCCGCGGTCGTGTAGGGCAGCGCGGAGGCGAACTGGTACCGGGACAGCAACTGCCCGAACAACCCCACCAGCCCCGCGGCCGCAGCCGTGGACGCCACCGGCGAGATGTCGCCCGCGTAGTGCATCGCCCCGTACACGATCCAGGCGACACCCCCGTTGAGCGTCACCCAGACCACGGTGGACCGTTCCTGCTGAAGCAGCACCGCGAACGCGAGTGACAGCAGCATCGACGCCCCGATCAGCAGCGCCGGCTGATCGGACACCCCGAGCGCCGCGTCCGGGTTCAGCCGGGCCCCCAACTGCACGCCGAAGTACATCACCAGCAGCACACCCGCGACGATGCCCACGAAGAAGTAGAGAACCTCCAGCAGACGCGCGGACGCGGTGATGTAGAACCCGGTCAGCCCGTCCTGCACGCCCGCCACCAGCGCCCGCCCGGGCAGCAGCGCGAACAGCCCACCGGTGATGACCGCGGAGGCCTTCACGTCCACCTGGCCCAGCGTCAGCGCGACCCCGATCGCGGCCGGCGGCGTCGCGGCCACCGTGAACTGGTAGAACTCCGGCAGCCCGCGCCCCGCGCACAGCCACGCCAGCCGGTCACCGAGCATCGCGCCCAGCGCCGCCGCGACGAACACGATCAGGTCACCGCCGACCAGCACGGAGGCCGCACCCGCCAGCAGCCCGCTCGCCCCGGTCAGCACCCAGCCGGGATACGGGTGCCGGTTACGGCGGATCTCCGCGAGCCGCCGGTAGGCCTCCTCCAGGGACACCGCCGTCTCGTCGTCGCTGAGGTCGTCCACCAGCTGGTACACGGCCGCCAGCCGCGTGTAGTCGGTGCCCCGGCGCCGCACGGTCCGCGACGCCGTGACGGGGTCGTCGACCAGGGACGGCTGATACGAGATCGCCAGCAGTGTGAACGTGACGTTGGGCTCGCAGCGGTCCAGCCCGTAGGACCGGCAGACGGCGAACATCGCCGCCTCCACGTCCTCGGCGCCCTCACCGCCCGCCAGCAGCAACTCGCCGATACGCAGCGTCAGGTCGAGCACGCGCGGCACCGCGGGCCCGCTCTCGTCGCTGCTGCGCTGACTGCTCTCCGGTGCCGGGCGCTCAGCCACCGGCATGCGCAGCATCGTGCGCATCCGGTCCTGCCAGGGCACGTCCTTGGTCAGACTGACCTTGGGGATCCCGTTCGGCGGGGTGAAGGCCGTCGGGGCGTGCTTCGCGCTGTACGTGCTCGGCGGCGTGAACGCCGACCCCTCCGGCTCGACCGCGGGCACCGGCGGGACGTCCAGCCCCTGGGGGAGGGCGAACTCGGACGTGGTCTCGGACTCCGAAACGGTCGCCCTGAGGACGGCCAGCCCTTCGGGGATCGCGAACTCCGACGTCGTCGACATGTCCCCGTCGACGGCCGGACCGGACGGAGGCAGGAAGGAACTCCTCACCTCGTCCGACTTCGGCTTGCGGTCCTCCGCGTCCGTCACTGCCTGGCGCTCCCTGTACGACACCTCAGCCCCAGTACCCCCATCAGCCTCAGTATGCGCACATACAGGCGAACGGGCCGCACGCGCAGGCGTACGGCCCGTGAGTATCCCAAGGGGTCAGTGACCGCCCTGCTCCTTGAACCGCTTGTAGGAGCGCTCGATCTCGATCTCGGCGTCCGTACGGCCCACCCAGTTGGCGCCCTCGACCGACTTGCCGGGCTCAAGGTCCTTGTAGACCTCGAAGAAGTGCTGGATCTCCAGGCGGTCGAACTCCGACACGTGGTGGATGTCCCGCAGGTGCTCCACGCGGGGGTCCGTCGCCGGCACGCACAGCAGCTTGTCGTCGCCGCCGGCCTCGTCCGTCATGCGGAACATACCGATCGCACGGCACTTGATCAGGCAGCCCGGGAACGTCGGCTCGTCGAGAATGACCAGCGCGTCCAGCGGGTCGCCGTCCTCGCCGAGGGTGTTCTCGACGAAGCCGTAGTCGGTCGGGTAGGCGGTCGAGGTGAAGAGTCGCCGGTCCAGGCGGATACGACCGGTCTCGTGGTCCACCTCGTACTTGTTGCGCGAACCCTTCGGAATCTCGATCGTGACGTCGAACTCCACCGGTGGCTCCTCCATGATCAACACATAGTTCTGGTGGTTAAGTGTCCCTCACGCAGGTGGGTGATCGCGAAAGGGGCTGGTGGTCGTGCCAGAGCTGAGGCCTTGGCGGGCCGCGAGGCCGCACGTGGTGCGGATCGCGGGTGCCGTACGACCACGCCTGGCCCGGGCCGCGGCGGCCGCGAAACCTCGGCTCGCGCGGCTCGGACGAGCCGGGAGACCGCAGGTCGCGCAGCTCATGCGGCCCAGGACCTGGCAGTACACCACGGGTGCCGCCACCGCCGGGCTCGCACTGGCGGCCGGAGTGGTGACCGCCGCCGGTCCCTGGGACTCCTCGGGTCAGCGTACGGCCGAGCGGGACCGGGCAGTGGTGCTGGGGCGCGCGGGTGGCGCAGATCACGGCAGCGCCTCCGGGGCGCCCGGCCGGCCCCGGCCCGCGCCCAGCGCCGGCCCCGTGCTGACCGGTCTCGGCGGCGTCAGCACGGTGAAGTCGGCCCCGGACGGCAAGGCCCTCGCCGATGCCCTCACGCCCCTGATGAAGGACCCGGCGCTCGGCCCCCGGCCCGCCGCGGCGGTCATCGACGTCACCACGGGCAGGCGCCTGTACGGCACGAACTCGGACGCCGCGCTCACCCCGGCCTCCACCACGAAGGTCGCCACGGCCGTCGCGGCACTGTCCGCGATGGGCGCCGACCACCGCCTCACCACCCGCGCCGCGCTGGAACCCGACACGAAGGAAGTCGTCCTGGTCGGCGGCGGCGATCCCACCCTCACGGCCCGCGAGAACGCCGAGGGCGCGGCGAGCCTGCGCACCCTCGCGGCCGAGACGGCCGCCGCCCTCGGCGAACGCGGGGTGCGCGAGGTGACCCTCTCCTACGACACGACCCTCTACGCGGGCCCCCGAATGCACCCGATCGGAGTCAACGGCAATCTCGCCCCGGTCAGCCCCCTCATGGCCGACGAGGGTCGCATCGACGACTCGACGAGCGGCCCGGCCAAGCGGGTCGAGGATCCGGCGGTGGACGCGGCCCGCCAGTTCGGGGACCTCCTGAGGGCCCACGGCATCAAGACCACGGCCCCCGGCCTCTCCAAGGCCACGACCCGCGCCGAGACCCTCGCTGTGGTCTCCTCGCCCCCGCTGTCGGCCCTCGTCGAACGCATGCTGACCAACAGCGACAACGACATCGCCGAGGCCCTCGCCCGCCAGACCGCGATCGCCACGGGCGAGCGGGCCGACTTCGCGGGTGCCGACAAGGCGATCAGCTCCCGGTTGCGCGAGCTCGGGCTGCCCCTGAAGGGTGCCGCCTTCAAGGACGGCAGCGGCCTGAACCGCGCCGACCGGCTGACACCCGACCTCCTCACGGCCCTGCTCGCGAAGGCCGCCGACCCCGCCCACCCCGAACTCCGCCCGGCCCTCACCGGCCTCCCCGTCGCCGGCTTCACCGGCACCCTGACCGGTCGCTACACGGACGGGGCATCCGGCGTGGTCCGCGCCAAGACCGGCACCCTGAGCGGTGTCAACGCCCTCGCGGGCACCCTGGTCGACCAGGACGGCCGCCTGCTGGCCTTCGCCTTCATGGCCACGGACACGGACGGGATCGCTCCGGAGGCGACCCAGAAGGCGCTGGACAGAGCGGCGACGACGCTGGCGGCGTGCGGCTGCGGCTGAACAACCAGGAACCCGGCCGCCGCCGGCCGCCGCAGGCAGTCGTCCCACCGGCCGGTCGGCGGCAGCTGCTCTGTACCGCCGCGGGCAGCCGCCCCCGGACGCGGGCCGCGGCCCCTCGGGGGGACTGAGGCAGCCGCTTTGCCCGCCGCGAGCAGCCGCGCAGCCCCGCCGCAGGTCGCCGGCCACCCTGGCCGCGGACAGCCGTTCCGCCCCGCCGCGCGTCAGTCGTTCCGCTGGGGCGGAACGGGTGGGCACGGCCATCGGCGCCGGGCACCGGCCGGGGAACTCAAGGACCTGTGGGCCCCGCCGACCCCGAGCACAGGAAAGCGCCCCCGGCATCACCCACCCCTCGCCGCCCTGCCCCAGCGGCCGGGGCTCACGTACGGTTGACGCATGACGAGCATCGGTGGTGCTTCAACCGGCATGGTCGACTGGAATCTCGCGGTGGCGACCGCGACCCGGCTCGTACGGCCGGGCCCCGAGGTCAGCCGCGACGAGGCGAGGGCCGCCGTCGCGGAACTGCGCCGGCACGCCAAGGCCTCGGAGCAACACGTCCGCGGCTTCACCCGGCTCGGCACCGAGGAGGGGCACGACACCCCCGTCCTCGTCGTCGACCGCCCGGGCTGGATCCGCGCGAACGTCGCCGGCTTCCGGGAGATCCTCCGGCCCCTGCTCGACAAGATGCAGGAACGACGCGGCAGCACCCCCGGCAGCGCGGTCATGGGCGCCGTCGGCGGCAAGGTCACCGGCGTCGAGCTCGGCATGCTGCTGTCCTTCCTGTCCTCCCGCGTCCTCGGCCAGTACGAGACCTTCGCCCCCGCCACCCGCGACCTCCCGGCCGGCGAGAACGGCGGCGGCCGGCTCCTGCTCGTCGCCCCGAACATCGTGCACGTCGAGCGCGAACTCGACGTCGACCCGCACGACTTCCGCCTCTGGGTGTGCCTGCACGAGGAGACGCACCGGACGCAGTTCACCGCCGTGCCCTGGCTCAGGGACCACCTCGAGGGTGAAATCCAGTCGTTCCTGGGAGAGACCGACGTCGACCCCATGACCCTCCTGGAACGCGTCCGGGAAGCCGCCCAGAGCCTCGCCGGAGGCCGCCCCGAGGGCGAGGAGGACGACGGCGGCCGCTCCCTCGTCGAGATCGTGCAGACCCCCGCCCAGCGCGAGATCCTCGGCCGCCTCACGGCCGTGATGTCCCTGCTGGAAGGCCACGCCGACTTCGTGATGGACGGCGTCGGCCCGGCCGTCGTACCGTCCGTCGGCGAGATCCGCGAGAAGTTCCAGCAACGCCGCGCCAAGGGTGCCTCCCGCCTCGACCTGGCCCTGCGCAAGCTGCTCGGCCTGGACGCCAAACTCCGCCAGTACCGGGACGGCGAACGCTTCGTACGGGCCGTCGTCGACGAGGTCGGCATGGACGGCTTCAACCGCGTGTGGACCTCGCCCAACACCCTCCCCACCAAGTCGGAGATCGCCAAACCGGCGGACTGGGTCGCGCGGGTGCACCGCAGGTCCGAGTAGTGCACGGCGGGGAGAGGGTCGTGAAAGGAAACCGGCCGGCGGCAGGCGGACGCCCCTTCAATCACCCGTTCGAGGGACCGTGAGGCAGGGGTAGGCGTGCAATGCTCAGGGAACGGCCCGGTTCTGTCACCATTTACACACTCTGCGTGACCGACACTCGGGCCACCCCCCGAAAACTTCATGAAGGGAACCGGACATGGGTCCCCATCCTGCGGTCGCGGCGATACGCCTGGCGGTCCGCCGCGTCCTCCACGACCTCCTCACCGAACACCACCGCGCCCCCGCCGCACTCCCGCACGACTCCTCGCACGAGGGGCCGCCCCCGCCGCTCGTGCTCGTGGCATGCTCCGGCGGCGCCGACTCGATGGCCCTCGCCTCCGCCCTCGCCTTCGAGTCCCCCAAGCTCGGCATCAGAGCCGGCGGCGTGACCGTCGACCACGGCCTGCAGCCCGGCTCCGACGTACGCGCCGCGGAAGTCGTCCAGCGCCTGCGCGAACTCGGCCTCGACCCCGTCGACTCCGTCGCCGTCACCGTCGGCCGCGCCGGCGGACCCGAAGCCGCCGCCCGCGACGCCCGCTACGCCGCACTCGACACCGCGGCCGAGCGCCACGGCGCCGCCGCCGTCCTGCTCGGGCACACCCGCGACGACCAGGCCGAAACCGTCCTGCTCGGCCTCGCCCGGGGCTCCGGCATCCGCTCCCTGTCCGGAATGGCCGCGGTCTCGGGGGCCGACGGCCGTTACCGACGCCCCTTCCTGGAACTCGACCGGCAGACCGCCCGCAAGGCCTGCATGGTCCAGTCCCTGCCCGTCTGGGACGACCCCCACAACGCCGATCCGGCCTACACCCGCTCCCGGCTGCGCCACGAAGGCCTGCCCGCCCTGGAGAAGGCCCTCGGCAAGGGCCTCGTCGAAGCCCTCGCCCGTACGGCCCGGCTCTCCCGGGACGACGCCGACGCCCTCGACTCCTGGGCCGCCCAGGCCGAGGCCACCGTCATCGACGCCACCGGGCTGCTGGAGTGCGCCAAGCTCTACGCCCTGCCGCCCGCCGTACGCCGCCGCGTCCTGCGCCGGGCCGCCATCGCGGCCGGTGCGCCGGCCGGATCGCTGTTCGCCCGCCACATCGAGGAAGTCGACCGGCTGATCACCGGCTGGCGCGGTCAGGGAGCCATCAACCTCCCCGGCAAGGTCGTGGCCCGGCGGCAGGGTGGCAGACTGGTGATTCGGCAAGGCTGAAGCACCACCCCTCCGAGCAGTCGGAGGAGGGCCGCTCAGCCGGTGGGACGACCGAAAGTGATGCGGGTGGACGCGAAAGACATGGGTGCCGACCTTCAGCAGGTACTCATCACCAAGGAAGAGATCGACGCCAAGCTGGCCGAGCTGGCCGCGAAGATCGACGCGGAGTACGCGGGCAAGGACCTGCTGATCGTCGGCGTCCTCAAGGGCGCGGTGATGGTCATGGCCGACCTCGCCCGGGCGCTGTCCACCCCCGTCACCATGGACTGGATGGCCGTATCCTCGTACGGGGCGGGCACCCAGTCCTCCGGTGTGGTGCGGATCCTCAAGGACCTCGACACCGACATCAAGGGCAAGCACGTCCTGATCGTCGAGGACATCATCGACTCCGGCCTGACCCTGTCGTGGCTGCTCTCCAACCTCGGCTCGCGCGAGCCCGCCTCCCTCAAGGTGTGCACCCTGCTGCGCAAGCCCGAGGCCGCGAAGGTCGCGATCGACGTGGAATGGGTCGGGTTCGACATCCCCAACGAGTTCGTCGTCGGCTACGGCCTCGACTACGCCGAGAAGTACCGCAACCTCCCGTTCGTCGGTACGCTCGCGCCCCACGTGTACGGCGGCTGAATTCCCGGCCGGAGTGCCGTGACGGTGATCGGGAACCCCAGCGGGCTTCCCGCCGTTGGAGCATGCGTAGACGGATCGCCAGTCATCCCGGGCAGCTTCAGGTGACAATGCTGGGGTACCGTCCGAAGAACAGTCTTTATCAAACTCACTATGGCAGGAGGGACGGGGCGGCACCGCTCCGTATGGATGGACGTGAAGCGATACTTCCGTGGGCCGGTCATGTGGATCGTGCTGGCCGTCCTCGCCGTGGTCGTGTTGATGCAGGTCGTCGGCTCGTCCGGCGGCTACAAGACGGTGGACACCGGCGAGGTCGTCCAGGCGATCAACCAGAACAAGGTGGAGTCGGCCAAGCTGACCACCGGTGACGAGCAGATCATCAAGGTCTCGCTCAAGGACGGCGTAAAGGTCGACGGCAGCTCGAAGATCCAGGCGAGCTACATCGGCGACCAGGGCGTGGCCATCGCCAACAACCTGCAGAACAAGTACCAGGACAAGCAGATCCCGGACGGCTACACGGTCTCGCCGTCCAAGCAGAACCCCATCGTCGGGATCCTGCTCTCGCTCCTGCCCTTCGTCCTCATCGTGGTCGTCTTCCTGTTCCTGATGAACCAGATGCAGGGCGGCGGCTCCCGCGTCATGAACTTCGGGAAGTCCAAGGCGAAGCTCATCACCAAGGACACCCCCAAGACGACGTTCTCCGACGTCGCCGGATCCGATGAGGCCGTCGAGGAGCTCCACGAGATCAAGGAGTTCCTCCAGGAGCCGGCCAAGTTCCAGGCCGTCGGCGCCAAGATCCCCAAGGGCGTCCTGCTCTACGGGCCTCCCGGTACCGGCAAGACGCTGCTCGCGCGTGCCGTCGCGGGCGAGGCGGGTGTGCCGTTCTACTCGATCTCCGGTTCCGACTTCGTCGAGATGTTCGTCGGTGTCGGCGCCTCCCGTGTCCGTGACCTGTTCGAGCAGGCCAAGGCGAACGCCCCGGCGATCGTCTTCGTCGACGAGATCGACGCGGTCGGCCGCCACCGCGGCGCCGGCCTCGGCGGTGGTCACGACGAGCGCGAGCAGACCCTTAACCAGCTCCTCGTCGAGATGGACGGCTTCGACGTCAAGGGCGGTGTGATCCTCATCGCCGCGACGAACCGGCCCGACATCCTCGACCCGGCGCTGCTGCGCCCCGGCCGCTTCGACCGGCAGATCGCCGTCGACCGCCCGGACATGCAGGGCCGCCTGGAGATCCTCAAGGTCCACCAGAAGGGCAAGCCGGTCGCGCCGGATGTCGACCTGTCGGCCGTCGCCCGCCGTACGCCCGGCATGACGGGTGCCGATCTCGCCAACGTGCTGAACGAGGCCGCCCTGCTGACGGCCCGCAGCGACCAGAAGCTGATCGACAACCACATGCTCGACGAGGCGATCGACCGCGTGGTCGCGGGCCCGCAGAAGCGGACCCGGATCATGTCGGACAAGGAGAAGAAGATCACCGCGTACCACGAGGGCGGTCACGCCCTGGTCGCGGCGGCCTCGCCGAACTCCGACCCGGTCCACAAGATCACGATCCTGTCGAGAGGCCGTGCCCTCGGCTACACGATGGTGCTGCCGGACGAGGACAAGTACTCCACCACGCGCAACGAGATGCTCGACCAGCTCGCGTACATGCTGGGCGGCCGCGCGGCCGAGGAGCTCGTCTTCCACGACCCGACCACGGGTGCCGCCAACGACATCGAGAAGGCCACGGGCCTGGCCCGCGCGATGGTCACGCAGTACGGCATGACCGAGCGGCTCGGCGCGATCAAGTTCGGTGGCGACAACACCGAGCCGTTCCTCGGACGTGAGATGTCTCACCAGCGCGACTACTCGGAAGAGGTCGCCGCGCTCGTGGACGAAGAGGTCAAGAAGCTCATCGAGACCGCGCACAACGAGGCGTGGGAGATCCTGGTCGAGAACCGCGACGTCCTCGACAACCTGGTGCTGCAGCTGCTGGAGAAGGAGACGCTCGGCAAGGAGGAGATCGCCGAGATCTTCGCCCCGATCGTCAAGCGCCCGCCGCGGCCCGCCTGGACCGGTTCCTCCCGCCGCACGCCGTCCACCCGTCCGCCGGTCCTCTCCCCCAAGGAGCTGGCCCTGACGAACGGGGCGAACGGCGCGACGCCGGCCATCACCACCGCGAAGAGCACCGTGGCGGAGCCCGCCCCGGCGCCCGAGCGGACCCCGGAGGACCGCCCCGAGAGCTGACCGACGCTCTCCCGGCGGCCCACCGGCCCCGGAATGGATGCCGCGCCCCCCAGGTTTTATAGCCTGGGGGGCGCGGCTTTCCGCCATTTAGGACACAGGAACGAGGCACCAGATGACCGACCCCGTGACGCTGGCCGGCGCCGGCAAGATCGGCGAGTTCGACGAGAAGCGCGCCGAGACCGCCGTCCGCGAACTCCTGATCGCGGTCGGCGAGGACCCCGACCGCGAGGGCCTGCGGGAGACGCCGACGCGGGTGGCACGGGCGTACCGGGAACTTCTGGCCGGGCTTCGGCAGGAACCAGAGGACGTCCTGACGACTACGTTCGACCTGGGGCACGACGAGATGGTCCTGGTCAAGGACATTGAGATCGTGTCTTTGTGCGAACACCATCTGCTGCCGTTCCACGGCGTGGCTCACGTCGGATACATCCCGGCCGAGACCGGCAAGATCACCGGCCTTTCGAAGCTGGCACGTCTCGTCGAGGTGTTCGCCCGGCGGCCGCAGGTGCAGGAGCGACTCACCACGCAGATCGCCGACTCCCTGATGAAGATCCTCGAGGCGCGGGGCGCCATCGTCGTGATCGAGGCGGAGCACATGTGCATGTCCGTGCGCGGCATCCGCAAGCCGGGGGCCAAGACCACGACCTCCGCGGTCCGCGGCCAGCTTCGGGACTCCACGACCCGGGCCGAGGCCATGAGCCTGATACTGGCGCGCTGACCTGATGGTCGGTGGCGCCCGGCACTGTGCTTGCTCAGTGATGGGGATCGCCGGTCAAGGGGGATCGCGGTGGGCTGCGGACGGCCGAGCAAGCAGGCGGTGAACGCCGTTCGTGGCCGAAGGACATCTCGCCCGCCTGCCCTGGTGACCTCCGCCCGTCACACCGCCGGTGCCGCGCCCGCGCCGTCGTTCTCGTCGTCTTCCGGGAGTCTGCAGACCCGCTCCAGGAAGATCGCTGCGGCTATGACGCCGATGCCCGCGAGGACGGAGAAGCCGGCGTAGATGGCCTGGTCCCGGCGGGCGGGGATGTCGAGGGACTCCAGGAGGAAGACGCCGGTGCCGCCGTACATTCCGGCGACGAGGGCGGCGACCAGAGCGCTGGCGTGGCCGAAGACGACCGCGCGGGCCGCCATGAGGGGGTCGACGCCCTTGGCCTCGGGGCGGCGCTCGCGCTGGGCCTTGAGGCGGGCGCGGATCGAGAGCGCCGTGGCCAGGAGGACCACGGCGATCAGGGCCAGGACGATGGGGGCGGCCAGGGGGACGCTTGGGAGCGTGCCGATCGAGTTCCACAGGCGGGCGCCCGCCCAGGACAGGATTCCGGCCACGACGAAGACGCCCGCCAGCAACCTGATGCGCAGCTCTTTCACGGTGTCCCTTCGGTTCCCCCGGCTTCGGCCCGGTTCGCGGCCGTCTTGACCTTAACGGCTACTCGGGCAGCCGGAGTTCCAGGTCCCTGCGGGGCGCCACGCCTTCCCGGGTGACGGCGTCCAGCAGGCCGGCGACCGGGCCGCGGCCGGGGAGCTGCGCCTCGGGGTCGAGGTCGTGCCAGGGAGCCAGGACGAAGGCGCGCTCGTGGGCCCGGGGGTGGGGGAGCGTGAGCTGCGGGTCGTCGGAGACGACATCGGCGTAGGACACGATGTCGACGTCGAGGGTGCGGGGGCCCCAGCGCTCGTCGCGGACGCGGTGGAAGGCCTCCTCGACGGCGTGCGCGCGCTCCAGGAGGGAGGACGGCGGCAGGGTGGTCTTGAGGACCACGACCGCGTTGAAGTAGGAGGGCTGGCTGTCCGGGTCCACGCCCCAGGGCTCGGTCTCGTAGACCGGGGAGACGCCCTTGACGCGGACGCCGGGGGTGTCCTCGAGGGCGTCGATGGCTCCCTGGAGGGTCTCCAGGCGGTTGCCGAGGTTGGAGCCGAGGGCGACGACGGCCCGTTTCGGGTTGGACAGGGTGGTGTCGGCGGCGTCGACCTTCTCGACGACGGAGGTCGGTACCGGCTGTACGGTCGGGTCACTGGGACCCTTGAGGAAGGGCGCGGTCATACTCGGCTCCGGGTGATGGTGACGGTCACGTCGTCGAAGGGGACCGTGATCGGGGCGTCCGGCTTGTGGACGCAGACCTCGACCTGCTGGACCTCTTCGTGCTTCAGACAGACCTGGGCGATGCGCTCGGCGAGTGTCTCGACGAGGTCGACGGGCTCGCCCTCGACGACGGCCACGACCTCCTCCGCCACGATGCCGTAGTGCACGGTCTTCGCCAGGTCGTCGTCGGCCGCGGCCGGTCGGGTGTCCAGGCCGAGGACGAGGTCCACGATGAAGGTCTGGCCCTCCTTGCGTTCCCTGGGGAACACACCGTGGTACCCGCGGGCCTTCAGGCCGCGCAGCGCGACACGATCCACGCGAATCACTCCTGCAGTCGTCGGTCTCGGGCCGGTCGGTGCCGTGTGCGGGCGGCACATCGGCCTCGGTCGAATCTACCCGCGAGCACGGCTGGGGCCGGGCCACGGGGGTGTGGGTCCTGGCCGGGCCCGTCAGGGTTCATCTGGTGTTTCCCCTGGGGGATCCGGCGGCTCACAGGCTGGTAGCCGCCCCTACCCGCGGGTCGGTGATTCCCACCACCTCCTGGCGCGTACCCACTCAGGCGGGGGTGTCGTCCTGTTCGTCCTCGTCGGTTTCGGCCAGGACGGGGGAAGCGTGGTGGGCCCAGAGTTTCCACCCCTGGGGCGTGCGCCGGTACACGTTGGTGGCGACCACGAGCTGGCCGACGAGCGGGCCGAGCTCCTCGTCGCCCTCGGGGGCGGGGCCGCCGCTGAGGATGTTCTCGGTGCAGGTCACGAGGGCGGTGTCGCCGGTGACAGAGACGTGCACGTCGGTGAGGAAGAACTGGATGTAGTCGGTGTTGGCCATGATCAGGGCGTACGACCGGAGGACCTCGCCGCGGCCGGTGAGCACGGGCCAGCCGGGGTGCACACAGGAGACCACGCCGGTGTCGGCGGGGTCGTGGTAGGTCTCGTCGACGCCGAGGTCGGAGGGGGTCAGCCAGAGCGACGCGAGTGTCTCGAAGTCGCCGCGCTCCAGTGCCTCGTAGAAGGCGGTGTTGGCGGCTTCGACCTGCTCGACGTCGGTGTGCGGGGCGCTCACCGGGTTCCTTCTGCGCGAGTGCGTGCTTCTGCGATGGCCCGGGCGACGCGCACGGCGTCGGCGGTGGCGCGTACTTCGTGCACGCGCACGGCCCATGCGCCGGCGTGCGCCGCGAGGGCGGAGACGGCGGCGGTCGCGGCGTCGCGTTCGCGGGCGGGCGGCGGCGGGCCGTCGGGGCCGGCCAGGACCCGGCCGAGGAAGCGCTTGCGGGAAGCGGCGACGAGCAGCGGGTGGCCGAGGGCGAGGACCCGGTCGAGCCCGGCGAGAAGGGCGAGGTCGTGCTCGGCGTCCTTGGAGAAGCCGAGGCCGGGGTCGACGATGACGCGGTCGGGGGCGATGCCGCCCGCCAGGACGGCCTCCACCCGTGCGTGCAGTTCGTCGACGACCTCGGTGACGACGTCGGTGTAGGCGCCGCGGACGTTGCCGCCCTCGAGGAAGCCGCGCCAGTGCATGACGACGAAGGGGGCGCCGGCGTCGGCGACGGCCGGGATCATGCGCGGGTCGGCGAGGCCGCCGCTGACGTCGTTGACGAGGGCGGCGCCGGCCGCGAGGGCCCGTTCGGCCACGGAAGCGCGCATGGTGTCGACGGAGACGGTGACGCCCTCGGAGGCCAGGCCGCGGACGACGGGGATGACGCGACGCAGTTCCTCGGCCTCGTCCACGCGGGTGGCGCCGGGGCGGGTGGACTCGCCGCCGACATCGACCAGGTCGGCGCCCTCGGTGACCAGGTCGAGGCCGTGTTTGACGGCCGCTGTGGTGTCGAAGAAGCGGCCGCCGTCGGAGAAGGAGTCGGGGGTGACGTTCACGACTCCCATGACCGCGCAGCGGTCCCGTTCGGGTAGGCCCGCCACGCACCGGCGTCCGCTCTGGTTGCTCATATGTTCAGCGTAGGCCCAGGCGGGGGCCGCCCGGCGCTGCGGCCCGGGCGCGGCCCCGTGCGAGGGTTCGGGTCACGCCGCTCTGACGCTGCGTTCCGTCGCCGTGCCCGTGCCGTGGGCGCAGGGGCGGCGGCCGGCCAGGCGCCCGCGGCGCAGGAAGCGCGGCAGGGGCAGGGCGAGGTTGACGAAGCCCTCGGCCTGCATGGCGGCGAAGCCGATGCGGGGCAGGTCGGCGGAGGCGCGGTAGACGACGAAGCGGGGCTCCCAGCGCGGCTGGAACTTGGCGTTGAACTTGTACAGGGACTCGATCTGGAACCAGCGGGAGAGGAAGACCAGCAGGCCGCGCCAGGCACGCAGCACCGGCCCGGCGCCGATCTTCTCGCCGCGTGCGAGGGCCGAGCGGAACATGGCGAAGTTGAGGGAGACGCGTGCGATGCCGAACCTCGGGGCGGCCTGGAGGGCGGCCACGATGAGCAGTTCGTTCATGCCGGGGTCGGCCGAGCGGTCACGGCGCATGAGGTCCAGGGAGGCGCCGTCGGTGCCCCACGGCACGAAGTGCAGGATGGCCTTCAGGTCGCCGTAGGGGCCGGGGTGTTCCTCCTGCTTGTGGGCGGTGGCGATGAGGCAGTCGCCGTCGGCGGGGTCGCCGACGCGGCCCAGTGCCATGGAGAAGCCGCGCTCGGTGTCGGTGCCGCGCCAGTCGTCGGCGGCGAGCCGGATGCGCTCCAGTTCGGCATCGCCGAGGTCACGGACACGTCGTACCCGGGTTTCGTAACCGGCGCGCTCGATGCGCTTGACCATCTGGCGCACGTTGCGCATCGCACGGCCGGCGAGGGAGAAATCCTTGACGTCCACCACCGCCTCGTCGCCCAGTTCGAGGGCGTCGAGCCCGGTCTCGCGGGTCCACACCTCGCCGCCGGTCTCGGAGCAGCCCATGACGGCGGGGGTCCAGGAGTGGGCCTTGGCCTCGTCCATGAACCGTTCGATGGCACCGGGCCAGGCCTCGACGTCGCCGATGGGGTCGCCGCTGGCGAGCATCACGCCGGAGACCACGCGGTAGGTCACGGCCGCCTTGCCGCTGGGGGAGAAGACGACGGCCTTGTCGCGGCGCAGCGCGAAGTGGCCGAGGGAGTCGCGGCCGCCGTGCCGCTCCAGCAGGGCGCGCAGCTTCGCCTCGTCCTCCTCGGTGAGGTGTGCGGCCGGGTGCTCGGGGCGGAAGGCCAGGTAGATGGTGGTGACGGCGGTGAGCAGGCCGAGGGCGCCGAGCGAGAAGGCGACGGTCCAGGAGGCGTCGCCCCGGTAGTCGACGGGGCCTTCGAAGCCGAAGAGGCCGTAGATGACGTGGGTGATGCGGTCGGCCAGGCTCGGGTCGCCCAGCATGCGCTCGGCGTGGACGCTGACGATGAGCAGGCCCAGCATCAGCGAACCGGCGCTCATCAGGACGAAGTTGGCGAGGGCCCGCCAGCGGCTGCGCGGGTCGGGCAGGGCGTCGAACTGGTCGCGGTGGCGCAGCAGGGGTGCCAGCAGGGCCAGGGAGATGAGGACCCCGACGATCGAGTGCCGGTAGGTGAACTGCGCGACGGCGCCGGCCGGGAGCAGGGCGACGGCCGCCCGCCAGGCCCGGCGCTTGCCGCGTTTGAGGCCGTGGGCGAGCAGCAGCAACAGGACACCGGTGCTGAGGGCCAGGGCGGCCGCGAAGGGGCCGAGCGCGCCGGGCAGCACTTCGGCGATGGCGTGCATCCGGCTGTGCCGGAAGCGGGGGAAGACGCCCGCGGCGATGTCCAGGAGGCCCACGAGGGCGCAGGCTCTGCCGACGAGGACGGGGACGGCCTCGGGACGTGGCCCGCGCAGCACCCGGCTCACCCGGCCCGTGCGAGCCGCGCCGCCTCGACGGCTCGGAACCTCGCCCGACATTTCCTCATCTGTCCTGACAGACATCGCATCCCGTTGTTCCGCGAGAGACCTTGGATCCGGTGCCGATTCGGGCATCCGGCGACATTGCGCCCTCTAGGACGGTGTCTCGGGGGGAGAGGTTCACTCCCCACGTCAAAGCCGTTTCAAAGGTCGAGGAAAGTCCGGGACAAGACCTTGCGAAGGTGTGATCGCAGGGCGGGACCCGGACGGAGAGCGCGAGCAGGTAACCAATCCATGGGTCTCACGAGCAACAAGGTGCTGGCGCTGGCGGTGCTGTCCGCCGTGCTGCTGTTCGCCGGCACGGTCTGGCTGTGGCCGCGGCTGGCCCGGCGCGGCTGGCGGGCCGTGGGCGGACGGATCGGCCTGCTGCTGGCCACGCAGCTGGCGCTGTTCGCCGCGGTGGGGCTCGCCGCCAACCAGGCCTTCGGGTTCTACGCGAGCTGGGCGGATCTGTTCGGTCAGGAGAAGGACCAGGGTGTGGTCGTCGACCACACGCCGGGCGGGGGCCCGCTGGAGGTGGTCGGCTCGCGGCGGGTGCCCGGGGTGGGCGGAGTGCGGCCGGCGGTCGGCGGCCGGATCCAGCAGGTCGACATCGTGGGCCGTACGACCCGCATCGCCACGCCCGCGTACGTCTATCTGCCGCCGGAGTACTTCCAGCCCCGGTACCGGACCCAGAGATTTCCCACGGCGGTCGTGCTGACCGGTTATCCGGGCACGGCGTTGGCGCTGGTGGAGAAGCTCCACTATCCGCGCACGGCCCTGGAACTGGCCCGGGAGGGCCGGGCGCGGCCGATGATCCTGGTGATGCTGCGGCCGACCGTGGCGCCGCCCCGGGACACGGAGTGCGTGGACATCCCGGGTGGTCCGCAGACCGAGTCGTTCTTCGCGAGGGATCTGCCCGACGCGTTGCGCTCGCACTACAGGGTGGCCGAAAAGCCGGGCGGCCTCGGCATCATCGGCAACTCCACGGGGGGTTACTGCGCGTTGAAGATCGCCCTGCACCATCCCCGTGTGTACGGCGCGGGAGCGGGTCTCTCCGCCTACTACAAGGCGCCGATCGACGCCACGACGGGTGATCTCTTCCAGGGCGACAAGGGGCTGCGGAATCGCGCGGACCTGTGGTGGTACCTCGCGCACATGCCCGCGCCCGACACCTCCCTGCTGGTCACCAGCAGCAAGAAGGGAGAGACCAACTACAAGGACACGCTGCGGTTCATAGAGCGGGTGGAGGGCAACGGACGGACGGGGATCTCGTCGATCATCCTCGAAAGCGGCGGGCACAACTTCAACACCTGGCGGCGTGAGATTCCGGCGACGCTGGAGTGGATGAGCGAGCGGCTGAACGGCCACTGAAATGATCTTGGTAATGATCCCCGGAATGGGATGAACGGCCGGTTCCGCATCTTCCCGAGTTCTGATGCCGTGTGAGTCTCTGGGTAAGGCTTTGTTTTTACGGGGTGGCTCACCACGATTCGCCTACGCGCGGTAAGTTTCTGGCCATGCCACGTGGACGTCATCGCCATTCCCCGCCCTTGCACAGGCTGCTGCCCCCGTCGGCGATCGCAGGCGTCTCCCTCGTCTGCGCCCTGGGGCCCTGGGTGTTCACGGAGCCGATGGTGCTCCGCTCTCTGGCCGCGGCCGCCGCGGCGACGGCGGTCATCGGCGCGGTCGTACTGCGCCGCTGGGACACCCAGGCGGGCAAGCGCGTCGCCGACCTCACGCGCGCGCGGGCGAGTGACGAGTGGCGCTTCGAGGAGCGGGTCGCCGAACTGGAGGCCGACCTCGAGGAGTCGCGCGAGCTGCGCGTGAAGCTGGAGCAGCGGCTGCGCGCCAAGCGCACGGAACTGGCCGGACTGCGCAACGAGCACGCCGCGCTGCTGCGCCGGTACGCCACGTCGGAGACCGAGCGCGCGAGCGTCCTGGAGGAACGCCGGATGCTCGAGATCGAGGCGATGGCACCCGTACGGGCGGCGCTGCCCGCGGGGGTGGCGGACGCTCCCGCCGAGCAGGACGAGGCGCCTGCCGCTCTCACCGTCGAGGCGGAGCCCGCGGTTCCCGCGGTGTTCTCGCCCGAGGGTTCCCGCCTGTTCCTGCGTGCGGCGGCCGCACTCGCCCGGTTCGACGGCGCGGCGGTCCCGGACCCGGACGGCGACGGCGACGGCGTGCCGAAGGGCGACGACGCGGAGCCCGCGCGGGAGCGCAGGCAGGACCAGCCGGAGCGGCGGGAGCAGCACCGGGAGGACGAGCCGCAGGGGCAGTCCCAGGCGGTCGACGGGCACGAGCCCGCGACCGCCGCAGCCAAGGCCGACAACGGGCGAGTCCCGGAACCTGCCCGGGCCGGGCAGGCGGTTTCCGGTCACTACACGGTGCCGACCGCCGTGGCCGTCGCGCCGCAGCCGCCGGTGCGACGGCCCCTCGCCGGGGGCGGGTTCGACTTCTTCGGCACGAAGCAGGACACCTCGCGGGCGGCCCTGGAGGCCGTGCAGAACGAGGATCTCGCCGATGTCGTCGGCCAGGAGGCCCTCGCCGTGCACAAGGCCGAGACCGAGGCCCGGTTCAAGCCGGCCGACGAGGAGTCGCGCGGGATCGGCCAGGTCATCGACCTGACCGCGCATGACGAGACGGAGCAGATCGACCTGCAGGGGCTGCGGAGCGCGGTTTCCTGACCTCGGCGTGAGTGCAGGCCCCCGCTGAGGCGGGGGCCTTCGGCTGTCCGGCCGGGCTTTCGGAGGGTCACGCCATCCAGCGGTCCGGCCGCGCGTCCCTGCGGCCGGTGCGCGATCGCTCCGCCTGCGCCGCCAGCAGCTCGCGCGCCTCGGCCGCGTCCCGCAGCCGCGCCGTCACCGTCTTGTCGGCGCCCGTGTCCACGTGCACGTCCGCCACGCCCCGGGCCCGCTCCCACGGTCCCTGCGACAGCCGGACGCTCTGCACCTTGGCGTGCGGCACCAGCGCGAGGCTCCGCCGCAGCAGCCCGGACCGGGTCGCGAACACCGCGCCCGTCACGGCGAGTGCGTAGCCGCGCCACCACACCGGGACGCACCACCGGGCGCGGCGCGGTGACGGCGACAGGGCCGCGTGGTCCGGCACGGTCACCCCAGGGAGCACACGTGCGACGACGTCCTCGGCGATCTCGCGCGGGGCGACCGGCAGCAGCACGGAGTTGGTGGAGCCCGCCACGTCCAGCTCCACCCGGACCCAGCCGCGCCGCCGCCACAGCAGCGGCTCAACGATCCGCACGGTCTGGACCCGCCCGGGCGGCACCGTCTCGTGGGCCCGGTCCAGCAGGCCGTGGTCGATGCGCAGTCCGTCGGGCGACTCGCCCACCGTCCAGTCGTACTCGGCGACGAACCGTCCCACGCTGCTCGCGCCCGCCGCGCCCAGCAGCGGCAGGGCGACCGCGAGGACCGTCCACAGGCTGTGGGTGGCCAGCCACAGCACCGGCGGGACGACCAGCGCCGCGGCCAGCGACCCCCAGGTCGCTCCGGTCAGCACCAGCGACACGGCGAGGACCCCGGGCGGCACCCGCAGCAGCTGCCGGGACGGGGCCTCGCCGACCTCGTGGGCGGTCTCGGGGGCGAAACCGGCCGCCCGGGCGAGCAGTTCGGCGCGCAGCGCCCGGGCCTCGTCGGCGCCGAGGAAGGCCAGTTCGTCCTTCTTGTCGGTGCCTATGACGTCGAGTTTGAGCTTGGCGACGCCCGCGACCCGGGCGAGCAGCGGCTGGGTGACGTCGATGGCCTGGATCCGCTCCAGCCGGATGTGCGCGGTCCGCCGGAACACGAGCCCGGTGCGGATGCGCAGTTCGGTCCCGGTCACCGCGAAGTGCGTGAACCACCAGGAGCAGAAGCCGTAGAGGGCGGCGGCCAGGACGAGCACGGCGAGGCCGATGAGGAGCGTGGTCGTCGTCAGCCGGGTCAGATGGCGCTGCGCCCCGTCGGGGTCGTGCACGGCCCAGCCGATGATCACGGTGACCGGTGCCCAGGCGCGCCTGAGCGGGGTGACGGGGTGCAGCCGCCGCTCGACCGGCCCGTCCACGTCCGGGCCGGTCTCCGCCTCGGCGGCCTCGGGCGTCGTCACAGCCCCGCCGATCGGGCCTCGCCCAGCTCGGTGAGCCGGTCGCGCAGCCGTTCCGCCTCGGCCGGGTCCAGGCCCGGGATGGTCGCGTCGGTCGCCGCGGCGGCGGTGTGCAACTGCACACTGGCCAGCCCGAAGTGCCGCTCGACGGGCCCGGAGGTGACCTCGACCAGCTGCATCCGCCCGTACGGCACGACCGTCTCCTCGCGCCACAGCACGCCCCGGCTGATCAGCAGGTCGTCGGCGCGCTCGGCATACCGCCAGGAGCGCCAGTTGCGTTCGATCATCACCCAGCCCCACACCGCCAACGCCAGCGGCGGCAGCGCGAAGACGGCCCAGGCGGGCCCGGCCAGCAGCCCCGGCACGAGCCCGGCGGCCAGAATGATCAGCCCGAACCAGACGACCAGCAGCAGCCGCCGCATCTTGAGCAGGCCGGGGGGAAGGGCGATCCACTGCAAGGCCGGCGTCTCCGGCGTCACGGTCGCCGAGCCCTCTGACGCTGCCGGACCGGTCGGACCCTCGGTTCCCGGCGACCCGGCCGCGCCCTCGGCTCCCGTCGGCCCGGTCGGGCCCTCGGGTTCCGGTGACGCCCCGGCCGACCCGTCGGGGGCGTCCGTCCTCACCGGGTCCGCCGCGCCCTCGGTTCCCGCCGGCCCGGTCGGGCCGTCAGCGCTCGCCGGCCCCGCCCCGGTCGTGTTCCCGGCCACCGTCCGCCCCGCTTCGTGCGGGCTCCCCGTCTCCATGAGGCCAGCGTACGTAGGAGAGACTGTGTCCATGACTCCTACGACGGAGACCATGGTCGGAATCGGCAGCGCCGCGGAGAGCACCGACATGGTGCTCAACATCGGGCCGCAGCACCCGTCCACGCACGGCGTGCTGCGGCTGAAGCTCGTCCTGGACGGCGAGCGCATCACACACGCGGAGCCGGTGATCGGCTACATGCACCGCGGCGCGGAGAAGCTGTTCGAGGCGCGTGACTACCGCCAGATCATCATGCTCGCCAACCGCCACGACTGGCTGTCGGCGTTCTCCAACGAGCTGGGCGTGGTCCTCGCCGTGGAGCGGATGCTCGGCATGGAGGTCCCCGAGCGGGCCGTGTGGCTGCGCACGCTGCTCGCCGAGCTGAACCGGGTGCTCAACCACCTGATGTTCCTCGGCTCGTACCCGCTGGAGCTCGGCGGGATCACCCCGATCTTCTACGCCTTCCGGGAGCGCGAGGAGCTCCAGCACGTCATGGAGGAGGTCTCCGGCGGGCGGATGCACTACATGTTCAACCGCGTCGGCGGACTCAAGGAGGACCTGCCGGCCGGGTGGACCGCACGCGCGCGTGCCGCCGTCGCCGACGTGCGCTCCCGTATGGACCGATTCGACGACCTGGTGCTCGGCAACGAGATCTTCCGGGGACGTACCCGGGACGTGGGCGTGCTCTCGCCGGAGGCCGTGCACGCGTACGGCGTCAGCGGGCCGGTCGGGCGCGCCTCGGGCGTCGACTTCGACCTGCGCCGGGACGAGCCGTACCTCGCCTACGGCGAGCTGGGCGACGTCCTGAAGGTCGTGACCCGGCAGGAGGGCGACTGCCTCGCCCGCTTCGAGTGCCTCCTGGAGCAGACGCACAACGCCCTGGACCTGGCCGACGCCTGCCTCGACCGGCTCGCCGAGCTGCCGCCCGGACCGGTCAACCAGCGGCTCCCGAAGGTCCTGAAGGCCCCGGAGGGCCACACGTACGCCTGGACCGAGAACCCTCTCGGCATCAACGGCTACTACCTGGTCAGCAAGGGCGAGAAGACCCCGTACCGGCTGAAGCTGCGGTCGGCGTCGTACAACAACATCCAGGCGCTGACGGAGCTGCTGCCGGGGACGCTGGTCGCGGACATGGTGGCGATCCTGGGCTCGATGTTCTTCGTGGTCGGGGACATCGACAAGTAGGACCTCACCCGCGGAGCCCCTCCGGGCTCCGGGGCAGCACGTCCCCGATCCCGACCGACTGCAGCAGCCACCCGAAGTCGCCCAGCCCGCCCGCCGCGGTGAGCTCGGCGGCCTCCCCGGCGCTCGCGAGGGCGCGTACGTATGCGGCGGGGTCGGTGGACGCGAGCGTGAGCGGGGGGCGTGCGCCGGTCACGCCAAGGGCGTGCAGCGCCTCGCGCTGGGGGAGTACCCGCCCGCCGGGCAGGGCGCAGGCGTCCAGGGCCACATGGGCCGTGATGTCGCAGGAGCCGTCCGGTACCGGCGTGGTCTCGCGGCCCTCGCGGAAGCCGGTGAGCGTCCCGAAGGGCGGGCGCGCGTCCGCCGTGTGCGCGTAGTCCACGGCGACGGCGAGCCCCCGCCGAAGCGTCGCGACCGCCGCGGCCCAGGCCTCGTCCCGGGGCAGGCCGATCTCGGCCCGCAGCCCCCGCTCGCCGGGCAGCGGCCACCACCGCTCGAGCCACCGCGCCTCGGCCCCGCCGACCGGCTCCCCGAGCCGCTCGCTCCCGTCCTCCCGGACCAGCACCAGCCGCGCGACGCCCGCGGCGTCCACCTCCGCGACCTCGACGGGCACGTTGTCCAGGAACTCGTTGGCGAACAGCAGCCCGGTCGCTCCCTCGGGAGGTGCGGCCAGCCACTCGATCCGGTGATCGAGCCCCGCGGGCCGCTCGGCGACCTCGACGGCGTACGCGCGCGTGCGGGCCGCCACCTCCGCGGGGAGCGCGGCCAGCACTCCGGCGGCCAGTTCGCCCCGCCCGGCCGCCATGTCGACGAAGTCCAGGGCCGCCGGCCGCCCCAGGGCCTTGTCGACCCGGACCAGCAACCGCGCCACGGCCCCGGCGAACAGCGGCGACGCGTGCACGGACGTACGGAAGTGCCCGGCCGGCCCTCCGGCCCCGGCCCGCCGGTAGAAGCCCCCCGGCGCGTACAGCGCGTCCCGCGCCGCGGCGTGCCACCCGCGCCACTCGTTCCCGGTTCCCGCTGTCACCGGCCCAGGCTAAGGGGTCCTCGCACTGTGCCCGCCCGGGTCGCGCGGCCTGGACCGCGCCTCGCCGCGTTGCCGAAACGCCCAGGTAGCTCCGCTGCCAGGGCACTCCGGCGTCTCGCGATGCACGGCACCGGACCACGCGACCCGATCGGACGCTCATAGGGCAAGGACCCCTGAGTGCACGCAACGAACGCAACTCCACCTTGCGGAGTATGCGCGCCGGGTACGGATCGGCCCTCCGGTTGACCCCTGCACCTATCCCTCTTCCCTACGCTGGGTTACGTGCAACGCCTCTATGACTTCCTCCGCAGGCACCCGACGTGGGTCGACGGCTCGTGGGCCGTGATCCTCCTCGGGATTTCCATGGTCGGCGGAGCGTCGGGCGAGTTCGGCCCTCCGGCCGCCGCCGTTCCGCTCACGGTGCTGCTGTGCCTCGTCGTCGCGCTGCGCCGCCGCATGCCGGAGAAGATGCTGCTGCTCACGGCCGCGGTCGGAGTGGCCCAGCTGATCACCGACGTCGAGATGGGCCCGGCCGACTTCGCCATGCTGGTGATCGTCTACACGGTCGCGGCGGAAGGCGCGCGCTGGGCCTCCCGCTTCGCGCTGGGCGCCGGCCTGTGCGCCGCCCCTCTGGCCCACCTGCGCTGGCCGAACGGCCACACGGGCGTCGCGGGCGACATCGCCGCGACGATCTTCATGACGGTGCCCTTCGCCCTCGCCTGGGTGCTCGGCGACTCCTTCCGCACCCGCCGCGCCTACTTCGCGCAGTTGGAGGAGCGGGCCGCCCGCCTGGAGAAGGAGCGCGAGGCACAGTCCAAGGTCGCCGTCGCCGCCGAACGCGCCCGGATCGCCCGCGAGTTGCACGACGTCGTCGCGCACAACGTCTCCGTGATGGTGGTCCAGGCCGACGGCGCCGCCTACGTCCTCGACGCCGCGCCCGACCAGGCGAAGAAGGCCCTGGAGACCATCTCCTCCACCGGCCGTCAGGCCCTCGCCGAGATGCGCCGCCTGCTCGGCGTGCTGCGCACCGGGGAGCACCAGGAGGCCGGCGAGTACGTGCCGCAGCCCGACGTGCAGCAGATCGAGGACCTCGTCGAGCAGTGCCGCGGATCCGGACTGCCCGTCGACTTCAAGGTCGAGGGCACACCCCGCCCGCTGCCCAGCGGCGTCGAGCTCACCGCCTACCGCATCGTGCAGGAGGCGCTCACCAACACCCGCAAGCACGGCGGGCCCGACGCGGGCGCCAGCGTGCGCCTGGTGTACTTCGACGACGGCCTCGGCCTGCTCGTCGAGGACGACGGCAAGGGCGCCCCGCACGAGCTGTACGAGGAGGGCGGTCTCGACGGCCAGGGCCACGGCCTGATCGGCATGCGCGAGCGGGTCGGTATGGTCGGCGGCACCCTGGACGCGGGCCCGCGCCCCGGCGGAGGATTCCGCATCAGCGCCCTGCTGCCGCTCAAACCCGCGCACTGACGTCGGCGCACGCCCCTCGCTGACACCTGTCACGACCCGAGATTCGCCCTGAACGCCCTTTTCACCGCCACGGAAGTCCCCAGACACACGGAAGAGGCCCCGATGACGATCCGCGTGATGCTCGTCGACGACCAGGTGCTGCTGCGCACCGGGTTCCGGATGGTGCTCGCCGCCCAGCCGGACATGGAGGTCGTCGCGGAGGCGGGCGACGGGGTCGAGGCCCTGCAGGCGCTGCGCACGACAGCGGTCGACGTCGTGCTGATGGATGTCCGCATGCCGAAGCTCGACGGGGTGGAGACCACCCGCCGGATCTGCGCGGACACCGACCCGCCGAAGGTCCTCATCCTGACCACCTTCGACCTCGACGAGTACGCCTTCTCGGGTCTGAAGGCCGGCGCCTCCGGTTTCATGCTCAAGGACGTGCCCCCCGGCGAGCTGCTCGCCGCGATCCGGGCCGTGCACAGCGGTGACGCGGTCGTCGCGCCCTCCACCACCCGACGGCTCCTGGACCGCTTCGCGCCGATGCTGCCGAGCGCCGGGCAGCAGCCCCAGTACAAGGAGCTGGAGCGGCTCACCGGCCGCGAGCGCGAGGTCATGGTGCTGGTCGCGCAGGGCCTGTCCAACGGCGAGATCGCGGCCCGGCTCGTGCTGTCGGAGGCGACCGTGAAGACACACGTGGGCCGCATCCTGACCAAGCTGGGCCTCCGGGACCGGGTGCAGGTGGTGGTGCTGGCCTACGAGACGGGGCTGGTCCGGGCCGGCGGGCACGGCTGACCGGCCTACCCCGGCCGGCTACCTGAGGATCCCCTCCAGGAACTCGCTGCCGAGCCGGGCCACCACCGTCACGTCCAGCTGGTGCAGGACGTAGCGCCCGCGGCGGCGGGTGGTGATCAGGCCCGCCTTCTTCAGCACGGCGAGGTGCCGGGATATCTCCGGGGCCGTCATGCCGTGCACCTGCGCCAGTTCGCCGGTGGTGTACGCGCTGCGGGCCAGATGGCGGCAGATGCGCATCCGGACCGGGTGGGACAACGCGCTCATGCGCAGGGCCAGCTGCTCCAGAGTGGGCGGGGCGGCGAGCTCGGGGGAGCCGACCGGGTAGTGCAGCACCGGCTGCCAGCCGTACCGGTGCAGGACCAACAGATGCGGCCAGCCCAGGCTCGTCGGGACGAGCAGCAGGCCGCCGTCGCCCGTGGCCGTGCGGCCGTCGCCCAGCTTGTCGACCGTGATCAGGGCGGCCGCCTCGTCGAGGGTGACCGCCGGGGAGACGGCGGCCAGGGCCCCGGCCAGGCCCTTGCGGCGGAGCAGGTCCGTCTTGTGCCGGGTGTCCGCCGCGAGTTGGTGACGCAGCCGGGACCAGGTCTCCGCGAAGAACGCCTCGTCACAGTCCCGCAGGAACTGCCGCAGCCACGCCCGGATCCTCGGCGGGTCGGCCAGCAGCCGCTCGCTGAAGCGCAACTGCCGCGGCCCGCGCGCCGCGGCCAGGTCCAGCGTCCGGCGGCGCACCTCGGGGTCGGACAGCGCGGTGGGCCCGCACTCCTCGTACCCGATGGCACAGGTGAACTCCAGCGCGGTGTCCACGAATTGTTCGTCGGACAGCTTGTCGAGCAGGTCCAGTTCCTCGGCGAGCGTGCCGCCCGGGAGCGCGGTGCGGTCCGGCAGGCCCGCCGCGCAGGGCAGGAACAGGTCCGAGAACGTCGTCCGCCACAGAAAGTCGGCCTCGCACATCCGGTCGGCCAGATGCGGATCGAGCCGGGCGGCCACGCCCGTCACCCAGCCCTGCAGGCCCGGGTGGTGCCCCGGCTCCGACAGCGCGTGCAGCGCCATGCCCAGCTCGGCCAGGGGCGACGGCACGACGGCGACGCTCTCCCGCCGCAGCCCCGTGATGTCGATGCGCACGCTCATGACTTCATGGTGCACCCCGCCGCCGACAACGCCCCCGTCGATTGACGGGCCTCGTCAATCGACGGGACTTCGCCCGCGGCGCTCACGCACGGTGGGTGCACCGGGGCAGCCGCGGAGCCTTCGGACCTCCCTCACCCCGTCCCGCAGAGGCGATCCACCATGAGCAGCACGCAGCAGTACCTCCTCGACACCTACCGCGCCCGCTCCCTGGGCGAGCCCGCCCCGCCCGCGCCGGGCACGCACGACCGGCAGGTCGTACGGGAGTGGCGCGGCGAGCGGCGGTTCCGGGCGGTCCTGGCGGGCCGACCGGCCCGCCACCGGCTCCGGGACACCCTGACGCGGTGGTGGCGGCGCCCTATCTGACCTGCTCGGGCAGCCGGGCCACGAACTCGGCCACCGCCGCCTTCACGTCCTCGGCGGTCCATTCCAGCCCGGCGGCCCGCACATGCACCTCCGTGAGCGCCAGGCCCGGACCGCCCCGGTCCCAGGCACCGCCGAACAGCACCACACCCGTCTCCTCGGCCGTACGGACCGCCGCCTCGGCGAGGACGTCCGCGTCGAAGGGCAGCCAGACCTGGAAGTCATGGGTGTGCGGCACCTCCGGGTGCACGCGCACCCACGGCAGCCCGGCCGCGGCGAACCCCTCGCGCAGGGCGGCGGCCACCACGCGCGCGTGGGCGACGTAGCCAGGCAGCCGGGGCAGTTCCCGTTCCAGCCCCGCCAGCGCCGACAGGGCCGTCGGGAACTGCTGGAAGACCAGGCCGCCGTACCGGTGCCGCCAGGCCTTCGCCTCCTCGACGAGCTCCCCCGGGCCGGCGAGGGCCGCTCCGCCGTACCCCTCGAGGGACTTGTAGAACGACACGTAGACGCTGTCGGCCAGGCCCGCGATCTCCTCTAGGGTCCGGCCGAAGTGCACGGTGGACTCCCACAGCCGGGCCCCGTCGAAGTGCACGACCGCGTCCCGCTCCCGCGCGGCCTCGACGACCGCGGTGAGCTCCTCCCAGGACGGCAGCACGAAACCGGCGTCCCGCAGGGGCAGTTCCAGCATCAGCGCCCCGAAGGGCTCCTCGAAGTCGCGCACCTCGGCGGCGGTCGGCAGTCGCGGCTCGCTCGTCAACCGCACCGTGCGCAGGCCGCCGACCTCGCTGAACGCGTTCCGCTCGTGCACCTCGGGATGGCTGAGCGCGTGCAGGGCGACGGCCGGGTCGCCGGTGCGGCCCGCCCAGCAGCGCAGGGCCACCTGCTGGGCCATCGTCCCGGTCGGGAAGAACGCGGCGGCCTCGGTGCCGAGCAGCCCGGCGACCTTCCTCTCCAGGACCTCGACGACGCCGTCGCCGTACACGTCGGACAGCTCGTCCAGGTCGTAGTGGCTCCCCGCCTCGTCCAGCACCGCCAGGCGCTCCCGGAGTGTCCGGTGGAAGCCGAAGCGCGCGAACACGCGCCGTGCGCCGCGATGGACGGCCAGCCGCCGCTCCCGCAGCCCCGCCCCCCGGTCCTCGTCCGCCGTCTGCTCGTCGCGTTCCGCCGTGTCGGTCATGGTCCGGATCCTCCCCCGCGCGGGTGCGGCCGGGCATCCGCATTTCCGCAACCCGTGGCCGTCGCGCGGGGAACGCCGCTCGGGGCATGCACACCCTGTGGACGACCGAACGCCCCGCGAACCGATCGCGTTAACATGACGAGAAATCGTCCGGTACCCGGAGCGGACTGGAACGGGAAGGCCGCCGTCGAGTGAACACAACCCCACAGCCAGACCCCAAGGACCGCCCCGCGCGGCTCACCGTCGGCGTCATCGGCGCCGGCCGGGTGGGACCCGCACTCGCGGCGTCCCTCGAACTCGCAGGGCACCGCCCGGTCGCCGTCTCCGCGGTCTCCGACGCCTCCCGGCGCCGCGCCGCCGAACTGCTTCCCGACGTGCCGGTGATGCCGCCCGCCGAGGTCCTGAAGCGGGCCGACCTGGTGCTGCTGACGGTTCCCGACGACGCCCTGCCCGACCTGGTCACCGGCCTCGCCGACACCGGGTCCGTCCGTCCGGGCCAGCTCCTCGTCCACACCTCCGGGCGGTACGGCGCGCGGGTGCTCGACCCCGCCCTGCGCGCGGGCGCCCTGCCGCTGGCCCTGCACCCGGCGATGACCTTCACCGGCACCCCCGTGGACGTCCAGCGCCTGGCCGGCTGCTCCTTCGGCGTCACCGCGCCCGAGGAGCTGCGGCTCGCCGCCGAAGCCCTGGTCATCGAGATGGGCGGCGAGCCGGAGTGGATCGCCGAGGAGAACCGGCCGCTCTACCACGCGGCCCTCGCCCTGGGCGCCAACCACCTGGTCACCCTGGTCGCCCAGTCCATGGAGCTGCTGGGCGCGGCCGGCGTCGCGGCCCCCGACCGGATGCTCGGCCCGCTGCTCGGCGCGGCCCTGGACAACGCCCTGCGCTCCGGTGACGCCGCTCTCACCGGCCCCGTCGCGCGTGGGGACGCGGGCACGGTCGCCGCGCACGTCACCGAGCTGCGCCGGCACGCCCCGCAGACCGTCGCCGGCTACCTGGCGATGGCCCGCGCCACCGCCGACCGGGCCCTGGCCCACGGCCTGCTGAAGCCGGAACTCGCCGAGGACCTCCTCGGGGTACTCGCCCACGGGACCGACGGCACCGAAGGGGACGCCCGATGACCACCACCCTGCTGCGCACCGCCGGCGAACTGCACGCACGCGCGCGTGGGGGCCGTCGTGCCGTGGTGATGACCATGGGCGCCCTGCACGAGGGCCACGCCACGCTCATCCGCACCGCGCGCCGCATCGCCGGCCCCGACGGCGAGGTCGTCGTCACCGTCTTCGTCAACCCGCTGCAGTTCGGCGAGGGCGAGGACCTCGACCGCTACCCGCGCACCCTGGACGCCGACCTCAAGCTCGCCGAACAGTCCGGCGCCGACGTCGTGTTCGCCCCCGCCGTCGACGAGGTCTACCCGGGCGGCGAGCCCCAGGTCCGCATCACCGCGGGTCCGATGGGCGAGCGACTGGAGGGCTCCTCCCGCCCCGGCCACTTCGACGGCATGCTCACCGTCGTCGCCAAACTGCTGCACCTGACCCGCCCGGACGTCGCGCTGTACGGCCAGAAGGACGCCCAGCAGCTCGCCCTGATCCGCCGCATGGTGCGGGACCTGAACTTCGGCGTGGAGATCGTCGGCGTCCCCACGGTCCGCGAGGAGGACGGCCTGGCCCTGTCCAGCCGCAACCGCTACCTCTCGCCCGCCGAGCGGCGCACCGCCCGGGCGCTGTCCAGGGCCCTGTTCGCGGGCCAGGACCGGCACGCCGCGCAGGAGGCGCTGCGCGCCCGGGCCCGCGAGGTGCCCGCCACACGCGCGCGTGCCGAGGCGCTCAGCGCCATCGGGGAGTCCCGCGCGGCGGCCGACGCGCACGCCGTCGCGACGGCGGTCCCGGGCGGCCCGGCGGCCGTCCGCGCGGCCGCCCGCCAGGTCCTCGACGAGGCCGCCCGCCTCGATCCGCCGCTCGCGCTGGACTACCTCGCCCTGGTCGACCCGTCGGACTTCACCGAGATCGCCGACGACTTCACCGGTGAGGCGGTGCTCGCCGTCGCCGCCCGGGTCGGGACGACCCGGCTGATCGACAACATCCCGCTCACCTTCGGAACCTTCGGAGCCGCCTCGTGACCACCACAGGCATACGACTGCACGCCCCCGCCCCGGGCTGGTCCATCGCCGCGGACGTGGTCGTCGTCGGCTCCGGCGTCGCCGGCCTGACCGCCGCCCTGCGCTGCGAGGCGGCGGGCCTGAGCACCGTGGTCGTCACCAAGGCCCGTCTCGACGACGGCTCCACCCGCTGGGCCCAGGGCGGCATCGCCGCTGCCCTCGGCGAGGGCGACACCCCCGAGCAGCACCTCGACGACACCCTGGTCGCGGGCGCCGGCCTGTGCGACGAGGAAGCGGTCCGCATCCTCGTCACCGAGGGGCCCGACGCCGTACGCCGCCTCATCGAGACCGGCGCCCAGTTCGACGAGTCCTCCGAGGGCGGACTGGAACTGACCCGCGAAGGCGGCCACCACCGCCGCCGCATCGCCCACG
Organism: Streptomyces sp. NPDC002788; assembly: GCF_053592115.1. Taxonomy (NCBI): domain Bacteria; kingdom Bacillati; phylum Actinomycetota; class Actinomycetes; order Kitasatosporales; family Streptomycetaceae; genus Streptomyces; species Streptomyces sp. NPDC002788. The sequence continues at coordinate 40,593 of NZ_JBSFVB010000013.1, read as the reverse complement.
CCGGCGGCGACGCCACCGGCGCCGAGATCTCCCGCGCCCTGGTCGAGGCGGTACGGGCGCGGGGCACGCGCACCGTCGAGAACGCGCTCGTCCTGGACCTTCTCACGGACGCCGAGGGCCGCACCGCCGGCGTCACCCTGCACGTCATGGGCGAGGGCCAGCACGACGGCGTGGGCGCTGTCCACGCCCCCGCGGTGGTCCTCGCCACCGGCGGCATGGGCCAGGTGTTCTCCGCGACCACCAACCCGTCGGTCTCCACGGGTGACGGCGTGGCCCTGGCGCTCCGCGCGGGCGCCGAGGTCAGCGACCTGGAGTTCGTCCAGTTCCACCCGACCGTCCTCTTCCTCGGCCCCGACGCCGAGGGCCAGCAGCCCCTGGTCTCCGAGGCCGTGCGCGGCGAGGGCGCCCACCTGGTCGACGCCGACGGCGTGCGCTTCATGACCGGACAGCACGAACTCGCCGAACTCGCCCCCCGGGACATCGTCGCCAAGGGCATCACGCGCCGCATGCAGGAGAAGGACGCCGAGCACATGTTCCTCGACGCCCGCCACTTCGGCGCCGACATGTGGGAGCACCGCTTCCCGACGATCCTCGCCGCCTGCCGTGCCCACGGCATCGACCCGGTCACCGAGCCCATTCCCGTCGCCCCGGCCGCCCACTACGCCTCCGGCGGCGTCCGCACCGACTCCCACGGCCGTACGACCGTCCCGGGCCTGTACGCGTGCGGTGAGGTCGCCTGCACCGGCGTGCACGGCGCCAACCGGCTGGCCTCCAATTCCCTCCTGGAGGGCCTCGTCTACGCCGAGCGCATCGCGGCCGACATCGCGGCGGCCGGCCTGCACGCGCGTGTGCCGCAGCCCCTCCCGTACCCGGAGATCCCCGAGCACCCCCTGCAGGCCCCCGAGGCCCGCTTCACGATCCAGCGGATCATGACCGGCGGGGCAGGCGTCCTGCGCTCGGCAAAGTCCCTCACCCGGGCCGCCGACCAGCTGGAGCGGCTCCACACGGACGCCCGGGAGGCCCTCGCCGAGCACGGCAAGACGGCCGAGCCCGGCGTCGACACGTGGGAGGCCACCAACCTCCTGTGCGTGGCCCGGGTCCTGGTCGCCGCCGCCCGGCTGCGCGAGGAGACCCGGGGCTGCCACTGGCGCGAGGACCGCCCGGAGCGCGACGACACCACCTGGCGCCGCCACATCGTCGTACGGCTGAACCCGGACCGCACGCTGGCCGTGCACACCACGGACACCACACACTTCCCCACAACCCTCCCGCCCCAGGCCCCCCAGGAGCAGTGACCGACGTGAGCACCCCCGACCTTCCCCTCGCCTCCACCGGAGGCTGCGGAGACGGCTGCGCCTGCGGCGCGGACGACGAGGCATACCTGGAGTGCGGCCTGGACCCCGCACTCGCCCAGCTCCTGGCCGACGCCGGCCTCGACCCCGTCGAGGTCGAGGACATCGCCAACGTGGCCATCCAGGAGGACCTGGCCCACGGCGTGGACGTGACGACGGTCGCGACGATCCCCGAGGACGCGGTGGCCACCGCCGACTTCACCGCGCGCGAGACGGGCGTCGTGGCCGGCCTCCGCATCGCCGAGGCGGTCATCTCGGTCGTCTGCGAAGAGGAACTGGAGATCGAGCGCCACGCCGAGGACGGCGACCGCGTCGAAGCGGGCCAGAAGCTCCTGTCGGTCACCACCCGCACCCGCGACCTCCTCACGGCAGAGCGCAGCGCCCTGAACATCCTGTGCCGCCTGTCGGGCATCGCGACGGCCACGCGCGCGTGGGCGGACGTCCTGGAGGGCACCAGCGCCAGGGTCCGCGACACCCGCAAGACGACACCCGGCCTGCGCTCGCTCGAGAAGTACGCGGTCCGCTGCGGCGGCGGCGCCAACCACCGCATGTCCCTCTCGGACGCGGCCCTGGTCAAGGACAACCACGTGGTCGCCGCCGGCGGCGTCGCCGAGGCCTTCCAGGCGGTCCGCGAACGCTTCCCCGACGTCCCGGTCGAGGTCGAGGTCGACACCCTGGACCAGCTCCGCGAGGTCCTGGACGCCGGTGCCGATCTGATCCTCCTGGACAACTTCACGCCGGGCGAGTGCGCGCAGGCCGTCGCCATCGTCCAGGGCCGCGCCGCCCTGGAGGCCTCGGGCCGCCTCACACTCGACAACGCCAAGGCGTACGCGGACACCGGCGTCGACTACCTCGCCGTCGGATCCCTCACCCACTCCTCGCCGATCCTGGACATCGGCCTGGACCTGCGGCCGGCGGAGTAAGGGAGCGGGTACGGCCATGCTGCTGACGATCGACGTAGGAAACACCCACACCGTCCTCGGCCTGTTCGACGGCGACGAGATCGTCGAACACTGGCGCATCTCCACGGACGCCCGCCGCACCGCCGACGAACTGGCGGTCCTCCTCCAGGGCCTGATGGGGATGCACCCGCTCCTGGGCGACGAACTGGGCGACGGCATCGACGGCATCGCCATCTGCGCGACCGTCCCGTCGGTCCTGCACGAGCTCCGCGAGGTGACGCGCCGCTACTACGGTGACGTCCCGGCGGTCCTCGTCGAACCGGGCGTCAAGACGGGCGTCCCGATCCTGATGGACAACCCCAAGGAGGTCGGCGCGGACCGCATCATCAACGCGGTCGCGGCGGTCGAGCTCTACGGCGGTCCCGCGATCGTCGTCGACTTCGGCACGGCGACGACGTTCGACGCGGTCAGCGCGCGCGGCGAGTACGTCGGCGGCGTCATCGCCCCCGGCATCGAGATCTCCGTGGAGGCCCTCGGCGTCCGCGGCGCCCAGCTCCGCAAGATCGAGGTGGCCCGGCCGCGCAGCGTCATCGGCAAGAACACGGTCGAGGCGATGCAGTCGGGCATCATCTACGGCTTCGCCGGCCAGGTCGACGGGGTCGTCAACCGCGTGGCCCGCGAGCTGTCGGAGGACCCGGACGACGTCACGGTCATCGCGACGGGCGGCCTGGCACCCATGGTCCTGGGCGAGTCATCGGTCATCGACGAGCACGAGCCGTGGCTCACGCTGATCGGCCTGCGGCTGGTCTACGAGCGGAACGTGTCGCGTATGTGATCCGGCGCGCGGCGGTGCGGGGGGCGTCACGCGACTCGGCGGAGCGGGGTGCCGCTGCGCCCACCCTTGCCGCCCCGGAGGCACGACTGCCCGCAGCCGGGGGTGCCGCAAGGCGCCTGGACCCGCCGGCTCGCGGAAGGGGACGTGTCGGCACACCCGGCCCCGGCCCACCCCCACCCGAGTGGTCCCCCACGCCACACCTGCCCCCTATGTCGGAATTTGTCTGATTAGCGAGTATCGTCGCCGCATGCCCACGCCATACGGATCCCGCGGCGGCATGGCGTTCGGCGTGGAGGAGCTGCGTGTGCTCCGCCGCGCTCTCGCCCTCGCCCTCCACCCCACCCCTGCCTCGTCCGACGACGTCCAGGACTGCCTCCGCCTCGCAGAGTCGCTCGACGAGGCGATGCGGGAGGGAGCCAGGCTGCGTGCCTTCCTCGTGGCCGACCTGGGCCTGTACCGCGCCGCCCTCCCGGGCACCGCCGCCGGCTACCTCACCCTCCTGGACGAGGCCCTGGCCGCCGGCTACCGCCCCCACCCCGACGACCTCGCCGCCCTCCGCGCCCTGCGCGGCAACCCCACCGCCGCGGCCCTCCTGGACCGCTGCACGGTCACCCTCGTCACCACAGGGCCGGCCCCCGCCGACACCGTCCCCGCTTCCCGTGCGCGCACCCGCACCCGCCTCCTGGCCCTCCCCGGCGGTGCCGACAAGCAGCCCGAGAAGAAGCCCGCGCGGAAGCCGGAGCAGCCCAAGCCCGCCCCCAAGCCCTCCCCGGCCCCGGACCCGGCCCCCGCCCCGGGCACCCCGAAGCCCTCCCGCCCGATCCCCACCCCGGGCGAGGTCTTCCCGCGCCGCAAGCCGACTCCGCCACCCCCGTCGAGCCCCCAGCAGCTCGCCGCGGGCTGACGTGGCTACCCTGGGGCCATGGACTACGTCTCCGCGCTCCTGCCCCCGGTCGTCATGGCCGTCTTCTTCATCGGCGTGATCCGGGTGATCGTGAAGACCCAGGGCGGCGCCAACAAGGCCAAGGAGGACGCGGCCGTGGACGCGGCCCTCGCGCGCGTGGAGGGCGCCCGTCAGTCCGCCGCGACGCCCCCCAGGGCCGAGGCCTGACCTCGCCCCTCCGACGGCGTACGACTCCGCGAGCCCGTACCCGCACCGTCCGGCGCCCGCCCCGCGTGGCCCGCGCATTCGAGTGGTACGCCCTTTTTGCTCCCGTTCGCCGGTGAAGCGCACGTCCGTCACGCCATTACCGAGATCTCCCACTATTGTTCTGAGCTGTGCCTCGCCCATTGGGAGAACTCGAAGACGCGGTCATGTCGCGGGTGTGGAAGTGGAACCGCCCGGTGACCGTTCGAGAAGTCCTGGAAGATCTTCAGAAGGAGCGGTCCATCGCCTACACCACGGTGATGACCGTTTTGGACAATCTTCATCAGAAGGGCTGGGTGCGCCGCGAGGCGGAAGGCCGTGCCTATCGATATGAGGCCGTCTCCACCCGTGCTGCCTACGCCGCCGCCCTGATGAACGACGCCTGGTCGCAGAGCGACAACCCCGCCGCAGCTCTCGTCGCCTTCTTCGGCATGATGAGCGAGGAACAGCGCCAGGCTCTCACCGATGCCGTACGCATCGTCCAGGGACCGGAAACCCAGGAACCGACCGAACCGTCGGAATCCACCGGACCGACGGAACCCGCGGAACCTCCGCGACCAGTGGAAGACCCGGAAGGCCCGCCGGAGAACCCCGCCTCGGCTTCGGATCCCGGCGGGCGATAGCGTCCCGTCATGTCCGCGAAGAGCCCCGAAGTCACCGCAAAAGCCATCACCGTCCGACGGGCCCGCACCAGCGATGTCCCCGCGGTACGCCGACTCCTCGACGCCTACGTCCGCGGCGGCATCCTGCTCGACAAAGCAACGGTGACGCTTTACGAGGACATCCAGGAGTTCTGGGTCGCGGAACGGGACGACAACGCCGAGGTCGTCGGCTGCGGCGCGCTGCACGTGATGTGGGAAGACCTCGCGGAAGTCCGCACTCTCGCGGTGAAGCCGGGCCTGAAGGGCGCGGGCGTCGGACACCGAGTGCTGGAGAAGTTGCTGCAGACCGCTCGCTGGCTCGGCGTTCGCCGCGTTTTCTGTCTGACCTTCGAAGTCGACTTCTTCGCCAAGCACGGCTTCGTCGAGATCGGTGAGACACCCGTCGACACGGATGTCTACGCGGAGCTGCTGCGTTCCTATGACGAGGGTGTCGCGGAGTTCCTCGGTCTCGAACGAGTGAAACCGAACACCTTGGGCAACAGCCGGATGCTTCTGCATCTGTGATCGCCGGGGCGGACAACAGACCGGCCACAAGACGGCCCGCCCCGGTTCGGCAAGGCATATTCTGCGGCGCCACCCCCTTCCCCGGTGCCCTATGTCCGAAACGCGCACGTTTCCGGACGGAGGCGGGCCTGCCGGTCTCTGCCGAGGGTTTGTGTTTTTCCGGCAAAAGCGGTTTGCTTTCCGACGTACTGCAGTACTGCATATAACAGGGGACGGCGATACGGCGGAAGCCTGCACCCCCCGGCCCTGAAGATATCGATGAAAGGAAATCCGGTGGCACAGAAGGTTCAGGTCCTTCTTGTCGACGACCTCGACGGTGGCGAGGCGGACGAGACCGTGACGTTCGCGCTGGACGGCAAGACGTACGAGATCGATCTCACCACCGCCAATGCGGACAAGCTCCGTGGCCTTCTCGAGCCTTACGTGAAGGGCGGTCGTCGTACCGGAGGCCGCGCTTCGGGCGGACGCGGAAAGGCGCGCGCGACTTCGGGCGGCAGCCAGGACACCGCGGCCATCCGCGCCTGGGCCAAGGAGAACGGCTACGAGGTCAACGACCGCGGCCGTGTCCCCGCGACCATCCGCGAGGCCTACGAGAAGGCCAACGGCTGAACAGCGGCACTACCGACCCTGCGCACGCAAGGCCGGCGGCTGGGCGCATGCGCGCCGCAGCCGGATCCGGTGGCATCGCGTGGCCACCGTGTCCACCAGCCGTACGAGATCGGGGGCGTCTCCACCGCCCCCCAAGGCCGACAGCGTCGGCAGCGAGGCCTCGACCTCGCATCCCGGCTCGGGGGGCCGCAGCCATACGGCGGCCCCCTGGGAACCGACTGGTCCCAGGGGAAGCGGCCGACCGGCGCGGGAACCGGGACCGGAGGGCGGCAGCGCGTGCCTGAGCGGTGTGTCCGTGCCGGGGGGCAAGGGGACATCCGTCTCGCGGGGCGACGGAACGCCCGTCCCGCGGGGCATCGCGGCATCCGACTCGCCGGGCAGCGGCCCGCCCGTCTCGCGCGCCCGGGGCGCGCCCCTCTCCTCGCAGAACCCGGGGGGCAACGGCGCGTCCATGAGGCCGCCCGCACCGATCGCCACCAGGTCCAGCGGCAGCGACCCCCAGTCCAGCCACTCCAGCAGCCCCGGCAACTCCTCCGCGCTGCCCGGTGCCACCAGGAGCCGCATCCGGCCGCCGTGCACCGCCACGGGTGATCCCGGCACCAGATGCCGCAGGGCCCCGCGGCCCGCCTCGGCCGGTACGTCCAGGACGTCGAAGCGCGCTCCCACCACCAGCCGCAGAGGATCGCCGGACGCCGTCGGCCAGCCCAGTTCGTTCGCGTACCACCGCCGGACCTGACCGCTCGCTTCGGGGCCCGTCTCGTCGGAGCCGGAAGGATCGAGCGGCCGGCGGGGGAGCGGGACGAGACGGAGCGTGGACGCGGTCACCGCGTGGGGGGCGCCGAACATGCCAAGTGCAACAGTCGGAAGGGCCTGCCGGTTACGGCAAGTGGTGCAGTGAGTGCACCGAGTGGCCAAACGGGGGCGCGCAGGGGGCCCGGGGAGGCGCAAGGTTGTTCGCCCGTAGCGGAGGGAACGGGGGCGCTCGGCATGGACTTCCGGTCCCTACGGGTAAGACATCCCTAGTGGGAGGGGGCGACACGCAGGAAAGGACGTCTCACGTTCGCCATCGGCGTACTGGCGAGTGGGGTATCTGCCTGGCCTGCGGGAACATCGTCTCGCACCATCGGGTTGGAGCAGATGTCGGCGTTCGGGGTCAGGAGGCCAAGGACGGTGTCGGCAGTTGGAATGAGCGGTCCCCGCTTGCGGGACTAAGCTGCGGAAGGACAGGGAGGGGAAGTTCCCCCCACTGCCTGACCGCTCTGAGGAGCGATTAACGATGTTCGAGAGGTTCACCGACCGCGCGCGGCGGGTTGTCGTCCTGGCTCAGGAAGAAGCCCGGATGCTCAACCACAACTACATCGGCACTGAGCACATCCTCCTGGGCCTGATCCACGAGGGTGAAGGTGTCGCCGCCAAGGCCCTTGAGAGCCTCGGGATTTCGCTCGAGGCGGTCCGCCAGCAGGTGGAGGAGATCATCGGCCAGGGCCAGCAGGCCCCGTCCGGCCACATCCCCTTCACCCCCCGTGCCAAGAAGGTCCTGGAGCTGTCGCTCCGCGAGGCCCTTCAGCTGGGCCACAACTACATCGGCACGGAGCACATCCTGCTCGGCCTGATCCGCGAGGGCGAGGGCGTCGCCGCCCAGGTTCTCGTCAAGCTGGGCGCAGATCTGAACCGCGTGCGGCAGCAGGTGATCCAGCTGCTCTCCGGTTACCAGGGCAAGGAGACCGCCACCGCCGGCGGTCCTGCCGAGGGCACGCCCTCCACGTCCCTGGTCCTCGACCAGTTCGGCCGGAACCTCACCCAGGCCGCTCGTGAGTCCAAGCTCGACCCGGTCATCGGGCGCGAGAAGGAGATCGAGCGGGTCATGCAGGTGCTGTCCCGCCGTACGAAGAACAACCCCGTCCTGATCGGTGAGCCCGGCGTCGGCAAGACCGCCGTCGTCGAGGGTCTCGCTCAGGCCATCGTCAAGGGCGAGGTGCCCGAGACCCTCAAGGACAAGCACCTCTACACCCTGGACCTCGGCGCGCTGGTCGCCGGCTCCCGCTACCGCGGTGACTTCGAGGAGCGCCTGAAGAAGGTTCTCAAGGAGATCCGCACCCGCGGCGACATCATCCTGTTCATCGACGAGCTGCACACGCTGGTCGGTGCGGGTGCCGCCGAGGGCGCCATCGACGCGGCCTCCATCCTGAAGCCGATGCTCGCCCGCGGTGAGCTGCAGACCATCGGTGCGACCACCCTGGACGAGTACCGCAAGCACCTGGAGAAGGACGCGGCCCTCGAGCGCCGCTTCCAGCCCATCCAGGTCGCGGAGCCGTCCCTGCCGCACACGATCGAGATCCTCAAGGGCCTGCGTGACCGGTACGAGGCACACCACCGCGTCTCCATCACGGACGAGGCGCTGGTCCAGGCCGCCACCCTGGCCGACCGGTACATCTCGGACCGCTTCCTTCCGGACAAGGCGATCGACCTGATCGACGAGGCCGGTTCCCGGATGCGCATCCGCCGGATGACCGCGCCGCCGGACCTGCGCGAGTTCGACGAGAAGATCGCCGGCGTCCGCCGCGACAAGGAGTCCGCGATCGACTCGCAGGACTTCGAGAAGGCCGCCTCCCTCCGCGACAAGGAGAAGCAGCTCCTGGCCGCCAAGGCCAAGCGGGAGAAGGAGTGGAAGGCCGGCGACATGGACGTCGTCGCCGAGGTCGACGGCGACCTGATCGCCGAGGTCCTCGCGACCGCCACCGGCATCCCGGTCTTCAAGCTCACCGAGGAGGAGTCCTCCCGCCTGCTGCGCATGGAGGAGGAGCTCCACAAGCGGGTCATCGGCCAGAACGACGCCGTCAAGGCGCTGTCGAAGGCGATCCGCCGTACGCGTGCGGGACTCAAGGACCCGAAGCGTCCGGGTGGCTCGTTCATCTTCGCCGGCCCGTCCGGTGTGGGTAAGACCGAGCTGTCCAAGGCGCTCGCCGAGTTCCTCTTCGGCGACGAGGACGCGCTGATCTCCCTCGACATGTCGGAGTTCAGCGAGAAGCACACGGTCTCGCGTCTCTTCGGTTCGCCCCCCGGCTACGTGGGCTACGAGGAGGGCGGCCAGCTGACCGAGAAGGTCCGCCGCAAGCCGTTCTCCGTCGTCCTCTTCGACGAGGTCGAGAAGGCCCACCCGGACATCTTCAACTCGCTGCTGCAGATCCTGGAGGACGGTCGCCTGACCGACTCCCAGGGCCGGGTCGTGGACTTCAAGAACACGGTCATCATCATGACGACCAACCTCGGCACCCGGGACATCTCCAAGGGCTTCAACCTGGGCTTCGCGGCCTCCGGTGACACGAAGACCAACTACGAGCGCATGAAGAACAAGGTCTCGGACGAGCTCAAGCAGCACTTCCGGCCCGAGTTCCTCAACCGCGTCGACGACGTGGTCGTCTTCCCGCAGCTGACCCAGGGCGACATCCTGCGGATCGTCGACCTGATGATCGGCAAGGTCGACGAGCGCCTGAAGGACCGGGACATGGGCATCGAGCTCTCCCAGTCCGCCAAGGAGCTGCTGGCCAAGAAGGGCTACGACCCGGTGCTGGGTGCGCGTCCGCTGCGTCGCACCATCCAGCGCGAGATCGAGGACTCGCTGTCGGAGAAGATCCTCTTCGGCGAGCTGCGTCCCGGTCACATCGTGGTGGTGGACACCGAGGGCGAGGGCGAGACCAAGACCTTCACCTTCCGGGGTGAGGAGAAGGCGGCCCTGCCCGACGTCCCGCCGATCGAGCAGGCGGCCGGCGGCTCGGGTCCCAACCTGAGCAAGGACGCGTAAGCGTCACAGCCGAATGAGAAGGGGCCGGTGCCGAAAGGCACCGGCCCCTTCCGCGTGCCGGGCTCCTGCAAGGCTGCTCCGACGTGCGCCTTGAAGCGGGCGTTCTCGCTGCTCGGTGTACTGGCGGACGGTCGCCGACGGCGCCGCGCCGCACGACGCGAGGGAACACGGCGGCGACCACAGGTGCCTGTGTGTGATGGCACGGTCGGTCTGGCCGGTGGACGCTCCCCCGGCCTTCAGCCGGGAGGTGCCCCCAGCCGTATCCGGCGGGCGGAGACGCCCTTGAGGCTGTTGACCGGCATCGAAACGGCGATCTTGGACTTCAGGCCAGGAAGCACGTCACGACAGCTGCCCGTCGTAGTCCGGCAGCTTGAACGTCTTCTCGGCGTGGCCGCCGGAGAGGTCGGTGGCGCTGTTGCCGATGTTCGCGATGATCGTGTAGCCCTTCCGTTCGATGGCGACGCGCTGGGCCGTCTTGTACTCCGCGACGTTCCTGAAGAGGTCGATGAAGTTGCGAACGTGCAGCCCGGAGACCTGGTAGCCGACCTGCTTCAGGTTGTACTCGGTGAAGGCGTGGACGATGTCCGGGCGGGCGGTCACGAAGAACAGGGCGACCCCGCGCTCCTGCGCGTATCCGGCGACGTCCAGGACCGGCTTGTTGGCCGGCTGCGGGTAGCTGAAGCCGAAGTCGGTCTCGAGCGTGGTGTTGTCGATGTCGAAGACGATCGCCTGCTTCTCGCCAGGCTCGGCCGCCGCGATCCGCTGCTTCAGGTAGGGCAGGGCCTGGTCCATCACGGCCTGGCAGTCCTTCTGCCAGGTCCCGTGGTCGACGTCTGCGGCGGCGGCGGCGCTCGGGGCGGCGGCCGTGGAGGCCCGGGTGGCGGTCGTGGCGTCGGCCGGTGCGGCCATCGCCACGAGGGCGGCCGCCGAGACGGCGGCCGCTGACGCACGGCGCAACCAGGGGCGTCGGATCTGCATGTCGTGGGGTCCTCTCACGTCCGTGACGCTGCCAACATGGCGTGTGCATGTTCGTTCGCGAGGGTGGCGCGAGGGGAACCGTAGGGTTACCGGGCGGTAGGCGCCTAGAGGCGTACGCCACATTTCCGGAATGGCTGAAGAGGGCCTCCGGTGACATGCCGCACAGGCGATATGTCCCTTACTACCCGGAATAGTGGCTAACGGGCTGGTGAGAAAGAGTTCCCTGCCCTGCCGTCTGGGGTGAAGTACGAGCTAATGCCCTGATTGGCCCTGAATGGGTGCTGTGTCAAGAGACGTAGAACACTGAACCAAAGTACTAACTCAGGCCGTAGATCACGCTTTTGGGAGTTTGTCGGACTTCGGGTTACCAAGGGATGGCCATTCGGTGAGCGACTGTGCGCCGGGTGGTTTTCTCCGTCCCCTTCCATACGAGGTTTCGATGTCCCAGCGCGTCACGTCCCGCTCTTTCCGTACGTCCCAGCTCCGCACCCGTGCGACCGTGCTGGCCGCCGGCCTCGGTGTCTCGGTCGCACTGGGAGCCGGGGTCGCGTCCGCCGCCGACACCACGGCCGCGTCCGGTGCCGCCGGTGCCGTCCAGGCGCAGGCCGCCGCCCAGGCCGAGGCCGCGAAGGCCGAGAAGGCCGCCAAGGCCGCCGCCGCCAAGAAGGCGGCCGCGAAGAAGGCCGCCAAGAAGGCCACGCCGTCCTGGGTCGACCCGGTGAAGAAGTACAAGCTGTCCGCGAGCTTCGCCCAGAGCGGCGGCATGTGGCAGTCCACCCACAGCGGCCAGGACTTCGCCGTACCGACCGGCACCCAGGTCGTCGCCACGCACGGCGGCACCGTGGTCAAGGCCGGTGGCAACGGCGCCGGCGACGGCCCCGCCTACGGCAACGCCGTCGTGATCAAGCACGGCAGCGGCACGTACTCGCAGTACGCCCACCTGTCGCAGGTCAAGGTGAGGATCGGCCAGATCGTCAAGACCGGCCAGGAGATCGCCCGGTCCGGCAACACCGGCAACTCGAGCGGTCCGCACCTGCACTTCGAGATCCGTACGACCCCGAACTACGGCTCGGCGGTCGACCCGGTGAAGTTCCTGCGCGCCAAGGGCGTGAAGGTCTGACCCGATCCCGGCCCTAGGAGCCCCCGGCTCCCCGGTGGGCCTGGGTCACCAGGTCCGTGGCGACCTCGAGGACGGCTCGGTTCTTCTCCTCGGGGTCGCCTTCCATGTCCTGCATCAGGAACATCCCGGCGTGCAGCGTGAAGAGCGCGCTGAGGCAGCGGACCTGGTCGACCATGTCCGCGTCCGGGTCGATGATGATGTCGCGCAGGCTGCGGATGCGTTCCTTGAAGGAGTCGCCGATGCGCAGCTCGCGTACCGTCGCCTGGTTCTCGTGCATGAAGCGGAACAGCGGGGCCGCCTGGGCGAGGGTGTCGGCGTAGCGGCGGACGATCTCCTGCTTGGTGTCCAGGGTGTGCGGCTGCTGCCGGCCCCAGTCGATCAGGTCCTCGATCGGCTGGGTGAGGTCCTCGAAGATGCTGACGAGGATCTCTTCCTTCGTCTTGAAGTGGTAGTAGAGCGCCGCCTTGGTGACGTCCAGGCACTCGGCGATCTCGCGCAGGGACGTCTTCTCGTAGCCCTGCTCCGCGAAGAGGTCGAGGGCCACGTCCTGGATGCGCCGGCGGGTGTCCCCGCGGCGCCGATGCTTGGTGCCGTCCATGGTGCCGCCCATCCTCCTACGTCGCCCCGCTTTCCATAAAACTTACTTGACGCCCGGCTAGTTCCGCGGCTAGTTTCCGAGTGTAGTCACTAGCCGGTCGGCAAGTAAGTAGCGGTAGCAGGGGGAGTGGGAAGCGATGACGGACACAACGGACGGATCTGCGGCGGTCGGCGCCGACGCCGGGGCCGAACAGCCGAAGAGCGTACGGGTCGTGCTGCTCGCGCTCATGATCGCGATGATGCTCGCGATGCTCGACAACATGATCATCGGCACCGCGATGCCGACGATCGTCGGTGAGCTGGGCGGGCTCGAGCACCTCTCCTGGGTGGTCACCGCCTACACGCTCGCGACAGCGGCCTCCACCCCGCTGTGGGGCAAGCTCGGCGACATGTACGGCCGCAAGGGCACGTTCTTGTCGTCCATCGTCATCTTCCTGATCGGCTCCGCGCTCAGCGGCATGGCCCAGAACATGGGCGAGCTCATCGGCTTCCGGGCCGTGCAGGGCCTCGGCGCCGGCGGTCTGATGGTCGGCGTGATGGCGATCATCGGTGACCTGATCCCGCCCCGGGAGCGCGGCAAGTACCAGGGCATGATGGCCGGCGTCATGGCGCTGGCGATGATCGGCGGCCCGCTGGTCGGCGGCACCATCACCGACAACTGGGGCTGGCGCTGGGCGTTCTACATCAACCTGCCGCTCGGTGTGGTCGCGCTGGTCGCCGTCAGCGCCGTGCTGCACCTGCCGAAGAAGCGGGCGCAGGCGCGCATCGACTACCTGGGCGCCGGGCTGCTGACCATCGGCATCACCGCGATCGTGCTCGTCACCACATGGGGCGGCACCGAGTACGCCTGGGACTCCGCCCGGATCATGGAGCTGATCGGCATCGGGGTCGCCGCGCTCGTCGGATTCGTGTTCTGGCAGACCAAGGCCGCGGAGCCGGTGCTGCCGCTGCACATCTTCCGCAACCGCAACTTCACGCTGATGTCCGTCATCGGCTTCATCACCGGCTTCGTGATGTTCGGCGCCACGTTGTTCCTGCCGTTCTACCAGCAGGCGGTGCAGGGAGCCTCCGCGACCAACTCCGGGCTGCTGCTCCTGCCGATGCTCGGCGCGATGCTGGTCACCTCGATGGTCGCCGGGCGGGTCACCACCAGCACCGGCAGGTACAAGGTCTTCCCCGTCCTCGGCAGCGCGCTGATGATCGTCGGCCTGTACCTGCTGTCCACGATGGACACGGAGACCTCGCGGTTCACCTCCGGTGTCTTCATGGCCGTGGTCGGGTTCGGCATGGGCTGCCTGATGCAGATCACCATGCTGGTCGCGCAGAACAGCGTGGAGATGAAGGACATGGGCGTCGCGTCCTCGTCCACGACGCTCTTCCGCACGCTCGGCTCCTCCTTCGGCGTCGCGATCATGGGCGCGCTGTTCAACAACCGCGTCCAGGAGGTCATGGCCGAGCGGGCCGGGGCACTGGGGTCCAAGGTGACCGAGCAGTCCGCGCAGCTCGACCGGGCGAGCCTGGCGAGGCTGCCGGAGGCGGCACGGGACGCCTACCAGCACGCGGTGTCCGCCGGCACGCACTCGGCGTTCCTGCTCGGGTCCGTGGTCGCGGTCCTCGCGCTGGCGGCGGCGGTGTTCGTGAAGGAGGTGCCGCTGAGGGGAGCGGGGCCGAAGGCTTCGGAGGACGGCAAGGTGGACGGCCCGGCGGCACGGGCGCCGATGGCCGAGGCGCTCTGACCGGCCCCTGACGGCAGGCCCCGGGCGGTGTCCACCCGGGGCCTGCGCCATGCCCGCGTACGGGCCCGGGCCGCTGTCAGACCCCGTGCCACCATCGGTCGCATGGACAAGACGCGGCAGGTGCGGCTCGCCAAGGACGCCATGGACCGGGACTGGGCCGATCCGGAGCTCGACCTGGACACCGTGGCGGCGCACGCCGGGTACTCGCGGTACCACTTCATCCGCGCCTTCAAGGAGGCGTACGGCGAGACCCCCGGCCAGTACCTCACCCACCGCCGTATAGAGCGAGCCGAGGACCTGCTGCGCACGGCGAACCTGTCCGTGACGGAGATCTGCCACCTGGTCGGCTTCAGCAGCGTCGGCACGTTCTCGGCGCGCTTCAAGGCGTGGACCGGACTGACCCCGAGCGAGTACCGGACGAAGCACGTGGGCCGCGGAGCCGCCCTCATACCCGGCTGCTACGCCATGCTCTGGGCGGGCGGCTTCCGCACGGCGCCCGACCCCGGCAAGCGGCCCGCACCCGGCGTCGGCCGGCCGCCGGAAGCCGGACCACGCAGGGAGCGCAACTCCGAAGAAGCGGGCTGACGCCCCCGCTGCCTACCGTGGCAGGGCAAGCACCGAACAGCCGCCGAGCAGCAGGAGCGCGTCATGATCAAGGGTCTCGCCATCTCGACCGTCTGGGTCCTCGACCAGGACCGGGCCAGGGAGTTCTACACGGAGAAACTGGGCCTGGAGGTCCGTACGGACATCACCATGGGCGAGGGCGGCATGCGGTGGCTCACGGTCGGCTCGCCGAACCAGCCCGACGTCGAGCTCACCCTGATGGTGCCGGGAGGGCCCGCGATGGACCCCGAGTCCGCCGAGATGCTCAAGAAGCTGGTGACGAAGGGGGCGCTCGGTGCGGGCGTGCTGACGACCGACGACATTCACGGCGACTACAAGAAGCTCAAGGACCGGGGCGTGGAGTTCCTCCAGGAGCCGCAGGAGCGCCCGTACGGCACGGAAGCGCTGTTCCGCGACGACTCCGGCAACTGGTTCTCCTTCACCCAGCCCCGCGAGGGCGGACTCGACATGGAGCAGGACTGGTCCTGTTGATCCGGGAGGCCCGCGAGGCCTACGACCCCGTCAGCACCGGATAGCTTCCCGTGTTGGTCGGCGCGTGCTCCGGCAGCCACAGCACCGCCACCGCGCCCTCGGCCGTCACACCCTCCGGCGACCCCGGCGTGCGGACGTTGCGGAAGGTGAGCCGGGCGCCCAGCACCCGGGCCTGCCCGGCCGCGATGGTCAGGCCCAGGCCGTGCCCCTGGCCGGACCGGTCCTTGCTGCCGGTGCGGAAGCGGCTCGGCCCCTCGGCGAGCAGGTCCTCGGGGAAGCCCGGTCCGTGGTCGCGGACCCGGATGACCCGGCCCTCGACGGTGACCTCGATGGGCGGCTTGCCGTGCCGGGCCGCGTTGGCCAGCAGGTTGAACAACACCCGCTCCAGCCGCCGCGGATCGGTCGTGACCTCCGACTCGTGCACGATCCGCACCTCGACGTCCGGGTCCTTGGCCGCGACCCGCCGGGCGACGAACTCGCCCAGCATGATGTCCTGCAGCTCCGCCCGCTCCGAGGCCCCGTCCAGCCGGGCCACCTCCAGCACGTCCTCCACGAGCGTGCGCATGGCCTTGGCCCGGTCCAGCACCAGCTCGGTCGGGCGGCCGGGCGGCAGGAGTTCGGCGGCGGTCAGCAGCCCCGTCACCGGTGTGCGCAGCTCGTGCGCGATGTCGGCGGTGACCCGCCGCTCGGCCTCGATGCGCTGCCGCAGCGCGTCCGCCATGGCGTCCACCGCGCTCGCCAGGTCGTCGGTCTCGTCCCGGACGACCCCGCCCATGGCGTCCCGAACGCGCACGTCCGTCTCGCCGCCCGCGAGCTGGCCCGCCGCGATGGCCGCCTTGCGCAGCCGCCGCGAGAGGTGCCCGCCGATGAGCACGCCGAGCGCGCTGCCGCCGAGGACGACCGCGATGGACCCGATGAGCAGGGCCTGGTCGAGGTCCTGCAGGATGTCCGAGCTGCGGTCGGTGAAGCCCGAGTGCTGGGACATCACCTGCCCGTTCTTCAGCGGCACGGCGGCCCATATGTCGGGCACGCCACCCGGCCGGTCGGCCACGTAGGTCGCCCGTTGGCCCGCCGCGACCCGGTCCCGCAGCGCCTGCGGCAGATCCGGGTCGTTGATCTTGGTGTTGGGGAAGTTCACCCGACCCGACAGCTCGAAGTTCCGCTGGGCGATCATGATGCGCTCGTCGGCGAGGTCACGCGCGTTGTCCAGCATCGACACCCGGGCGGCGTTGTGCACCACCAGGCTCAGCGCGATCGCCACCAGCGCCCCGACCAGCGCGATGGCCGCGCTCAGCTTCCACCTGAGACCCGTACGGATGCCCGCCCGGTCCAGGCCCGTGGCGACCAGGCGCCGGAAGTGCCCCCTCATAACCCCTGCTCAGGCCTTCAACTTGTAGCCGAAGCCGCGGACCGTCTCGATCCGGTCCTGGCCGATCTTCTGCCGCAACCGCTGCACGTGCACGTCGACCACGCGGGTGTCCCCGCCCCAGCCGTAGTCCCACACCCGCTCCAGCAGCTTGTCGCGGGAGAGCACCGTGCCCGGCGCGGAGGAGAACTCCAGCAGCAGCCGCATCTCCGTCGGCGTCAGCGCCACCGGCTGCCCGGCCCGGCGGACCTCCATGCCCTCGGTGTCGATCTCCAGGTCACCGAAGGTCAGCACCCCGCCGCCCGCCGGGCCGGCCGGCTCCTCGCCCCGGCCGCTGCCCGCGTGCCCGAAGCGGCGCAGCACCGCGCGGATCCGGGCGACCAGCACGGCTCCGTCGAACGGCTTGGTCACATAGTCGTCGGCGCCCGCCTCCAGGCCCAGGACGACGTCGATGGAGTCGGCACGCGCCGACAGCATGATGACCGGCACGGTCGACTCGTCCCGGATACGGCGGCACAGGCTGACCCCGTCGAGGCCGGGGACCATGACGTCGAGCAGCGCGATGTCGGGGCGGTCCGCCCGGAACGCCTCCAGGCCCGACAGTCCGTCGGGCATGGCGGTGACCACGAAGCCGTCCCGTTCCAGGGAGAGCTGCGTGGCCTCGCGGATGACGTCGTCGTCCTCGACGAACAGGACGTGGGTCTGATCTGCCATCCCGGTGCTCTCAGTCCTTCGTGGTCCGTGGGTGCGTTCCGTCTGCTGGGACGCACGATCCGTGCGCCGCGTTCACCGGTGGATCGGACCGAGCGGCTCGATCGGTTCACGCGGCCCCGCGCCTCGCGTCAGCTCGCCGGTGACGGCGTCGCGCTGTCGCCGACGACCTTTCCGTAGTCATTGTGCGTGCGGTACTCCTCGGTGAACCGGCCCGAGGCCCACCGGTACGTGATCACGTTCTCCCCGGACGGGCTCGACACCGGGTCGCCCTTCTCGTACACCTGCTTGGTCACCACCAGGTCGCCGCGGTCGATCTCCGCGTACACCGGAGGCTCCTCGGCCTTGAACACATTCTTGTACGAGCCGCCCTGCTCGCGATACACGTAACTGCCCACACCCACGGCGTCACCGCAGGTCAGCACGTTGACGACGACGTCGTCGGCCGACCCGCCGGTCAGCTTGCCGTAGGAGACGTCGACGGGGTACTCGTCGGCGACGCACGGCTTCAGTTCCCGCTTCACCTCGGGCGCGACCTGCGGGTCGTTCTTGACGAGCTTGACCGCGTTCACGCTGTCGGGCGTCTTGGACGGCGCAGCGGACGGAGTGGCGGCGGCGCCCGCCACGGAGTCGGCGCTCGCGGGGCCCTCGTCGCGGGCGCCGGTGCCGTCGGCACCGCATCCGGACATCAAAAGGGCGAGGGCGGTGGGCACGGCCAGGGCCGCGCTCACCGCCTGGATACCGCCCCGGGCCCGTGCAGAACCCTCACCGGTCAGGCCGCGCACCGCTCCCGCTCCTCACGCTCCAGCGCGCGTGCGTCCAGATCGCGGGACTCCAGCTCCTCACGGAGCCGGGCGAGCGCCCGGTGCAGCGTGCTCTTGACCGTTCCGGCCGACATGCCGAGGGCGGCGGCCGTCTCCTCCGTGGACATCTGCTCCCAGTGTCGCAGCACCACGACACTGCGCTGCTTCGGGGCGAGCACCTTCAGGACGTCCATCAGCAGGGCGCGGTCCGCGTGCTGCTCGGTGGCGTCGTCGACCGAGGCGTCCGGAAGCTGCTCGGTCGGGACCTCCTCCAGCTTCCGCGCCCGCCACCACTCCGTCCGCGTGTTGATCATCACCCGGCGCAGGTAGGCGTCCGCCAGCCGCTTGTCCTCGATCGTCTCCCAGCGGCCGTACGTCCGCACGAGCGCCGTCTGCAGCAGGTCCTGCGCGTCCGTGGGGTCAGGGACCAGGCGGCGGGCACTGCGCAACAGCGCGTCCTGCCGGGTGCGGACGTACTCCTCGAACTCGAGCACCTCGCCCTGCGCCATGGTGAACCGCCTCCCGTTTCCCCGTTCCGGCCGGCTTCCCGCCGCCCGTGTACTTCCTGTGATCCTCAGCCGTCCCCGTGTCTTCCGGGAACGCATCTGAAGGTACGGAGGCGTTGTCACGGCACTGTCCGAAGCAGCCTGCGGCTAGCACTCGGCTGTCCGTCGGTTGTGTAACGGAAGCCGGAACGGGGTGGAGCACCAGGGGTGTTGGGGAGGTTTTAGGGCGATTTGCCCACTCGGGTCACTGTGACGGAAGGCCCACCCCTGTGATCTGCCTGTACGTCAGGTCAGCGGCAGCCGGTACAGCCCGCCCGCCATCGGCTCCACCAGACCGTCGGCGACGAGACCGTCCAGAGCGCGGGCCCGCTGCACCGGCTCGTGCCACACCCGGTCCAGGGCCGCCTGCGGAACCGGAGCGTGGGCCTCGCGCAGCACGGCGAGCAGCCGCCCGCGCACCTGCCGGTCGGTGCCCGCGTACGTCTGGCCCCGGCGCGGCGGCCCGTCGTGCTCCGGCTTGCCGGCCAGTCGCCAGGCGCACTGCGCGGCGATCGGGCAGCGGTGGCACGACTCGCTCTTCGCCGTGCACACCAGCGCGCCCAGCTCCATGGAGGCGGCGGCCCAGCGGGCGGCGGTCGGCTCGTCCTCGGGCAGCAGCGCGCGGGCCAGCTTGCGTTCGGCGGCGGTGGTGGCGTTCGGCGGGTACTGCACGCCGGCGACCGCGCGGGCGAAGACCCGGCGCACATTGGTGTCCAGCACCGGGTGGCGCTGCCCGTACGCGAAGGAGGCGACGGCGGCGGCCGTGTACTCGCCGATGCCGGGCAGGGCCAGCAGCTGCGCGTGGTCGGCCGGTACGTCTCCGCCGTGCCGTTCCGTTATGGCGACCGCGGCGCCGTGCAGCCGCAGCGCGCGGCGCGGGTAGCCGAGCCGGCCCCAGGCGCGGACGGCCTCACCGGGTGCCTCCTTGGCCAGGTCGGCGGGGCGCGGCCAGCGGTCCAGCCACTGCTCGTAGACGGGCAGCACGCGGTTCACCGGCGTCTGCTGGAGCATGAACTCACTGACCATCACCCCCCATGCCCCGGCCTCGGGGCGCCGCCACGGCAGATCGCGGGCGTTCTCGTCGAACCAGTCGATGACGGGGGAGTGCAGGTTCTCTCCGCTGGGCGGGCCGGAGGTGTCGGTGGGGGAGGAGACGGAGTGCGGGGGCTTCGTGGGAGCAGTCATGGCCTCTCGATGGTGCCACGCAGAGCCGTCGTTTCGGGCACACCGCCACCCCCGGGGGAGACAGGTACCTGACGATCGGCAACAGTGCCGCCTGCCCGGCGCTTGTAGCGTCACGCGCATGGAACGTCCCCGCCCGGCCTCACTCGCCCGGGGCGCCCTGCTCTGGGCGGCCCTCGCCGTTCCCGCGCTCACGGCGGACCGGGTCGGGCTGAACGAGCCGCGTCGGCCTGGCAGCAGGCGGTCGGCGTGGTGGTGCCGGCCGTCGCGGCCGCCGTGTCCCGGCGGCTGCCCCTCCTCGCCTTCGGCCTGGCGGCCGCCCTGGGTCTCGCCCTCGCACCGGCCCTGTTCAGCGTCTCCTACGGCCCCGCCCTCGGCGTGTCCGCGCTGCTGCTCGGGCTGCGGGCGGACCGAGCGCGCCCCGCGATGCTGTGCTTCGCGGCCGTCGGCTGCGCGGGCACCGTCCGGATCGCGTCGGCCGGGGTCGATCCGGCCTCCGAGTGGTTCGTCATGACGGGCACGCTGCTTTTCGGCTGTGTCTTCCCCTGGCTCGGCGGGCGCTACTGGCGGCAGAGCCGCGAGCCGGCCGAGGCGGGCTGGCTGCGGGCCGCCCGGCCGGAGGACGAGCAGCGCCTCACCGAGGAACGCGCCCGGCTGCGCGAACGGGCCCGGATCGCCCAGGACATGCACGACTCCCTCGGCCACGAGCTGAGCCTCATCGCCCTGCGCGCGGGCGTCCTCCAGGTCGCCCCCGGCCTCGCAGACGGGCACCGGGCCGCGGTGGCCGACCTGCGCGCTGCCGCCGCCGACGCCACGGACCGGCTGCACCGCATCATCGGCGTGCTGCGCGAGGACGACGACGAGCCGGTCCCGCTCGCCCCGGCCGACGAGACGCTGGAGCAACTCGTCGCCCGCGCCGCGGAGTCGGGCCTGCCCGTGCGCTGGAGCCCGCCGGGCGGCAGGACCCTGCCGGCGAGCCCGGCGGGATCGCCGAACGGCTGCTGCACCGCGTGGTCCGGGAGGCGCTGACCGACGCGGCACGGCACATACCGAGTGCGGTCCTGGACCGCCTGGGCGTACGCAACCGGGTGCAGGCGGCGATCGTGGCATACGAGGCGGGGCTGGTGGAGCCGTAGCGGCCGGGGCGGCTCGGCGGTGGGGAGCGCGTGCCGTCCGGCGAGGCGCGTGCGCCCCGGCTCGGCGGCGCACCAGGTGTCCTGGCGCGTCGGGACACCGCGCGCGCCGACTCAGCGGCGCGCGTGCCGATCCGCCCGGTCACCCCCGTGCATCTCGTGCGACGGTGTGACCGCCGCACATCCCGGCCCGGCCACCCACCGCACGGCCGGTGCCGGCGAGGTCCGCATCGTCCCGGCCAGCCGCGTCATCGGGTCCGTGCCCAGCCGTACGGCGAGCAGCGCGACGAGCGTGCCCAGCGCCAACCCCGCGACGACGGCGTGCGGACAGTGCACGCCGACGAAGACCCGGGAGAAGGCCATGAGCAGGGCGAGGGGGGCCGTCAGCCACAGCAGCGTGCGCCGGACCAGGGCCAGGGCGACCGCCGAGCCGCCCGCGATCGCGGCGTGGTTGGACGGGAAGGACCAGTCGCCGTGCGGCGGGCACTCGGCCAGGGACACGGCAGCCCCGGCGACCGTACGGCACGGACGCTCCTCCGCGACAGCGGACTTGAGTACTTCGCTGCACATGCAGGTCACGGCCGTGGCCATAGGTGTAAGGGCCGCGATCGCGAACGCCCGGGGCTGTCGCGGCGGGCGCGCCACCAGGCGGCGGCGAACAGCGCGACGAGGACGAGCAGTCCGGCCTCCGTCCATATGCCGGCCCCCTGCTGAACCCACGGCGGGGTGGCGTGGGCGAAGTCGGTGATGTCGCGGTAGAGCCCGCTGTCCTCCAAGGTCATGGTCACGCACGGTAGGCGACGGTCCCATACCGTCACACCCAGCGATCGTCGCGTCTCGTACCTGACGAAAGACAGGGGTGGAGCCGGGATCTCCGGGATGATGATCCTGAAAAGTTGTGGCTCTCAGCGGCGGGTGGGACAGGCGAACGCGCTGATCTCTCGTAAGGTTTGCGCCGTGGGATCTCTGCGCAATCCGGTCGGGCCGCTTCCCTCCTCCATCTACTGGCGTCGGAGGGTCGTACTGGTGTCCGTGGTCGCCCTGTTGGCATTGCTGATCACCTGGATCGTGACCATGGGCGGCGGGGGCGGCAAGGACGGCGACAACGGCGCCAACGGCAAGAATCCCGCGCCCTCCATCACGCCCGGCCCGTCGAGTTCGGGCCCGGCCATCAGCCAAGCGCCCGGCGGTCGCGACGATTCGGGCGGTGCGGGCTCCGGCGGCTCGTCGTCCGGGTCCGGTGACGGCTCCGGTGACGGATCGGCTGACGGATCCGGGGACGGTTCCGGCACGGGCTCCGGCGGCGGGTCCGGCTCCGGCGGCTCCGAGGGGTCGGGCGGCGCCGACGGTTCCGGGAGCGGTGCCGCGGCGGGCGGCGTCGGCGTGGGTGACACCCTGCCGGCCGGTTCCACCCTGCCCAACTGCACTGCGGAAGCGGTCAAGTTCAGCCTGCGCAGCCGGCACAACACCTACGACCCCGAGCAGACGCCCACGTTCCTGCTCACCGCGCGGAACGTCTCCGGCAGCGACTGCAAGGTCGATCTCGGGCCGAAGAACGCGGTGTTCACGATCACCCAGGCGAGCAGCGACGAGGACTACTGGTCCTCCGAGGACTGCCCGAAGGCAGCCGCCCATCAGCTGTACCGGGTCCCCGCGGGCAGCGGCATCACCTACACCGTGACGTGGAACCGCAAGCCGAGCGCCCCCGAGTGCGCCACGCCGCCGGCCGGCTCGGCCAAGCCGGGCACGTACCTGGTGGAAGCCAAGGCTCCGGGCTATGCGAAGGTGCAGACGTCGTTCGTGCTGTCGGCCGACTAGAGGCAGGCGGCAAAGACGCCGGAGGGCGGTGCCCCTTGCCGGGGACCGCCCTCGCCCGTGTCGACAGGCCCTAGACGTACCGCTCCAGGATCGAGGACTCCGCCAGTCGCGACAGCCCCTCCCGCACGCTGCGCGCCCGGGCCTCGCCCACGCCGTCCACCGTCTGGAGGTCGTCGACGCTCGCGGCGAGCAGCTTCTGCAGACCGCCGAAGTGCTCCACCAGGCGGTCGATGATCGCGCCGGGCAGCCGCGGCACCTTGGCCAGGAGGCGGAAACCACGCGGGGACACCGCCGAGTCCAGCGTCTCGGGCGAGCCCGTGTAACCCAATGCCCGCGCCACCGTGGGCAGTTCCAGCAGCTCCGCGTGGGTCAGGGCGTCGAGTTCGGACAGCGCCTCGTCGACCGTGCGGGAGCGCTTGGCCGTGGGCTCGGGGACGTAGTCCCGTACGACCAGCTCACGCTCGGGCTCCACGCCGGCGATCAGCTCGTCCAGCTGGAGCGCCAGCAGCCGGCCGTCCGTGCCCAGCTCCACCACGTACTCGGCGATCTCCGTGGCGATGCGGCGCACCATCTCCAGCCGCTGGGCGACCGCCGAGACGTCCCGGACGGTCACCAGGTCCTCGATCTCCAGCGCCGACAGCGTCCCCGCGACCTCGTCGAGGCGGAGCTTGTAGCGCTCCAGGGTCGCGAGGGCCTGGTTGGCGCGGGACAGGATCGCCGCCGAGTCCTCCAGGACGCGGCGCTGGCCGTCGACGTACAGGGCGATCAGCCGCATCGACTGGGAGACCGAGACGACCGGGAAGCCGACCTGCTTGCTGACGCGGTCCGCGGTGCGGTGCCGGGTGCCCGTCTCCTCCGTGGGGATCGTCGGGTCCGGGACCAGCTGCACGCCCGCGCGCAGGATCTTCGACAGGTCCGAGGACAGCACGATGCCGCCGTCGAGCTTGCACAGCTCGCGCAGGCGGGTCGCGGTGAACTCGACATCCAGCACGAAACCGCCGCTGCACAGTGCCTCGACCGTCTTGTCGGAGCCCAGCACGATGAGTCCGCCGGTGTTGCCGCGGAGCACCCGCTCCAGGCCGTCACGCAGGGCGGTGCCGGGTGCCACGGCGCTCAAAGAGGCGCGCATCAGGCCATCGGTACCGGCACTCCCGCCGGACTTTCCGGGAGCTGATGCCCGGTCGTTGGCTGCCACTGCACTCCTCCGGTCGCAGGTTCTGGGCGCCCCCGTGTCGCGCGCTCGGTTCGCACGGACGGGCGAGACCAGGGCAAAGTCTACCGGCGACCCTCGTCGTCCCGTGGGGCCTCCCTGCGACGGGAGCGGGGAAGGACCCGCAGGGCGTCCCCTATGTCCGCGACTTCCAGGACCTTCATGCCCGAGGGGATCTTGCCGGGGTCGCCCGGTACGAGCGCGTGCGTGAAGCCCAGACGGTGGGCTTCGGCCAGCCTGCGCTGCACGCCCGTGACCCGTCTCACCTCGCCGGCGAGGCCCACTTCGCCGATGGCGACGAGGTTCTTGGGGAGAGGTGTGTCACTCGCCGCGCTGGCCAGGGCGAGGGCGACGGCCAGGTCGGCGGCGGGCTCCGAGAGCTTCACCCCGCCGACCGTCGCGGAGTAGATGTCCCTTTTGCCCAAGGCGCTGATCCGTCCGCGCTGTTCCAGCACCGCCAGCATCATCGAGACGCGGGAGGTCTCCAGACCCGAGGTGGTGCGGCGGGGGGAGGGGATCTGCGAGTCCACCGTGAGCGCCTGGACCTCGGCGACCAGGGGGCGGCGGCCCTCCAGGGTGACGGTCAGGCAGGTGCCCGGGACCGGTTCGGCCCGACGTGTCAGGAAAAGTCCGCTCGGGTCCGCGAGGCCCGTGATGCCCTCGTCGTGCAGCTCGAAGCAGCCGACCTCGTCGGTCGTCCCGTAGCGGTTCTTGACGCCTCGTACGAGCCGCAGGCGCGCATGCCGGTCGCCCTCGAAGCTCAGGACGACGTCCACCAGGTGCTCCAGCAGGCGCGGGCCCGCGATCGCGCCGTCCTTGGTGACATGGCCCACCAGCAGCGTGGACATGCCGCGTTCCTTGGAGGCCCGGATCAGGGCGCCTGCGACCTCGCGCACCTGGGCCATGCCGCCCGGCGCGCCGTCGATCTCCGGGGAGGCGACCGTCTGGACCGAGTCCAGGATCAGCAGCGACGGCTTAACCGCGTCCAAGTGGCCCAGCACCGCCGCCAGATCCGTCTCGGCCGCCAGGTACAGGTGGTCGTCGATGGCGTGGATGCGGTCGGCGCGCAGCCGGACCTGGCTCGCCGACTCCTCGCCCGTGACGTACAGCGTGCGGTGCTCGTCGCTCGCCGACTTGGCCGCCACGTCCAGCAGGAGCGTCGACTTGCCGACGCCCGGCTCGCCCGCGACCAGGACCACGGCACCGGGGACCAGCCCGCCGCCGAGCACGCGGTCCAGCTCGGGCACGCCGGTGGAGCGGGCGGCGGCCTGGCGGCCGTCCACCTGGCCGATGGGCAGGGCGGAGGTCGTGACCCGCCCGGGTGTCGTCGTACGGACCGCGGGCGCGCCGTACTCCTCGACCGTCCCCCAGGCCTGGCACTCGGGGCAGCGGCCGAGCCACTTCGCCGTCTGCCAGCCGCACTCCGTGCAGCGGTAGGACGGGCGGTCCTTGGTGGATTTCGTACGGGCAGCCATGGACGAAACCGTAGCCGCCGCCACTGACAACGCGGGACCGGCCGCAGGCGGCCCTCTGCGCGCCAGGGCACCGCCACCCCCCGCCAGCGGCGGAGCCAGTGGTTCCCGTCCCCGATTGAGGGATCGTTTCACCCGTATGGATTAAATGTGCTCAAGCCGCCTGAAGGTGCCACTCCCGGCACCCTACGGTCGCCGAATGATGAGCGGTACTCCGGAGATCTCGACCCGCACGGCCGGCGCGCACCGGGCGCACCGGGAAACGCGTGACCGCGGGGCGGCGCGCACGCTGGCGCAGCGGCCGCCCGCGCGCTACGAGCCCTACCTGGACGGCCTGTTCACCTACTGCCTGTCCGTGCTGTGCGACCACGACGCCGCGACCGCCGCCCTGGGCGAGGTCCTCGCGCTCGCCGAACGCCGCGGCCGGCACGTCCCCGAGGCGCCCGCGGACCGCAGGGCCTGGATGTACGCGCTGGCCCGCTGGGCGTGCCTGCGCAAGCTGGCCGAGGCCAAGCAGAAACGTCAGAGCAGCCACGCGGCGGGCCGTTCCGACCGGCAGCACGCCGACCGTCCGTCCGCCCCGGCCCCCTCCGAGGAGGTCCAGGAGCGGCGCCGCGACGAACTGGCCCTGCTGGCCTGGCCGGAGGCCGCCGGCACCACCCCGGAGCAGCGGGAGGCGCTCGAACTGGCCGTGCGCCACCACCTCGCCGCCCGCGAGGTCGCCGCCGTACTCGGCATGGACGTGGCCGCCGCCCGCGATCTGCTCGCCTCCGCCGCCTGCGAAGTGGAACGCACGCGTGCGGCCCTCGCCGTCGTCGAGACCGGGGCGTGTCCGAGCGTCGCCCACCTCGTCGGCGACGACCGGCTCGTGCTCGGCACGGCCCTGCGCCGCGAACTCGTCAGACACGTCGACGACTGCCCGCGCTGCCGCCGCGCCGCCGAGCGCGCCATCCCCGGCCGTTGGCCCGGCACCAGTGTCACGCCCGCCGAACTGCCCGTCCTGCCGGCGCCCCGGGCGGCCCTGCACGTCGCCATGGCCCGCCACCCGCGCGCGCGGGGCGCCGCACCCCGGTTCGACCGGCGCGGCTTCCCGATGGACCCCAAGGACCACGCCGCCCGAAGGGACCGTCTTCGCGCGCGTGCCGTCACCACGACCGTCGTCGCCACCGTCGTGGCCGCACCCGTGCTCGCCCTGTGGGCCGCCTACCGAGGCACCCCGGTCGGCGAGGGTCACGACGGCCGATCCGTCTCCGCACGCGAGGCGGACGCCCCGTTCGCCCTGGACGGCGAGATGGCGGGCGGCGGCTACCAGAACACCGGCAACGCGAGCACCCGCCCGGGCCCCCGCTTCGGCAAGGACGGCAAGGCCGACGTCTCCGTCGAGGTGATCGGCGTCGCCGGCGCCGGCCGCGCGGCCGCCCTGGAAGTCACGGCCGACAACAGCGGCGACACCACCCTCGTCACCCTGACCGCCACGGGCTCGGCCCCGGTCCGCTGGTCCGCCTCCACCGGAGCCGACTGGCTCTACCTCAGCCAGTCCTCGGGAACGCTCCTGCCCGGCGAGTCATTGACGATCAAGGTGTACGTCGACCACCTGCGGGAGCCCGCCGGCCCCTGGCACGCGCAGGTGGCGGTCGCACCGGTCGGCGCCGTCGTCCACATCAAGGGCTACGGCACCGCGCCCACCCCCGGCCCCCGCCCCGGCGGCCCGGGCGACCCGCCCCCGACCCGTCCCGACCCGACGCCCACGACCTCCGCCCCGGCCCCGGACCCGACGCCGACCACCCCGCCCCCGTCACCCGACCCGGACCCCACGCCCACGCCGACGGACCCGGCCCCGACCGACCCGGCGAGCTCGACGCCGCCCTCGGACAGCGGTGACCCGAGCCCGGCCACGTCCTAGTGCCTCGGCAGGCAACGTTTGCCCCGTTGAGGAGCGGCGTCCGGTGCGTGCTCTCGGCGTGCCGGCCGGAAGCCCTCGTACTGGATGTACTCGGGATTTCGGCCGGTGCGGCGAGAGGGCGTGCCGGGCGTCGCGACGGGGCTGACGTTGCCTGCCGCGGCACCAGCCGGTCGTCAGGACACCGGATCCGCAGGATGAGGCGCCAGCAACGGCAGCTGCGAGGCCAGCCGCTCCTCGCACAGCTCGACCAGCCGGTCGTAGCCGGCCTTGCCCATCAGCTCGATCAGCTCGGGCCGGTAGGAGACGTAGACGGGCTCGCCCGCGCCGTGCGCCGAGGTCGCCGAGGTGCACCACCAGTGCAGGTCGTGCCCGCCCGGTCCCCAGCCGCGGCGGTCGTACTCACCGATCGACACCTGGAGCACACGCGTGTCGTCGGGCCGGTCGATCCACTCGTACGTCCGGCGTACCGGCAGCTGCCAGCACACGTCCGGCTTGGTCTCCAGCGGCTCGCGGCCCTCCTTCAGGGCGAGGATGTGCAGCGAGCAGCCCGCGCCGCCCGGGAAGCCGGGCCGGTTCTGGAAGACGCAGGAGCCCTGGAAGGGACGGGTCTGCCGGTCGCCGTCCTCGTCCTCGGAGACCCAGCCGTTCCGCGTGCCCTCGGCGTGGTGCTGCCAGATGTCCGGCGTGAGCCTGGCCACATGCCCGGCGACGCGCTTCTCGTCGTCCTCGTCCGAGAAGTGGGCACCCAACGTGCAGCACCCGTCATCCGCGCGGCCCGCCTGGATGCCCTGGCAGCCGCTGCCGAAGATGCAGTTCCAGCGAGAGGTCAGCCATGTCAGATCGCAGCGGAAGACCTGCTCGTCGTCCGCCGGATCAGGAAACTCCACCCACGCGCGGGCGAAGTCGAGGCCCTTCTCGTCGGGTTCAGCGACGCCAGGTGATTTGTCGCGCTTGGCCTTTTTCGTCTTTGGCACGAGTCCAGGGTACGGGCCGGATACCCCCACCGAGGACGGCGGACGCCCCGGCGGGCAGTAGCGTGCCGTACATGAGACTCGGTGTCCTCGACGTGGGTTCGAACACGGTGCATCTGCTCGTGGTGGACGCGCACCCCGGCGCGTGCCCGCTGCCCGCGCACTCGCACAAGGCGGAACTGCGCCTCGCCCAGCTCCTCGACGACGACGGCGCGATCGGCCCCCAGGGAGTCGACCGGCTGGTCTCGGTCATCCGGGAGGCGCTCCAGGCCGCCGAGGACAAGGGTGTCGAGGACCTGCTGCCGTTCGCCACCTCCGCCGTACGCGAGGCACGCAACGCCGACGACGTCCTCGCGCGTGTGCGCACCGAGACCGGCGTCGAGCTCCAGGTCCTCACCGGCGAGGAGGAGGCCCGGCTCACCTTCCTCGCCGCCCGCCGCTGGTTCGGCTGGTCGGCCGGAAAGCTGCTGGTCCTGGACATCGGCGGCGGTTCCCTGGAGATCGCCTACGGCATGGACGAGGAGCCCGACGCGGCCGCCTCGCTGCCGCTGGGCGCCGGCCGCCTCACCGCCGGCTGGCTGCCCGGTGACCCGCCCGCCCCCGACGACGTCCGGGCCCTGCGCCGTCACGTCCGCACCGAGATCGCCCGCACGGTCGGCGAGTTCAGCCGCCTCGGCGCCCCCGACCATGTCGTCGCCACGTCCAAGACCTTCAAGCAGCTGGCCCGCATCGCCGGCGCCGCCCGCTCCGCCGAGGGCCTGTACGTCCAGCGCGAACTCAAGCGGGAGTCCCTGGAGGGCTGGGTCCCGAGGCTGGCCGCCATGACGGAGGCGGAGCGAGCCGAGCTGCCCGGAGTCTCGGAGGGCAGAGCCGGCCAGTTGCTGGCGGGCGCCCTGGTGGCCGAGGCGGCGCTGGACCTGTTCCGCGTGGAGCGTGTGGACATCTGCCCGTGGGCGTTGCGGGAGGGCGTGATCCTGCGCCGGCTGGATCACATGGAGTCCGCGTAGCGATCTTCCCCGAGGGGCACGGCGCGTCACGGTGAGGCCGCATCCGCCACGTGGTACTCACCACAACGGCGAAGAGGCCCTCCACTTTCTCCCCACCACACCCCGTAATCTGTCCTGCATGGCAGAGCCAGCCGTAAAGATCCCGGACGCGAAGGTCGCCCTCTCGACGGCCTCGGTCTACCCGGAGTCGACGGCCACGGCCTTCGAGATCGCCGCGCGCCTCGGCTACGACGGAGTCGAGGTCATGGTCTGGACCGACCCCGTCAGCCAGGACATCGAGGCCCTGCGCAGACTCAGCGACTACCACCGGATCCCGATCCTGGCCGTGCACGCCCCCTGCCTGCTCATCACGCAGCGCGTCTGGTCCACCGACCCCTGGACCAAGCTCCAGCGGGCCCGCGCGGCGGCCGAGAAGCTCGACGCGAGCACGGTCGTCGTCCACCCGCCCTTCCGCTGGCAGCGCCAGTACGCCCGGGACTTCGTGACCGGCATCTGGCGCATGGCCAACGAGACGGACGTACGGTTCGCCGTCGAGAACATGTACCCCTGGCGCTACCGCGACCGCGAGATGCTGGCGTACGCCCCCGACTGGGACGTCACGAGGGACGACTACCGTCACTTCACGATCGACCTCAGCCACACCGCGACGGCCCGCACCGACGCCCTGGACATGGTCGACCGCATGGGGGACCGCCTCGGCCACGTCCACCTCGCCGACGGCAGGGGCTCCGCCAAGGACGAGCATCTGGTGCCCGGCCGCGGCACCCAGCCCTGCGCCGAGGTGCTGGAGCGGCTCGCCCTGACCGGCTTCGACGGGCACGTCGTCATCGAGGTCAACACCCGCCGCGCCATGTCGAGCGCGGAGCGCGAGGCCGACCTTGCGGAGGCACTGGCCTTCACCCGTCTCCACCTGGCGTCGGCGGCGCGGGTGCCGCGGCGATGAGCGACTCGCCCCCGCCCGGCAGTGGCGCCGGGACCACCGCCCGCCGCCGCGGTCGTCCCCCGCGCACCGAGTCCGCCGGCACCCGGGACCGCATCCTGACCGTCGCCCGCGACGAGTTCTCCGAGCGCGGCTACGAGAAGACGTCCGTACGCGGCATCGCCAAGGCGGCCGGGGTCGACTCTGCGCTCGTGCACCACTACTTCGGCACCAAGGAGCAGGTGTTCGAGGCGGCGATCACCCAGTCCTTCGGGCCGGCCCTGCAGGCCCCGAAGGCCATCGAGGAGGGACCGCTCGACGGCGTGGGGGAGCGCCTGGCCCGCTTCTTCTTCGGCGTCTGGGAGAACCCGGCGACCCGCGCGCCCCTGCTCGCCATCGTCCGCTCCGCCGTCACCAACGACACCGCGGCGACCGTCTTCCGCCGGATCATCGCCACCCAGGTGCTGCGCCGCATCGCCGTACGACTGGAGCTGCCGGACGCCGAGCTGCGCGCCGAGCTGGCCGCCGCCCAGCTCGTGGGCACGGCCGTCCTGCGGTACGTCATCAAGGTGGAGCCACTGGCCTCGGCGGACCCGGAACAGATCATCGCGCGCCTGGCACCGGTCGTGCAGGGACACCTGACCGATCCACAAGCCCTGAGTGGGCCGTCGACCGAGACAGGCGTCCCGCATTCCGGACACTCCGTCCCGCCCTCTGGATGACCGGCGTACGCTCAGTAGCAGTCAGAAATCTCCGAATCCTCTGACGCCGTCTTTGAAGGAGCGAGCGACGATGCCCGAGCTGAGGTCCCGCACAGTCACCCACGGCCGCAACATGGCGGGCGCCCGCGCCCTTATGCGGGCCTCCGGTGTACCGGGTGCGGACATCGGCCGCAAGCCGATCATCGCGGTCGCCAACAGCTTCACCGAGTTCGTGCCCGGCCACACGCACCTGGCGCCGGTCGGCCGGATCGTCAGCGAGGCCGTGATCGCGGCCGGCGGCATCCCGCGCGAGTTCAACACGATCGCCGTGGACGACGGCATCGCCATGGGCCATGGCGGCATGCTCTACTCCCTGCCCTCCCGCGACCTGATCGCGGACAGCGTGGAGTACATGGTCGAGGCCCACTGCGCCGACGCCCTGATCTGCATCTCCAACTGCGACAAGATCACCCCGGGCATGCTCAACGCGGCCCTGCGCCTGAACATCCCGACGGTCTTCGTCTCCGGCGGCCCGATGGAGTCCGGCCGCGCCACCCTCGTCGACGGCACGGTCCGCACGCTCGACCTGGTCGACGCGATCTCCGACGCCGTGAACGACAAGATCTCGGACGAGGACATCCTCCGCATCGAGGAGAACGCCTGCCCGACCTGCGGCTCCTGTTCTGGCATGTTCACCGCCAACTCGATGAACTGCCTGACCGAGGCCATCGGCCTGTCCCTGCCCGGCAACGGCTCGGTCCTCGCCACGCACACGGCCCGCAAACAGCTGTACGTCAACGCGGCCAAGACGGTCATGGACATCACCCGCCGCTACTACGAGCAGGACGACGAGACGGTCCTGCCCCGCAGCGTGGCGTCCTTCGCGGCCTTCGAGAACGCCATGGCGCTCGACATCGCCATGGGCGGCTCCACCAACACGATCCTGCACCTGCTGGCCGCGGCCCAGGAGGCCGGTGTCCCGTTCGGCCTGGAGGAGATCAACGAGGTCTCCCGCCGCGTGCCCTGCCTGGCCAAGGTCGCGCCGAACGTCGCCAAGGACCGCACGTACTACATGGAGGACGTGCACCGCGCCGGCGGCATCCCGGCCCTGCTCGGCGAACTGCACCGCGCGGGCCTGCTCAACGAGGACGTGCACGCGGTCCACAGCCCGTCCCTGGCCGACTGGCTGAAGACCTGGGACGTGCGCGGCGGCTCCCCGTCCGCCGAGGCCGTCGAGCTGTGGCACGCGGCTCCCGGCTGCGTCCGCTCCGCCGAGGCCTTCTCCCAGTCCGAGCGCTGGGAGGCCCTGGACGAGGACGCCGAGGGCGGCTGCATCCGCTCCGCCGAGCACGCCTACTCCAAGGACGGCGGCCTCGCGGTCCTCAAGGGAAACCTGGCCGTGGACGGCTGCGTCGTGAAGACGGCCGGCGTCGACGAGTCCGTCTGGACCTTCGAGGGCCCGGCGGTCGTCTGCGAGTCGCAGGAGGAGGCCGTCCAGAAGATCCTCACCCAGCAGGTCAAGGACGGCGACGTCGTCGTCATCCGCTACGAGGGCCCCAAGGGCGGCCCCGGCATGCAGGAGATGCTCTACCCGACCTCGTACCTGAAGGGCCGCGGCCTGGGGAAGACCTGCGCGCTGGTCACGGACGGCCGTTTCTCCGGCGGCACCTCCGGCCTCTCCATCGGCCACGCCTCGCCCGAGGCGGCCGCGGGCGGCACGATCGCCCTGGTCGAGGACGGCGACCGCATCCGCATCGACATCCCGAACCGCTCGATCGACCTGCTGGTCGACGACGCCGAGCTGGCCCGCCGCGAGCAGGCTCTGAACGGCGTGTACGCCCCGAAGAACCGCGACCGCAAGGTGTCCGCGGCCCTGCGCGCCTACGCCGCGATGGCGACCAGCGCGGACAAGGGCGCCGTGCGGGACGTGTCGAAGCTGGGCTGAGCCTCTCAGCCGCTGAGGGCCGCTTCCCCGCTGCCGGGGGGCGGCTTTCGTGCTGTTCCGGCCCTACCAGGCCGCCGGATCGCGCCTGTTCACGGCGAAGACGGAGCCGTCCGGCGCACTGGCACAGACCCGATCACCCACCAGCACGGGCTCGGGAAGCGCCCCCGGAACCCGGTCCGGCCGAGTCCCCGGCCGAGGAGCCGTCTGCCCGACGAGCTTGCCGCGTCGCGCGTCGACGGCGAGCAGCCGCCCGTCCGGAGCGGTGACATACACATGCCGGTCGTCGGCGACCGGCGTGGAGCCCCGGACGATTCCCGTCTCCAGACTCCAGAGCTGCCTCTTCGCCTCGAGATCGACGGCGACCAGCGAACCCCCGGTACCCATCAGGTGGGCCAGGTTCCCGCGCACGGCCCCATGGGCCTGCTGGAGCGGGACAGCGAGGGGCACGCGGTGTGTCGCTCCGGTGTCCGGGGTGTAGCGCACCACGGCCCGCGCCTCTGCGTACACCGTGTCGACGGACAGGAACACCACCGATCCGCCCACCGTGCCGAAGGGCTTCAGCGACCCGTCCAGCCGGGCGTCCCACCGCACGTCGCCCGTCTCCGGATCCACCGCGGTGACCCGGGTGCTCGACCCGTCGCCCGAGGCGTTCGTGGCGTAGGCCAGCGGGTCACCGGTGAACGTGACGAAGTACGGCACCTCGTGGCCTGGGATCCGGTGGCTCCACCGCGGGTCACCGGAGGCACCGTCCAGGCCGGTGACCGTCCCGTCGGCACCTGTGAGCAGGAGCATGCCGCCCGCGGAGGCCAGGCCGGAGTGGGCGGGCATGTCCCGCTGCCAACGGGCCTTCCCCGAGGCCGGTTCGAGCGCCTCCAGGCGACGCTCCTGACCGGCCGGGGGCTGTACGAGTCCACCCGACAGCACCGGCGGTTCCCCCCGGGGCCCGGCGCTGACGGGATGCCGCCACACCAGGCGCCCGTCGGACGGATCCAGGGCGAAGACCAGCCCGGACACGGCACAGAGCAACCGGTCGGCCCCGTAGGAGCACTGGGGCGCGCTCTCCTTGGACGCCGGTGTCGTCTCCCACCCGCTGAACGCGGCGGACGTGGTGCGCGGAGTGGCGTTCTGCGGAGCCGAGCCGTCACCGTCGAGCAACGGGAGCGAGACCAGAACACCGACGACGGCCAGGCCGACCGCCCCGGCTCCGAGGGCCGCTCGTCTGCCGAGGCGCCTTCCGCGCCTGCGATCGGGTTCCGCCTCACGGCCGGGGTCCTCGGCGGAGGGCTGCGGCCCCGGAATGTCCCCTGTTCGCGGTGCCGGTATGAACGTCTGGGTGTCGTACGAGGCGGCGACCGACCGCAGCTCCCGCATCAACTCATCCGGCGTCGGCCGTTCCTCCGGCTCCTTGGCGAGGCACCGCAGCACCAGGGGCGCGATCTCGTCCGGAACGCCGGTCAGGTCGGGCTCGTCATGCACCACTTGGTAGGCGACGATGTAAGGGCTGTCGGAGTCGAACGGCCCCTGTCCCGTGGCCGCGTGCACCATCACCGACCCCAGCGCGAAGACATCCGCGGCCGGACCCACCTCGCGCGGGCGCCGGAACTGCTCGGGCGCCATGAAGGGCGGCGTACCGATCAACTTTCCGGTCTCGGTCCGCAGTTCGCTGTCCAGCGGTCGGGAGATACCGAAGTCGATGACCTTCGGCCCGTCATCGGCGAGCAGGACGTTGCTCGGTTTCAGATCCCGGTGAACGACCCCGGCTCGATGGATGTCGCGCAGTGCCTCGGCCAGCCCGGCCATCAGGCGCCGCACCTGGGCCGGTTCCATGGGCCCGTTCCGCTTCACCTGCTCGGCCAGGGTCGGTCCCGGGATGAACAGCGTGGCCATCCACGGCCGTTCGCTGTCCGGGTCGGCGTCGACGACGGGTGCGGTGAACGCACCGCTCACCCTGCGCGCCGCCGCCACCTCCTGCCGAAAACGCCCCCTGAACTCGGGGTCCTCGGCAAGCCGGGCGTGCACTACCTTCACCGCGAGCTTCATCCCGGAGGTGCTCCGGGCCAGATGCACGACACCCATGCCGCCCGAGCCCAGACAGGATTCCAGGCGGTAGTGACCGGCGTATTCGGGAAGTTCCGCTTCCGCTCCCGCCCCGGCGTTTCGCTGTGGCGCCATGGAACCACCCCCGTGCTGTTCGTCCGCGCGCGCGACGCACGGACTCTAGTCGATGACTCGTACGCGACAGAGACGGCTCTCCTGCTCCCGTGTACGCACGAGAGGCGTACCTGTGTTTCATGATGTGATTCGGGGGAATCAACGGGACCCCATGGCAGTCATGGGGCTCAACGGGGGAGGTTTTCATGTCTGTCGACCATGTCGAGGAGCTCGAGGGCAGAGGCGAGGGGGAGGCCGTCACGCTGGCGGCGATGTCGACCCTGCGCTCGTACTCGGTGGCTCCGGGCGTCCGGCTCAACGTCCGCAGTGGCCCCGGCACCGGCTACTCCGTCGTCCGCGTCCTGCCCGAGGGAGCCAGGGTCACCATCTTCTGCCAGTCGCCGGGCACGACGGTGACGGGCCCCTACGGCACGTCGAACATCTGGGACAACATCAACGACGGCGAGTACGTCTCGGACGCCTATGTGAACACCGGCAGCGACGGCTACGTCCGTCCGCGCTGCTCCTGACCGCACCACTCCGGCTCGTCCCACCGTCAAGGGGGCCGGCATCGAACGACGCCGGGCACTACACGGACGGGCCCCTGTGGCAGTCGAACATCCGGGGCGCCATCTCGGACAGGCAGTTCATCTCCGACACCTACGTGAAGACGCGCAGCGACGGCCACGTCGCCCCCGCTGCGGCTGAACCTGCACGGAGCCCCGCGGCCGCACAGGGGTCGTGATCGATCCGTGAGCCCAGACGCCGGCACCCCAGCCGCCCCCCCCCCGCGGGCTCCACGGCCGACACCCTCGGCCCCCGTCCCGAACCCATCCGCTTCTTCGGTACGACGCGGCTGCATTACGACCCCGGCCCTCTCACCGAAATCCACCGCCCCCCACCTCACCCCAGGCCACCATGGCCGTATGACCACATCTCCCTCCGCCCACCACCCCACCGGAGTCGGCCCCACCACAGAACGCGCCACCGCCCCCACCCGCTCCACCCGAGCCCACTCCTTCAACGCCGCCGCCGCCCAATACGCGGCCAACCGCCCCACCTACCCCGCAGGCCTCTTCGACGCGGTAGAAGCCCTGACCGGCCACCCCCTCGCAGGCACCCGCGTCGCAGACATCGGCGCCGGCACCGGCATAGCCACCGCCCTCCTGCACGCGAGGGGCGCGCACGTCATCGCCGTGGAGCCCGGCGACGGCATGGCGGCCCAGTTCCGCCGCACCCTCCCCGGCATCCCGGTCATCCGAGGTACGGGCGACGACGTTCCCCTCGCCGACGCCTCCGTCGACCTCGTCACCTACGCCCAGGCCTGGCACTGGACCGACCCCGCCCGCTCCGTCCCGGAGGCCCTCCGCGTCCTGCGCCCCGGCGGCGCCCTCGCCCTGTGGTGGAACACCGACGCCCTCGACGTCCCCTGGATCGCCGAGGCCGCCGAACGCACCGCCCGCCACTTCGGCATCGACGTCGCCGCCGAGAAACGGAACGTCGACACCCGCGCCGCCGACCCCACCGGCCGCGTCGACTTCACCCGCCGCACGGTCCGCTGGAGCCGCCGCGTCCCCGTCGACACCCACCTCGCGAACATCGGCAGCCACTCGGTCTTCCTGGTCCACGACCAGGCACACACCGCGTCCTTCCTGGCCCAGGAGCGCGAGCACCTGCTCAAGGTCTTCCCGGACGGCTACGTGGAGGAGGTCTACGAGGTCGTCCTCCTGCTCGCCAAGGCCCCGGCCTGACGCCGCACCCGCTCGACGCCCAGCCGCTTGACGCCTCCCACCACCGGGAGCATTATTCATCACATGATGAATAATGCTCCAGGCTCGCCACGCCCCGACCAACCCCCACCCCCGGAACCCACAGCCGTCCAGGCCGACCACCTCACCGTCGTCCGCGGCCCCCGCACGGTCCTCCACGACCTCGGCTTCACCGTTCCCCGCGGCCAGATCACCGGCCTCCTCGGCCCCTCCGGCTGCGGCAAGTCCACGCTCATGCGCGCGATCGTCGGCACCCAGGCCAAGGTCACCGGCACCCTCGACGTCCTCGGCCACCCGGCCGGCCACCCCACCCTGCGTACCCGCATCGGCTACGTCACCCAGGCCCCCTCCGTCTACGACGACCTGACCGTCCGCCAGAACCTCGACTACTTCGCCGCGGTACTCGACCCCGGCCGCCCCGCAGCCGACCGCCGCCACGAGAACGTCACCCGCGCGATAGCCGACGTCGACCTCACCACCCACGCCGACGCCCTGGCCGGCAACCTCTCCGGCGGCCAGCGCAACCGCGTCTCCCTGGCCGTGGCCCTCCTCGGCACCCCGGAGCTCCTGGTCCTCGACGAACCCACCGTCGGCCTCGACCCCGTCCTGCGCCGCGATCTCTGGGGCCTCTTCCACGACATCGCGACGAGCCGCGGCGTGACCCTCCTGGTCTCCTCCCACGTCATGGACGAGGCCGAGCGCTGCCACCGCCTCCTCCTCATGCGCGAGGGCGAACTCCTCGCCGACGACACTCCCGACGCCCTGCGCACCCGCACCGGCGCCGACACCGTCGAGGAGGCCTTCCTCCGCCTGGTGGACGAGGCGAAAGCGGCAGCCCGCACGAAGGAGACGACCCGATGACCACCACCGTGACCAGGCCGACCACGTCGATCACCCCACCGAGGGCCCTGAACGTCTCCCGCACCACCGCCACCGCGGCCCGGGTCCTGCGCCAGCTCACCCACGACCCCCGCACCATCGCGCTGCTGATCCTCATCCCCTGCGTGATGCTGTTCCTGCTGCGCTACGTCTTCGACGGCAGCCCGCGCACCTTCGACAGCATCGGCGCGTCCCTCCTCGGCATCTTTCCGCTGATCACGATGTTCCTGGTGACGTCCATCGCCACCCTGCGCGAACGCACCTCGGGCACCCTCGAACGCCTCCTCGCCATGCCCCTCGGTAAGGGCGACCTGATCGCCGGCTACGCCCTCGCCTTCGGCACCCTGGCGATCGTCCAGTCCGCCCTGGCCACGGGCCTCGCGCTCTGGTTCCTCGGCCTCGACGTCACCGGCAGCCCCTGGCTCCTCCTCCTGGTGGCCCTGCTCGACGCCCTCCTCGGCACGGCCCTCGGCCTCTTCGTCTCGGCCTTCGCGGCCTCCGAATTCCAGGCGGTCCAGTTCATGCCGGCGGTGATCTTCCCCCAGCTCCTCCTCTGCGGCCTGTTCACCCCGCGCGACAACATGCACCCGGTCCTGGAGGCCGTCTCCGACGTCCTGCCCATGTCCTATGCCGTCGACGGCATGAACGAGGTCCTCCGCCACACGGACATGACCGCCACGTTCGTCCGCGACATACTGATCGTCGCCGGCTGCGCACTCCTGGTCCTGATGCTCGGAGCAGCCACCCTGCGCCGCCGCACGATGTAGCCGACGCCGCGGCAAGACCCGGCGCGGGGCCCCAGCCCGGGCCCACATCCCGCCCACCGGACACGAGCCCCACCCCGGCACCCCGGGTGCGAGGATGAACCCGGACGACGCGCAACCCCCGGAGGGCACCGAAAGCCATGACTCAGAAAGTCGCAGTCCTCGGCACCGGCAAGATCGGCGAAGCGCTGCTCAGCGGAATGATCCGAGGCGGATGGACCCCGGCAGACCTCCTGGTCACCGCCCGCCGCCGGGAACGGGCGGAGGAACTCCGCACCCGCTACGGCGTCACCCCGGTCACCAACCCCGAAGCCGCCAAGACCGCCGACACCCTGATCCTCACCGTCAAGCCGCAGGACATGGGCACCCTCCTCGACGAGCTCGCCCCGCACGTCCCCGCCGACCGCCTGGTCATCAGCGGAGCCGCCGGCATCCCCACGGCGTACTTCGAGGAGCGCCTCGCGCCCGACACCCCGGTCGTCCGCGTCATGACGAACACACCCGCCCTGGTCGACGAGGCGATGTCCGTCATCTCCGCCGGCACCCACGCCACCGCCGACCACCTCGCCCACACCGAGGAGATCTTCGGCGCCGTCGGCAAGACGCTCCGCGTCCCCGAGTCACAGCAGGACGCCTGCACCGCCCTCTCCGGCTCCGGACCGGCCTACTTCTTCTACCTGGTCGAAGCCATGACCGACGCCGGCATCCTCCTCGGCCTGCCCCGCGACAAGGCCCACGACCTGATCGTCCAGTCCGCCATCGGCGCCGCGACGATGCTCCGCGACAGCGGCGAACACCCGGTCAAGCTCCGCGAGAACGTCACGTCCCCCGCCGGCACCACGATCAACGCGATCCGCGAGCTCGAGAACCACGGCGTACGGGCCGCCCTCATCGCCGCCCTCGAAGCCGCCCGCGACCGCAGCCGCGCCCTGGCCTCCGGCAACAACAGCTGACCACCGGTGGGGGCGGCCCGAAGCCGCCCCCACCGCCGCCCGTCACCTCACACCGTCACCACGGCCCCGGCATCGGCCGCCTCCTCCACAGCCGGCAGCAACCCGATCGCGCGATACGCGCCGTCCACCGTCGGCCGAGCCATCCCCCGGGCCCGCTCCGCCCCGTCCCGCAGCACCGCCTCCACGTAACCGGGATCCGCACACAACTTTTTGTGCCTCTCCCGCACAGGCCGGAGCACCTCGACCACAGCCTCGGCCGTGTCCCTCTTCAGATCCCCGTACGACGCGTACGCACGACTCAGCTCCTCGGGCTCCCCACCGGTGCAGGCCGCGAGAATCTCCAGCAGATTCGCGAGCCCCGGCCGGGCCTCCCGGTCGTACACGACCTCCTGCCCGCTGTCGGTCACGGCGCGCATGACAAGGCGTCGGCCTCGTGCTGGTCGACGTCAGCCCACCGCCGCACGGCTCCCAGGTAGTTCCCCAGCGTCAGATGCCCCGTCGGCTTGACCCCGCTGAAGACCCGTGTCATCTCTCCTCCACCTTCCGGTCGGGACCACCGCCCCGGCGGCCGACCCTCGGTGTCCTGGAGGGAGAAACAAGAACGGCCGCCGAAGCGGCGGCCGTTGAGTGCATACGTGAGGACGGCCGCCGTCAGGCGGCCCACCAGAACTGGGTACACGTACGCGTCGTCATGCCCCCCAGAGTACGTCCCGGGAGTGCCGTCCGCCCTTGAGTTGACACGCCCACACCCGATCCGTAGTGTTCTCCGAGTTGCCCGACGTGAGCGCCGACCCCGGTCGGTCCCCGGGCAGCCAATCCGCAGGAACCCACCAATACTCGGCGCAGGACTCTGTCGTCGTTTCATCGGTATGCGTATGTGCGGAATGAGGAATCCCCGTTCGAAAGGACGCGGCCCCCGATTGGCTCGGGAGCCGGGGAATCCGCTAAAGTCTCACTCGTCGGAACGGCCCAACAGCCGCGAAGGCAAACCCTGCTGACAGGGAATCGGGCCCGAAAGGATCTGATAGAGTCAGAACCGCCGGAAAGGGAAA
>NZ_JBSFVB010000012.1:0-271441 GCF_053592115.1 Streptomyces sp. NPDC002788 | reverse complement strand
CCCTCGTCAGCGGCCGTGGCGTGGCCGAACTCGTCCTGGAGAAGGGCCTGTTGCCCGCCGAGACCCTTACCGACCTGCTGCGGCCCGAGGTCCTGACCGGCAGCGGCCCGGCGCGGGCCTGACCTGCACGCGCACCGGGACCGGCACGGAGGACAATAGCGATCATGACGTCGTCGACGACCTTCCAGCCGGTCCTCGAGCGCATCGCCGAGGAGATCGAGCGGACACCCGGCCGCGGCCGGCCCGCCGACTACATCCCCGCGCTCGCCGCCTGCGATCCGCGCCGCTTCGGCATGGCCGTGGCCGAACCGGACGGCACGGTGTACGGCGTGGGGGACTGGCGGCAGCCGTTCTCCGCCCAGTCGATCACCAAGGTCTTCACCCTCGCCCTGGACCTGGCCCGCGAGGGCGACACCCTGTGGGAGCACGTGGGCCGTGAACCCTCAGGCAACCCCTTCAACTCCCTCGTCCAGCTGGAGTACGAGAACGGCATCCCGCGCAACCCGTTCATCAACGCGGGCGCCCTCGTCGTCACCGACCGGCTGCACACCCGCACCGGCGACGCCTCGGGCGAACTGCTCGCGTTCCTGCGGGCCGAGAGCGGCAACCCGGACCTGACCTTCGACAAGGAGGTCGAGGCCTCGGAGTCCGCCCACGGCGACCGCAACGCCGCGCTCGGGCACTTCATGGCGTCGTACGGCAACATCGACAACCCCGTGCCGACGCTCCTGGACCAGTACTTCCGCCAGTGCTCCGTCGCCGCGTCCTGCGCCGACCTCGCCCTCGCCACGACCTTCCTCGCCCGCCACGGCATCCGCGCCGACGGCACCCGCCTGCTCACCCGCAGCCAGGCCAAGCAGATCAACGCGATCATGCTGACCTGCGGCACGTACGACGCCGCGGGCGACTTCGCCTACCGCGTGGGCCTGCCGGGCAAGAGCGGCGTCGGCGGAGGGATCATCGCGGTGGTCCCGGGCCGCTGCACGCTGTGCGTGTGGAGCCCGGGCCTGGACGAGCGGGGCAACTCGGTCGCCGGGGTGGCGGCGCTCGACCGCTTCACGACCCTGACCGGTCTGTCGGTGTTCTGACCGCCCCCCTCGGCCGAGCAGTCTTCCAGCAGCGTGGGGGCCGCCGGGCCGCGCAGGTCGTACGCGTCCGGGGCAGCGGCATGTGCGCCTCGGCCCGTACCTCGTCGGTGTACAGAGACCGGCTGGACGGCTCGCCGCCGCGGAAACTCGGCCCGCGATCACCGGCCGGTCACACGCAGGCCCCCCGCCGGAGAAGGAGGCGTCCCCTTCCGGCCACACTGCGTTGACACGCTGCCCGAGTGTTGGCCATGGCTCTTCCCGTCGATCTCCGCCGCTGTCAGATACTCGGTCTGGCCGGTACCGCCTGCCTCGCCCTGGGCGGTGAGACGTCCGGAGCCCTCCCCGTACGGGACCTCCTCCACCCGGCCTCCGCTCGCGCCGCCCTCGGCCTGGTGGGCGCGTACTTCGGCGTCGTCCTGCTGATCGCGGCCTGGGCCCTGCTGGGCCGCCTGGTCAGGGGCCCGAGACCACCCGCCCCCCATGCCCTCCTGCTCGTCCTCGCCGCCTGGGCCGCCCCGCTCCTGCTCGCCCCGCCGCTGTTCAGCCGGGACGTCTACAGCTACCTCGCCCAGGGCGCGATGGTCGAGGCGCACATGGACGTCTACGCGCACGGGCCGTCCCGTCTCGGCGGCCCGCTCGCCGACGAGGTCGCCCCGCTCTGGCTGCACACCGGAGCCCCGTACGGCCCCGTGTTCCTCGCCGTGGCGGCGGCCCTGTCGGGCCTGACACGCGGCGAACTGCCCGCCGGGCTCCTCGGGATGCGGCTCGTCGCACTGGCCGGCGTGGCCCTGATGGCCGCCGCACTGCCCCGCCTCGCCCGCCACAGCGGCGCCGACCCGTCCGCCGCGCTGTGGCTCGGCGTCCTCAACCCGCTCGTCCTGCTGCACCTGGTCGCCGGCGCCCACAACGACGCCCTCATGCTGGGCCTGCTCGGCGTCGGCCTGGTGGCCGCGCTCGGCCGGTGGCCGGTCCTCGGCGCCGTCCTCCTCACCCTCGCCGCCCTGGTCAAGGCGCCCGCAGCGCTCGGGCTGGCCGCCGTCGTGGCCCTCCAGGTGAGCGCGGGCCGCAGTCCGGCGAAGGCCCTCGTCACCACCACCACGGCGGCTGCCGCGACAACCGTCGCGGCCACGGCCGCGGCCGGCACCGGATACGGCTGGATCGGCGCCCTGAACACCCCCGTCTCCCCCCAGAACTGGGCCCTGACCACCCTCCTCGGCCGCGCCACCCGGGCCCTGCTGGAGCACCTCGACAGCCCCTTGGCGCCGCTGGCGATCCCCGCCTGGCACACGCTGGGCATCGTGGCGGCCGCGGTCGCGATCGGACTGATCTGGCTGCGGCTGCGTCCCCGGCCGGTGTACGCGCTCGGCCTGAGCCTGGCGGCGGTGGCCGGGCTCGGCCCGGCGATCCGCCCCTGGTACGCCCTGTGGGGCCTGTTCCTCATCGCAGCCGCCGCGCCCGGCACCTCAGTACGCCCCCGCATGGCCGCCGTGACCGGTGTGCTCGCGCTGAGCGTCCTGCCCAGCGGCGGGCCGGCGGACACCGGGCAGCTCCTGCTGGCCGTCTCCGGCGGCACCCTGGCCGTCGTCGTGCTGTGGCAGGCCCACCAGGCCGAACTCGCCCCGGCACTGGGACGCACGGCGTGACCCCCGCCCTGCGGCGCACCGACCGGGGCCGGCTGGTGCTGGTGCTCGCCCTCGCCACGCTGGTGACGGTCTTCACCGCGACCGTGCCTCTGCTGCGCGACTGGTTCGACCTGCGCGTCTACTACGGCAGCATCGACTCCTGGGTCCACCACGGCGGCCGGATCTACGACTACCGGGTGCCCGGCACGACGTACGGCTTCACCTACCCGCCGTTCGCCGCGGTCGCCATGCTGCCGATGGCGCTGCTGGACCTGCGCACCGCCGTCGCCGCCGCCCTGCTGCTCAACCTGGCGGCCCTGGCCGTGATCCTGCGGCTGCTCGCCGGGTCCGCATGGCGGCGCCCCGGCTGGTACGGCTGGGCCCTGATCGCCTGCCTGCTCCCGCTGTTCGAGCCGCTGCGCGACACGTTCAGCTTCGGCCAGGTGAACCTGCTGCTGCTGGCCCTCGTCCTCACCGACGCGACGCTGCTCGCCACCGGACGCGGACGCTTCGCCGGTGCCGGCATCGGCCTCGCGGCCGCGGTCAAACTCACGCCGGCGCTGTTCATCGGTCTGCTGCTGGTGGCCAGACGGTGGCGCGCCGCGGCGATCGCCACAGGCGTGGCCCTCGGGGCCACGGCTCTCGCGGCCGGGGTGGACCCGGACGCCTCGCGCTTCTACTGGACCGAGGCGCTGTGGGACACCCACAGGATCGGCCGTCCGGCCTATGTGTCGAACCAGTCCGTGCAGGGCGTCCTGGCCCGGCTGGGCGAACCGGACCGGGCGGTGTGGGCGGCGGTGGTCCTGCTGGTCCTCGGCGTGTGGGCGGTGCGGGTGCGCCGGGCGGTCGCCGCGGGGGACTGGACGGCCGCGTTCGCCCTGACCGGGCTCGCCGCCTGCCTGGTGAGCCCGATCACCTGGGTGCACCATCTCGTGTGGCTGCTGCCCTCCTTCGCCGTGCTGGTCCGCGCGCGGCACTTCCGCATCGCGGGCGCCCTGTACGCGGTGCTGTGCACCAGCGTGGTGTGGCTGTGGTTCGACGACGCGTCCGGCGTCGACGGGTTCGTGGGCAGCAACGCCTACGCCTGGATCACCCTGGGCCTGCTGCTGTGGCTGCCGGCCGGTCAGCCCCGGTCGGGCCTGCGGACCGGAAGCCGCAGCACCAGCACCACCACCACCGCGCCCGTCCCGGCGGCCCCCGCGATCAGCCCCGCCTCCGTCCAGCCGGAGTCGGGTTCTTCGTGCACGGCCGCCGCGACCGCGGGCGGCGGCGTCGTCGCGGGCCGGGCGGGGGCCCGCGGGGTGCCGAGCGAGCCGACGGCGTCGACCCGCCCGG
Organism: Streptomyces sp. NPDC002788; assembly: GCF_053592115.1. NCBI lineage: Bacteria > Bacillati > Actinomycetota > Actinomycetes > Kitasatosporales > Streptomycetaceae > Streptomyces > Streptomyces sp. NPDC002788. Next base: position 267,396 of record NZ_JBSFVB010000012.1, on the reverse strand, counting down.
CCGAACCGAAGCCCCAGTCGAGCAGCGAGCGTGCCTCCTCGTACACGGCGGAGCCGCCGCCCTCCTGAGGGTTCAGCACCGTCACGACGAGGGTGCGGCCGCCCCGGCGCGCCGCCGCCACGAGCGTGCTGCCGGCCTTGCTGGTGTAGCCGTTCTTGATGCCGATCAGGCCCGGGTACGGCTTCACGCCCCGCGCCCCGCTGAGCAGCCGGTTGGTGTTGAGGATCGGGTACGACCAGCCACCGCCGCCGGGGAACCTGGCCTGGACCGTGGCGCAGTAGCGGGCGAAGTCGGGGTTGCGCAGCCCCACCCGGCCGAACAGCGCCAGGTCGTACGCCGACGACACCTGGCCCGGAGCGTCGTAGCCGTCCGGGGACACCACGCGCGTGTCGAGGGCGCCGAGCGACCGGGCCTTGGCCTGCATCCGTGCCGCCGTGACCCGCCAGCCGCCGTTGAGTTCGGCCAGGACGCGCACGGCGTCGTTGCCGGAGTTGAGGAACACACCGCGCCACAGGTCGGCGATCCGGTACGTACGGCCCTCGGCGACCCCGACCAGGCTGCTGCCGGCACCGATGCCCCGCAACTCCTCCTCGCGGACCGTGTGCCGGATGCCCGCCGGCAGAGAGGGCAGCACGGTGAGCGCGAAGAGCGTCTTCAGGGTGCTGGCCGGGGGCAGCCTGCGGTGCGCGTTGTGGGCGGCGAGCACCTCACCGGTGCGGGCGTCGGCCACCAGCCAGGACAGAGCGGAGACCTTCGGGACACGGGCCGCCCCGGCGCGCGGACGCACCTGGACACCGGGACGGTGCAGCAGCGAGGGGAGCGGGGCAGCCGCCCTCGGCCCGGCCGGCGGAGTGGGCTCCGCCCTGCCGGGGTCGGCCGCCGCGGTGGGCATCAGGGCCAGGAGCCCTGCCGCACAGAGCGCACCGGCTGAGACGGCCACCCGGGAAGAGAATCCGATGCTCATAGGCTCAACGTAGAAACGGACGCGCTCCCTGACGGCGACGACGGGGCCGTACACCACGCGCGGGCACCCGGATGGATGATCGCGGCGCCCGGCCCCGTCAGCCCGAGGGCAGCGTGGGCCGGATGCGCCGCAGGAACGTGGCGTTGTCGGGCGTCTCGCGCATCCGTTCCAGGAGGGTCTCCAGGCCGCCCTGCCCGTCACGGCTCCGCAATACGCGCCGCAGACCGTGGACGGCCGCCAACTCGGCCGGGGGCACAAGGAGTTCCTCGCGCCGGGTGCCCGAGCAGGTGATGTCGACGGCGGGGAAGACGCGGCGGGACGCCGGGTCTCGGCTCAGGTGGAGTTCCATGTTGCCGGTGCTCTTCAGTTCCTCGAAGTAGAAGTCGTCGGCCCGGGAGCCGGTCTCCACCAGGGCGGTCGCGAGGATGGTGAGGGAGCCGCCCTCCTCGGCCGCCCGCGCGGCGCCGAAGAACCGCTTGGGGCCGGTCAGCGCGGACGCGTCGACGCCCCCGATGAGGATGCGGCCACCGGAAGCGGCCGCGTTGTTGTGCGCCCGGCACAGCCGGGTCAGCGAGTCGAGGAGGACGACGACGTCCTCACCGGCCTCGACGAGCCGCTTGGCCCGCTCGATCACGAGGTCGGCGAGTGCGATGTGCTGCCCGGCGCCGCGGTCGAAGGTCGAGGCGTACACCTCGCCCTGAACACCGCGCCGCATGTCGGTGACCTCCTCGGGCCGCTCGTCAGGGCGCCCTTGCCGGTGTACACGACGTCGAACTGCCGCCCGTCCAGGGCCTCGACGGCGTCGTACACGTTCGCCTGCACGTACCTCAAGTCCGCGCCGGCCTTCGCCGCGATACGTGTCGCGGCCGCGACGGACACCGCGGAGAAGTCGAGGCCGACGGCCCGGGCGCCGCGCCGTGCGAAGGCGATCGTCTCCGTGCCGAGGTGGCATTGCAGATGCAGCACGTCACGCCCGGCCAGTTCCCCGAGGTCCTCCCACTCGAAGGGGGCGAACCAGCGTTCGGGGTCGAGGTCCTGGTCGAGACCGTAGAAGCGGCTGGCGAGATGGACGGGCGTGCGGGCGTCCCAGTTCGCCTGGTTGGCCCGCATCAGCCGGTCGTGCTCGGCGGACGTCATGAGGACATCCAACCGCGAACACGCCGTGGGCGGCCGGAGAACCCGCGAAACGGATCTCGGGGCGTGGCGTTCACACCGAGCGGACCCGTGCGTCCTCGGCGATGCGGTAGAACCGCGCGCCCATGGCCGTGGCGAGCGCCTGGGCCGCCGGCAACGGGCCGACCGTCACCGTGAATTCGGCGATGAGCCGGTCTTCTTCGACGTGGATGAAGTCGCATCCCTGGAATCTCCGGTCGCCCAGGCCCTGGTGTGCGCGTACTTACCGTCCTGAGACAGCGGGCTCCCCTAGGCTGAGCCGATGTTCAGCCCCGAAGGCCCCAGCCTGCGAGAACTGGCCGTCCAGGCCCTGTCGTCCGTCGAACGCGGCTACGACCTTCTCGCGCCGAAGTTCGACCACACCCCCTTCCGGACACCCGACGCGATCCTCGACGCCGTCGAATCGGCACTGCGGCGGACGGGGCCCTTCGACGCCGGGCTCGACCTGTGCTGTGGCACCGGAGCGGGCGTCGGTGTGCTGACCCGGGTGTGCCGGGAGCGGGTCACCGGGGTCGACTTCAGCCAGGGCATGCTCGACGTCGCACGGGAGCGCGTCCGGCCGGCGGGGCCGCAGGTCTCCTGGGTCCGCGCCGACGCCCGCGCCCTGCCCTTCGCGCCCGCCTTCGACTTGGTCGTCAGCTTCGGCGCCTTCGGGCACTTCCTGCCGCGCGAACTGCCCGGGCTGTTCGGGCAGGTCCGCTCCGTCCTGCGGCCGGGCGGCTGCTTCGCGTTCCCGCTTCCCGCCCCGCCCCGCGCGAGTTCGCTCGGCTACTGGACGCTGCTCGGCTTCGACACGGTGATGCGCGTGCGCAACGCGCTCTGGCGGCCCCCGTTCGTCATGTACTACCGCACGTTCCGCCTCGGGGACGTACGGCGTGAGCTCGCCCGGGCGGGCTTCCGGGTGGAACTCCACGCGCTGCCGGAGTTCGGGCGGCGACCGGACCGCAGCCCGCGGGCGCGCCTGGTCGTGGCCCGGGCCGCAGGCTAGTCAGCCGCGCAGGAAGTGCCCGGATGGTCGTCGCTGGTGCGGCACTCCCCGGTCGGCGAGGAGGTGCGGGCTCGCCCCGTGGTCGGACATGGGCGGCCCCGCCCCTCGGCCCCGGCCGCAGCGTCACCGCTCGGGCGCGAAGAACGTACCGACTGGTCGGGCCGAGGGGGAAGGCCGTCGGGCGGGGAGCGGCCGGATCAGATGTACGAGCGCATCCAGCGCAGCTTGGCCTGCTCCTGGAAGGGGCCGCCGCCCTCATGGTCGTTGAAGTCGTAGACCTCGATGGTCTTGTCCTCGTGGGTCCAGGCGTTGAACGCCGCGAAGACGGTCGAGGGCGGGCAGGTCTGGTCCTCCAGGGCGGCCGAGAAGAGCGCCGGGGCCCGGCCGCGGGCGGCGAAGTGGACGCCGTCGAAGTACGACAGCGTGCGCAGGGCGTCCTCGGAGCGGCCGCGGTGCGTCTTGAGGTAGAGACCGATCTCCCGGTACGGATGACGGTCCGTGACCGTCGCCGCGCGGGGGTAGTCGCACAGGAACGGCACGTCCGGCGCGATGCCCGCCAGGTCCGGCACCAGCCCGCCGACCGCGATCGTGATGCCGCCACCCTGGCTCGAGCCGATGGCCATCGTGCGCGTCGGGTCGGTGAGGGGATGCGAACGGGCCGCCTCCACGGCACGCACCGCGTCCGTGAACACCCGGCGGTAGTAGTAGTTCTCCGGTGCGTCGATACCCCGCGTCATGAAGCCGGGGTAGGCGGGCGCGCCCCCCACCGGGTCCGCCGTGCCGCCGCCCCCACCCCAGGCGCTGCCCTGCCCGCGGGTGTCCATCACGAAGTGTGCCCGGCCCGTGGACGCCCACAGCAGATGCTCGTGCGGCAGCCCGCGCCCGCCGCCGTAGCCGATGAACTCCACGACCAGTGGGAGCGGGCCGTCCGCGTCGGTCGGCAGCGTCAGCCAGCCCTTGACCGGATGACCGCCGAAACCGGCGAACGTCACGTCGAACACCTGCACGGTTGACAGGCCCGTGTCGACCGGTTCGAAGCGGGCGTCCAGATCGTGCTCGCGCGCCTCCTGGAGGGTCTTGGACCAGAACGCGTCGAAGTCCGCGGGCTCGATGGACGCGCTGCGGTACTCGCGGAGTTCGTCGAGAGGAAGGTCGAACAGGGCCATGTAGGACCACCTTGGGTGAGGAACGGCTGCGGGACGGTGCGGATGATCACACTACGTGGGTGGTCGGATGACTGGCCAGGTGTTTGCCGCGCTCTCTTCACCGGGCGTGCCGGTCCGGAGCGGGCAATGCGCTGGTCAAGCGTGCGCAGGGAGAGGGACGGGCGGCTTTCCGGGGTGGTGGTCGGCCGGAGGTGGTCGGGTCACCGTAGGGGAACGTCGACCGTTTCCCGGTCCGTCATGCGTGGCGGCGCGTCCACTCCGGTTCCGTACGGGCCCACGCCCGGTCCCACTCGGCCAGCCGACGGCGCAGTGCCACCCGGCGCACGGCGACGTGGCCGAGCAGCACCGACAGCACCGCACCGCCCGCGGCGCACGTGCCCATGGTGAGGGTGTGCTGCCAGACCGCCGTGCCGTCCACCGGCGGCGCGACGGTCCGCCCCCGGGAGTCGAACCAGACGTCCACGACCTCGCCCCGCTCCGTGCCCGCGGCGACCCGGGCCGCCGCGGTGCGGGTGCCCCCGCCCGGCTCCGTCCAGCGCACGGTCGCCCGGTACGCGTGCTGCCCGCCGGCCTGCACCGACGGCAGGGCGTCGCTCCGGCCGACGACCTCGGCACGGACGCGATGACGCTCGGCACGCTGCTCCGCCGACACCGACTTCGCCTCGCCATGGGCCCACCAGGCGGTCGCCGTTCCCACCAGCGGCGCGCCCACGAGGACGAGGACGGCGACCACCAGCACCGTCCACGCCTCGACGACATCCGACCGGCGCCGCAGCGGACTGCGCCGCCAACGCCGGCCGCTCATCCGGGTTCGCATGTCGACCTCCTCGCCGTCACCGCGGCCGCGGGGCCGTCACCTGGCCCGTGCGGCGCCGCCGTCGCTGCCGCGTCACGCCGCGCGTGCGAGTGCCCACCCGGGGCCCGGTGTCCCCTCCGGCGCACCTCGACCGCTCCCGGAGGCATACGAGGGGAGCGGCGTACCGAAGCACTTCGGCTGGGGTGCCCGGCACGGCCGCGGCGAAACCCGGGCCCGCTGCCGTACCCAGAGCGAAGGCGTCGGCGTCATCCGGCGGGGGGCCTCGCGGTCACAGGCAGCCGGAGTGCGGGCCACGGCACTCCGGCTGCCACACGGGTGGACAGCGCTGGGGCGCGGTCAGGGTCAGCCGAAACGCTCGATCCGGATGCGGTCCACGGGCTGACCGGCCGTCACGAGCAGCCGAGAGGCGTGCTCGGCGAAGGAGTTGGAGCCGCACACATAGACCTCCCACCCATCACGAGGCTGCTCGGCCAGGAGTGGCGCCACATGTGCGGCCGCCATACGTCCCACCGGCACACCCTCCGGCGCGCTCCGGGTGAACACCGGCGTGGTCTCGGCACCCAACTCCCGGGCGTAGACCAGCTCCTCGGGGCTGCGCGCGGACACCACCATGCGCAGCGGCACGGCCAGGTTCCGCGCCCGGTGGTGGCGGACCATCGACATCAGCGGTACGACACCCGAACCGGCGCCGATCAGCAGCGCGGGCCGGTCGCCCGGCCAGGCGAAGAAGCCGCTCACGGGGCCTCGCATCTCGACCCGGTCACCGGGCCGGGCGACGGTGTGGAACCAGCCCGAGACCTCGCCGCCCTCGATGTGGTCCAAGGTCAGCTCGACATGACCGCAGTCGTCCGGCGCGGACGCGATCGAGTAGTGGCGCTGCGCCACGTAGCCGTCCTCGGCGGTCAGCCGCACCATCAGGTGCTGGCCGGGCAGATGACCCGGCCAGCCGGGCACGGCGAACCGGAACGTGGCCGCGCGCGGGGTCTCGCGGCGGATCTCGGTCAGGGTGGCGGTCTGCCACTCGGAGGCGGCCTGTTCGCTCACGGCGATGCGCCCGGGCACGGCGAACCGCGTGGGCGGCACGAAGGTCTCAGTCACCGGAGTACCTCTGCTCCTCCCAGGGGTTGCCCCGCTCGTGGTAGCCGTTCGACTCCCAGAAGCCCGGCTCGTCGCGGTCGAGGATGCGCAGACCCGCGATCCATTTGGCGCTCTTCCAGAAGTACAGGTGCGGCACCAGCAGCCGCGCCGGGCCGCCGTGCTCGGGCGCGAGCGGCCGTCCGTCGTACTCCCAGGCGATCCAGGCGTGCCCACCGGTCAGGTCGGCGAGCGGGAGATTCGTGGTGTAGCCGGTGTGCGCGTAGGCGACGGCATGGGTGGCCGACCCATGGGGGCGGACCACATCCAGGAAGGCGTCCAGGGACACGCCCGAGAACCGCGTCCCGAACTTCGACCAGCCGGTCACGCAGTGGATGGCGCCCTCGTACACCGACGCGGGCATCCGGTGCGCCTCCTCCCAGTTCCAGGTGCGGGGCTCCTCGACCAGCCCGTCGATGCGGAAGGTCCAGTCGGCGGGCGCCAGGTCGGGAGTGACCTCGGCGGACAGGACCGGCCAGTCCTCGCGTGCGTCGTACTGTCCGGGCGGCAGGCCCGGGTCGTCGACGCGGGGGCGCCCGGTGAAGCCTCGGGTGATGTGCATGTGCTGGTGCCTCCGGGCCGGGCCGACGGTGCCCCGCCGGGCCGGCGTACTCGGTGATTGCGTCATCAACCGTACGTGCCGTGCGTCCTGGTCGTGGCAGCCGGGGGCGGGTCACGCGTTGTGGCGCACGAGGTCGTCGGCGAAGCGCCGCAGGTCCTGCGCCGGTCGGCCTCCACGGTTGCAGGAGCCAACCACTCGAACGCGGGCCCGGGCGGCGGTACCGCGCCCCGCCGGGTGACTTGTACGACCCGGGCGGGCGACGGCCCCCGCGCCGTACCGGGCGACCGGCTCCGCGGCGTGCCGGGCGACCGGCCCGTCGGGTAGGGTTGCCGTCCGGCTGCGGGACGGACCCGGCCGTATCGGAAACGAGGAGGTGAGACCCATTACCGCTGTGTCAGCTCGGGTGCTCTCCTCTCGACGTCGCGCGGATCGTCGGCCGTAGACGACCGCGGAGCGCCCTTCGGTTCTCGAAAGGCTCCTGGCTTCCATGCCTTCTGTGTTCTCCGTTCCCCCGTCCACGCCCTCGTCCCGTGACGCCGTCGTCGCCGCCCTGCGCACCGCCGGCTGCGTCTTCGCCGAGGACGAGGCCGAATTGATCCTCGCCACCGCGCGCACTCCCGCCGAAGCCGCCGCCATGGTCGAGCGCCGCGTCGTGGGAATCCCCCTCGAACTCGTCGTCGGCTGGGCCGAGTTCCGGGGTCTGCGCATCGCCGTCGCCCCGGGCGTCTTCGTACCGCGCCGCCGCACCGAGTTCCTGGTGGAGCAGGCCCTGCGGCGAGCGCCCGGCGCCGGCGTCGTCGTGGACCTGTGCTGCGGCTCGGGCGCCGTCGGCGCGGCGCTGGCCGCCGGACTGGGCCCCGTCGAACTGCACGCCGCCGACGTCGACCCGGCCGCCGTGCGCTGCGCCCGCGGCAACCTCGCCGAGGCCGGTGGCCATGTCCATCAGGGTGACCTGTTCGCGGCACTGCCCGGCGAGCTGCGCGGCCGGGTCGACATCCTCGCGGCCAACGTGCCGTACGTCCCGAGCGGCGAGATCGGGCTGCTGCCCCAGGAGGCCCGGGACCACGAGCCGCTGGTCGCCCTCGACGGCGGCACGGACGGCCTCGACGTGCTGCGCCGGGTCGCGGCCGAGGCACCCGGCTGGCTCGCCCCGGGCGGCTGCGTCCTGGTGGAGACGAGCCGCCACCAGGCACCGAACGCCGTCGCGGCCTTCGAGAGCCATGGCCTGACGGCCTGCCTGACCGTCTCGGAGGAGCTGTACGCCCATGTGGTGACCGGCGTGAGGCCGTAGTCCGGGCGCCCGGGCGCCGTTACCGGGGCCGCTCGGCCTCCCTCAGACCGGTGCCGTCGCCCGGGCGACCAGCACCGCCACGTCGTCGAAGTTGTCCGGCTCGTGCAGCGTGCGCAGCAGCAGGTCGCAGACCTCCTCCAGCGGCCGGTCGGGACCGTCCAGGAGGGACAGCAGCGTGGCGAGCCGTTCGTCGAGCGGGTCGCGGCGGGTCTCGACGAGACCGTCGGTGTAGAACACCAGCCGGTCGCCCGGATCGAGGTCGACGGTGGTGGTGGAGAAGGCGATCCCGCCCACGCCCAGTGGCACGCCGGTCGGCAGGTCGAGCAGCTCCGGAGGCCGGCCGGCCCGGACGCGCACCGGCGGCAGATGTCCGGCGTTGGCGATCCGGCACTGCCGCAGATGCGGGTCGTGCACGGCGTAGACACAGGTGGCGATGGCCTGCTCGAGCCCCGCCGTGATCTTGTCGAGGTGCTCCAGGAGCATGTCGGGATCCAGGCCGAGGGAAGCCAGGGTGTTGGTCGCCGTGCGCAGCCGCCCCATGGCCGCCGCCGCGGGGATGCCGCTGCCCATCACATCGCCGACGACGAGGGCGGTCTTGCCGCCGTCCAGCGGGATCACGTCGAACCAGTCACCGCCGACCTCGCTCGTGGCCCCGGCCGGCTGGTAGCGGGAGGCGACCTCCAGCCCGCCGGTGACGGGCGGGTGGCTGGGCAGCAGGCTCCGCTGCAGGGTGAGGGCGGTGTCGCGGGCGCTCTGATACCAGCGCGCGTTGTCGATCTGCACGGCGGCCCGGGCGGCCAGCTCACGCGCCAGCAGCAGGTCGTCCTCGCTGAACGGCAGCGGATTGCGGGTGCGCTTGAGGTCCAGGGCGCCCAGCACCTCGCCACGTGCGATCAGCGGCACGGCCAGATAGGAGTGCACCCCCGCCCGGCCCAGCAGTTGGGCCGCCTCGGGGGAACGGGCGATGCGCGCCAGGTCCTCGTCCTCGACCTCCGGCAGCATCACGGGGCTCGCCGTGCGCACGCACTCGGTGACCAGCCGGTCGGGGGCGTACCGGGCCACCTGTCCGGGCGGATCCGCCGCCTCCATCGCCTCGGCGGAGTCGTACCCCTGGACCGCCAGGGCGCGGATCACCGCCGACTCCGCGGGCCCGAGGCTGGTGCGCCGGCCCTGCACCACCGCGTCCAGCAGGTCGACCGCCGCGATGTCGGCGAGCTCGGGCACGGCCACCTCGGCGAGCTCATGGGCCGTGTGATCCAGGTCCAGGGTGGTGCCGATCCGCCCCGAGGCGTCGGCGATCAGGGCCAGCCGCCGCCGCGCGGCCTCGGCCTCGATGGCCGCACGGTACTGCTCGGTGACGTCGACGATCGAGACGGCCACGCCCAGCACGGTCCCGAAGGCGTTCTCCAGCCGGTACAGCGAGACGGACCAGGCGTGGTCCTGGTGCGGGTCTGCCGGGGTGCGGCCGATCGTGGACCGGTCGACGACCGGCCGGCCGGTCTCCAGGACCCGGCGCGCCGCCGCTTCCAGGGCGTCGACGTCCATCCGCGGCACCACGTCGCGGGGTCTGCGGCCCAGGTGCCCCTCGGCCGGCACGCCGTTGATCTCCTCGAGCGCCCCGTTCACCGAGACGTACCGCAGATCCGTGTCCAGCACCGCCAGCCCGATCGGGGACTGCGCGATCATCCGCGTCGACAGCGCCACGTCGCGCTCCAGCCGGTGCACGGTGCTCTGGTCGGCGCACAGCCCCAGCGCGTACACGTCGCCCTGGTCGTCCAGCAGCCGCATGTTGCGGAACTCCACGAGCCGGGTGCTGCCGTCCTTGCGACGGACGGGGAAGGCCCCGGCCCAGCTCTGCCCGGTGCCCATGACGTCGGCGAACAGTTTCACCACGAGGTCGACGTGCTGCTCGTGGACCATGATCCGGGCGGCGTACTGTCCGAGGGCTTCCTGCGCGTCGTAGCCGAACAACTCCTCGGCCTGCGGGCTCCACAGCACGATGCGGCCCTCGGCGTCCAGGACCACCGAGGCCACCCGCAGCACGTCGAGCAGTCCGCTGGGCCGCGCCGAACCGCGTACCGGCCCGTCGCCCTCGGTCTCGGGAGCCCCGGCTGCACTCATCCCACGCCCGCCTTCGCCGATCCTCGCGGCACGCCGCCGTGTGCCGACACCCCATGTTCCCCCGCGCAGAGCCGCTTCCTCGAGACCCCTTCCGTCACCTTCCACCATCTCCCACCACGGCCCCGGCCGCCCCGCAGACCGTCCCCACGACCAGAGGCACCGCCGGTAGTGCTCGCCGGAAGGTGGTGCTTTGCTGGGGTAGGGGCGGATACGGCAGCGTGGCCCTGAGAGGAGCGATCACGATGGACGAGGAGCGACCGCACCCCCACTCCGTCTCGGTGGAGATCAGCGGGTGCAGCAAGCAGGACGCCCGGATCGTGTTCGACGCGCTGTGCTCCTGCTTCGAGTCCGACCGGGGCGCCGACGACGTACCCGAGGAACTGCACGAGACCCGGCCGACCGTGTGGCTCGGCACCTTCGACGTGGCCGACGAGCACGAGGGAGCGAGCCCGGTGCGGCTGACCTCCTCCGTCGAAGCAGACCTGCACGGCGGCTACTGGGCGATCGAACGGTTCCGTACGACCCTGGACTCGCTGTTCGACGTGCACGACCTGAGCACGGTCTCCGGCGACCAGGAGAAGGAACTGCACGTGCGCCTGCAGAGCCGGTGAGCGCCGCTCACGCCTGAAGCAGACCGAGGACGGCCCGCCGGCACCTCGACGGCTTCGGCGCCGAAGCCCGGCGTGTGCGGACGTCCTTGCCGACCTCGCACCGGTCGGGGGCGGCCAAGAAGCCCTCCCCGCCGTGGCGGTACGTCACCGTCAGCGTCGGCGGGCGCGGGAAGTCACCGCTCCCGCCGGGCGGCGGGGCCGCGTCCGGCAGCCGCACGAGACGCGCCGCCCGTGACGCGGCGCCGGCCACCGCGTCGGCGCCTCCGGGGCGCCCCGACGCCCCGTGCAGGCCGACCCCGCCCCGCCACAGCCCGCGCCCCAACGATGCCTGCCCGGCTCGGAGGGCGGATCAGTTCGCCGGCGAGGTCCACCACCGCGGAGAGCGTCGGACGGTCAAAGGTCCTCGTCATGGCCCTGCTGTGCCCTCCATCACCTTGTGCAACTAGTTGCATAAACCGCCGGTAGTCCTCTACAACTACAGGCACGACACCGCGCACGGAGGGCCCCGATGAGCCGTTACCCGCACCTGCTGAGCCCCCTCGACCTGGGCTTCACCACCCTGCCCAACCGGGTCCTGATGGGCTCCATGCACGTCGGTCTGGAGGAGGCCGAGGGCGGGTTCGCGCGCATGGCCGCCTTCTACGCCGCCCGCGCCCGCGGGGGAGTGGGCCTGATCGTCACCGGCGGCATCGCCCCCAACGACGAGGGGCGGCCCTACGAGGGCGGCGCCAAGCTCACCACCGAGGCCGAGGCCGAGCAGCACCGGGTCATCACCGACGCCGTGCACCACGCGGGCGGGCGGATCGCGATGCAGATCCTGCACTTCGGCCGGTACGCCTACCACCGGGACCTGGTGGCCCCCAGCCCCGTCCAGGCGCCCATCAGTCCCTTCCCGCCCCGGGAGCTCACCGACGCCGACGTCGAGCAGACGATCGAGGACTACGCCCGCGCCGCCCGACTCGCCCGCCGGGCGGGCTACGACGGGGTCGAGATCATGGGCTCCGAGGGCTACCTCATCAACGAGTTCATCGCGCAGCAGACCAACCAGCGCACCGACCGCTGGGGCGGCTCGTACGAGAACCGCCTGCGCTTCCCGCTGGAGATCGTGCGCCGGGTGCGCGAGGCGGTCGGCGAGGACTTCATCGTCATCTACCGGCTGTCCATGCTCGACCTCGTCCCGGGCGGCTCGACCCTGGACGAGGTCATCACCCTCGCCAAGGCCGTCGAGGCCGCCGGGGCGACGATCATCAACACCGGCATCGGCTGGCACGAGGCCCGCATCCCCACCATCGCGACCTCCGTGCCGCGCGGTGCGTACACCTGGGTGACCAAGCGGCTCATGGGCGAGGTGTCCGTCCCGCTGGTCACCACCAACCGCATCAACACCCCCGAACTCGCCGAGGAGTTGCTCGCCGAGGGTGCGGCCGACATGGTGTCGATGGCCCGCCCGATGCTCGCCGACCCCGACTTCGTCACCAAGGCCGAGGCCGGCCGGCCCGAGGCGATCAACACCTGTATCGGCTGCAACCAGGCCTGCCTCGACCACACGTTCAGCGGCCTGATCACCTCCTGCCTGGTCAACCCGCGCGCCTGCCACGAGACGGAGCTCGTGCTCTCCCCGACCCGGTTGCGCAAGCGTGTCGCGGTCGTCGGCGCCGGACCGGCCGGCCTCGCATGCGCGGTCTCCGCCGCCGAACGCGGGCACGAGGTGACGCTGTTCGACGCGGCGAGCGAGATCGGCGGCCAGCTCAACGTCGCCCGCAAGGTCCCCGGCAAACAGGAATTCGACGAGACGCTCCGCTACTTCCGCACCCAGCTCGACTGGCACGGCGTCGACGTCCGGCTGAACACACTCGTCACGGCCGCGGACGTCGACGGCTTCGACGAGGTCGTCGTCGCCACCGGCGTCACCCCGCGCACCCCCGACATCCCGGGCGTGGACCACCCGAGCGTCCTCGGCTACCTCGACGTCCTGCGCGACGGCGCCCCCGTCGGCGACCGCGTCGCGATCCTCGGCGCGGGCGGCATCGGCTTCGACGTCGCCGAGTACCTCACCGACAGCGGCGACAAGGCCCACGAAGACCCGCGGACGTACTTCCGCCAGTGGGGCGTCGACCTCGACTACCGCGCCCCCGGCGGCCTCGCCGCGCCCGTGCGGCCCGCCCCGCCTCGCACCGTCCACCTGCTCCAGCGCAAGACGTCCAAGGTGGGCGCGGGCCTCGGCAAGACCACCGGCTGGATCCACCGCACCGAGCTCAAGCACCGCGGCGTCACCATGGTCGCGGGCGTGCGCTACGACCGGATCGACGACGCCGGACTGCACATCACCGTCGGCGACGAGAGCGCGGTGCTGGAGGTCGACACCGTCGTGCTGTGCACGGGCCAGGAGCCGCGCCGCGGCCTGTACGAGGAACTGCTCGCCGCCGGGCGCAGCACGCACCTCATCGGCGGCGCCGACGTGGCAGCCGAGCTGGACGCCAAGCGCGCGATCAAGCAGGGCACCGAGCTGGCGGCCGCCCTGTAGGGCGGATGCGCGTCCCTAGGATGAGGCCATGTCACTCCCGCACGCGATCCTCACCGCTCTGCTCGAGAAGCCGTCGTCCGGGCTGGAGCTGACCCGCCGGTTCGACCGGTCGATCGGCTACTTCTGGTCGGCGACGCACCAGCAGATCTATCGCGAGCTGGGAAAGCTGGAGTCCGACGGCCTCATCAGGGCCTTGCCGGCCGAGCAGCCGGCCCGCGGGCAGAAGAAGAGCTACGAGGTCCTGCCCGCGGGCCGCGCCGAACTGGCCCGTTGGACCGCCGCCTCCCAGGACCCCAAGCCGCACCGCGACACCCTGCTGCTGCGGCTCAGGGCGGCCGCCGTCGTCGGCACGGCGGGCCTGGAGGCCGATCTGCGGCGCCATCTGGAGCTGCACGAGCGGCAGCTGGCGGAGTACCAGGAGATCGAGAAGCGCGATTTCCCGCCCGGCCGGGACGGCACCGAGGACCGGCTGCGGCACCTGGTGCTGCAGGCGGGTATCGACCTGGAGACCTTCTGGACCCGGTGGCTCAGGCGCGCCCTCGCGGATTTCCCCGAACTCCCGGACGGCGAACCGATTCGACTGTCCCGACCCACATGAGGCGGCCCGCCCGACCGGAGCGCTTCGAAGGGGCGGGCCGCCGTCACGCACCGGATCAGAGCCGGTGCGGCTTGTTGCGCCGGCGCAGGTACCAGGCCGTCGCGAGCACACCCGACCCGACCAGCGTGCCGCCCGCCACCAGCGTGACGGTGCCGTAGTCCGTCGAGGACCCGCCGACCCCGCCCATGACGCCGCGGGACGGCGAGGCCGAGGGGGACCGCGTGGGGGAAGGGGCGGCGGACACCATGACGGACTGGGTGCCCGCGGTGGTGCCGTCCGAGCAGATGACGATCACGGTGTACGTGCCCGGCGTCACGTTCGACCAGGCGGCGGACTGGCTGGTGGGAATACCCGACAGGGGCACCTGACGGCCCTGGGCGAAGCTGCCCTGACTGCTCGTCAGCAGCGAGGCGGTGCCCCAGCTGCCGCTGATCTGGGTGCACGAGCTGGTCGTGACCGACACCGTGGACCCCGTGGTGCTCACGGAGATACCAGGCCCCGCGACAGCGGGGGACGCGGCCGGGAAGAGAGGCAGCGCGGCGGCGACTGCCACGGTCAGGCCGGAGTGGAGAAGTGGCGATGAGTTGCTCATGTGGACTGCCCTCCGGCGGCACGGTTGGCGGTACATCCCTTGCGCCGCCGAGGGTCGGGGAACGCCCGTGCTGCCTCAGGGTCAGCCAAGACGCCCGGGGCCCGGGCCGCATCCCGGGTGCCCCCGTGCAGGTGACGGGTTCCCACCGCCGGACGATGCCGGGACGGCGTCGGCGCCTCGAACCGTCGTCACCGTCCGCTCCGGCCAGTAGCCTCCCCAGGTGCCGTCCGGCAGCATCGCCCGCACGCGCATCCGGTGGGTGGCACCGGCGGCCCGCCCCATGGAGAAGCGGTGTCCCCGCCCGGACCGCACGGCTGCGCGGCCCGAACCGAGGGCGAGAGCCGCGCGGAGCGCGAGGCGGCGGAGGGGGAGGGGAGAGCGGAAAGGTCTCGCAGGTCACGGCCTCCCGCGGCGGTACTCGAGAATGGTCCGGACCAATATGACGCGGCTGGCGCGGTCACATCGAGAGGGCGATGGAGGGACCGGGTCGCGCCCCCTTCACGGGGGCGTCGCCGCTGCTGTTCGTGGCCCCCCGGGAGGAGTTCGTACGCTGAACTTCCTCACGGTCGAACTCCCGGCGTACGTCAGTGAGTTCACGTCTGACGCGCGGACCGCCGCCGGCATGGATCCCGCGTCGGCCGGTGGCCGGGCGGCCCGGATTCTCACGCGGACTCAGAGTCCCGGCCCCCCTCAAAGGTTGGGGGTGTGTGCCCCCGTCCGGCCCCTCAGCGGTGGCCCGGTGACCGGCCCGGGGACAGATTGGGCTGAGTGCCCGTCACGTCCCCGAGGAGAGGCTCCCCCGTCGTGCGTGTTCAGTCGCTCACGCTGGCCGCGGCCAGCTCCGCCCTGCTCGCCGCGACGGCACCGCCCGCCGCTCCGGCCCCGCCGCGCACCCCGCCGGTGGTGTCGCGCGAAGGCACCGTCCGAGCCGCCGCCCTGCTCGCCGCGACGGCACCGCCCGCCGCTCCGGCCCCGCCGCGCACTCCGCCGGTGGTGTCGCGCGAAGGCACCGTCCGAGCCGCCGCCCTGCTCGCCGCGACGGCACCGCCCGCCGCTCCGGCCCCGCCGCGCACCCCGCCGGTGGTGTCGCGCGAAGGCACCGTCCGCGCCGCCGACCTGCTCGCCAAGGTGCGCGACTGCGCCCCCGTCTCCCGTGGCCGGTACCGCAGCGACGCCGGCGCACCGGCCGACATCCCGGTCTGCGGCATCCGCGACGCCGTGTACTGGAAGGCCGACATGGACATCGACTGCGACGGCCGCCCCGGAGCCCGCTGCAACCGGCGCACCGACCCCTACTTCGCCGAGAGCACGGCCTACGCGCAGTCCGACGGCCGCCCGCTGAGCGCCGAACGCCTCCCCTTCATCGTCGTACCGGCGCCGAGCCGCATCTGGGACTACCGGGACCACGGCGTGGGCGGCGGCTCGGTCGTGGCCGTCGTGTACCGCGACCGGGTGCAGTACGCGGTCGTCGGCGACACGGGCCCAAAGAAGATCATCGGCGAGGCGTCCTACGCCACCGCCGAGGCGCTCGGCATCCGCCCGGACCCGCACGGCGGGGGCGTGCCCTCCGGCGTCACCTACATCGTCTTCAAAAACACCCGGGTGTCCCCCATCGAGGACCACGCGGCGGCCGTGACGACGGGGGAGCGGGCGGCGCGGCAGTTCGTCGACGGGAGCTGAGCGGCTGACGGTGCGTCACGGGCGCGCATGCGGCCGGGAACACCGCCTCTCCGGCGCACCCGGCCGCATCCACGCCTCACACCTTCCGGTACGTGTACGCCTCCGCGGCGGCCGACTCCACCGCCGTCAGGTCCGCCCCGGTGGCCGCCGTGACGACCGCGGCCACGGCTCCCTCCACGAACGGCGCGTCCACCAGGCGTGTCCCCTCCGGGAGTTCGTCGCCTTCCGCGAGCATCGCCTTCACCGTGAGCACCGCGCTGCCCAGGTCTGCGAGCACGGCGACCCCGGCACCGCGGTCGACGGATGCGGCCGCCGCGGCGATCAGCTCGGCACTCGTGCCGAGCCCGCCGCCCTCGGTGCCGCCCGCCGGGGCGACGGGGACCGCCGGGCCACCGCCCGTGAGCCCCTTCGCCAGCGCGGCGACCGACGCGGCCACCTCCGCGCTGTGCGACACCAGCACGATCCCCACGAGCCGCTCGTCACTCACCGGCGGCCTCCGCGAGTCCCGCGATCAGCAGCGCGGCCGAGGTGGCACCCGGATCCTGGTGCCCGATGCTGCGCTCGCCCACGTAGCTCGCCCGGCCCTTGCGCGCCTGCAGGGGCGTCGTCGCCACGGCACCCTCCTCGGCGGCGGTGCGGGCCGCCGCGAACGAGTCACCCAGCGCGTCCACCGCGGGTACCAGCGCGTCGATCATGGTCTTGTCGCCCGGTGCGGCGCCACCGAGCGTCATGACCGCGTCCACGCCCGCCCGCAGCGCCTCGGCCAGCTGTTCCGCACTGACCTCGGCGGTATCCCCGAGCGCCTTGCCGGTACGGCGCAGCAGCGTCCCGTACAGCGGCCCCGAGGCGCCGCCGACGGTCGAGATCAGTCGGCGCCCGGCCAGTGTCAGGACCCCGCCCGGCGTGCCGGGGGACTCCTCCTCCAGCGCGGCGGCCACGGCCGTGAACCCGCGCTGGAGGTTGTTGCCGTGGTCGGCGTCCCCGATGGGGGAGTCGAGGGCGGTGAGCCGTTCCGCCTCGCGGTCCACGGACGCGGCGGTCGCCGTCATCCAGCGGCGGAAGAAATCGGCGTCGAGCACTGGGTCTCCTTGCGTGGTAGGTACGTGGTGATCCTCTACCCCTTACCTGTCACACGCCCCAGCGCAGCCCCGGTGTCTTCACCGGCGCGTCCCACAGCCGCAGCAGCTCCTCATCGACCTGGCACAGGGTGAGCGAGGCGCCCGCCATGTCCAGGGAGGTGACGTAGTTGCCCACGAGGACCCGGGCCACCGCGACGCCGCGCTGGGCGAGGACCCGGTGCACCTCGGCGTTGAAGCCGTACAGCTCGAGCAGCGGCGTCGCACCCATGCCGTTGACCAGGACCAGCACCGGATTGCTCGGCCTGAGGTCCTCCACCACCGCTTCGACGGCGGCCTCGGCGATCTCGCCGGAGGTCATCATCGCGCGCCGCTCCCTGCCCGGTTCGCCGTGGATGCCGATGCCCAACTCCAGTTCCCCGGGCGGCAGATCGAAGGTGGGGCTGCCCTTGGCCGGCGTGCTGCACGCGCTCAGCGCGACACCGAAACTCCGGGAGTTCTCGTTCACCTGCCGGGCGATCGCCTGGACCCGCTCCAACGGCATGCCCTCGTCGGCGGCGGCACCCGCGATCTTCTCCACGAACAGGGTCGCGCCCGTACCGCGCCGCCCGGCCGTGTACAGGCTGTCGGTCACCGCCACATCATCGTTGACCAGCACTTTCGCGACCTGGATGCCCTCGTCCTCGGCCATCTCGGCGGCCATGTCGAAGTTCAGCACGTCACCGGTGTAGTTCTTCACGATGAACAGCACACCGGCACCGCTGTCCACGGCGGCCGCCGCGCGCAGCATCTGGTCCGGCACCGGGGAGGTGAACACCTCGCCCGGACAGGCCGCCGACAGCATGCCGGGGCCCACGAATCCACCGTGCAGCGGCTCGTGTCCCGAGCCCCCGCCCGAGACCAGCCCCACCTTCCCGGCCACGGGAGCGTCCCGCCGCACGATCACCCGATTCTCCACGTCCACGGTCAGCTCCGGGTGGGCAGCCGCCAGGCCGCGCAGCGCGTCCGCGACCACGGTCTCCGGGACGTTGATCAGCATCTTCATGGGTATCTCCTAGCGAGCTTAGCAGGTCAGCTCATGACCTGCGTTTTTGCTGGTCAGAAGGCTTTTCTTCAGTTGTCGATCTTGGCGGTCCATGGCGGTCGGAAGCGGGTTCTGGCGGTACTGCTGCTGACTTAATGCTGACCTTGATGACGGTGCGTCAGGTGGCTGGCTGCGGGGCGGATGCGTGTCAGCGAGAGCCTCATGTCTGCAGTATCGACCTTGCGCTTGCGAAGGTCACGCGGGGCCGTACTCGGGCGTGCTGGGTATAGGTTGATCTTGGTGAAAGATCACCAGCGTGACCTTGCTTGTCAGTGGTCCGCGGCCGGGTGCGCTGCAAGGAGTCACGCATGCGCAGGCCCGTGGGGGTGGTGATGCCCTGACCTCGCGGCGAGTCCGTTCAGGGCATTGGTGGCGCCTCGGCGAGGCCGGGCTACGATTGCTTCCCGGGCTCTCTTCGGCTGCCCCGCGGCCCTTCTGGGCGTCTACGGACTACAGATGCCCGCCTCGGCGGGGGTCGGGCTGATAGCCGCTGTCGGCGGCGGGATCCTCGGACGGCGGCTGTTCGGCTCCGGCTCGGGCATGACCCGCGCACTCGGTGGGGGTCTGATGGGCGGCCTGACCGGCACCCTCCTCGCCATGCTGCAGTTCGGCGCAATAGAGGGGGTAGGGCTCTCGCTGACCGGGGCTAGCAGCCTGCATCACCGTCGGGTCGGCGGGTGGATTCCGGGCCGGCCTGCTCGGAGGATTCGCGGGCGGATTCGCCGCCGTCCTCACCGGGCGGCCGGAGGTCATCGCGATCGACCCGCTCATCAACAGCCCCGGCCGGGAGCCGCCTGCAGTTTGGCCGGGGCCTGCCTTTCGGCGTCGTCACCGCCGTCCTTGATGGCGCTCTTTGAAAATGGCCGCCCCCTGCTCAGGGGGTCCCCACACCTGCTCGCGATTCCCAGCTATGGAATGACCTCCTGGGGCAGGGGCCCGTTTGTCCTCGGCCGATGATTAGGTCTGGTTCGCGATCCGGCGGCCGAGCTGTTCGAGGAACTCCTGCAAGCCGGACGCGGTGACCTCGAAGTCGTCAAACTAGGAGGCCGTGGTGGACTTCCAGACTTGTCCGCTGGCTCCGATCGCGAACAGATGGCCGCCGCCGTCACTGGCGGAGACCAGCGCGATCGGTTCGCCGTCGATCGGAACGGGGCCGTACTCGCGGAAGTGCTCCGCCGCCGTCGCAGGTGAGTGAATGAAGTACCCGCTGTCGACGTCGGGCGACGAAGCCCCACCGATCACCCAGTAGAGCGTGGTGGGCCGTTCGCGGGTGGGGCTGAGCTCGAGCTTTGACAGAACGCAATTGGCCGTTCTCAATCGAGTGGAGATCATTACTCGACTGTGTGCATAGTGCAATCATATAAGTCTCCGGCCCTCCGAAGCGGTGCCGCTCCGCCGATCTGATCGGCTGCAGCGTCATGAGTTTTCTCGTTACTCCACAGCACGGCCGATGAGTTTGTGGCTCCCGGCCGGTCCAAGCTCGTGACACCCCAGGAAAGGACACCGTCATGTCGGAGCTTCTCGTCGACTTCATCACCTCCCTCGACGGCCACGCATCGGGAGAGGGATGGCCCGGGTTCTGGGGCCTCGAGGGTCCGGAGTACCTCGCATGGCTCGGCGAGCAGTCCGAGGCCACCTACCTGATGGGAGCGAACACCTACCGCCTGATGTCGGGCTTCGCCGCAGGCGAGGTCCCGGAGGGCCAAGACGAGTTCAGGCCCGAGGAAGAGGCGTCCGTCGACGAGCTCACGCAAGCGTCCAAGGTGGTGTTCTCCTCCTCGCTGAAGGAGCCACTGACGTGGGCCAACTCCACGCTCGTCCGCGACGACGCCGTCGCGGCGGTCCGCGCCATGAAGTCGAGTGGCTCGGGGCTCCTCAGTACGATCGGCAGCCTCAGCCTGTGCCGGTCCCTGCTGCGAGCCGGACTCGTCGACCGCTTCCGGGTCGTGATGTTCCCGGTGATCACCGGGGCCACGGGCGAAGAACGCATCTACGACGGCTATCCGGACGTTGCCCTCGAGATGATCGAGCACCGCACCTTCGACGGCCGCATCCAGCTGGTCGAGTACAAGCCCCGCGTGCTGGAGCACCCGCCGCTCGGCGTCCCTGCGTGACGTCGCCGTCCGCCGGTCTGGACGGCTGCCAGGTCGGCGTCGGCGGGCCGCGGAGCCGTCCGGAACTGCCCGCACTGCGATCAGCCCGTCACCATCGTCGCCCTGCTGGCCACCTCAGAAGCGGCCCGTCCCACCATCGCCGGCAGAGTTCGCGAGATCACCTCCTCGCGGCGGACTCCGTGAGCACCGCGGGCAACGACTTCGCCTGACCGTCACCGATCAACAGGGCCGGCGACCTTCGGTCGCTGGGCCCTCACACGCGCTCTTCGCTCCCCCCATTCCCCACACGCTTCAAGACGCAACGAAGTGGAGGGGAGAGCGTCCTCGGCCGATTTCAGAGATCCTCATCATCCTGGACAGTGTCGCGGGATGCCTGAAGGCAGCGCGGGTGGACACTGCGACGCTCACCGGACCGGCACTCTCCCTGGCGAGGATCGACGGGATCTTCCGGGCCCCTGCGCTGGCTGGTGGCCTGGCGGTCGGGGTGAGCGCCGGACTCGGGCCACGATTCCCGCCAAGGCCCGGAAGTGACGTCCTGTTCAGGCTGAGGGTCGGAATCGCGAACGCCGTGGCGGTGGGTCTTGCCTTCGGGTTCTTGCGTGCGGCGTATGGGCAGTACACCGTCGTCCGCTGCTCGCTTGCGCTGCGCGGCGACCGCCTCCGATGCGCCTGATGCGCTTCCTCGACGAGGCACACCGGCGCGGCGTGCTGAGGCAGAACGACGCGCACACCGAGTTCGCCCACCAGATGTGCAAGGGCCCCAGGCCCCAATCCCTGTGGACGAGCGTCCCCAGTAGGACGGCAGCTCTTCGATTGCTTCAGCGGATGATCGAAGAGTGAAGTTGGGGGCAGCCGGCCATCTGATCAAGAGCGGTCTCTGCTATGGCTCTGCTGTCGAACAGACGCGTTCCGTTCTTCGTCTTGCAGGGGCGCTTGGGCCCATGGCGGGCGGGCAGCGTCGCCGCCTTCGGTGGAGGAGTCTGTCTGCGACAGCCCCCCGAGGAAGGCCTGGCCCAAGGCATGGGCAAGGACTTCGCGAGCGGCTCGCAGGCGGCTCACCTGCCACCAGGTCGCGGGCGCGAGGGCGAGTGCCAGCCCGACGCCGGACCACACCATGCCGACAGGGCTGACCGTTCGCAGGTGGACGACGCCGTACACGATGATGGCGAAGAACACCAGACTCCACAACAGATGTGGGACGAACGTCCTGAGGCGGTCAGGGCTGGCAGCTTCCCCTTTGGGTGTGACAACGAACCTGCTGCGACGGCGTAGCAGCGCGCCTGCGAGTGCCTGGGCATAGATGGGGGCGGCCATCGCAGACATGATCATGCCGGTCACTCCGGAGGACCCCTCTGGCTCGTGAGGGCTGACGTTGTGACGTCGGTTCCAGACATAGACGCCCAACTGCACTGCGAGGGCATTGCCGTACAGCATGATCCACGTACCAGCGTCGATGTCGACGCTTCCAACGCCGACGATCACGAGAAGGCAGCAACTCAACGCACTGAGGCACCAGTTGAGTGCCATGACCGGGAAATGAGCGATCATCAGCCCGTAGTGGAGGAGACGTCCCGGCGACAGCCGCAGTATGGCCCGCGGGAACTGCTTGAGGATTGCCTCGTAGGTCCCGCGGCTCCACCGTCGCTGCTGGGAGAAGTAATCCGTCCAGTTGCTGGGGCCTTCCCCGACTGCCAGGACGTCTGGGGTGTAGACGGACCGCCAGCGCTTCCCTGTCGCAGGGTTGCGGGTCCGGTGGATGTCGAGTCCGGTCGCCAGGTCCTCGGTGATGGAGTCCTGCAGTCCGCCGACGCTCTTCAGAGCTTTGACCCGGAAGGCGTTGTTGGTACCGACCAGCATGGGAGAGCCGTAACGGTTGCCGGCGCGCTGCGTCAGCGCGTGGAAGAAGAACTGCTGGCTTTCCGCCGCTCTGGCCACTGAGCTGTCGTTGTTGCCGTACACCTGCGGGCTCACGACAAACGCCACGTCCGGATCACGGAAGTAGCCGAGGATCCGCTCAAGGTAGTTGGGGAGCGGGATGTGGTCGGTGTCAACCGAGGCGAAGTAGTCGTAGTCGTCGCCATGGGCGTCGAGCCAGGCGTTGTAGTTGCCGTGCTTGGTCCGAGCCCGGTGGGGGCCGCGTGCCTGGTTCCACCGTGCAATGCCCTTGCGGGAGAAGTGGTGCACCCCGAGCCGTTCGCACAGGAGTCGGGCTTCGGGATCATTGCCCTCGTCGAGCAACCAGACGTGGAGGAGGCCGCGGTGGCGCAGGCGTACGGCGGCCTCCAGGGTGGCTCGGAGCAAGTCGAGCGGCTCCTTGCCTGGCACGAATGTGGTGAGGAAGGCGACCCTGGTCCCGGTCTCGGGAACCACGGGTACAGGGTCTCTGGCCATCAGCGTGGACAGGGTGCTGGAGATCAGGGGCACCTGTCGACTCAGCTCGATCAGTCCGATAAGAGCAATCATGGTGACGTGCAGGACTCTCGGCCAGCCGTCGTCGGACAGCGCCGAGCTCCAGTGGTCGGGCTGCAAGAGCCATGCCAGGAGGACGAAGCCGAGCAAGGGGGCGGCAGCGAGCATGAGTGCGACCCGGAAGCGGTGCGGCTCCTGGGCCAGCAGCGAGCGGAACTGGACCCGGTACGTGCCATGAGCCGGAGGCTGTGTCAGTGGACCTGCCAGACGGCTGTAGTGCTCGTAGTCGTAGCGGGGCAGGACCCGGGCTCGTTTGCGTGGGCGCGGGGGGTCTGCGGGCCGACGTACCCGCGTTTGTTCTGGTATCTGCACGGGCCGTGCGGCTTCCGTCGGAGCAGCCGGCATCAGCCTCAGCTCCAGGGGCTGGCTCAGTTGGTCCTGGGTCTTGGGCACGAGCACTTTGGCCCGACCCGGGCGCGTGGTGTCGTTGGGGGCACTCTCGCGCCCCTCCATGCGCATCGTGCGTACCACGTGCAGGCAGGACACCCGGTGGTGGAATTTTTCACTTCTTGGGCCGGTCAGGGAGATTGCCTCGGACAAGCAGCGCACGGGGTCGCCCTGGGGCGAGATCTCATCGGTCCATTCGTTCAGAGTCCACAAGGCGATTGCGTAGTTGACCAGCACGGTGGGGCGGAGAGGGTCGGTGCCCTCCATGGTGTCGAGGAGTTGCCGGAACTGGCCGATGCTGGTTTCCAGCAGGGCGGCGTCGTCGGTGTCGAACGCAGTCGCGTAAAGGCTGACGGTGCTGTCGTTGTCTGGCCTGCCGTTGTGCGGCGTGTCGGATGATGCGTGATGCGGTTGGAGCAGGGCCGCTTCGAAGGCGGGGGCGGACTGAGGCGGTTCGACCGACCGCCCGCACACCGCAGAACAGCGTGCCAGCAGCTCCCGCATGGAGGACCGGATCCAGTCCGGAGCGTGCACTGCTCCCACAGACTCGCCACGGTGGGCGAACAGCTCGCGCAGACCATGCGTCGCTTGCCCGAATGCTTCCCAATCCGCATCGGTCAGGGAGCGTTGCAGCAGGCTGACGCAGTCGGCGGCCTCGGTCCACCGCGTCACTGGCATGCGCCATTCCAAGCCCACATCGAGAGTACGGATGGCTTGCATCACCAGGTCACCGGGCAGTGTGGCGCATTGAGGTTCTGCTGCCGACGAGTCGTAGTCCAAGGGCGGGCTGGTGAGTAGCACCGCTCCATAGGGGATTTCTGCCGTCCCAGGTTTCCACAAGCCAGGCGTGTCGGGGCGGCTGCCATGGAAGGCCAGTAGCGGTGATGTCATATCGGTGTGCGCGAGGTACCGCGAATACTCATCGAGTACGGCTCGAGCGTCCTCGTGGGAGGCGGTGTGGCTCGACGCCGCGAGTCGCAGGCCGTCGATCAGCTTCACCAGACCCTGTGCGCAGCTGGGGAGTCCGGCGGAAGCGGCGCGTAAAAAAGCCAGGCAGACTTGCTCGGCTGACTGTTCGGTCAAGCCGGCGCGCATGCGCTCGAGCAAGGCCCATGCGGACAGCAGAGCCCCGTCAGCCGTGCCGGCGGTGGCGAGCAGCAGCTCCGGTCGTAGGTCGGCGCCCGCTCCGGAGTGCAGCAGGTGATAGTTCAGACCCGCGCTTTGGAACTGTGTGTGACTGGCCTTCGGGTCCCTGGTCAACGAGCGTCCGATCAGCTCGGCTGCCCGGGTGTCGCCGCTGGCGAGATACCCGAGAAGCGCGTCTGCGGCAGTTTCGCCGGAGAGAACGGACACACGCAGGTGTGTGGGTCGAACGGCCGGGCGTACGGTGACGAGGGGAGCGGCAGTGAGGGGCAGCCGTGTGATGTGCCACGGAGTGAAGGCAGTACCTACCTGAATGGCATGCGGCACAACATCCAGACCGCGGAAGGCGAATCGCACGCCGTGGGCGGAGCGGAGCACTGATGGATGAGGCCATGGAACGACCTGCCAGGCGCTGCCGTGGCAGGCCCACAGCCGGATCCATGCCGTGGAGAACGCCGTGTGCGTCAGAACGTCCGAATGGATGTGAGCGGGTGGGGTGAGGACGGCCGCCGGCTCAAGCCAGGCATGCGGAAGGTGAGGTACCAGGCCCATCGGGACGGGATGTGACCTGCCCCCTGTGGAAACGTGGAATCCACTTTCCGTGACATCCCCGGACGGCAGCGGCGCACGTACCGCGTATGTCCCATGCGGCAGGTCTAGGACATGCGGAGCGCCCACCCGCACGATCCCGTTGCGGATGCATTGGTGCCCGCTGTCGACGATCTGGAGATGGATCGGCGTGCCGTCAAGCACATTGTCACGGGAGACGAGAGTGATCTCGATTCGTTCGCTCACGTAGCCACCTGCATATGAAGCCTGGAATGTGGCGGCCAGACACCGTGTGGGCGGCTGACGGTCGTGCTGTCACAGTGCGCACTGACGGTGTAGAAGCCGGCGGTGAGTTCCACGTGCCATTCCTGAATCGACTGGCCTCGCTCATCCGTACCGAGATCCCGTGCCGTGCCACAGTCCACGGTGGGCAGATCCGGTGGATGCTGCGGCACGCAAGCCAGCTTGGTACGACCTGCGACCTCGGGTGGCAGGCAACGAACAGTCAGCTGGGCGGGAGGCGGTCCGTCGAGACGGTACAGCGGAACATCACCGAACCCAGTCGCCTCGACGGCGCGGTAGGACCACCCCTCACCCAACTCCACTGCCAACAGTTGGCTGATGCTTCGCCTGATGCCGTCGGTGCGGACTTCCCAACCGTCCTGCGATTCGTCAGGGGTCGCAGCTTGTCCTTCCAGGGATCGGATCAGAGCGTGAGTGAGACGGGACACTTCATGACGCTCGGTCTGCGCCTGGTCGAAAGCCGGGAGCCTGATGGTCAATTCGTTCTCGCACACGTTCACTTTGAAGAAATCCCGCACGGCGAGTCCGGGAACGCCTCCGTACGGTCGCTCCAGACAGCTGTCGCGGCAAGCGTCAACGACATACAACTGGGTGCGGGGCCCGGTTTGCTGGAGGGCGAGGCGTGTCTCATCGAAGTCGAACGCCTGAGTGAATGGGGCGGCGCTGTAGCGATTGAAGTCGCTTGCGAGAAGGTACTGACCGTCTCCCTGTAGCCCGTGGCCGCAGAAGTAGAGAAGAGCAATGTTGTCCGGGTGGGCGGCACAGCGAGCCGCCCACGCCTGAAAAGCGTCACGAATGTTTTCGATCGTCGGGTCGAGTGAGGCGGCGGGTATTGACTCGGTGAAACTGTCGCCGGCCGGGCAGGAGAGCAGCAGATCCACACTGCCCACGGGCACGGTCCACTGGCCACGTTCGCCGTTCACCAGCCACTGGGCAAACGCGAGTGCGGACCTGGGAGGCGACGTGAGTTGCGTCATCCCCTCCCACAGCGGTCCGTCCCCGACCCGGTACCGAATGCCCCCGGGCAGGAAGGGGTATTCCCCCGCGCCGATGACGAGGGCATGCAAGGCGGGACTTGCGGCACTGGGCCCATGAAAAAGGTCTCTGACGGGCTCAGGCATGGCGCTCCGCAGGCAGGACTACCGCCATACGTTCAGCGAGGCGGCGATAGAAGCTCAGCAGCCGGAAATAGGAAGAATGGGCAGCCAGAAGACCGCGACCGGTCGAATACCGGTAGTCCTCGCCAGTGGCGAAGACCGGACCGATGACGAAGGACAGGAGGTCGAGTGGATCGAACACATTGATCCAGTTCCTGACACCCACTGGTACGGGGGCTCGGTCACTTGCGGGATCCTCTGGCGGTGCAACGGCCGGGAACTGCCCCAGCTCGGCGAACAGGCCGACCTGCGAGCCCACGGTGACCAAGACATCGCACTCCAGGTCCGGGCGCAGATGGGACAGCAGATCGTAGGCGATGTTGCCGCCCATACTGTGCGCGACGACGACAAGCCACGGATCGGCAGACGTACGCAGCCGTGCACCCTCGTCGATCGCCTCGGCGACTCGCATGGCTATGGGTGCCCGGCCATCGAGGTCCTCTCGCTGTCGAAAGTAGGCCAGTACGTCGCCGATGAACTGGGTACCTGTGGAATGTGCGGGTCGACGTGCGACCAGCCGAAGTGCGGACGCGCCGCCGCGCGGAGCGGCCCTCGCCACTCGACCGAGAGCCTCGCGAAGGCGGAGGACAGCGACCCTTCTGCCGCTGGCCCGACCACCGAAAGCCTCCTGTGCGGGTACGGATGCAGCGAGCCCGCCGGTCAGTTCACCGATCAGTCGCAGCAAGAACTCGTCGTCAT
This sequence comes from Streptomyces sp. NPDC002788, assembly GCF_053592115.1. Taxonomy (NCBI): domain Bacteria; kingdom Bacillati; phylum Actinomycetota; class Actinomycetes; order Kitasatosporales; family Streptomycetaceae; genus Streptomyces; species Streptomyces sp. NPDC002788. Next base: position 240,194 of record NZ_JBSFVB010000012.1, on the reverse strand, counting down.
TGGCAGCGTCAGTGGGCCACGTCGTTGCCCGTCCCACCGCAGCGCGTTCAGCCAGGACAGCAGCCTCGGCGCCCATCCCGGCCAGAACGTCTGCATCCTGGACGCTCGCGTGTTCCGTCGCGAGCATCCACAACAGGTCGACTGCTTCGCAGGGCGATTTCCGAGCTAGTGCCGTGACCAGTTGGTTGGGTTCAGGGACGGCGTCATCGAGTAACTCGCTCAGAAGAGCAGACAGGTCTGGTGAGGCGTCACCGCCGAAGGCCTCCACTCCGCCAGGAGGATATGAGGCGTTGTTCCAGGCGAACTTGGCTCCGAGATCCCCCCAGTAGGGATTCAGCACGCTCAACTCAGCGGCTGCCGAACAAAGGACGGGCCCCAGTACTGCGCGCATCAGCGCATCGCGTTGCGCCACCGCCCGGCGATATGCGACCGACTCGCGCGTGCCCACTCCGTGTACGAAGACGATCGGCACAGTCCCCCCAACCCCCGAGCGGACACGCTGCCCCGCGGTGCCCCCCACGGCCGGTCGCGCTCAACGAGATGGTAGTCGCTGAAGCGCCCGCATGACGGCCGCTCCGGCAGCAACCCGCCACTGGCTCACGTTGGCCGGCGTACGACCGTCCTCGTGCCGGGGTCTCTTACAACGGCTAACACAATGAGCCGAGCTGTCAATGGGTGATGAGACAGCAGGCGAGCTTGAGGAACGCTTCGTGGATGTCGGCCCGCCGTTCCCAGCGGATGCGTAGGCGTCGGAAGCCGTGGAGCCAGGCGAAGTTCCGCTCGATCACCCACCGGTAGGTGCCCAGTCCTGTGCCGTGCCGGGTGCCGCGGCGGGCGATGACTGGCACGATGCCTCGGTCGCGGACCTGGTTGCGGTAAAGGTCGTGGTCGTAGCCGCGGTCGGCGAAGAGTGAATCCGGCTTTCGACGGGGACGGCCGGCCCGGCCACGGACGGGCGGGATCGCGTCAAGCAACGGCAGCAGCTGGGTGACGTCGTTGCGGTTGCCGCCCGTCAGCAGGACCGCGAGCGGGGTGCCGTGTCCGTCGGTGATCAGGTGATGTTTCGAGCCGGCTCGGCCCCGGTCGACCGGCGAGGGGCCCGTGTGGGTCCCCCTTTTAACGCCCTGACGTGCGAGGAGTCGACCACGCAGCGGGACCAGTCGAGCTTCGCCGCCGCGTTCAGCTCGGCGAGCAGTACCTCGTGAAGCCGTTGCCACATGCCGGCCTCGTTCCAGTCCCGCAGCCGTCGCCAGCACGTCATGCCCGAGCCGAAACCGAGTTGCTTCGGCAGGTACTCCCACTGGATCCCGGTGTGCAGTACGTAGAGGATCCCGCACAGCACATCCCGGTCCGGCAGCGGCTTGCGGCCCGGGTACCTGAAGCGCCGCTCGCGCTGCGGCAGCAGCGGTTTCAGGCGGTCCCACAGCTCATCCGACACCATCCACGGCGAACTCTCCACACCAGGCCGAACGCTCAACTCCCATGTCGGCAACGGCCGTCAGGGTCGATCCACCTCATTGTGTTAGCCGTTGTTAGCGCCGATCCTCGCGAGTAGCCGATGCACCGGTCAAGGAACGGCCCCAGACATGGGCAGTCGGCCGCAGCAGGTGCCGGACCAAACCAAGCTGGAGGGTCGACAAGCAGCTCGTTTTGATGGACAGCTCGCCGATGTAGGCCTGCTCCACTTGTTCTGGAACTGGATCGGGCGATCTCAAGAGGAGATCGTACAGGCCCGTCAGGACTGGATGGAAGGCTCCCGGTTCGGGGAGGTGAAGGGGTACGACGGTGCCCCCCTGCCCGCACCGGAACTGCCGCCGGTGCCGCTGAAACCGCGGGGAAGGGTGTGCTGACCTGCGGAAACACGTGAGCGTCGGTGGCTGCTAATTGGCGGGCTGCCGGGTAATTCGTACTGGCTTCTGCCCGCCTGCCAGAAGGAATCCGTACAGCCGGCTGGCTCAGGTCGGTGCGGTTGGCGATTCCACGGTGTGGCTGTCTTTGGGCGGCTGTGGCAGGACCCTTGCTGACCTGATGCTGACTTTGCTGACGCCTCGTCAGGGTGATGAGAGGCCCTCTTCCCGGCTTCAGCGCTGGCGTAGGCGTTTGCAGGTTCGGTGGTGACCGGACCAATGCTGACCTGGCTGGCGGTTGAGTCAGGCGTTGCGGAACGGCACCGCCGCTCACGCTGCCGCCTTGTGGAGATTCCACATGCTTCCGGTGTCACCGCCAACTGGTCACCTACCTGCGGTGTCACGGCGCAGCCGACTGAGCTGGGGGTTGGCGGCACGTGCGGGGTGGTGTGCCTCGTCCTCCACGCCGACGCGGGGGCGTTCCGCCGTACCGGCGACCGAGGGTCGCCTCCTTCAGATCCTCCCCGCAGACGCGAGGGTGTTCCGATCGCCCTCGGCGCAGTGGGCACCACCGCGCTGTCCTCCCGCCGACGCGGGGGTGCTGCGACGGCCAGGCCGGTGTAGAACTCGATGCGCGAGTCCTCCCCGCCGACGCGGGGATGTTCCGACGAAGATGGTGTACCAGGCGTTCAAGCGCATCGCTGACTCGCTGGGCGGAACACCCCCGCGTCGGCGGGGAGGACGTCCGGATGGTGTCGGCGGTCAGGCCGTCGCGCGGAACACCCCCGCATCGGCGGGGAGGATCCCGGCATCGGCAGCTCGTGCACGTGCCAGCCCGGAACACCCCCGCGTCAGCGGGGAGGACCGGACCGCGCTGATGTGGCTGCGCCCGGACGCCGGAACACCCCCGCGTCGGCGGGGGGGACTGGGACGGCCGCAACGCGGTGCGCGCCCACGTCGGAACACTCCCGCGTCGGCGGGGAGGAGACGACGGCGACGGCCACCACGGTGCGCGTGGCCTGAGCACCCCCGCGTCGGCGGGGAGGACGACATGAAGTGGCGCAACTATTTCGGCAACGACGGAACACCCCCGCCGGGGAGGGGAGGACGCCCGCTCGCACGTCAAGCAGTACGGCGTCCCAGGAACACCCCCGCGTCGGCGGGGAGAACTCGGGTCAGGCGTTCGGGCGGGTGGCGGGCTGCGGAACACCCCCGCGTCGGCGGGGGAGGACGACACCGACCTGTGGGACCAGGTCAACGACATCGGAACACCCCCGCGTCAGCGGGGAGGACGGCGTCCGTCAGGGACATCTGGGCGTCGCGCGCGGAACACCCTCGCGTTGGCGGGGAGGACCTGGGCGACATCGGCGGCATCTTCTCCGGCATCGGAACACCCCCGCGTCGGCAGGGAGGCCCCGCCCCCATAAGGTCGCCTGATACGACTTCTACGGAACACTCCCGCCTCGGCGGGAAGGACATCCGGACACGCTCCGACTCCATGCCCTTGGCCGGAACACCCCCGCGTCGGCGGGGAGGACTATGCAGCGTCGGGACCGAACCGGGACGACATCGGAATACCCCTTTCGAGCCGCGCCACAGTGGCACGCCGAGCGTCGGAACACCCCCGCGTCGGCAGGGAGGACGTCGTCTCGACGACGTTGAGCCGCCACACCTTCGGAACACCCCCGCGTCGGCGGGGAGGACCTGCGCAAGGACGACGGCACGCGGGCGTCCGGCGGAGCGCCCCCGCGTCGGCGGGGAGGACCTTCGCGTATCCACCGAGGAGCAGGCCAAGGGCGGAGCACCCCCGCCTCGGCGGGGAGGACGCACCCTTGGCCTGTCGGCCCACAGTGAGCCGCTGAACGGCGGGGAGGACAGCATTGCCCAGACGTGGGACGCCGGCGCGGGCGGAACTCCCCCGCGTCGGCGAGGAGGAACGGATGCCGAGGCGTCGGCAGAGTCCGAGCTGCGGACTACCCCCGCGCCGGCGGGGAGGACACCGGCAAGTCCGTGGCGCTGTCCTTGATCCTCGGAACACCCCCGCGTCGGCGAGGAGGACCCGAGGCGGTCCATCTCGGACTGGACGAATTTCGGATCACCCCCGCGTCGGCTGGGAGGACCGACCGTACCCGACGAGGTAGATGGTGCCGTCCGGGACACCCCCGCGTCGGCGGGGAGGACGTCTTCTGCGGGGGTCAGACGCATACTTGCTCCGAAACACCCCCGCGTCGGCGGGGAGGACGACCTGTACGCCGTCTGGTACGGCCTAGACGGCGAAACACCCCCGCGTCGGCGAGGAGGACCCGTTCAGCGGCCGACAGTGGGAGCCGACCGCACCTCTGCCCTCATCACGGTAGTCATCTCCGCCCGAGCCTCTTCCATGGCCTGTACGGCTCTGTTCCAGCGCACTGCTGGCCGCGGACGGACGATCGGGGCGAGGTGGTCAACAAAGGCAGCTCGAAGCGTTTCCAACGCCCGCGCCATACGTTCGACAGCATGGTCGACGACGTCCGGGCCAAGAAGCAGTACGCGTTCCTGAACTGCTCTTATCGGCTGCATGAGATGTTCTGCGGTCTCTTGAGCACGCTCCAAGTCGTCCTCGTCAACACTGATGTCCAGCCCGTGCTCTTCCATCGCCTCCCATTGCTCATTGAGGCGTGCAGCTTCCTGCTTCATGCCGGTGTAGGCCGCATCCCACCTAGCCAGGAACGCGGCATACGCCTCTTGCCGTTGGTCTCGAAGCCACTGCTCATGCTCAATGTGTGCTTCGTCCTGGACTTGGCGTCGCCCGACGTAGATACCGATGAAGCTACCTGCGACTGCGACGACGCCCGCAATCAGGGCAGCAGCAACCGCCCCCCATCCCTCTGTCATGGCAGACATTCTCCCTGCTGCGTCCGTCGACCGAGGATAGCCCCCGCTCATAGGAGTGCCCCTTGCGTTCCCGGCAAGTCCAGCCCAGCCCCGCCGCAGCCTCGAGGTCGATGCTGCCCTGATCCTCCGGAACACCCCCGCGTCGGCCGGGAGGACCGCAACCCATACCCGACGAGGTCCGCCCGTACCGGATCAACCCCGCGTCGGCGGGGAGGACCCCACCTGGTCCCACCGGATGCGTTTCGCCCACGGATCCCCCCCCCGCATCGGCGGGGAGGACGGTGCGGTCGCCTGCCGCGTCGACAACATCAACGGAACACCCCCGCCTAGGCGGGGAGGATCAAAACAAGTACGCCAGCGACGTCGACTCCATCGGAGTACCCCCGCGTCGGCGGGGAGGACCTGTGCCGGGAGTACCGCATGCCGCACAGCTACGGAACACCCCCGCGTCGGCGGGAAGGGTGAACGCAAGCTGGCCTCGGGCATCCGGCGCATCGAACCACCCCCGCGTCGGCGGGGAGGACCGCCGGATCTCCTCGCGCATCTGCTGATGGGCCGGAACACCCCCGCGTCGGCGGGGAGGACACGTTCCAGGGCTTCGACCTGGAGCTGAACGTCGGAACACCTCCGCGTCGGCGGGGAGGACCCGAGCCGAAACATCCTGGTCGAGGGGTGCTACGGAACACCCCCGCGTCGGCGGGAAGGACCGCGCCACGTCGATCGGCCCCAACCCGGGCTTCGGATCACCCCCGCGTCGGCGGGGAGGACCGGTACCACTCCATCGGCCGGACGCCCTCCTCCGGAACGCCCCCGCGTCGGCGGGGAGGACTTCCACGCTCGGACGGGGTGCAGCAAACCCGACGGAACACCCCCACGTCGGTGGGGAGGACGGCGTGTAGCCAGGCAGAACACCACCAAGAGCCGGAACCCCGCGTCCGCGGAGAGGACCCGTGGCAGGTCGCCTACATCCTGGCGCCTATCGGAGCAACCCCGCGTCAGCGGGGAGGACGCGGCGGCCTTCAGGCGGTGATTGATGGGGAACGGAACATCCCCGCGTCGGCGGGGAGGACGGCGCGGTGACCTCCGAGACGGACATCATCAACGGGGCACCCCCGCGTCGGCGGGGAGGACGCGATGCCGGCCCGTAGGTTGTCCGCGTACTGCGGAACACCCCACGTCGGCGGGGAGGACATCACGCTGCGGCGGGGCCAGAGCAAACCCGACGGAACACCCCCACATCGGTGGGGAGGACGTCGTGTCTCCGGTCGTCAGATCAACCGCGAACGGAGCACTCCCGCGTCGGCAGGGAGGACTCCCGCTCCAGGCGGACGATGTGCTCGCCCAGCGGAACACCCCCAACGTGAGGATGGGCTCCGCCTGGTTCGAGGACGGAACACCCCCGCGTCGGCGAGGAGGGCATCGCCGCGGTCGAGGCGATCCTGTCGGACTCCGGAGCACCCCCGCGCTGGCGGGGACGACTGCGGCGCCAGCGCGCGAAGAAGCGTCGGTGGCGAGCCAGACGCCCAGCGGAGTGCGGCTGCGGGCCCTTGCATGTGCGCGACGGCGGTTCCCCTCATAGCCTGGTATTGCCCGGGGTAGCCGCGGAGGTCTGTTATGTGTGGCGCCTAGCTCCCCTCGTCCCCGTCGGCCTGCTCAATACCGCTGTAGCGGTCCCACGCCTTCCCGGCCGCGACCATCGACACCCCGGCCAGGACACTGAGCTCCACGGCCTTGGTCAGCACACCATCCGCGGTGTCACTGGTAAACGCCAGCGTCATCAGCGTACTCAGCACGATGGTGGCGATGAACAGGGCGAAGGACTCACGGCGGACCTCGATCGGCAGGTACACAGCTTCGGACGCCGCATAGTCACGGACCGCGTCCTCAAGCTCCTGAACCATCCCGGCGGGGACCTCGTCGGCCGACGTGCCCTCGTAGGCTTCCTCGACCGCGGCGACGGCTTCGGCCCGCTGCTGCTCGGTTAGCCGCCGCCACGCCTCCATGTCCCGAAGCACCCGACTCAGCGGGCTTGTGTCCAGAACAGCTGCCTGGGCGGCGAGCCGCGCTGTGGCGAGGTTCTGCTGAAGATGCGCCTCCCAGGCACGACGCCAGCCGTGGCTCCACTGGGCCATCGCCTGACGGACCATTTCCCGCCGCGCCTCCTCGGCTGGCGCCATGACCTCCCGCATGAGCCGCTGTATCTGCTCCTGCATGCGTGTCACGGGGGCAGCCGCCAGGCGCAGTTGCGCTTGCTGATCGGCCTGTATACGGGCCATGGCTTCCTGAAGACGGGGGATGTGCGGGTTCGCCGCCCGGCTGATGGCTTCACGCAGGCGGGCCAGGTCTTCCTCGGAGAGCTCTGGCAGGGTGCTCGACATGTCGAGCACCCTGCCACACCACCCGGACAGCGGGGCAACGTCCCACGCGCTCGGGCATAGCGTGTGCTCCAGCACCGAGTGGCGGCGGGGAGGACGTCCACTCCCGTCACGCCCCAAGAGCCGGGCCAGAACACCCCGCGTCGACGGGGAGGGCGAGGCCGGCCGTGGCTGTGGCTTCGACGTCGACGGGATACCCCCACATCAGCGGGGAGGACGACCCGCAGATGTTCAGCTTTCCGCATCCGATCGGAGCACGCCCACGTCAGCGGGGAGGACGCCGTCGCCACGGCGCCGGCGGTCTCGATGGCCGGAACATCCCCGCGACGGCGGGGAGGACCCACCCGGCCGCAGCAACCACAACGTCAACGTCGGAACACCCCCACTTCGGCGGGGAGGACCAGCGCACCTCCACCGGGTCCGGGCAGGGGATCGGACCACCCCCGCGTCGGCGGGGAGGACGTCGAGGTCGGCCGCGTCAACACCGTCCGCGGCGGAGCACTCCCGCGTCGGCGGGGAGTACGCCTGTGCGCCGACTCCGGCTGCAGCTCCATCGGAACACTCCCGCGTCCTCCCACGGAGCACCCCCGCATCGGCGGGGAGGACCAGATCAGCGAGGACCCGGCGTAGTAGGACCGCGGAACACCCCGCATCGGGGAGGACTGGGTGCTCGACCCCGACGCCACCGGACGCAACGGAACACCCCCGCATCGGCGGGGAGGGCGGCGGCGACCTGGAGCCCGGAACACCCCGCGCGGCGGGAAGGACAGTGCGGTCGCCTGCCGCGTCGACAACATCCACGGAACACCCCCGCTTCGGCGGGGAGGCCGATGGAACCCGCGAACTCCACCAGGCCGCCGCCGGATCACCCCCGCGTCGGCGGGGAAGACGAGGTGAAGCGACACGGACAGGGCGAGGACTACGGAACACCCCCGCGTCGGCGGGGAGGACTGCGCCACGATGAGCTGTTCGGGCCGAATGACCGGAACACCCCCGTGATGGCGGGGAGGGCCCCAGCCCGTACCGGTGCGTCGGGTGCTGGCACGGAACACCCCCGCGTCGGCGGGGAGGACGTCGCGCCCTTCGTGGTCTTGTGCACCGTGAACGGAACAGCCCCGCGTCGGCGGGTGAACACCATGAACGAACCTACGCCGCCACAGCCTGACGGAGCACCCCGTGTCGGCGAGGAGGACCCGTAGGCACGGAAGGGCAGAATGCCCTCGACCGGATCACCCCCGCGTCGGCAGGGAGGACGCCTTCTGGTTCGTCGTCCTCGACGGCGACAACGGAACACCCCCGCGTCGGCGGGGAGGACGGGATGGTGACCTTCACACGCCAGTGGGACGGCGGAACACCCCCGCATAGGCGGGGAGGACTCCGGCGGCGCGACCTACAACCGCGTCCAGTCCGGAACACCCCCGAGTCGGCGGGAGGACATCTTCGCGTAGGGCTTGCCCCAGCCGACCATTGGAGCACCCCCGCATCGGCGGGGAGGACGAGAGCGGCCGACGGCGCAGCCGGGTGCAGTGCGGAGCACCCCCGCGTGGGCGGGGAGGACAGCGCCCATTCCGATTCAGCGTCACCGACTTCGGAACGCCCCCGTGTCGGCGGGGAGGACGCGCCCAGCTCGTTCCGCCTCATGACCAGGAACGGAACACCCCCGCGACGACGGCGCGCACCGGTCTGCCGGACCCCCCGGCGGCGGGGAGGACGGCGATCACAAACGCCAGTAGCGAGGCGATCGTCGGAACACCCCCACGACGGCGGGGAGAATGACGCCCCTACGCGCCCGGTGCAGGATGCCCGCGGAACACCCCCGCGTCTGCGGGGAGGACGCTCGATGTCCGCATGGTGGCGCCCGTGATGACGGAACACCCCGCGTCGGCGGGGAGGACGCGCAGGTCGCATCGCGACTTCGGGCCCGGCCACGGAACACCCCCGCGCGGGCGGGGAGGACCCGGCGAGCACCACCGCGTTCAGGGCGCCGATCGGAACACCCCCGCGTCGGCGGGGAGGACAGGACCGTCCGCCGGTCACGGGCCGGCTCAAGCGGAACACCCCCCGTCGGCGGGGGGACCTCTATGTACGGCGCTGCCCCCAACAACCGTACGGAACACCCCCGCGTCGGCGGGGAAGACCGCACCAGCTCGAAGGCGTCGAACGGCAGCACCGGAACAATCCCGCGTCGACGGGGAGGACGCCGTGTCACCGTTGAAAAAGTGGTCCTGGAACGGATCACCCCCGCGTCAGCCGGGAGGACACTGTCACAAGACAGAGGCGATTCGCGGCCTTGGGAACACCCTCGCGTCGGCAAGGAGGACGTCCTGGCGCTCGTGGCCCTCGGCGCCGCGTTCGGAACACCCCGCGTCGGCGGGTAGGACCCCACGCCCCGAGTCGATGACCGGGGCCGGCAGACCCCCACGTCGGCGGGGAGGACCTCATCCGCACCGGCACCCCGCGCGCCGTCTACGGAACACCCCCGGCGTCGGCGGGGAGGTCACCGTCCGCGACGCCCGCTCCTGGACCGGCTACGGAACGTCCCGCATCGGCGTAGGACTCGAGGCCCGCCTTCAGCGCGGGGCCGGCGTTCGGAATACCCCCGCGTCGGCGGGGAGAACGTGGAAGGGCCGGTGCGATAGTTCCAGCCGTTCGGAACACCCCCGCGTCGGCGGGGAGGACGTCTGCGCGATCGGGTCCGCGTTCCTGCGCACCGGAACACCCCCGCGTCGGCGGGGAGGACATGATGACCGCGTGCTGCGTCGGGCTGGTCGTCGGAACACCCTCGCGTCGGCGGGGAGGACGACTCGAAGTGCCGCTCGAGGTCGTCGTAGAGCGGAACACCCCCGCGTCGCCGGGGAGGACAAGGACGACGGTGTGGACCGGGCGCTGCGGTTCGGAACACCTCCGCGTCGGCGGGGAGGACAAGGACGACGGTGTGGACCGGGCGCTGCGGTTCGGAACACCTCCGCGTCGGCGGAGAGGACTCCTACGCCGCCCGGTACGCCACGCCCTGGCGCGGAGCACCCCCGCGTCGGCGGGGAGGACCCCGACCAGATCCCCAACATCAAGCGCCTGACCGGAACACCCCCGCGTCGGCGGGGAGGACCCCGAGGCGGACGAGATCCGGCATGAGGAGATCGGAACACCCCCGCGTCGGCGGGCATGCCCCCAGGCCAGCCACGCCGTTGGCCGCGCCGACCGGAAGACCCCCGCGTCGGCGGGGAGGACCGAAGGAAGTTGTCCAAAGTGACCTCTGACGGCGGATCACCCCCGCGTCGGCGGGGAGGACGCCGAGCGGGTAGGCCCCCAGCCGGTGGACACCGGAACACCCCCGCGTCAGCGGGGAGGACTGCGGCGAGGGCTGCGTGTCACCCTGCTCGATCGGAACACCCCCGCGTCGGGGGGAGGACCCAGACAGATCGACGAGCCAGCGCCCGGGAACCGAAGCACCCCCGCGTTGGCCGGGAGGACGGAGGTCACGCGACAACGGTGAAGCCGTACTTCGGAGCACCCCCGCGTCGGCGGGGAGGACGCGCCGCAGGTCGGCCTGGGCCTGCCGACGGGCGGAGCACCCGCGCGTCGGCGGGGGGAGAGGAGGACGTCACTTTCGCGCCGCTCGTCATCACTGCCACCGGAACACCCCCGCGTCGGACTGGACGTGCCGCGCCATGCTGTCGGGCCGCCCCGGAACACCCCCGCTTCGGCGGGGAGGACGTTGCCCCAGCGGTGGTCACCCACCAGTAGATCGGAACACCCCCGCGTCGGCGGGGAGGATGACAAGGCTGGCGACTGGTGGCGTGGGCAAACCGGAACGCCCCCACGTCGGCGGGGAGGACGCCGAGGAGCTCCACCTCTACACACTGGACAGCGGAACACTCCCGCGTCGGCGGGGAGGACGTGCCCGAGGCGCACTGGATCTGCGCGGACGTCGAAACACCTCCGCGTCGGCGGGGAGGACAGGTCGTCCGGTGTCTCGCCGCGCAGGCCAAGCGGAACACCCCCGCGTCGGTGGGGAGGACCAGACACCAAGGCCCCGCCCCTGCAGCGGGGCCGGAACATCCCCCGCGTCGGCGGGGAGGACGAAGAAGCCCCGCCAGCGGAAGGCCGGCGGGGCGGAACACCCCCGCGTCGGCGGGGAGGACTGCTGCCGGTGCAGCGGCCACTCGCCGGGGCTTGGAACACCCCCCGCGTCGGCGGGGAGGACGCGTTGTACCGCTCCAGCCACTCCATGCCCGTCGGAACACCCCCGCGTCGGCGGGGAGGACGTTTCGGGCCAGACCCTCGCCAACGAGTGCCTCGGAACACCCCCGCGTCGGCAGGGAGAACGCCTCGGCCACGGCGCGAATGCCTTTGAGCTGCGGAATAAGCCCGTGTCGGCGGGGAGGACAGACGCCTCCACGGGCTCGGCCGGGGTAGGGGCGGAGCACCCCCGAGTCGACGGGGAGGATGAGGCGAACAAGGCGCAGGCCACCCCCTCGTACGGAGTACCCCCGCGTTGGCGGGGAGGAGTGGGGCGCCAGGTCCAGAAGGGCGAGGTCCACCGGAGCACCCCGCGTCGGTGGGGAGGAGGACCCCTTCACGGGCTACTGGAAGCCGTGGCCGAACGGAGCACCCCCGCGTCGGCGTGGAGAACGCGGGCCGCCAGGACGAGCCGCTTGGCGGTCGCGGAGCACGCCCGCATCGGCGGGGAGGACGCGTGCAGCACGTGTGCCTGAATCACCCTGGCCGGAATACCCCCGCGGCGGTGGGGAAGACCCGCTGACCGCGGCCATGCCGGACCGCGACTACGGAGCACCCCCGCACCGGCGGGGAGGACCGGCCCACCAGGCCCACGGCCTTACCGAGCACCGGATCACCCTCGCGTCGGCGGCATGACTCGTCGTCCGTGTCGGACTTGTTCGGGGCGAGCGGATCATCCCCGCTTCGGCAGGGAGGACGCGACCTGAGACCTCGCCGCCTCCGCCGTCGCCGGAACGCCCCCGCGACGGGGGGGGGAGGCCTGGACCTGGTCCAGGCCCTTGGGGTCGGTGACCGGAACACCCCCGCGTCGGCAGGGAGGACCAGAACTCACTCCACAGGAAGCTGCTGACCGACGGAACACCTCCGCGTCGACGGGGACAAGGGGGCCGCCAGGCCGAGCCGCTTCGCGGTCGGTGGTCGGGGAGCACCCCGCGTCGGCGGGGAGGACCCCTCTCCCTGGGGAACGTCGGCCGGGCGGAACGGAGCACCCCCGCGTCGGCGGGGAGAACGCGAGCCGCTCCTTATGTCGGCGGGCGGTCCGCGGAGGGCCCCACGTCGGCGGGGAGGACGTCGCCACAATCGACCAGGATGGCGCGGCCGGCGGAGCACCCCCGCGTCGGCGGGGGGAGGACTGGCAGACGGAGCGAACGACCATGGCGGACCACGGAGCACCCCCGTGTCGACGGGGAGGACCTCATGAGCACGTACCTGCACGACGGGATCGTCGGATCACCCCCGCGTCGGCGGAGAGGACAGCTCCATGGCGCCCATGGACATCTCTAGCGTCGGAGCACCCCCCACGTAGGCAGGGAAGACGACGGCGTCTACGTCATCCACTGGCTCGATGACGGAGCACCGCGTCAGTGGGAAGGGCCCAACGAACCAGATCCATAGCTCTCGTCTGACCGGAGCGCTTCTACGGCGGCTGGGAGGGAGCAGGGCGGCGCGCTTTTCATGTTGTGGTGTCAAGGTGCGTGCGATGCGGGCTCGCTGGTTGTGACTTTATCGGTGGGCTGCGCCGTCTTGGGCTATGGCCGGAGGGCCAGTTGTTGTCCGTGGGAGGCTGAGAGGGTCGGCAGGCGCGCCGGGATGAGCTGCACAAGATTTAGCGGTTGGCGTGGCGGCCGCCACGAGAGGCGGGGTTTCGGGCGTTGTTTCCTCGGGAGGAGCGGCCGCATCCGATGCAAGAGGCGGTTGAAGTGGTGGTCGGCCGGATGCGGGGGCCGGGGTTGATGCTTCCAGGCTTGCCAGACGGAGCACCCCTGTGTCGGCGGGGAGGGCAAGTATTGGCGGGGCGGGCCCCCTGGCCAGCGTGTTGAAGGAGGACACGAGCGTGCTGTTGGGGCCCTGCTGCACGCCCAGGCCCTCATACGTCGACACGGTCGAGGCGACGCGTGCCGTCCAGCGCAGCAGCGAGGGCGGGGTCACCTCCGCTCGCGCGGAGTCGGCATCGGCTGCTTGTAGCCGGGCGTCTCGTCTTGCGGCGTAACCCGGTTGCGCAGGATGTGTTCGGCTAGCAGGAGCGTTTGCACACTAGGCCATTTCGTTTGGATCAGACGGTCGTTGGTCCGGGTGTGCCGTTGACTGATGCGCAGTGGGCGCGGATCGAGCCGTTACTCCCGGACCGGACGCCGAAGCGGGGTGGCCGCTGGCGGGATCATCGTGAGGTGATCGACGCGATCGCCTTCAAGTTCCAGACCGGTACTCAGTGGGTGCACCTGCCGGAGAAGTACGGCAACTGGCGGGGCGTCTACAACCGGCTGCGAATGTGGGCCGTCGACGGCACCTGGGAGCGGGTGTTCACCGCGCTGGTCGCTCAGGCAGACGCCGACGAAGACCTCGACTGGGCCGTCTCGGTCGACTCGACCATCGTGCGCGCACACCAGCGCGCGGCCGGAGCCCGCAAAAAGGGGCCCCGGCCGGCGAGCCGGACGATCACGCCATCGGCCGGTCCCGCGGCGGACTGACCACGAAGATCCACCTCGCGGCCGACGGCCGGTGCCGACCACTGGCGTTCGTCCTCACCGCCGGCCAGGCCGGCGACGCACCCGCTTTCACGGACGTCATGTCCCGCCTGCCCGTTCCCCGCCCCTTTGGACGGCCCCGCACCAGGCCGGACCTGGTCCTGGGCGACAAGGCGTACTCCCGCGCGATCCGCGACCACCTGCGCAGACGTGACATCCGCGCGGTGATTCCGGAACGCGCCGACCAGCAGGCCAACCGGCGGCAGCGCGGACAGGCGGGCGGCAGACCGCCGGCCTTCGACCGTGAGGCATACAAGCAGCGCAACACCGTCGAGCGGTGCACCAACCGCCTGAAGCAGTGGCGCGGCATCGCCCACCCGCTACGAGAAGACCGCGACCATCTCCCTCGCCGGACTTCACATCGCGGGCATCTTCCTCTGGTCCGCCCGCTGATCCAGGGTCTGTCAAACGAGCGGTGTAACTGGGGTTGTTGGAGTTACTGACGGGCTGCGGAGAGGCGGCCGTCGAAGGTGATGTCGAAGGCGTTGAGTGCGGTCTTCCAGCGCATGGTCCAGCGGGCCTGTCCCTTGCCGGTGGGGTCGAGGGACATGATCGCCATGTAGACGCATTTCAGGGCGGCCTGCTCGTTGGGGAAGTGTCCGCGGGCCTTGACCGCCCGGCGGATACGGGCATTCACCGACTCGATCGCGTTCGTCGTGCAGACGATGCGGCGGATCTCGGTGTCGAACCGCAGGAATGGGGTGAACTCCTCCCAGGCGTTCTCCCACAGTTTCACGATCGCCGGATACTTTCGGCCCCAGGCATCGGCGAACTCGGCGAACCGGTCCAGGGCGGCCTCTTCGGTGGGAGCGGTGTAGACGGGCTTGAGAAGCTTGGCGATCTTGTCCCAGTCCTGGCGGGCGGCATAGCGGAAGGAGTTCCGCAGCAGATGCACGACACAGGTCTGCACGATCGTCCGGGGCCAGACGGTCTCCACCGCCTCGGGCAGGCCCTTGAGCCCGTCGCAGACCAGCATGAGCACGTCGCTGACGCCGCGGTTCTTGATCTCCGTGAGGATGTGCAGCCAGTGCTTGGCGCCCTCGCCGCCGTCGCCGGCCCACAACCCCAGGACCTCCCGTCGGCCCTCGGCGGTGACGGCCAGGGCGACATAGATGGGCCGGTTGGCGACCGCACCGTCGCGGATCTTCACGTGGATGGCGTCGATGAAGACCACCGGATAGACGGCGTCGAGCGGGCGGCCCTGCCATTCGGCCATGCCCTCGAGCACCTTGTCGGTGATGGTGGAGATGGTCTGGCGGGAGACCTCGGCTCCATAGACCTCGGCCAGGTGGGCCTGAACCTCGCCGGTGGTCAGGCCCTTCGCGGCGAGTGAGATGACCATCTCGTCGACGCCGGTCAGGCGCTTCTGCCGCTTCTTGACGATCTTCGGTTCGAAGGAGCCGTCGCGGTCGCGGGGCACGGTTATCTCCACCGGGCCCACGTCGGTCAGCACGGTCTTGGAGCGTTTGCCGTTGCGGGAGTTGCCGCCGTTCTTGCCGGCCGCATCGTGCTTGTCATAGCCGAGGTGGTCGGTGATCTCGCCCTCCAGGGCGGACTCCAGCAGCCGCTTGGTCAGTTGCTGCAGCAGCCCGCCCTCGCCTGTCAGCTGCAGGCCCTCGGCCTGGGCCCGGTGCACCAGCTCGTCGATCAACTGGTCGTCCACGGCCTTCGCCGACACCGCCTCTGCCGACTCGACAGACTTGGGATCGGTCACGTTCTCACTGGTCATCGATGCATCTTCCATGATCGGGAGTTACACCGAACGTCTTACAGTCCCCTGATCCAAACGAAACCGCCTAGACGCATAGGGGGTGACGGACCCCTGGGGTCCGTCACCGTTGGCTCAGAAGAGCCAGCTGACGAGTTCGTTGATCAGAGCACGGATCACCGCGCTGACCACTACGCGTGAGGTACCGAGAAGTGCCTCACGGCGCAGGACGAACTTGTGCAGGAACCGGGACATTGCATCTCCAGAGCGCAGACTGGGCCGAGGTTGCGCCACATCCCTCGAGAGGGTCGTGCGTTCGTCTCGGCGTTGTCGTCGCCTGAAGAGTCAATGAGGTTCCGCGCACCTCCCAGGGAGGCGTGCAGCGGTATGTACTCTACGGCGGATACACGTTGGTGTGGCGGTGCTTGAGGAATTTCCCCTCTCTGGTCTTCATAGAGGTGCAGCAGGATGAGGGGGGAGTTGTGGTCAAGTCGTTTTGCCGCGACCTTTTGAGGACGCCTGCACTGCATCCGCGACAAGGAGCACCCCCATGTCCCTGGACTCCCGCCTGTGGGGCAAGGCTGCCGGGCTGGGCAAGAACGCCCGCGGGGCTCACCGCATGCACCCTTTGATCTGTCATCTGCTGGATACGGCAGCCGTCGCAGAGGTCGTCTGGGATGAACTGCTGACCTCGCACCAGCGGAGCATGGTGGTCGAGGCGCTGCAGGTTCCGGACGAGGAGGTGCGGGCGCTCGCGGTGTTCTGGTCGGGTCTGCACGACATCGGCAAGATCAGTGTGCCGTTCCAACTGCACCGCAGCGGCCCGAAGAGCGCGGATGGAGTGCTGCTGGCGCAGGAGTTGGGTGGTGAGCAGGGGTACGGATTCGCGGCTGACGCCGCGCAGGACAGGCTGTCGCATGAGGCGGCGGCGCACTGGTGGCTGACGGGGATTTTCGAGGAGATCGGCTATCCGTCGTCGAAGCGGCGTCCGCAGTCCCAGCTCAGTCACGCGGTGGCCCAAATGCTCGGTGGGCACGGCGGTCGCTACCACCCGGCCGTCTACGGCAAGGATTACAGGTGCCCTGTCGCCCGTCACCCCGGTCTGGGCACGGGTAGTTGGGAGGAGCAGCGGCGGGTCCACTTCGATGAGGTGCGCAGAGTGACAGGGGCGACCTCGGTTCCGCAAGGGCGGATGACGCCGGGAGCGGCTGTCGTTCTGACGGGGTTGGTGACCCTGTCGGACTGGCTGGCCAGCATCGAAGTGGAGATCCGGGCCAGGCTCAGGGAGGAGGGATGGGCTGGGGCTCCTGAAGATCTGGACGCTTACTGGCAGATCGCCCGCGAAGCGGCTTTGCGTCTGGTGCACAAGACCGACCTGCTCGGGACGGGTTTCGCCCGGCCGAATCCGGTTCAGTGTGCGGGTGAGACCAGCCTTTTGGCCAGCATGGAGGGCCAGTTGCCTAATTTGGTGACCGAACACGGTCCGGGCTTGGTGGTGGTGACGTCTTCGCCGTCGGAGGAGCGTACGGAAGCGGCTCTTCGCGCAGCGGCGGTCCTCGGGCATGCAGCGGGCGCGCGCGGTCTTTTCTATGCGCTGCCGACCGGTTCATCGGCCGACAGCCACATGGCGCAGGTGCATGCTTTCGCTGAGCGGGCCCTGACGGGACCCTGGCGGTCGCTTCTGCTTCACAGCTCTTCGCGGTTGAAGCCGGCGGAAGCCGCGAAGCAGTGGGCGCAGGCCCATGCGGCCGGTGATGTCAGCGCGGAGCCTGGTGAGGAGTGGGTCCTGGCAGCGAACAGCTGGCTCAACTCCCATCACCGCGCACTGCTTGCTGCGCTGGGCACGGGGACGGTGGACGAACTTCTCCAGGCGGTCTTGCCGGTGAGGTTCAACGTGATGCGACTTTTTGCCTTCTCCGGCAAGGTCGTCGTGGTGGACGAGGCCCATGCCCGCGGTGCCTGGGGGCAGAAGCTGATGCTCCGGTTTCTGGAGTGGGCCGCTGCGCTGCGGATTCCAGTTGTCCTGGCCGCGATGTCGGCGGACAAGTCGATTGATGCGATGCTGGCGGCCTATCGCCGTGGCGCTGGAGGGGGCAATGAGCCCATGGTGCAGCCTCGCCGGCTGCCGGCGTGGTCGTTCGTGGATGCCCACTCCGCAGGCGGGCACCTGCCTCGGCAGCCTGCGCAAGCCGTTCGCGCCGGCACGCTCGAAATCAAGGTCCTTGATGGTGCACCGTACGACGAGATCCAGGCGGCTCTTGGGCCTCTGGTCGAGGCCGGCAACGGCAGGGCCGTCGTCTACCGGTCAACGCCTGCGGAAGCCATCCGTACGTTCCGTCAGCTCTCGCAGGACCTGCCCGGCCTCGGAGTAACCCTGCTTCATGAACAGATGCGCAACAAGGACCGATGGCGGCGTCTCGCGGCCTGCCGGAAAACCTTCTCTCCCGACGGCGGCATCAGCGGCCCTTCCGCGCTGGTGACGACGCCGATGCTGCAACACGTCAGAGGTCTGCGATTCGACCTCGTCGTATCGGGGCCGGCGCCGCTCGCGGACCTGCTGGCCCGTGCGGCACAGGGCGTGGGTGTCCAGCCGCGGCTCGTGGTGCTCCGAGCGGACAACAAATCTGAACTGGACGACGTCGCCCTGGTGCGGCGTACTGACACAGTTCTGGGGGCCGGCAGGACGATTTCGATGCCGGAGGAAGTGCCCCTGCTGTTGGATGAGGTTTACGCCGACGAACTCGTCGACAGGCTGGGGGAGGCTGCGGCGCGTGAGCTTCAGCAGCTGGACAACCGGCGGACGGTCCGAGAACGAAGGGCCAGCGGTACTGCAGGTTGGCTGCAGGTGCCGGGGCCGCGGGAGCTTGATGGCGATCTCGGCCTGCTGAGCCGCGACCAGCCCGGTATGGAGCCCGAACTGCTCTCCTCCGTGCTCGGCGAGGAGATGGTGCATGTGGTGTGCCTGTACCCGGGGTCTCTGTTGGAGGACGGGGTCCTCACGGAGAAGCTTGCACGCGATTCCAAGCGCAGACCGAAGCCGGGCCAGCTTGTCCCCTACCTGATCCCAGTACCGCAGCGACTCGTCGACGGCGTGGCGGGCGATGCAAACAGCGTCTGGCGCGACATGGCCGCCCTCAAGACTGTTCTCCGGCTGAACATGACCTGGGAAGACGGTACGTGGGTGCGAACCGGCGAGGGGCACCGGTTCCACGTAGACGAACTGGGCCTGACGGTCGACCGGTTGCCGTAACGGCCCACATCCTTCCCGCTTGTCCTTCTAGTATCTGGTGACGCGCAACGATGGGGGGAGGGGCGTGAACACGTCTGCGTCGAATCTGATCGACCAGCCATGGATCCCGGTCGCGTGGGTGAAGGGGCAGTCGGGCCCACCTGAAGTGGGGCTCAGGGATCTGTTTGTGCACGCCCGAAAAATCCGCACTCTGCTGATCCCGGAAGCTCCGGCTCACTCGGCGCTGCTGCGCTTGCTGTACGCGCTGACCGCCCGGATCACCGCTCTGGACGAGGCAGGTCCCGGAAGCTGGGGCGACCGGCGGGAACAGGTCCTCGAACAAGGGTTTCCTGAGCAGAGCATCGACCTGGCTGACGGCCGCAAAGCCGGCATCGAAGGCTACTTCGGTCAGTGGAGTTACCGCTTCAACCTGTTCGACGGCGATCGTCCGTGGCTCCAGGACCCCCGCCTCCCTGAGCAGTGCGACAGGAACAACACTGCCGGCGTCCACAAGCTGGTCATGAGCCGGGCAGCGGGCAACAACCACTCATGGTTCGAGCACTGGAGCCACGACACTCCCGTGCCTCTCAATCTTTCGCAGACGGCATTATCGCTGCTGACCTGGCATTACTGGGGAGACCCCGGCGCCCTTTCGAGACGTGCGGTCGGGCACGTGAGGAGCCACTATGCGAAAGCTTCACCACTGCGAGCCGCGCTGTCGTACCACCCGCAGTGCGACAACCTGCTCCTGACGCTGCTGGCCGGTCTCACACCGCCGGACGGCGACGTCAGCCGGCACACGGACCTGTGCCCATGGGAGCGCGAAGACCTCCCAGACCCGCTCAAGCCGATGCCCGAGCCGCAGGGCCCCTGCTCACGGCTCACCGCCTGTTCACAGCACGCACTCTGTCTCATCCCCGCCCCGGACGGCGAGCATACGGCCGACGCGTACATCACCTGGGCTTATGACGCCGAGCGGATCCGGCCGGAAGACGACTACTTGATCTGGGACATCGCCAAGGACGGGAAGACATTCCCCCGGCTGGCATGCTCCTCCCGTTCTCTGTGGCGCGACATCGACGCCCTCCTGCTCAAGCAACTGGACGACGCAAACCCCATCCAGCCGAAGGTCATGGACCATGCCTTCGACGTCAGCGAGTACTTACGGGTACGCGCCCTCGGCTTCGAACAGGACGCCAGCCAGGCAGCCAACCACCAGTACGTCGACTCCGTGACCCCGGTGCTCCTATCCCGAGTGGAAGAGGATGCGGCGAGCACCGAGCGGCCCGTACGCCAGCTCCGCGAACTCGGCGAGCTCTTCGGGCACCGGCTGGAGCAGGCCACCAAGGAAGCTTGGCTGAAGTACACGGATGACAAGAAGAACGATCCGGGGGCCTGGCTGGACGCGGTCGCGGCACGGTACTGGCCGTTGGCGGAGGACGAGTTCTGGTCGCGGTTCCGGCAGTTGACACGCTCTGGCGGCCCCATGGCCACCGGCTTCGACTTCGAGACCGCATGCCGAGCCTTTGGACGGCACGCGCTCGACGCCTACGAGGCAGTGACCGGCTCCGTGACGCGCACACCACGAGGCGCCAAGGCCGTCACCAGGGCGAAGGCCATCATTCTCGCCGCCCTGAAAGACCCGCACAAAGCGATGGAACAACCGGCGATGAAAAGTGCGGCCAAGAAGTCGTGACCGTCGCCCGCCGACCCGAGGACAAGCTGTGACCTTCCAAGCTTCTGAAGCGAGCAAGCGGCAGAGGAATCGCGCCACGTACGCCGCTTTCACCGCACACATTGAACATCTGTGCCGCACAGACCCCGGTGCCCGTGCGGCGCTGCGCGCGGGCCTGCGCCGCGACCTGGACCACCCGGGCACACGCCCTATGCACCGGCTGCTGACGCCGCGACTGCCGGAAGGGTGCGACGACAAGACAGCGCAGGCTCACTACACAGTAGCCTCGCTGATCGCGGCTCAGCCCCGACACGCCTTCTTACCCGCCCCGGGAGACGACGAAGACACCGCAGACGAACACGAGGCGGCAAAGGAGCAGGCTCCTCGGGAGGAAGAAGAACCGGACGAGACGGGAACTCCGCCCGGACCGACCCCGTATGGCTCCTCGTTCGGTGCCACCCTGGGCCGAGCCGTCACCGCAAAGGGCACCTCAATGCGGATGAGCGCCGCAGAAAGCCGTATCAACCTCCTGACGCGGCAGAGCCTGCGCGGTATCCACCTGCACCTCCCTGCGGCGGTGAATCAGGTACGCACCACCGACGCCTCCATCGACTGGGAACAGTTGCTGGCAGACCTCGTCGACTGGCCGTACCAGTCGGGGCGTATCAGCCGCCGCTGGCTGCAGGACTTCTACCGGATCACGGCCGGCGCCGACCAGGACTGACCCTCACCCACAGGAGATCCCCAATGAACCTCAAGCCACGTTTCATCGACATCCACGTCGTCCAACCAGTCCCCTACGCGAACCTGAATCGGGACGACACCAATTCGGTGAAAAGCATGCTCTACGGCGACGCCCTGCGTACCCGCATCTCCAGCCAGTCCTGGAAGCGGGCCACCCGCAAGCACTTCCAGGACACGCTCGGCGAGAACGCGCTGCGCACACGCCGTATCGGCGAGCGAGTCGCCGAGGTGCTTCGCGAGCGTGGGTGGGACAAGGCGCTTGCCCAGCGCGCGGGCGCGCATGTTGCGGCGGGGAGCAGCATCAAGTGGGAGGTGGCCAAGGGGAAGGACAAGCAACCCATCACGAACAAGGTCCTGACCAACGCGCTCATCTATCTTCCCGAAGACGCTGTCGAGGACTTGGCCGACATCGCCGAAGCCAACAAGGACGCGCTCACGACCGACTTCACCGGCAAAGGAAAGAACAAGCCCGAAAGCGCCCTGAAGGGGAAGATCGACCAAATCCTCGTTAAAAGGAACGGGGTCATCAACCTCTTCGGACGCATGCTCACCGAGGTCGACCAGGCCAATGTCGACGGTGCCGTCCAGGTCGCGCACGCCTTCACCACACACACCACTGAGGTCGAACTCGACTACTTCGCAGCTGTCGACGACGTCACCGAAGCGAAGGATGATGAAACGGGCAGTGGCCACATGGGCACTGCCGAGTTCAGCACCGGCACCTTCTACCGGTTCGCCACCGTCGATCTCAACGAACTCATCAAGAATCTGAGCGATGACAGCGACATCGCACTCGATGCCGCCCGCGAGCTCGCCGGCCAGTTCCTGCTCTCCTTCATCGAGTCCCTGCCGCAGGCGAAAAAGAACTCCACCGCCCCGCACACCATCCCGCATCTGGTCCACGTGGCGGTCCGCTCCGACCGGCCGCTGTCGTTCGCCGCAGCCTTCGAAGAACCCGTACGATCAGCCGGACACGGCGGCTTCGTCGCGCGCTCCGTAGGAAGCATCGATGCGTACGCCAAGGCCGCGAACACTCTCCTCGGCCCCGACCGAGTTCTGCACGCGGCACATGCTTCCCTCCAGTTCGACAAGCTCGAGCATCTCGGCGAGCGCCACTCGTCCTTCAAGGCTCTCGTCACCGCAACCGTCGACTTCGCTCTCGCCGAGGCCCCGCAGTGACCGACCGCCCCTCCCGAGGGCTGCTGTTGCGTCTGGCAGGCCCACTCCAGTCCTGGGGCACGCACAGCAAGTACGCGCGACGTGACACAGCCCGATTCCCCACCCGGTCGGGCATCGTGGGCATGCTAGCCGCAGGTCTCGGACGAGGGCGCCAGGCGTCCTTGGACGACCTCACGAAGCTGTCGATGACCGTACGTGTCGACCGACCCGGTGTCGTACTGTCCGACTTCCACACCGTCGGCGGTGGGCTGCCCGCCGATGAGACAGTAATCACCGTCGACGGAAAACACCGCCCCGAGGGTAAGGGCACTCTGGTATCCAGGCGCCAGTACCTAGCCGACGCTGCTTTCACCCTCGCGCTGACGTCCGATGATGAAGCGCTGCTACACGCCTGCGCCGCTGCCCTGCGTGACCCGTACTGGCCGCTCTTCCTCGGCCGCCGGTCATGCCCGCCGGAAGGCCCGATCCTCCTGGGCTGCGGGGAAGATCCGCTGCGCCACCTGGTACAGCTGCCCTTAGCTGCCAAAAGGCCGCGCACCGGTCGGCAGCCGGTTGAGTTCTACGGCGACAGACCGCTCGGTGCGCTCCCCGTGAACTCCGACGCCCCGGACAAGGGCGACGGGGATCACCACAGCGGCGAGGTCACCGACGAGCCCATGTCATTCGCACCACTGGCACGCCAGTACCGGCCTCGGCCGCTGTACCGGCGTGCCGTGCACCTACCGGACGCCGCCTACAAAGGCTTCGGCACCCGCTACCTGGAGACGCTCCAAAGCTACATCGACACCCACTTCGCGACGGCGGAAAGGAGCACCCGGTGACTGCATGGCCGGACCCCATCGTGCCCTACTATCGCGAGGCCCGCCGAACTGAGCGGCAATGTGCAAGGCACCCGACTGCGCCAGCGCATGGTGCAGATGTTCCCCGACACGCTCCAAGCGGCGTACGACTCCTCCTACACCCTCATCGACGCTGCCTGCTCCACCAAAGCGCGGGCGCGAACAGGCTCATACTCCGGCTGGCCGGCCCGATGCAGCCCCCGGGCGAACGCAAGGCGTTCACCCCCGACGGGGACACCGCCCCGCTCCCCAGGCGCTCCGCGCTACGCGGCGCGCTTGCCGCGGCGCAGGGCATCACCCGCCAGGACACAGGCGCACTCGAACGGTACGAGGCTCTGAGGTTCACCGTCCGGGTGGACCGGCCCGGCGGCCGGCGAAGCAGACGTGCACACCGTGTACGACATTCCCCTCTGCTTCGCCCTGCACGGCCGCAACTACGCACGACGCCAGCTCCACCGCACCAGGGAACGGTGCTCCCGGCACCTGGTCACCGGCCCCACACCTCCCAACGAAGCTGGTCCACTACGCCATGAAGGAGGCCGCCGCATGAGCCCCCGCGCGGCCCTCGCCCGCATCCGCCTCAATCCCCACAGCCGCGCCGTCCAGCGCGACCTGCGCAACGCTACCGACATGCACCGCACCCTTATGCGTCTGGTACCCGACGGCTTGGGCGGCAGTCCCCGGCAGGCGGCCGGGCTCCTGTACCGCCTCGACGTAACCGACACCTTCAGCACCCTCCTGGTCCAGGCCGCCACCCTCGACCCGACACGCCTGCCAGATGACTACGGCCACGCCGACGTCAAAGACCTCACCCCGGTGTTCAACGCCCTTCAGAAGGGCCTCGTTGTCCGCTACCGGATCGTCGTTAACCCGGTCAAAACCGAACGCCTGCCACTGGAGAACAAGGGCCAACGTGGTAAACGCATCGCGCTCACCGGGCCGGACGCCGACCAGTGGTGGGCACGCCGCGCCCACGAGGCAGGACTGCACCTGACCACAGCGCTGCCCACCCTGGTCGCTGCCGTGCACGGCCGCGGCGACAGCGCCGCCGCGGTGCGGCATCACCTGGTGCGCTACGACGGCACCGCCACTGTCACTGACCCTGACGCCCTGGCCGAGGCCGTACTGGTCGGCATCGGACGGGCCAAGTCTTACGGCGCTGGGCTGCTCAGCCTTGCCCGCGCGGCCGCATGAGCCCACGTTCGACGGCGGCCAGGCCCATAAGCGCCTGGCCGCGACCGCCCTGGCCTTGCTCTCCCCGGCGTCGCCGACTTCCTGTACTTCTTGTACCTCGACGTCCTCCTCGCCGAGGGAGGATGTTCGGACCCCGCGTGTGGATCGCTCAGCCGGCCCCCCGTCCTCCCCGCTGATATCGGGGGCGACCCGTGGGAAAGAGGCACCCCCACGTCGGTGAGGAGGACCCCACGGCGCGAACGCGTACGAGTGGGACGGCGTCGCTGGTCGGCAGAGCACCCCAGTGGTGGGGGAGGACTCGGCCCTCCAGCTCACGGACGAGCAGAACGACGGCACACCCCCACGGCGGCAGGGAGGACGCACGGGCACACGGTGACTCGGGGACCACCCACGGAGCACCCCCGCGTCAGCGGGGAGGACGTCAGTTTCCGCGATCCTCGCCTGCGCCTGACGCAGCCACACCGGCTGGCGCCTGCACCGCACCCGGGTACCAGTGCCCCGCTCCCTCGCAGGCCCCCCACAGACCCTGAGCCTGATCGCCTACGCCCACCTCGAGGAAAGCGCATGAACCACCTGGTGATCGCACGCATCCGCCTCAACCCGCACAGCTGCGACGTGCAGCGGGACCTGCGCGACGCTACCCAGATGCACCGCACCGTCATGCGGATGGTCCCCGACAACCTCGGCGACGCCCCCCGACAGCAGGCCGGGCTGCTGTACCGCCTGGAGGGGACCGACACCTCCAGCACTCTCCTCGTCCAAGCCACCACGCTCGACCCGGCACGCCTGCCCACCGGATACGGCCAAGCCGACGTCAAGAGTCCCGCCCCGATGTTCACCGCACTGCGCAAGGGGGCTCGGCGTCCGCTACCGCATCGTCCTTAACCCCGCCAAACGCGAGCGACTCACTTTGGAGGACAAGGGCAAGCGGGGACGGATCGTGCCGTTCTCCGGCGCTGACGCCGACCAGTGGTGGCTTCGCCGAGCCACCGAAGCCGGCCTCGACCTCCACGTCCTGACCCCCACCAGCATGGAGCCGGCCCGCCCCCGCAGCCGAGACGCCACCCGTATGCGGCACAGCCTGCTCCGCTACGACGGCACCGCCACCGTCACCGACCCCGATGCCCTTGAAGACGCCGTCATCCACGGCATCGGACGGGGCAAACCGTACGGCGCGGGACTGCTCAGCCTCGCGCCCGCAACAACCGCGTGAGCCCGCCACGCCGGGGCGGCGACGCGCGCAGACGCCTCGCCGCGCCCACCCTGGCCATGCTCCCCGGCGTGGCGGACTCCCTGTCCTTCCTCTACCTGGACATGGTCCGCGTGGTACAGGACGACACCGGAGTGTGCGCAGATCCCGACCGACGACGACCGCACCGACCTCGTCTACATCCCCACCGCAGCCCTGTCCTGCCTGCTCCTGGGCCCAGGCGTCTCCATCACCACCCCGGCCTTGACCACCCTCGCCCGCCACGGCACCAGCGTCGTCTGCGTCGGAGCGGGCGGCGTCCGTGCCTACGCCGGCATCCTCCCGGACTCCCTCACCACCCACTGGCTCCAACAACAGGCCACCACATGGGCCAACCCTGTGCAGCGCCTCGAGGTCGCCGTCCAGATGTACCGGATGCGCTTCAAAGACGCCGACGTACCCGCATCCGTCACCCTGGAACAGCTCCGTGGGATGGAAGGCGAGCGCATGAAAACCTTCTACAAGATCCTCGCGCAGCAGCACGGGATCGGCCGCTTCCGCCGCAACTACAGGCCCGACCAATGGGACACTCAAGACCCCGTCAATCTCGCCCTGTCTGCCGCTAACACCTGCCTGTACGGCATCGTCCACGCCGCCCTGCTCGCCCTCGGACTCTCTCCCGCCCTCGGCTACGTCCACACCGGCACCCAGCACGCCTTCGTCTACGACATCGCCGACCTGTACAAAGCCGTGGTCACACTCCCTCTCGCCTTCGCCCTTCATAACTCCGACAACCCTGAACAAGAAGTACGCCGCCGCTTCCGTGAAAACCTCCGGCTCCTACGCCTCCTGCCCCGCATCGTCCAGGACGCCCAGTCCCTGCTCACCTCGCCACACATCCAAACGACCGCAGCCGACGACGACACCGATGAGGAACCCTCCGAACGGCGCGACGTGCAGATGGTCCACCTCTGGGACCCCAAAGCCGGAGTCCTACCCGCTGGCGTCAACTACGCCGAAGGGAACCACTGATGCCCTCCATGATCGTCATCGCCACCACCGCGGTCCCCGACCACCTGCGCGGCGCCCTCAGTCGATGGACCAGCGAAGTAGTACCCGGCATCTTTGTCGGCAGCGTCTCCGCCCGCGTCCGCGACAAACTCTGGCACGCCGTCACCGAAGTCGTGGGTAACGGCGCTGCCATCCTCATCCACCCCGCGGCCACGGAACAGGGCTACGCCATCCGTACCGCAGGCACCCGTCGCCGGGTTCCCGTTGACTTCGATGGCCTCACCCTGATCCGTATGATTGCTGCACCAAAAGTAAAAGAAATGCAAACCCCTTCTTAATGTGCAGGTCAGAAAGTGTCCTCCCCGCCGACGCGGGGGTGTTCCGTTGGTCTTGTTCATGGCGAGCGGAGCCTGGGGGTCCTCCCCGCCGACGCGGGGGTGTTCCGCACACGCCGACCGCGTCACAGCGCATCTCGACGTCCTCCCCGCCGACGCGGGGATGTTCCGGGACTCAACAAGGGGCTGCTCCGGCAGATCCTGTCCTCCCCGCCGACGCGGGGGTGTTCCGACGCTGTACCTGGGCGGTGGCGCGGACGTCACGACTCCCCGCCGACGCGGGGGTGTTCCGTGCCAGAACTTCAGATCGGCGGACAGGTCACCGTCCTCCCCGCCGACGCGGGGGTGTTCCGTGGACCACCGATCTCAACGCGGCCAGCCCGACGTCCTCCCCGCCGATGTGGGAGTGTTCCGAGCCCCAGGCCCTTGATCACCTTCAGAGCCGGTCCTCCCCGCCGACGCGGGGCGTTCCGAGGGTTCTGGAGGTGGCCTGAACGGAACGCTGATGGCAGGGGGCTGAACTACTGCTGTCGTGGTGGTTACTGACTTCGGCTCGTCAGGGTAACTCTGGATCGTCCAGGGCCAGGCCGGTGCCGGCTATGAAGCCGTCGAGGGTGTCTGGCCGGTACCGAAAGCGCTTGAGCCGGTTGCGTGCGAGGGCTTCGAGCCGGTCCAGGGCGACTACGGCGAAGTTGGCCAGGCTGCGCTTGACCTACATGGCGTCGCCGTGGTGCTGGCCTACGGACACTCCCAGTAGCCCTCGGATAGAGCAGGCGTTTAGAAGGCACGTGCTCTATCCACTGAGCTACGGGGGCTGACCTGCGTAAACGCAGCTTCCGGGCGCTGTCCCCCAGGTCGCGGGGGACGCATGGGGGAATCGCGGATTCCCGGTGCCGGGGGACGCGAGCGCTCCCTGATCGGGCCGTACGTAGGGTCTCACATTATCTTCACGCCCCCGAAGTCTCTCGCGGAAACAATCCCGCACCTCATCGGCGTTGGTGGTCTTCGAGCCGAGGAGGGGAAGGTGTCGGGCCTGAAGCTGTTCCGCACGGACACGACGAATAGCGGCATGACGGAGGTCATGCCGCGTCTTGCTGAGATCGAGGCCGATGTGCAGAGTCTCGTCGAGGCGCACATGGAGACGCTGCTGGGCGTCCGGTTCCTGGTGAGCGAGTACAGCACTGGGCCCGTCCACGGGGGCCGGATCGATTCGCTCGGGCTGGACGAGAACGGATCGCCGGTCATCGTCGAGTACAAGCGCGGCACGGACGCCGGCGTCATCAACCAGGGTCTGTTCTATCTCTCGTGGCTGATGGACCACCGGGCGGAGTTCGAGCACCTGGTCCGCGACCGGCTCGGGGTGACGGCCGCGTCCCAGGTCCTGTGGAGCGGACCGCGCCTGATCTGCATCGCCGGCGACTTCACCCGCTACGACGTGCATGCCGTGCGCGAGCACCGGAGGTCGATCGACCTGGTCCGCTACCGACTCTTCGGCAGGGACCTGCTCGGGCTTGAGACCGTGGCCTCCGTGAGCGGCGGCATGCAGGTGGCCCGCCGGTCACGGCGCGGGGCGGTTGCCCGGGCGGCGGCTGATGTCCAGGGCGCGTCGATGCGCGAGTTGGCGGGTGCGGTCGACGAGGTCCTGCTTGGGCTCGGGGACGGCGTGAACCGGGTGGAGCGCAAGACCTACCGGGCGTATCAGCGGCTGCGGAACTTCGCCTGCCTGTGCCCGCCGCAGCGCAGCAAGCTGCTGGTGTACCTGAAGGTCGACCCGAGGGACGTCGACCTTGTTCCGGGCTTCACCCGGGACGTGTCCGGTCTCGGTCACCACGGGACGGGTGATCTGGAGGTGCAGCTGCGTACGCCGAGGGACGTGGAACGGGCGCAGGAACTGTTCCGGGCAAGCTACGCGGCGGCGTGATCGCCTGCCGCTGCCGGCCTTGTGGCGGGCTGCGCTACGTGTCGTGTCTGCGGTCGTGGGAGGAGCCTCTCGACGTGCGGGCAGGGCGTGGCGGTGGACTATCTATGGTGCGCGGGATCGCCGGTTTGGCCAACCGGCGATCCCGCGCTATGTTGCCCCGCTCGTGCGGGCCGATGATCAGCGTGAACGACTGGCGGGCCGGCCGGCCGTGACCGCCGGAGCCGCCGACACGCTGGTGGCTAGGCGGGTCCTGTGTTCACGGCCCGGCTGCGTCTGGCGCGTGCCGGTCTCGTGGGCGAGAGTTTCGGAGAGGTCGGCCAGCAGCGGACTCGGGGTGTGGGGGGACGCGGTGATGGCCCAGGTGGGGCGGTCCGGGTCGGGCCCGGCCCAGATGGTCCAGGTGGCCAGGTTCTGACTCGCGTGTTGTGCGGCGAAGGCGTCGAACTGGACGCCCGCGTCCCCGCCGGGGGAGGTCCAGCGGATCCATCGCCCGTCCACGGTGTGCTTCCATCCGGCGTCGGAGAGCGGCGGGTGGCCGCGGTGACCATCTTCTCGTCCACCGGGGCGCCAATGGCCGTGTCCCAGCCGTCGCCGTCGGCCAGGTGGATCAGCAGACTCTGCAGCACCGGGGCGGGAGTGGCGCCGGTCGCGGTGAGGACCCACATGCGGTCGGAGACCGGTGTCTCGTAGGCGGCCACGGTCCAGGCCGTCTCATGGGCGGGGGTTTCGTGGACGCGCTCGATACGCAGGGTCTGCGACTCGTGGATGGCGTGCGTCGTGTCATCCGACCAGGTCCGCCACTTCTCGAACTCGCCGTGCGCGTCGAGGAAGGTGTCGAGGAGCGCGTCGTGGTCGCCGGCATCGGCCAGGTAGACGGGGACGGTCTCCGGCTCCGGACGGGGTTCGGGCTTGGCCGTGGTGACGTCGAAGACGGAGCGTGCTTCGATGGCGGCGCGTTCGGTATCGGTCAGGGGCGCCGGCCCAGGGCGCATCCCGTCCGCGTGAGCCTTCTCGAAGGCGAGCAGGGCGCTTGCGGGTGAGTCGAAGGTGTCGGCGACCTGGCGCAGGTGGTCCTCGCCGTGCAGGTAGACGGACTTGCCGCCCGGGTGGAGGTATGTGCCGACCGCGACGGTGGTGTGGCCGTCGTGGTCGTGGGCGTGGATGAGGAGTTGGCCGTTGCGGATGTCGTCGTGGATCTTCTGCGCCTGGTTGGAGACCTCGCGGATTTCGCTGCGGGTGCACCAGGGCATCGGGTAGTTCGCCCAGGTCCATTCCTCGTCGATGGCCTCCTGGAGCCGAGGGGTGATCTCGACGGTGATGCCTTCGGCGATCAGGTGCTTGGCGGCGTCGGCGGCCCAGTAGGGCTCCTCGTGATCGATGCGGGCCAGGATTAGGACGTTGGTGGCGGCGACGCTCCAGTCGGCAGCCTCCAGAGCCGTGAGAGCGACGTGGGCCTGGCTGCCGGTGAGGTGGGCCTGCACGGCGCTCGGGTGGGTGGGGTGGGTGTCGAGGCGGACATGGGCGTCGATGGCGGGAGTCACAGGGGGTCTCGTCTCCTGCACCGGTGGCCGGGCCTTGGGCGCCGGCCACCGGTGTACGTGCGGGGTTATCGGGTTGCTCGTGTGGACCGGGCGGCGTGTGCGGCCGTGGTGGTCGGCGGCCCGGCGCGGGTGGCGGGCGCCGGTCGCCGCTGCTGTGGCGGGGTGGTTCCGGTGGCGTGCTGCCAGCGGGTGCGGACGGCGGCGATGTCGGCGAGGGCTCTGCGGGCGCCGACGACGAGCTGGAAGGGGGTGTTCGCCGGGTCGTCGGCGTATGCCTCGATGCGTCGGCCGGTGTGCTCGGCCGTGGCCAGGAGGGAGCGCTGCAGGGCGCGTTCGCCCCAGTGCTCGACGGATCCGGCCGGTTCGGCCAGCATGCGCAGGACCTCGCCTGGGTCACTGCCGTTGTCCAGCAGGCCGCGCTGCTGGGCTTCCCACAGGACGGTGACGGGGTCGACGGGCTCGTTGCGGTGGGCGAGGGCGGTCAGGCACTGCCACAGGCCGGCGTGCAGCGGCAGGGTGAGGTCGTCGGGGACCAGCCACCGGACCGCTTCGATGTCGTCAGGGCGGGCGGTGGCGGTGGCGAGCAGGAGTTGCTCCTCCTCGACCGCCTCGGTGTGGTCGGGGGCGAGAGCGGGGGGCGGTGCCGGGGTGCGGGGGAGGACGCCGGAGCGCGGGGGGAAGCGGTTCGCGATGTCGTCCACGACCGCGGCGAGCGCGTCGGCCTCGGCGAGCACCGTCTGGACGGGGTGCGGGAGGGAGGCGTCGTGGGCGGTGTGGACGAGGCGTTCGGCGGCCGTCAGCAGGCGGCGGCGGGCGTGCTCGGCCTCGACCATCCGGGCGTAGGCGGGGGCGTGGCTGGGCCAGGGACAGACCTGGGCGAGGGCGTGCAGGTAGGGGGCGGTCAGCCCGCGCGCCTGCTCCCGGCTGGTGGCGAGCACGCGGTCGAGCCACTTGGTGTTCTTCGCGTGCTCGGCGGGGTCGGGCCGCGGCAGGGTGGTGATCGCGGTGTACAGGGCGGCGTGCGCGGCGGTGGAGAACGAGTCGGCGGCGATGCCGCTCACGTCGTCCAGGCGGTGCGGTTCGAGGAGGAGGGCCCCCAGGAGGGCCTGCTCGACGTGGAACACCGGCTGGGGCGGTGGGACGGCGTCGAGGTCATCTTCGTCGGGGGCGGGAGCGGGGGTGTGGGGCATCAGGCGGCGAGGGTGAAGTCGTCGGGGTTGAGGGGGACGCCGAGGTGTGGAGCGAGGAGGTGGCCGGCGAGCAGCGGGGGCACGGCGTTGCCGATCTGGGAGAACTGCTGGCCCTTGTTGCCGGCCCAGGGGTAGTCGGCGGGGAAGGTCTGCAGGATGCCCGCCTCGTGGGCGGTGATTCGGATCGGCTCGGGAACCGCTGGCGCGTCGACATCCATGGCCGACGGTGAGGCGGGCTCGGCGATCCAAGTGCACTCGTTCGCGCGGTGCCCGAAGAACAGCGTGCCAGCCGGCTCGGACAGTGGACGGACAGTGGCGTTTGCCTGGTTGTTGCTGCGCAGGGACCAGGACCAGCGGTGCGCCTCGGCGGTGAACGTCGGCGCCGGAGCGTCGGCGGCTCGGTTCTCGCGTGTGCCGTGCCGGGCCGCCCATCCGGCGCCTTCGCGGCGGGACTGCAGGACCACTCGGTCCGGCCGGGGCATCCAGGTGCCGCGCTCGCGGGCGTCGGACAGTGTCTTGCGGGAGCCCGACGGGAACGGTTCGGGTCCGCCGCCGGGTCCACCGCCCGCGCAGACGGTGGGGACGGGCCGGTCGGTCGCGCCCCATCCCAGAGCCTCGGCCATGCTGACCCAGCGGGCGCGGCCGGGACCGAACAGCGACTCCGGTTCGGCCAGTTGGGAGTGCGTGGGGGTAGGAGGCTGCGCCGTACGGACGCGGGAGGCCAGGAGTATCGCCCGCTTCCTGGTCTGCGGGACGCCGAAGTCGGCCGCGTTGAGGATCCCGTACCAGACGGAGAACCCCCACTCGCGCAGGACGGCCGCGTACTGCTTCCACAAGGGCAGGACGTGAGGCACTTCCTCCATGGCGACCCAGTCGGGCTCGCCGACCGTGTTCAGGGCGTACAGATAGCGCATCGGCTCGGCTGCGAGCAGGGAGCGCTCGTCACGGCATGCGGCGAGGAGGCGTTCGCGGGAGTCGCGTCCGGCGGCCAGGTCCGCGACCGCCGCGTGCACCAGCGGCTGGTCGAGCAGGCCGAGGCGTTTGCCGGCCATGCTCCACGCCTGGCACGGAGGGGAAGCGATCATTCCGCGTGTGCGGCCGATGAAGGGCCAGGTCGGATACCTTGCCACGTCGGTGCGAATGGTCGGCTGCCCAGCCGCGGCCCGGGTCTTGCACGCCCACTCGTCCCATTCCAGCCCGATGTCGCGCACGCCGAAGACGTGCAGCGCCCTGCTCCAGCCGCCCGGCCCCGCGAAGAGGTCGAGTATCACGTGGCCAGCCCGAAGTCGGACTGTGTCGGCGCGTGCTTCGCGACGGCGCGGGCGGTGATCGCTTGCGATGCGCGGGCGGACGCCGCGGACAGTTCCTCCGCGCCGGGCTCCCGGTACCACGGCCGGAGGTCGAGCATGGCGGCGCGCATGCCGGTGGCGAAGCAGAGCGCGGTGCCCTTGGGCAGGGCGCGGATCGCGTCGGCGGGCAGGATCCGTTCCTGCCGCATCGACACTGACGTGCTCTTGCCGGACTCTGAGTGCGAGGTGGACGTGGTCTTCACGTCGTGGTCGCCGATCAGGCGGCTGAGCTTGTCCGCGAAGTCCGGGTCGTCAATACCGCTGCCGATCACCTTGACAGTCGAGGCGGACCACATGGCGTCCATGCCCGCGTCTCCCCAGACCTTCTGGCCTTGGCGGTAGGACTGGAGGATCGTGATCGGGATGATCCCGCGGCTGCCGAGGTGGGAGTACAGGTCCGGCAAGTCGCTGATCTTGCACACGTTGGCGGCCTCGTCGAGGATCGCCAGCATGGGCGGATCCAGGCGCCCGCCGGCACGTTCGGCCTGCGCGGTCGCCGCCCGCATCACGGAGTCCGCGCACGCGGCGATCAGCGCCGAGGCTCCGCCGCCACCGTCCTTGCTGAGTAGGAACAGCGTGTCGGTGGACGTGACGAACTGCTCCGGCCGGAATTCCGGGACGTCCTTCTGCGGCGTCACCCACGCGGCGATTTCCGCGTTCAGGAGCGCGGAGGCGTACTGCCGGGCTGTCTCGTAGATACCGTCCCTCGTTTCCGGGGGGCCTTCGACGGTGCCCTTGAGCTGAGCGGCGACGGCGGCGAAGTCGTGGTCGCGCAGGATGTCCAGCGGAGTGCGGTCGGCGGGGAAGGCGAGCCACTGCATGATGTCGGTGATGGGCCGCTCGTCGAGCGCCGCGGCCAAGAGCAGCTGGGACAAGATGTTGCTGCCGGCCTTCGACCAGAAGTCGCCCTGCTGGGAGGCGTCCACCGAGGCCGCGAGGAAGTGTCCGGCCAGACGGTTCGCCCCGTCCAAGGTGGTCGCGCTGGCGAGAGGGTTCCACCACATCTCGCGGGTGGCATGTGCGATCTGCTGTGGATCCATGGTCCACACCGCCCCCACCCGGGCCCTTGCCTCGTAGGCGGTGGTGAAGGCGTCGCCGGCGGCCTTGTTCGACGTCAGCAGGACCGGGCCGGGTGCGCCGAGCATGGACGGGATGGCGAGCGAGGTGGTCTTGCCGGACCGGGGCGCCATGATCGCGACGGCGACGTCCTCGAACCCCATCCGTACCTCGTGTCGGCTGCCCTGCAGGTTGCCGAGAAGGATGCCGGTGTCCTTCGCGTCGATGTGCTTGCTGTCCTTCAAGCTGGGGCGCAGGGAGCGGGCTTTGTCGGTGATCGCTTTGGCCATCAGCGGCTCAATGTCCCGGGCCTTGGCCATGTCGTTGATCTTCTTCCGGCCGCCGCTTCTGTTCTTGTGCCGGGCCCACAGGACGCCAGCCCCTGCCCCGAGAGCGAGGAGCAGGAGAACGGGGACGATGCGGGCACCGATCAGCAGGGACGTTTCTCCTGCGTCGGGCCAGACCTGCTCGGGGTGGAGCAGGGCGTTGGTCGGCTGGTAGGGGGCCCAGCTGGTGCCGGTGAGGTAGGCGGTGATGTTGCCGGACAGCCAGGCCAGGTGGGACAGGGGGACGACGACGGCGAGCACGCCGAAGAGGAGGCACAGGACGAGGTCGTATCCGTCGGTGTTGCTGCTGGAGGAGGAAGGGGGCAAGGGCTACGTGCTTCCGGGCGGGGAGGGAGGGTTAGCGGCTGCGGCCGTGCCTGGGCGGCGCTGGCCGTGAGGGGATGGAGGCCGTCGGCGTGGTGGTGTGCCGGGCAGCGAGGGAGTGAACGCGGTCTTCCAGCGCGCCGGCGAGGTACACGGCGAGCACGTCGGTCGTCCGGCGGATGCGACGTTCGGGTCGAGGGTCGGCAGACTGCGCCCGCTGTCGGTGCGATGCACGGGCTTCGGATCGCCGAGCGCGGCGGTGAACGCGGCGACAAGGTGTGGCGGAGTGTGCGCACCGAACTGGGCCTGCCGGAGCGCTCCGTACGGGTCGCGTCAGCAGCTGGGGCCGGGTCGGTGAGGGCGTCGGTGAAGGCGGCGATCAGTTCGACGGCCGTGCGGGCACGAAGCTGGCGTGCCAGGCGGGCCGGTCCGGCTCGGCGACGTGGTGCAGGGTCACCACTGGTCGTCGGGGTCGGGCTCCAGGCGCAGGAGGGCCTTCTGGTCGGGGCTGGAGAGCAGGACGCGTGGCATCAGGGGGTCGTTGCCGTGGCTCCATCCGCAGGCACGGTGGAGGGGAACGGTGATCCAGGCGGGGTTACCGCCGTCGGCGAGGCGGCGCGGCGTGATGAAGTCGACCTCGACGGTCTCGGGAGTCGGGGCCCTAGTCACTTCCGTGCCGCGGTTCGTCGCACGGGTGCGAGGGCAGGCATGGGAACAAGGGATGAGGGGGCCTTGACGGGCTGTGGTGTTGATTTCCCGGAGCGCTTTGCCGTGGGTGGCCCAGTCGTCGAGGTAACTCCAGGATTCGGCGTGATGTTCGGCGAGGGCATCGTCGAATTCGGCGGTGCCGGGCTTGGCGGTGGCGGGCAGGGCGTCGTGGGTGAGCAGCCATTGCTCGTGCAGTTCGTCGAGACGGTCGAGGGCCGTGTGCAGGACGCCCAGCTGGTATACCCAGCGGCTCTGCACCGTGTTCTCCGGCAGCTGGGCCAGCTGTGTCTCGGCGGTAGCCAGCAGGTGCCGGGCGCCGTAGCGGAGCGGCTCGAACGCCTCGGCGGTGTCGGCATCGCGCTGGCTCTTGCGCATGCCGTAGGCGTGGTCGTCGTAGGGCCAGCCGTCGAGGCCGGTGTGCTCGTCGGAGTAGGCGTCCCAGGCGTCGAGGATCTTCTGGCTGTCCCGCACGTAGTGGTCGAGGTGGCGCAGGAAGTCGCGGTGTGCGTGGTGGTCTCGGGAGATGAGGAGGGATCCTGTCAGGTCAGCGGCGAGCGGCCGGCTGCGCGGTACTGGCGTGCGCCGGGATCGTCGCGGGTTTCGTCTGCTGGCGGCGGGCTGAGCGTGCCTGGGCGCGCAGATGCTTGATGCGCGTGGCGTGGGCGTCGACCACCTGCTGCGGGCGCAGCGGGCTGGGCTCCTGTACGGCGCTGTAGTGGCCGGTGCGTTCGAACATGCCGCGCTGGAGCGGGCTGCGGTCGGTCAGCGCGGTGAGGAACGCGCTGACCAGGTGAGCGGGGGTGTGCTCGTCGAGGTAGGCGTGCCAGATGCGCGGGCCGGAAAACTCCCCGTGGCCGGGCTCGCGGGTCTCGATGTGCCAGGACGACCGGTCGTGGAATTCGCTCAACGGCCGCAGTTCGATGTGACACATGGAGTCCGGCGAGCGCGCGCCGTCTGGCTCGTGGTGCCATCCTGCCGAGGTCACCTGCTGCCACGGGTCCGGCTGCTGTGGCGGCGGGGCGGTGAGGGCGTCGGTGAAGGCCGCGAGGACCTCGGCGGGCACGAGTTCGCCGAACTCGGCGTACCAGCCCGGCTCGGTGCCGACAGGCTCCGCCCGTAGCCGCCACCACGCCGAGGTGCGGGACTGCGGGTCGAACTGGAGCCGGTGGCGAAGGTCAGGGCTTGCCAGGATGATCTCGGCGCTCAGGGGGTCGGAGACGGCGTTCCATCCGGCGGCGGCCAGGCCGTGGGCGACGTGGCGGGCGTCTCCGGGGCCGGCGAGGTGGCGGGGGCTGGTGTCGTACGGGACCTGCACGGCGTGCTTGTCGGCGAAGGCGGCGAGCTGCCGTTCGCTCAGCGGCACCAGCAGCACACCTGCTCGCTCGTCGGCGAACTGCCGTACAGGTCACGGAGATCGTCCAGCACGTAGTGGAGGGTGTGCTGGTCGGCCAGTTCCCACGCGGCCGTGCGCAGCTCGGTGATCAGCAGGTCGCCCTGCGCCGTGCGCGGCGTGTCAGGGCTCTCCTGAACGGCGCGGGCGAGGGCGCGCAGCGTGTCGGCGAACTGGACGGGTAGGCCCGTGTACTCGTCGAGGAGGGGCTCGACGAGGGCGAGGGCTTCTGCGGAGTCGGGGTTCTCGCGCAGGTAGTCGGTGAGGTCCGCGAGCGTTTCGGTCAGGGTGCGGATGGTGTCCGGGGTGAGTGCGGGCATCGGGCTCCTCGGGGCGGGGCTATTGCGGTCAGCGGCGGGTGCGTGCGCCGCCGGCCGGGGTGTAGGGACGGGCGCTGGTGCGCGGCCTGGTGCTACGGGCGCTGTTGCGGGCCCAGGTGGCGGCGTGGGCGGCCGTGATGCGGGCCTGCTGCCACGCGCTGAGCTGGGAGGGCTTCACGGACACCGACCAGGTACGGATCTGCGCGCTGTGCGGCACGCGTCCGCGCGGGCGCATCACGGGGTCCGGGCTGGCGAGTTCGGTGGAGAAGGCTTGCACCAGGTGCATCGGGGTGTTCGGCGTGAAGTTGGCCGTCCAGCCGTTGCCCTGCTTGTCCTGCGCTCCGGTCCACCACATCACCGCCCCGTCGGGGCTTTGCCGGTACTGCATCCACGCGGTGCCGTCGGGGCTCGTCGCCATGTAGTCCTGGTCCTCGAAGCGCGTGTGCCAGTTCTGTTCCTGCAGAGGGGCCCAGACGCTGGGGGCGTGGGCGGAGCGGGGGCGGGTGAGGGCGTCGGTCAGGCCGGCGACGATCTCCGCCGGCGTCTGCCGGCCCAGGTGGGCAGACCACTCACCGTTCGCTCCGTCTGCGTGGCCGTGGATGGTCCATCCGCCGGGGAGGACGTAGGGGTCGTAGGCGACGTGGACGGTGCGGTCCGGGCTCTCCATACGCAGGGGGCCGCCCGTCTTGGACTTGTCCCTCCAGCCGGAGGCGCGCAGGAACTCCGAGACGTGCCGGACGTCGCCGCCGCCGGCCAGGGCGCGCGGCTGGACGAGGTAGTGCTGCTCGGCCTGCTCGTCAGGTCCCCAGCCCTGCCACTGCTTCTTCTTCACCGGCGGCGCCGGACGACGAGCGGTGCGGGTGCCGGGGGCTTCGCCGCCGTAGTGGCGGGCTGGGCGCCGACGCGCTGAAGAGCGTCTTTGTGTTCGTCCAGGTCGAGGGTGATGTCGCCGAGTTCGTTCGAGGCACGGCCCAGGGCGAGCCACACCTCCGCGAGGAGCGCGCCTCGCTCTGCCTGGTCCTTGGCGAACACGCTGCCGGTGGCGACGAGGTGGGTGACGCCGCCGAGGACTCCGGTGTCCGGGTCGAGCACGCGGGCGATGACCTGAGCGGCCTGGGGCGGGGGCAGGTGAGATAGGTGGTCGGCGAGCTGTCCGAGCTGGCGGGTGATCTCGTCGGCCAGTCTCACCGGGTAGGGGGTGGGGTGGGACATGCTCCTCCGGGCGGTGGACGGTCAGTGGTGGTGGCGATGCCCGACGCGCTGCGTCTCGGCGAGGGCGGCCTCCGGGCGGCCGCCGGCCAGCGGGGAGGCGTGGTCGGGGCCGGTCGGAATACAGGCGCGCAGATAGCAGCGGAAGAAGGCCGTGGCGAGTCGGGGCTTGAGCCGGTTGCTGATCGGTGGGGGTGTGCGGATTGCTACGGGTATCTCCGGGTCTCGGGTGGTGAGGCGGGCGGTCCCGGCGCGGTGCCGGGACCGCCCAGGCGCCTTACGGGGTGCGGCGGGCCGGAGCTGCAGGCGAGGGGGAGCCGATCGGTGCCTGTTGCCGCACGGCAGGGCGGCCCGCTCGGGTGCGCAGGTCCTGCACGGCCTGCCGGTAGGCGGATTCGTCGAAGACTTCGGGCGTGCAGTTGACCTCGTACCCGGCCAGGAGCAGGACGGGGATGGCGCGGGTTGCCAGCCGCTTCTGCTCGCCGGCGTCGAGGTGTTCGGGCACGGTGTGCCAGATGTAGATGGGCGTGTCGGCGGGGTACTCGTGGCGTTCCAGGCCGAGGTGTTCCAGCAGGTCGTGGAGCTGGGCGGGGGCGCCCGTCGGGGTGTCGGCGTGGATGGTGGTCGTCAGGGCCTTGATGTAGATCTCGACGTCCGTGCCGTATTCGTCGGCCAGGTTGGCCATGTGGTTCTCTCCGGGGTCAGCGGCGGCGGGATTTCGCGGGCTGGGCGTGGCCCGGCGGTGGTGAGGTAGTGGCCGGCCGCTGCGCAGGGTGTGCGACGTGGTTGCGGGCGTGGAGGATGGCGCGCGCGGCCTCACTCATGGAGGTGGCGGTGCTTCCGAGCCGTGCGATGGGATCGGGTTCCCCGGCGGGCGCGGGACCTTGGAAGTCGCTGGCGGTGATCCAGGCGCGGACGACGACCTCTCTGGCGAGGGGCAGCAGCCCGTGGACGGGGGCAGCGACCTCGGTCAGGACCTCGGCTACCTCGCTGCTGGTTGTGGCGGCTGCGGCTCGCTCAGCGAGCCCCGCCAGGTAGCGCAGGGCGGCCCCACGTTCACCGTCCGGTGCGACCAGCATGTTCAGCGTGGGGTCGAGGCGGACGCTGTGACCGGCGGCGAGCAGGGCGTGCGAGGCTGCGGTCGCCTTCCGGCGCTGCTGCTCGACGGGTAGGCCGTGTGGAAGCCGGTGATAGTCCCCGCGCGGTCCGGGAGCGGAGAGGAAGCCGCCGGTTCGCTGGAGGATGTCCGCAGCCTTGTCGGTGCCGCCGATGGCCACGACCAGGTCGGTGCGGGAATCCTTGGTGATGGTGACGTACTCCAGTACGCAGAAGTCGGGCTCCGACTGCTTCATCGAGCCCTGGTGGCTGGCGTATGGGTGCTGGTAGGGACCGGCGGCACGGAAGCGGGGGCGGCGGTGGGCGCGGTCCGGCCTGCGGGATGCTGCAGAGCGGTGCCGATGCCGAGCGCGTCGAGGCGCGGGCCGATCTCGCGCAGGGCGCGGGCCTGGGCCTGAGTGTCGTCACCACTCAGGCGGTAGATGCCACTATGCGGGTCCTGGACGAAGCCGTGGGCCATGAGGACAGCGGTGGCGCGGTCGTCGGCGGGGGCGGTGGCGATGCTGCCGTCCGGCTGCCAGGTTAGGACGACCCGGTCCGGCTGGGAGGGCTGGATGCCGCCGCCCAGGGCGTTGTGGCGGACGTGGGCGAGGGCGGCGTCGTATCGGGCGAGCAGGTCGCCGGTGACCTGCTCGGCGCTCAGGAACGGGTCATCGGCCAGGGCGATGCCGTTGGGCTCGGGAACGCCGCGGAACGCCTCATCGGGCAGGGCGTGCGGGGCGACGGCGGCGATGAGGAAGCCGTCGCGCTCGTCGTGCCGGTCCAGAAGGACGAGCTGCGCACCGTCCTGTCGGCTCAGGACGGCGGCCTGCTGCAGGGGGTGCTCGGCGAGAGAGGCGGCGACCAGGTCCAGGTCCCAGATGCGGTCGGCGAGTTCGGCGAGGTCGTCCTTGGCGTCGGCTGGCAGGTGGGAGCTGGTCCAACTGTTGGGGAGTTCGCCGGCGAGAACGTCGGCGTACGAGGCGAGGCGCTCGGAGGTGTCGTGGTCGTGCATGGTGTCCTTGGGCGAGGTGGGAGTCAGCGGCGCAGTCCGGCGGCCATCGGGGGCGGCGGGGCCGGGAGGGTGCGCGGCGGTGGCGGGCAGGCGCACACGGCAGAGCGCTCTTGCTCGGTTGGCGGGACTTCCCCGGTGCAGGTGCTGCGGCCGGGGTGCGGGGCATGCCGGTCGGCGAGCTGGTTGCGGGTCTCGGAGAGGTCGGTACGGATGACGCGAAGGTGCTCGTCGGCGAGGTAGCGCAGCCGCCGCGCGATGTAGGGGTCGGCCGCCTGGCCGAGCCCGTCGTGGAAGTCGGCGGTGGCGGTGAGGACTTCCTCCAGCGCGGCGAGGACGCCGTCGTGGGCGGCGGTCAGCTCAGTCAGCGCATCGGCCGCCTCGTCCGTAGTGGCGGCCTCGCGAAGGCGCTCGGCGACGTGGACGACGGAGGAGCCCAGCGGCAGGTAGCTGGACGGACGCGAGTCGGTGTCGAAGTCCGCGTCGCAGTCGACGTGGTATCCGGCCGCCCGCAGGCGGGCCACGGCGTCGGTGGCCAGACGGGACTCGTCGTCCTCCGCTAGGCCGGTCGGGGTGCGGTGGTACGTCTCATGGACGCGGACGACGGCGACGAAGCCCGCGCGCTGGAGACACCTCAGGCACGTAGCTCGTCAAGCCAGGGTGGTCGTTGTTCGTGTGTGCGTCGGTAGTGTTATGGACATGCCCGATGTGTGGATCGGCTTCAACTCTCGTGATCGGCAGAGGTACTGGTGGCGGACCGGCATCCTGATGCTGGCGCTCGCTGGTGTGATGGTGGCGATGAGCTTGACCACGCATGAACCGGGAAAATGGTGGTGGGTCGGTGGCGTAGGCGTCTTCTCCGTGGTCGCGGTCTTCAGCACGATCAACTCGATCTACGGCCGGGTCCTCCTGACCGCGACGGGGTTGGAGTTCCGCACCCTCGTCAGCAGGCGAGTGGTTCCCTGGAGCGAGGTCGCCCGCATTGAGAAGCGGCAGCGGGTGTCACGGAGCGGAATCTGGTGGGACCTTCGGGTCGTACGGGTCCATGGCCGCTCGCTCACGATTCCGGGGACCTTCACCAACCGGATGATGGATACGGAGCTCGAGCGGAAGCAGGCCGTCATCCAAGAGCGCTGGTCTCTCGCAATCGGTGGCTGAGGGATCTCATGCCGCGAGAGCCTCGGTTGCGGTGGGGAAGGCGACGGCCTCGTCGAAGACCTGTCCGTGCTGGAGACAGTGGTAGAGCTGTCCGAGCATGCGGTTGAAGAGGTTCCTCTGCGCGGCAGCGTGCCAGTCTCCGTGGTTGTCGCGGCGCCTGCGGTAGTGGGCTTTGGCGCCTGGTGAGGCGGTGATGGCGGAGAAGGCCCATAAGTAACCGGCGTGGTTGAGGCGGTCGTTCTTCACCCACCGGCGGGTGATGCTCGACTTCTTGCCTGAAGCCCTGGTGATGGGTGAGGCACCGGCGTACGCCTTCAGGCCGCGGGCGTCGGCGAACCGGGTGCGGTCGTCTCCGATCTCGGCGAGCACCCGGGCACCGATCTGGACGCCGAGGCCGGGAAAGCTGAGGATGATTTCAGCGTCCGGATGCTGAGGGAAAGCCTCTTCGACCGCCTTGGCCAGGTCGTCGGCGGCGGTGCAGGCTGCCTGGAGCTGGACCAGGAGCGCGAGCATCTGCTTGCCGAGCGCGTCCTCGACCAGCGACGGCTGGTGTGCCCAGTCGGCACGGAAAACCGCCCGGAGCCGGTCGGCCTCGGCTGTAATGCCGCGTTGGCGGCCGGCTCGCCTCAGAGCCGCCTGCAGCTGCGTGCGCGTCAGCTGCGCGGCTCGCGTCGGTGTCGGAGCCGCCCTGAGGAGTTCGTGGGCCTCCGGCCGGCACAGACCGTTGCGCCAGGACTCGAAGGCGGCCAGCGCGGAGGGGTAGTACTCCCGCAGCAGCGAGCGCAGCTGGTTGGAGATCTGCTGCCGGTTCCAGGTGGCGTCCTGCTGGGCTCGGGCGAGCACGGCGACCACGCGGGCCAGGTCGCTGTCCTGCGGCAACGGCCGGTGGGCGTGCATGTCGGTGCGCAGAATGTTGGCCAGGACCAGGGCGTCGCCAGGGTCGGACTTCTTGCGGGAGACGCTGTGGCGGTCCCGGTAGCGGGCGGCGGCCATCGGGTTGATCGCGAACACCTGCCGTTTGCCGGTCCGCAGCACCGCGACCAGCAGTCCGCGGGAGGTCTCGATCGCGACGGGGATCGGGTTCTCCTCGGTGTCGCCGTACTCGGCGAGCAGATCCAGCAGGATCTTGTAGCCGGCCGCGTCGTCGATGATGTGCCGCTTGGCCAGTAACTGGCCACTGTCGTCGACCAGGGCGACGTCGTGCGTCCGCTCGGCCCAGTCGATGCCGCAGTAGATCAACTCTTTCCCCTCCGTCGTACTGTTCTTGCTGGTCGCGAGCTCGTGCGGAACCACGCGGCGACCTAATCCCAGGACTCAGCCTCATGGCCGGTCCGCCACCTCAGTAGCCGTTCGTGGCGCCAGCTCGTCCCACGGGCCCCGGTCTATGCCGGAGCTCGAACGGCTCGGGCTTCACAAGAGGTCACCGTGGAGCGGGCTCGCACCACCAACACCAACGAGTGATCTTTCGAGGGGTGTTGACGCCCGGCGACGCTGGACGCCGCCGATCTTTCGGTAGGCATCGCGTGCCCGGAGGGACGTCAAGCGTCCGTCCAGCGCCGACGGGCGCCAACACCTGCATTACCGCTGGTGGTGACGGCCGTGAAGGCCCCGGACGCCGCACTGTCTGACGGAAGGCGTCGAGCGCCCGGCGGGAAGCAGGCATCCGTCCGGTACCCACAGGACCGCCACCACCGTGCCCTCGCGCGGTCCAG
The DNA here is from genome assembly GCF_053592115.1 of Streptomyces sp. NPDC002788. NCBI lineage: Bacteria > Bacillati > Actinomycetota > Actinomycetes > Kitasatosporales > Streptomycetaceae > Streptomyces > Streptomyces sp. NPDC002788. The sequence continues at coordinate 196,920 of NZ_JBSFVB010000012.1, read as the reverse complement.
CGACGGCTGCCACGGAGGCGCCGGACGCCACCAGTCTCCAGCGAGGCATCGCGGCCAGGATGCTGTTGGGTGTCCGTCCGGCACCCGTGAGCGCCGCCACCCGTAAGGGCAGCGTGGTGGTGGCCGGGGAGGCGCCAGGGCGCGCTCGGTCTCACAGCAGTCCTCAGCGGGAACGGGGTGTGAGTAGGCATCATCCCGGCGCCCGCACGACCACCACCACTCGAACAGTCGGCTGGGCTCATGTCCCCTCCGGACCGCTCTTAACTCCGGATTAGGATGCTGTGCGCCTCGGAGTCGCCGCCGCGGGCGAGGAGTTCGTCGGAGTGCGGGTCGCGGCGGATGTCCAGGAAGCGGTCGGTGCGGGGCAAGGAGACGTTTCTCCTACGGCGATCGGTGGGCGTTGTGCCGGACGGCATCCGGGGCCGGGACGGCGCGGGGCTGGACCAGGCGGTCTGCGGTGGTGTCCAGGTCCTGCTGGATGGCGTAGAGGCGGCGGGCAATCAGCTCCAGGCGGTGTGCCGTATCGGCGCTGGCTGCTCCCGGCTGGCGGGCGATCCGGTGCGAGGTGTGCTCGACGAGTCCGCGTACCGCGGCCAGCGGGCCGGCCTGTTCGTCGGCGAGCTGCGTGAGGATGGTCGCGAGCTGGGCCGACGCCGTGAGCGCCGCGCGGACAGCAGGCCGCGAAGGGGGGTCGGATCGGACAGGGACCAGGTGGAGGTCCTGTTCGATGCGACGCGCCTCCTGTGCCAGGCGCCGCAGATTGTCCGCGGGAAGAGCGTGCCACGCGCCGTCGAGGTGGATCAGGTTGGCGATCAGGTCGAGGCGGCCGGGCTGGGCCTGAACGGCGATCCACCGGCAGCCATGTTCCTTGCCGGGGATCTCGATGCCGGCGGCTCGTGCGAGCCGTTGAGCGACCTCGGCCCACTCCGGTCCTGTCAGTTCCCGGTCATCCGGGTGAAGGCGGATGTCGAGGTGGAGGATCGCCCGCCGGTCGTCGTCGGGGCTGGCGGCGAACGGATGCTCCAGGTAGGGGCCTTCGAGGTGCTCGGCCCACTGGACGGACGTCCAGATCCTCTGCTCGTCGTCCAGGGTGAAGTAATCCCGGCCGGGCCAGTGGGCGATGATCGTGTGCTCCGTCAGGCCCTCGTTCGGTGAGACCGGCCGCCCCAGCGCCTCTTCGAGCGGGTCGTGGGGCCGGTGGGTCCGCTCGTGCAGGCGGGGGATCACCGGCCGCCCCGGATGTCGGCGATGTGCACGAGCTGGCCCAGGGCGGTGGTGGTATACCAGCCGCAGTCGATCAGCTCGTCGCGGTCAGCGAACCGTGCGAGGAGGGAGTCCTCCATGGCCCGTAGATAGATCAGGCAGTCAGGGCAGCGGCGTGAGAGGTGCACGAGGTAGCGAGGGTGGGCGGTGACGTAGGACTGGGCGCCGCCGGTCGCATCCCGCAGCCGCCACCCGTCCTCGTCGGTCGGGGTGTGCCAGGAAGGGGCCACGACGCGCATCGCGTCGCCCCACAGTTCTCCGCCGGCCACCCCCTTCAGGACGACGATGGTGTCACCGGCCTGGAAATGGGCGTAGGTGATGTCCCGGTCGGGGGTGAGCGGGTCGGGCGTCGGTGCGAACGCCGAGACGGACGGGGGCTGGGACATGAGTTCCTTCCACGCGATGGCTGGCGGGGTGGGAGCATCAATAGTCCGGAGGAACGCCGGTTTGGCTAACCGGCGTTTCCCGGCTATGTTGCCCCGCCGTCAGCGGAACGGGTTCTCCGTCCCGCGGTCCGCCTCACTGGCCGCGTCGAGGAGTTCGTGCAGGTCAGTGCCTTCGGCGTCCCGCTGGTCGATCCACCATCCGGCACGGGTGACGGAGCGGGCCTTCTCCTCCAGCTCCGCCCAGTCCGCCTCGTCCCAAGTGCCCTCGATGACGAGCGCGGTGTGCGCGGCCGTCATCAGCTGGTGGCGGGAGCGCTCGCCCCAGCCCAGGGCCTTCTCCGGGCCCTCCAACTGCGGCATGTAGAACTGCTTGGCCCACGCGACGGCTGCCTCCTGCTCCTCGGCCCGCTTGGTCGCGAGCCATTCCTCCTTGGACTCGGAGTCGGCGTCGCGCGCCGCCTTCCAGCAGTCGGTGCAGTCCTTTGACGCGAGCCAACGGGCAAAGCCCGCCCGCTTGTCGGCAGGACGATTGGACAGATCATGATCCACGCTGTGGGAGCAGGCGTGCTCCACGGTCCAGTGCGTACGCACGGCCATAATTCGATCTCCTCAAAGGGGTTGGAAAGGTGGGGGCGTGCCCTGATCAGGACGTCTTGTGCCGGCCTCGGAGTGGGCGGCGGTGTCGGCCGCGCGGCCGGTGCCCGGCGGGGCGGAGCTGTCGGCGCGCGGCGAGAAGGACGGCGAGGGCGAAGGCCGCACCGGCGGCGGGGAGCGCCGCGCTGGCGAGCGTCTGCTCGGCGAGGCGTCCGGCCAGGGCGGTACCGGCGGACTGCCCGACGCCGATCGAGAGGATCAGCCACGCATACGCCTCGCTGGTCCGGCCCGCAGGGGCGAGGGCATCGGTGGTCACGTAGGCGCAGGCGACCACGATGGTCAGGAACGCACCAGGCACGGCGACCGCGGCGGTGGCCGCGAAGGGCGCAGGCAGGGCCGCGAGAGGGAGCCATCCGGCGAGGAACGCGGCGCTGGCGATGATCAGCCGGTCGGCGGTGGTCCGACTCCAGGTGCGGCGCCCGTAGACGAGGCCGCCCAGGAAGCTGCCGGTGGAGAACGCGGCGGGGATGATGCCCGAGAGCATGTCCTGTTCGTGGTGCTCGGCTATGGCGATCGACCACACGTTCATGGCCCCGATCGCGAACCCGATGCCGGTGAGCGAGACGAGCAGGAGCAGCAGGCCGGGGCTGTTCAGCCGTCCAACGGGACCGTGCCGGGTGCCGACTGCCGGTGTCGATCGCCAGCGTCGCGATGGCGGAGCGAGGACGACCACGATGGTGCCGACCAGGCCGAGGACGGCGGTGACGGTGAGCGCGACGCTGGGGTTGTACGCGGAGGCGAGGGCGGCGACGAGCAGGGGGCCGACGATGTACAGGAGGCCCTGCGTACCGGTGTCGAGGGCGAGCGCGGCGTGTCGAAGGCGGACGTCGGGCAGCACGCTGGGCCACAGGGCCCGCAGCCCGGCCTCCAGGGACGGGGTGGTCAGGCCGGCGGCGACGACGAGGGCCGTGGCGAGGCCCGGTCCGCCGTACGGTCCCGTCAGCGGAAGGGTCACCAGGAGAGCCGAGTTGAGCACGGCGGCCGGAAGATGCACCGCCATCTGGCCGTGGCGGTCCATGAGGCGTCCCTTGACGGGCTGCACCACCGAGGAGGACAGCCCGTACAGGGCGCTGAGCAGTCCGCCGAAGGCGATGCTGCTGCCGCTCGTGGTGGCCCACAGGAGGATGGCGGCGGGCGCCATGCCGTTGGGGAGTCGGCCGGTGAGGGTGCCGCCGAGGAGGCGGGCGACGTACGGGCTGCCCAGCACCGCGCCGTAGGTGATGCGCGGTGCCGGGGCCGGGGGTGCGGTCGGGGACAACGGGTGCTTTCTCGGGGTCTAGCGGTGGCGGGCGGTCGTGCTGGCGCGGGGTGGCGGCGTGGGCGGGGTGGTGTCCACGGCCGGGCGCGGGCAGGCGCGTAGCACGGGGTGCGGTGCGGGGGCAGGACGGCGACGGTCGCGCCGAGGTCTTCGGCTGCCTCTTCGACTTCACGGGTGAGGAACTCGATCTGCCGTCCAAACGCTGAGAGGCGGGCGGCGATCTGGCGGCCCTGCACGGTCTCCAGGGCGCTGGCGAACTGGCTGCTCGTCTCCAGAAGTTCCTGCAGGCGGACCATCGGGCCGGCGGCGTAGCCGCGCTGGACGGTTCCGAGGAGAGCATTCGAGGCGTCACCGGCACTGTGGCCTTCGACGACGTCGCGGATGAGTTCCTGCAGGGACACATCCGGGGCCGGTGCCGGGCGGTTGAACCGGGAGACGTCCGCGCGCAGGATGCCGGGCGGGACCGGAGCGGGCAGGGACTTGCCCGCCTCATGCTCGTGGGCGTAGTGCCCGATCACCTGCCAGCCCGGTACGCCCGGGTCGCCGCGCAGCGCGACCACCGTCGAGTTGTTGTCCTCGACCAGGTAAGCGAGGGTGATCGGCTGTCCGTCGGCGGTATACCACGACTCGGTCAGCTCCAGCTCGCCGCGCCGCTGCGCGGCCTGGGCCCTCTCGGTCCACATCTGCTGCTCTTCGTCGGTCAGCGGAGCCTTGTGGTGCTGGCCAGCGCGCTGGTCGGCGAGGTTGCTGGCGATAGAGCTGTGGTCCGCCCAAGCCGTGAAGTGCGGCCACAAGGCCGCGTGCTGAGTGCGTTCGGCGGGGGAGCCGGGCGCGGCCGGCCAGTCGAGGGCTCGGCGGAGTTCGGCGGCGGAGGCAGCCAGGCCGTCCAGGACGGCCACCCGGTCAGGTGCCGGGCGGGTGGCAGCTCGTCGAGCACGAGTCGGGCGGCATCGAGGAGAGCCTCGGCGTGCGGGGCGAGGTGGGTGGCGTACGCCTCCACCGCCGCCTTGTCACGGTGGGCTCGTGCGGCTGCGGCGGCGCCCACGTGGACGGTACGGCCGTAGCGGTCGCGTGTCATGTCGAGCGCGGCCTCGGTCTCGCTGTCGATGACCGCCATTCGCAAGCGGAAGTCGCGTGCCCGGTTTGCCAGTTCGGGAGCTGTCGGCAAGGGGTCGTCGGGGGCCGGGCTGCTCGCGGGTGTCATCGTGACCGCCCGCCGGTCGCGGCCGTCAAATGGACGGTCGGAGCGTACGTGGGCTTCGGCGGGATCGGCCGGGCCGCTGGCGGGGAGGTGGTGGGCGATGCGGAGCGCTGCGTCGTCCGGCCGGCGGCGGCCTGGGTGAGCCGGCTGCGGCGCTCCTGGAGTCCGTTGGGCCGGACGGGGCGCGGCGGGTCGGCCGAGAGGGACGGCTCGAGGCGGATGTCGGCCTGCACGGTGTAGCCGTGGCGGCGCAGGTCGTGGACGGCCTGGCGGGTGCGGCGGACTCCGTCGCGCTCGGGCTCGATGAGCCGGTACAGGCCCGGTTCTCCGGGAACGGGCTCGAACTGCTCGCGCTCCAGGTACCAGTGGGCGAGGTGCGCGGGCAGGGCGGCGGTGAAGGAGGCCACGAAGCCGTGTTCCTCGTGGTCGCCGAAGGCGAAGTGGGTGCCGGGTCGCAAGGGGGCGGGGTTCTCCTCGGGGCGTGGGCGGAAGGGTCAGGGGCCGCGGTGCGCGGGCCGGGCCGCGGTGAGGGGGCGGGCTGGCGCGGTGACGGCCAGGGCCGGGCGACGATGGGGTGCGTTGATGCGGGCCTGACGAAAGAACGTTTCGTCGTCGGCGAGCCACTTGTCGATGGCTGGCCATGCGCGTGCTCGGCGCTCCTGCTCCGGCGCGGAAGGGCCGTATGCGCCCACCAGTACTGCTCGCCCGAGGCGATCGTGACGATCCCGGACTCCCGGCTGTGCAACAGGACGATCTGCGCCTCAGCCACGGACCAGGTTTTCGCCACCGCGCAGGACGGCGCGCAGGCTGCGGCCGTACGCCCAGGCGTGCTCCCGGGCAGCTGCCTCCAGCCGGTCGTATCCGACCTGGGCCGTCATCTGCCCGTCCCACTTGCGGTACCTGTACACGGGTACTGGCAGCAGGATGCCGGGGGCGAGAGCGGTGACGCCGAGGGCCGCGCAGTAGTCCTCGCCCTGGACGAGGCCGCCCATCGGCGCGGCGCGCACGAGGTCGGTGCGGGCGAGGATGGTGGTCGGCCCGATGGGGATGGTGTCCGTCGGCGACTTCCAGTACGTCCACACGTCACCGGCCTCGTGCCGGCCGGGCGGCGTGGGGCAGCGCCACAGAGTGGTCGAACCGTCCGGGTGCTGGTCCTCGCTCCAGCCGGCGCACCAGCCGACTCTCGTCGACTCCAGGGTGTTCAGCCGTACGGCCATAGCATCGTCGGTGAACAGGTCATCGTCGTCGGCCCAGTTGGTGTACGGGGTGCGTACGTGAGCGAGGGCCAGGTTCCTGGCGCAGGCGGCGCCGACTGGACGGGGCAGCGCCAGCGTGCGAACGCGCGGGTCCTGCGCGAGCGGGGCCGGCAGACGGTCGGGCGAAGCACCGTCGAGCGCGGTCACGGCCTCCCACGGCACGGACTGCCGGGTGAGGCTGGCGTGCATGGCGGTCAGGTAGTCCAGCCGGTCTTCGCGCAGGCGGCTTGCGATGACGACGCTGATCAGGGGCGTGTTGTACGGGGGCAGAGAAGGCTCCGGGAAGACGAGGGGGAACTAGCGTCGGGCGGCGGGGCGCCGGGTGCCGGCCTTCGCCAGGGCTGCGGCAGGAGCGCTCTGGGGCTGCCTGCCGCGCGATGCCCGGATGGCGGGCGGGGAGTCGAGGGAGGACCAGGCCGCCGGGTGGTCGTTGAAGGCGGTGCGCGGGTCGATGGACCAGCTCACGATCGGGCCGATGTCCTCGCGCAGGAAGCTGATCACCTCGACGCCCTCCTTGTGCAGGACGTACCCCCACTGCATGTCCTGCTCGTCGGCGGTCGTGTCGGTGACCGACATGCGTACCGGGGGTGAGCCGTCCGGGGCGATCAGGTGGTCGAGGTTCGGCTGAGCCTGTGTTCGCCGCCGGTCAGCGCGGTCACGAGTGCGGGCGGGGCGTCGTCGAGGAGATCGGTGCCGAGTTCGTCCCAGCCGACGGCGACGTCGTCGATGAGGTGCCGTGACATGGCCTCGATGTTGCGTCCGAACTTGTACTGGTAGGCGGCCAGGAGCAAGGGGAGGTGGTGGCTGGGTACGCCGTCGAGGTGGATGTGGATGCCCGTGTACCCCGTACCGCGGGTGGGGCGGGCGATGAAGGAGCGTGTGGACAGGGGATGCTCCGGAGCGAGCGGGGTGCGGGGGAGGTTCGGCGGCCGTCACGGTGGCGCGCGGGTGCGTCTACGCGCGGTCGGACCAGGACGGGACCGGAGGGCCGGAGGCGTCGGTACGCGCGCAGGTGTAGCCGATCAGGCGGGAGGGCTCGGCCTTCGCGGGGACGGTGGCGGCGTCGTTGCACACGAATGTGTAGCGGATGGAGGTGCGGGGCACGTCGTGAAGCCAGGCCCGGTCGTCCTTGCCGGGGTTGATCTGCAGGCCGGAGTGCGCGACGGAGTCGGTCTGGGTGTGCGTGTGGGAGAAAAGGATCAGCGCGCCGCCGTCTGCCGTCTTGAGGGCGTAGGCGTCGTTGTAGCGGTTGTCGGCTCCGTCGAAGACGGTGGTGCCCTGGTTACCGAAGCGGGTGCCGGTCTCGTCGTGGACCTTGATCTGCTGCTTGCTGGCCTTGGTCGGCGCGAAGACCTTGCTTCCGCTGTTCGTGCCTCCGGTGGCGAAGTTGTCCAGCACGGCAGTACGCAGAACGTCGGCGTCGGCGGCTAGGTGCTTGTTGTCGTTGGCGGCGACGGCCGTCGCGTATCCCTCACGGTCGAGGGCGACATCGGGCAGCTTCTGGCTGTCGAGGTCAACGACGGACACCATCTCCCAGCGCTCGTGCTGGGGCCGTTCGGCGAACACGGCCAGTCGCGAGGGGGCCTTGCCCTTCTCGCTGGAGAGCGCGGCAGCGAACCAGCCTTCCTGCCCGTCGGCCAGGCGCGGGATGTACAGCTTGGCGCTGGTGATGTCGTAGGACCACGCCTTGTACGGCTTGCGGTCCTTGGCGGGAAGCCCTTCGGTCTCGGTGTAGTCCGAGAGGGACATTGCGTACAGCGGCCCGTCCTCGACCGTGTCGAGCAGGCGCCGGTCCCGTTCGGCGTTGGCCTCGTTGTTGATCTCGGAATAGCGGGTGATGACGTCACGGGCCTGGGCGGCGCTGAGAGCGGGCACGGGCTTCGGGGCGGTGCTGGTGCTGGGCGTCTGCCGGGCCTGGGCGGGGCCGTCTTCGCCGGAGCAGCCGGTGAGGGCCAAGGCGAGGCAGGCGGCGCCGACGAACAGCGGCAGGGTACGGCGGGCAGTGCGGATGGAGGCTCCAAGGGTTCGCAGGGGGGAAGGAATCAGGGCGTGCGTCTGGCGGTTGGGGCGGCTTTCGGCGATGCCGGCGGGAGGGCCCGTGGGGGAAGGGACGACGCATTGGCCGGGATAGAGGGCAGTCGCGGTGCCAGCGCGAGCGGAGTGAGGGCCCGCATGCGGTCCTCGGCCACATGCAGGACCTCTGCGAGGTTGCGGATCTCGGCGGCGGCGTCGGCGAGGTCGTAGGACAGGTCGAAGCCGTCGTCCTCCTCGGCTTCCTTGGCCTTCTCCCCGGCTGCTTCGAAGAACTCGCCGAGCTGCGTCAGCAGGCCGTCGGAGGGTTCCAGGATCTGGTGCAGCAGGGCAGCGGCATCCGCATGTGACTCGGCTCCGTTGAGCCGGTCGGTCAGATCGCGCAGCGCGTCGCCGTAGACGTAGACGGGGCCGCGGTGTGGTGTGCCAGGGACATCCCGGGGCTCGGGCGGGGGTGCCGGTTGGGGTGGGTGCACGTGTGGGCTTTCGTGGGGCAAGACGGGGTGTGGTAGCAGCCCGAGCTGGGCGAGGCGGTGGTCGATCGCCTCGATCAGGGGTTGGGCGCTGCCGCCGTGGCGGGCTTCGGGCCGCTGGGGAGCACCGGGGTCGTCGGAGGGAGCTGAGTCGTAGAGGACCTCGAACAGCGTCTGGTCGTCGGGGTGCTCGTGAGTCGCGATCCAGCCCTCCGGGTCTCCGGGCGGTCGCTCGGAGGACGGTTCCTGCGGCGGACTGATGACCAGGTAGCTGCCGTCGGGGAGCGAGACGCGCACGTTGTAGGTGCTGAGGCCGAACTCGATGTCGCACTGCAGTCCGCGTGCCCGCAGCGGCGTGATGACGTGTGCGTGGCGACGCCACAGCTCCTGCCACCACGGTGTGGGCACGTTGCGGTGGTCGGGAATCGGCGCGAGGGGAGCTGTGCGGGCATCTGAGGTGTTCGCTTCGTCAGCGGCCACGGCTTCTCCTGCGGGACGCTGATGTCCGACGGGGCGGAGGCGCCCGGCGAGCGAGGTCGGCTTCCGGCTTCGGACCCGGAGTGAGGTCGACTGCGTACTCGTCGTAGACGGCGATCAGGTCATGTTCCGACTGGGCTTCGCGGTCGACGGTCTGCGCCATGAGGTCGTCGTGATCGGCCTGACACTGCTGGTAGTCGGCCCAGTCGGCGTCGCTGAAGTGTGCGGGGCGGTTCAGGGGGCTCCTTGCGGTCATGATCGGGCTCGGGGCTATCGGTGGCGACCGCTCGGCCCGGGTGGTGGAGGCGTCGGGCTTTGCTGCGGGGGAGATGGGCGGAAGAAGCGGTGGATGTCGAGGTGGTCGTTGAGTTCTTGGCTGCGCGGCGGAGTGAGTCCGAGGAGCGGCGCAGGTAGGCGCGTGCTGTGGCGTGGTCGATGACCATCCGGTTCTCCGAGTGCTGCCGGTCGGTCGGGCCTGCGGAGCGGGGCAGGGAGAGGGCGATCTCCGCTGTCTCGGCGAAGGCGGGTACGGCGTGGCTCGATATGGCGGCCGTCGCGAGGTGGGCGAGGACGACGGTGCCGGCGCGGGTGGTGCTGTGGCTGCGGCGGGCGAAGTCGGCTGTCAGGTGGAGGATGTCGCGGGAGAGGGCCTGTGCCTCGGCGGCGTGCTGCAGCAGTTCGGCGTAGGGCGGCGTGGCGGGCACTCGGCCTCGTCGTCCAGCAGGTGTGTCTGTTCGGCGGCGGAGCGGAGTCTGGACTGCAGGGCGTCGAGAGAGTCGGTCAGGTGGAGAGTGGCGTTGCGGGGTATCAGCTCGCGACGTGGGTTGGAACTCATGGGCTCCTGCTTTCAGTGCATGCGGGCGTCGGTGTCGAAGAGCGCCAGTTCGTGGCTGTGCAGGAGGTGCTGCACGATACTCGGCGAGCTGGCGGCGGGCGGCCTTGCGGCTGGCGCGGTCGGTGCCGTGGGGGGTGAACAGCGGGCTGGCGGACGCGCGGCGGGCGCGACGGGCGGGCCGGTGGCTCATCGGGGGCCCTCGATTCTGCGGGTGGTGCTCATCGCATGCAGGCCGTGGTGTGCGGGCGGAGGTCGGTGGGGGTGGTTTTGCGGCGGACTACGTGTCCGGCGGTGAGGTGGCGTTGGCAGATCGTCAGCACGGGCGGGCCCTCGGGGAGCCGTTCTGGATAGCAGGTGCTTGTCTCGGCGTCGGCCTGGGGTGTGCCGGGCAGCAGGTGGAAGGCGGCGTGGACTTCGCTGGTGGCCTGCCAGAGCCTGGTGTGGGCGGTGGCCAGGTGACGTCCGGCTGTTGGGTGCGGGGGCCGGGTGTTGTCGGCGAGCCGGTCCAGAAGCTGGAGCAGAGCGGTGAGGTGGGCGTGCAGCGCGTCAAGGTGCAGACGATTTCCGGGCTTGGGCGGGTCCGCGTCCGACGGCGCTAGGGTCCGTGCGTGGTGGCGGATGCCGGAGCTCGCGGCGCGGAGGTAGGGGTGCGCGTCGTCGGGGGGCGTAGGAGAGGTCAAAGGTGGTGGTCCTTCCTGCCGGTAGGCAGGGCAGTGAGGGGCGTCCCGTCGCGGGTGATCCGGAGTGCGGTGGGTCGGGGTGCGCACGGGCGCGGCTGGTTCACAAGGCGGTGCGGGCAAGCGGGAGCGCGGTGAGGGCGAAGGCGTCGGGCTGCTGGTAGTTGAGCCGTCGGAGGTCGACGCCGGAGGTGACGGCGTGGGTCTCGATCTGTGCGCAGGCGGCGTCCAGGAGGGCGTCGGTCTCGGCGGTGACGGTGACCAGGCCGGTCAGTGCGACGTCCGCGTGTCCGGCGATGAGCTGGCGTTCGCGGGTTTTGACGTCGGCGTACTCGACGGAGTCCTCTTCGGAATCGACCTGCCCGCGGCGGGCGCGTTCGTTGGCGTCGGCGATGATCGCGGCCTTCTTGCGCTGGACGTCCCGCAGTGCCGACTCGAGCCCCTGCGGCACGTATATGAGGGAGAGGCTGCGGCGCACGCCGGCCGTGAACATCAGCCCGTGCAGGAACCCGGCCCCCATCTCGGTCCTCGGCCAGTTCTCCACCCAGTACGTCGCGTGCCGTGCGCTGTCGGTGGCGAGGCGGTCGTACTCCTCGAACTGGACGACGGGACCGGCGGCTGCGGGGTCGGCTTCGGCGCGGCCGGTCTCGGACCATTGCTGGAGCGCGGCGAGGGCCTTGGGGTCGTAGGCGGTGCGAATGACGGCGGCGATTTCCCGTGCGCTCAGCCAGCCGGTGACCTGGAGACCTGCGTTGCGGGCGGCCTGCGCGATGGACGCGGTGGTCTGCTCCATGACGGTGAACGCCCCGGGCAGCCCTCCGCCGGCCTGGTTGATCAGGCGCCGGGCGGCCTTGAGGTCGAGTGAGATGGCGAGGTAGGTCTCGTGCGGGGCGGCGGCGGGGCCGGCAGAGGAGACCAGCTCGGAGTAGAGCTGTCCGGCGACGGGGGTCTGGGGCTGCCCGTTGTGGGTCCAGTGGCGGGTGAGGGTGTCGCCCGAGTCGGGGACGGTGCGTTCCAGCACCTGCACGGTGGCGATGTGCCCGGTGCGGGCGATGCCCGCGAGTGCGCGTCCCCAGCTGTTCACGTTGTGGTTCTGGGTGGCGGGGTCGAGGAGGGCGAAGGCGCGGCTGGTGACGCGGGCGATGGCGGTCAGGGTCTGCTGGTGCGGGTCGTGGACGGCTGCGGCACCGTTGGCGGAGTCGCCGGGGGTGACCACCTTGAGGGAGGCGGCGGTTCCGGGCAGATGGAGGACGCCGTCCTGCCGGGGCCGGGTGACGGGCCGAGCGAGCCAGAGGGTCTGGCCGGTGCGGCGACGGTGCGCATACCGGGTGACGATCGGCGCCCAGTCGATCAGGGAGCGGCCGTGCCGGCGGATCGCGACGAGTGCCCCGGATGCCGCCCACAGCGGTGCCAGGGCGACGGCGCCGAGCAGCCCGGTGGAGATCACCGTCATCAGCAGCAGGGCCAGCATGCAGGAGACGAGTACGAGTTGGGGCAGGGAGAGGCCGAGGAGGATGCCGCGGCGGCTCCGGTGCGGGAACTTCACCGTGACCGGGGCGACGGAGAGATCAGTCAAGGGGCGGGTCCTGGAGGCGCGGGTGGAACCCGGGGGCGGGAGGGCGCGTGCACATCCCGCCCCCGGGGGTTGGTCAGGGAATCAGAGGCCGGTCGGAGGCGGCGGGGGTCCGCTGGCCCCGCTGGACGGGGCATTCTGCGCGCCGGAGGGCGGGGGTGCGCCCTGCGGCGGCGGGGTTGTGGTCGGCGGAGTGGACTGCCATCCGCCGCTTTGCCCAGACGCGGCGCTCGCGCCGGATCCGCCAGGCCCCGGACTGCCGCCCACCTGGCCGCTGGTGTCGTCGGACACGCTCGTCGGCGCGGGCTGGACGGCCTTCTCCAAGCCGGACTTGACCGCGTCGCCGCCGGGCGAGGAACCCGTTCCGCCGCTCTGCGATCCCTCCTTGCCCTCTCCGCCTCCGCCGGTCGGGTTGGCGGCGATGTCGCCAGGGAAACCGCCTCCGGCAGCAGCCTCACTGCCCAGCGCTGCGGCGCCTGCTCCGGCGGCAGCGCCACCGGTTCCGGCGGTGGCCGCAGCGGCGGCGGTCTTACGGGCGGCCTTCTCGGCGTGAGCCTTGGCCATCTGGGCCCCAGCGCCACCGGCCCGGTGGATGGACTCGCCGTCGGTGCCTTCGGCTGCCCAGTGCACGAATTTGAAGACGGCGTACGGGCACAGCAACACCAGAATCATGATCACGATGCCGGACATCACGTCGGCCAAAGCGGCGATACCATCGCTGGTCTCGGTCTTGCCCATGGCGGCGATACCGAGCACGAAGATCACGGTCATCAGCAGCTTGGAGACTACGAGGGTGGCGGTGGCTTCGATCCAGCCCCTGCGCCAGCGGCGCGCGACCTCCCAGCCACCGCCGGCGGAGGCGAAGACGGCCAGGGTGACCATGACGAGGATGCCGACCTTGCGGACCATCATCACGCACCAGTAGAGGAACGCGCCGATGGCGGCGCCGAGACCGGCGACTGCCGCCACGAGCCAGCCCAGTGCGGACAGGCCCGGGATCTGGCCGACCTTCACGATGCGGCGCACAGCCGACTCGATGTTCAGGTTCGCTGTCTTGAACAGGCCGGCAGACAGGGCGTCGACCACTTCGACGGCGACCGTGGTCAGGGCGATGGCGCAGAAGGCGAACAGGACGCCCGACATGGTGCCGGTGAACGCTTGTGTCAGGGCTTGTCCGTCGCGCCTGACGGCGGCTCGGACCAGCTGCGCGCAGAACGTCGCGACCAGCAGAACCAGGCCAAGCGGCAGCAACATCTCGTAGTTGTCCCGGAACCACCCGGCGTTCAGGTCGACCTTGGTCGTGGTGTTGACTGCCTCGGCCGCCAGGTCGGCTGCGGCGGCTGCCAGTTCACCGGCGGACTTCGCCATCCAGTCGCCCATGGCCTTGGCGGGGTCCGAGGCGAAGTCGACCGCGTCACCGACGGCGCACAGCTTGTCTGCCAGGGGGAAATCACAGAAACCCACGGGGAGTTACTCCTCCATTCTTGTGTCAGGCGCGGGTCACTGCGTGACGCTCGGTGCGATGGCGGCCAGGGTGCAGTCGTGGTTCGGGCGGCACTGGACGGCGAGGGTCACGGCACGTTCCTCGGCCCCTCCGCCGCCCTTCTTCCAGCTGAGCGTCTGCTTGCCGTTGACGGTGACGACGTAGATGTACGCCTCGGTGATCGCGGACGGGTCGTCGGCCAGGGCCGCCTTGAAGGCGGACGGGTAGTGGCCCTCGGTGACGCTGGCGGTGGCGTGCTGGTCCTGGTCGGCCATCCGCGACCACAGCACTGGATCGGGAACCTGGCCGGAGACCGAGGCCCAGTCGGCGTACTTGGGCTCGGTGGTCATCCAGGCGCGCATGCCGGCGAGCTGCTGGTCGCGGCTGGTGTCGCGGGTGTCGTAGGACCACAGCATCCGGGCCGCCGCCTTGGCGTAGGCGACCGGTTCGGCGATCTGCGGGGGATTGGGAACTGACCCGGATCCGGAGGACGGCTTCGGGGCGGCCTCGGTGGAGGACGGGCTGTCAGCCGGGGCAGGCCGGGCCTCGTCCGGGGCCTGGTGGCTGTTCCCACCGCCGGTCAGCAGGGCGACGATCCCGGCGATGGCGAGCAGGACTGCGACTACGCAGGTGACGATCGCGATGCGCCGGTTGGCCGACCAGCCCGAGCCGTACGAGGACAGCGAAAGGGAGGGGGATCGTTTCCGCATCAATGGACCTGCGACCCCAGGCCGGAGAAGAAGGCCACGATTCCGTTCGCGGCGCCCAACCCGAGGGCAGCGCCGGCGGCCACGACCGCGCCCTTCTTACCGTTGGCCTCGGCCTGGTGACCACCGGTGTGGTGACCCCAGGCCCATACGCCGAGCGAGACAGCGAGGGCACCGACGACGGCGATGATCCCGAACATGTTGATGCTGTTGACGACGTTCTTCAGCACACTCAGCCCGGGCAGTCCGCCGCCTTTGGGTGAGATTCCTGGGTCGTAGGCAAGCTGGATGAGGCGGTCTGCGAGAGGGACGGACATAGGTGTGGCAGGGCTCCTTGCATACGCGGGCCAGGCGAAGGCCGGCGGGAAGGGGGAAATCGGAGGGGGAGGTGCGCTCGGAGCGCAGAAGTGGCCCCGGCGGTGCCCTGCCCGGACCGACCTCGGGCAGAGGCGGGGAGAGGCCACTCCTCGGGCCGGGGCGCGGCTTCGAGACCGCTTTTTAGGCTCGGGGCCAGGGAGGGCTGTCGGGGCGTGCTACTTCGGGATCGACCGCTTCGGCGCCGGGTTCGACTCGTACGGGTTGGCGCAGTTGTAGATCATGTATCCGCGGATCTTCTTGCCGTCGGACTTCCGGGTCACCGCGCCGCGGGTGTACCAGGTCTTCTCTGCGCGCTTGTACGCGAACTGGTTATAGGCGACCTTGTCGTGCCGATAGGCGATGCCCACGACGGTGGAGTTCTTCGAAGGATCCTTGCGGACCTTGACCGCCTTGCACGAGACCGTCGTGTGGCCGGTGTCGTACGCCTGGGCTGTGGAGGCGCTGGCTAGGCCGCCGGCCGCAACTGCGAGGCCGATCGAGCTGGCCGCGAGGGCGCGCCGGACGCGTGAGTGGATTGTCACGTGGATGCTCCGGGGGGTTGGGGGATAGGGAGTGGGCCGTCGGCTCGTCCTGCTGGGCGGCCGTCGGGCGAAGCGATCGAGAGAGATGGGAAGCTGGCCACCGAGCCCAGCTAATCGGGCAGACCACCGGGGAGGTCCTCGTGACGGCGGCTCACGGGCCTGCGGGCTGACGGGATCAGATGACGCGGCGGACGGCGAGGATCGTCCAGTCCTTGATCGGGGTGATCCGGACCGGCTTGGTGGTGCGTGGCGCCTCGATCACGAGGCCCTCGCCCATGTACATGCCGACATGCTCGGGCCGTGCGGCGGTGCCCCGGCTGAAGATCAGGTCCCCGGGCTCAAGTTGGGAGGGCGAAACCGCCTTGCCCTCGTTGACCTGCGTGTACGTGGTGCGGGTGAGCGTGACGCCGGCATGCGCGTACGCCTGCTGCATCAGGCTGGAGCAGTCGCAGCGGCCCATGGGGTCGGGGCCGTGCGAGTTCGTACAGGAGCCGCCCCACTGGTAGAGCGTGCCGAGCTGCTGCATCGCCCACGTGATGGCCTTACGGGCCCTCGGATGGGCGTCCTTGGGGACCGAGTAGCCCTTCGGGATGCTCCCCTCGGGGATGCGGCCGAAGCCGGAACCGTCCTCGCTCGGCGCGCAGCCGGTCGTACTGGTCGACGGCTTCTTGTCCTGGTCTGTGCCCTTGCCCTCCGCGTCACCGCCGCCGGGGAAGGTCTTGGCGATGGCGGCCTGCAGCGCGGTGGCGAGCTCTTCCCACTGCGCGTACGCGTCTGGCAGGCCGGACTTCTGCACGGCTTGGGCGGCCCGAGTGACGGTCATCTGCTGCCACCCGCTCACTTTGAGCAAGTGCTTGTAGAACTGCTCGCTCGCGTAGGTGGGGTCGCGGATCTGCTCGGCGCTGCCCCAGCCCTGGGAAGGGCGCTGCTGGAAGAGGCCGAGGGAGTCGCGGTCGCCGTAGGCGAGGTTGCGCAGTCGGCTCTCCTGCATCGCCGTGGCGAGCGCGATGATCTGTCCCTTCTTGGGGACGTCGAGGGAGAGGCCGGCGGCCACGATCGTCTGGGCGTTGGGGACCTGCTCGGCGGGCAGGTCCAGGCCATCGACGTGCACGTCCTTGCCGGAGGCGCCGTCGAGGATCTTGGCGACCTGTTCGGCGACCTTGTCGCTGTCGATGTCGCTCAGGCAGCTGCTGAAGGAGCTGCTGCGCTGCACGGCGTCGGCCGAGGAGGCCAGCATCATGCCGGTGCCAGCGATCAGGATCGGGGAGAGGAAGACGACGCCGATGCCGGCGGCGAGCCCCTTCAATCCGAGCGGACCGCTCGCCGGTCAGCGGTTTCGGGCATGGGTGGGTAGCGAGACGTCATGAACGTGTCCTTGGGGGTGAGGTGTCCGGCGTACTGCGTGCGCGAGGCGTCTCGGAAGGGCGCGGCAGCCGGGGTGGGCGATCGGGACGGGCCGGTGCGGGGCGAGTTGCCGCTCGCTCCGTGTGGCCGGGCCGTGAGCTAGGTGTGCCGGGGCAAGGGGTACCTCCGTGAGGTGTGGCAGGGGAGTGGCCAGCGGCGGTGTGCGCCGGGCGGTTCAAAAACAGTAGGCGCGGATCGGCGGTTGACCAAAAAGTCGGCGTGAGGTGCCGGAAACCGATATCTCGGCAGGGCACTTCTTGGTCGTCGGCGGTTTCGCATCTACAGTTTTTGGACTCCCCCTCGCCCTCCTCGGTCTGCGGCCCTGGGCTTCTGCATGCCCACTTCCGGCCCGCGAGGACTCCTGCGCGAGGGGGCTATTTCCCTCCGCGTTTCCGCACCCGAATCGGGGTTCCTCTTTGCCTTTTTCCCTTCACCAGGGCGACGCTCTGGCCGTTCTCTCCGGCCTTCCGGACGGCTGCGTCGACTCTGTCATCACCGACCCGCCGTACAACAGCGGAGGGCGGACCGCGAAGGAGCGCACCACGCGCTCCGCGAAGCAGAAGTACACCTCGGCCGACGCCAAGAACGACCTCGCCGACTTCACCGGCGAGAACATGGACCAGAGGTCCTACTCGTTCTGGCTGACGCAGATCATGACCGAGGCTCACCGCCTCACCAAGACCGGCGGGACGGCCCTGTTGTTCACCGACTGGCGCCAGCTCCCGACGACGACGGACGCGATCCAGGCGGCCGGATGGCTGTGGCGCGGTGTCCTGGCCTGGCACAAGCCGCAGGCCAGGCCCCAGAAGGGCCGGTTCACCCAGAACTGCGAGTTCATCGTCTGGGCCAGCAAGGGGCCGATCGATGGCTCCCGCAACCCCGTCTATCTGCCTGGCATGTACTCGGCTTCGCAGCCCTCTGGCGCGAAGCGCCAGCACATTACGCAGAAGCCGGTCGAGGTGATGCGCGAGCTGGTCAAGATCAGCCCCGAGGGCGGCACGGTCCTCGACTTCTGCGCCGGCTCCGGCTCCACGGGGGTGGCCGCCCTGTTGGAAGGCCGGGACTTCATCGGCGTGGAGAAGACCGAGCACTACGCGTCGATCGCGGCCGACCGGCTCACCGAGACGATCCGCGCAACCCTCACGCAGGACGACGTGGTTCTCACCGCCTGAGCCGCGTCCTTGCCCGTCGCCAAGGCGACCGGCTCCCACCGCAGCCGTTGGCGAAATACCGCCGGAGGAACGTGCAATCGGTTGGCGGCGCCGCGCGAGGGCGCCCCCGCACTTCCCTCATTCCGCGTCTCGTAGGAGGCCGAACTTCTCAATGCCCGAATCCGCAAAACCTGCCATTGAGGGGGAGTTGGAGTCGATTCGTATTCCGGATCCACAGCTGGAGGGAATCGAGGCGAGCGTGCGGCGGCTCATGGAGCAGTCGGCGCAACAGGCTCAGCAGCTCGACCACCTGGCGTCCGCCCCGTCGCCGAGTGGATCACCGTTCGCCGCGTTCGGCATGTCGGGACTCGGCGGCCCGCCGGCCGCCGCTCCACCGGAGCCCCGCCCGATCCTGGAACTGGACGGAGAGGAACGCGAGGACGAACTCGACGCCCTGTCCGACTGGGTCGACGACTTCTTCCTCCCGGTCTACGGGGCGGAGGTCACCACCGCGGCGCCCTGGTGCCTGCAGTGGCAGGAGCACGACGACGTCGTGGCCTGGCTCCATGCCTTGTGGCTCGCCTACCAGCAGCACAAGGACCCCGAAGCCGGGCTCTCCGGTCTGTTCGTGTGGCACCGGGACTTCCTCACCCACGCCGTCGCGGCGATCCGCGCACCCGGCGGCCCGCTGTCGGCCTGCATGACCTCTCCCGACCGGCCCGCACACCGTCTCCTGCCCGGTCCGCCGCCGTCCGTACGGACGGAGACGGCGGCCACGGCGGAAGCCGCTGACCAGGACGAGCCTGCGTCATGACCGCGGGACAGGGACAGCCCGCCTTCGGACTGAGCTTCGATCCGCGCGCGCTGACCGATCTCCTCCAGGCCCCCAGCGACATACGCGACCTCACCCTTGCCTACCTGCAGGAAGTCGTGAACGCGCAGCGCTTCGGGCTGCGCCTCGACGGTGACCTGGAGGGCTGTCGAAAGCTGTTCGTGGACTCCCGCAAGGACTGGCGCGTCGTCTACGCCGTCCGGCCGGCGCCCGCGGAGTCCGCCCACCGCAAGGAGATCCACGTCGTCGCGATCCGGCCGCGCGCGGGCAACGACGTCTACGACGAGGTCGGCCGCCGTCTGGGCATGACTCGCCGGCCGCTGAGCGCCCGCACCCACGCGGCACGCTCCCGTTCCCCGCAACTGGCCGCCCGCGCGCCCGCGCTCCCGCCCGGTCCGCAGCCCACCGCTACGCCGGGTCTGCCCCGTCCAGCACCGAACCCCGCGCACTATCCCACCCGTTGAACGCACGGAGCGTCGCCTATGCCCCCTGAACCCGCGCCGACACCCTCCCGGCGTGCGGTCTCCCCGCTCGACCATCGCCTTGAAGCCGCCACCGGGCACGGCATCGACAGAGGGCGGCGGCCGCCGTTCAACGGCGCCGTGCGTCACCCCCTCTCGTGAGCACCCCCCTTGAGGAGCCGGGCCATAGTGTGGATCTCGGTGTCGGGTAGGAAATCCGCGCGTACCCGCTGCCGGGCCCGCTCACCCAGGGCGTCGGTGTCCATGCCGCCGTGCAGAGCCGAGATCACCAGGTCCGCGAAACCCGGCAGGTCGTGGGGGTCGTCTACGAGTAGCCCGGTCCGTCCGTGGGTGACCTGGGCCCGGATGCCGCCGACACCCGCGGCCACGACCGTCCGTGCCTTCCACATCGCCTCCGTGACGGTAAGCCCGAACCCTTCGGCGAGGCTCTTCTGCAGGACCACCGTGGAAGCCCGCTGGACTGCGTTGACCAGCAGCGCGTTGTATACCAGATCATCCATCGGCAGACAGACCAGCGTGACCCTCCTGCGCTGGGCGGGTGCAAGCCGCAGCCACGCGGTGCGGCAGCGCTCGAACCACAGGGCCTGCTCGGTGTCGTCGGGCACGCCCAGCGGGTCGGGACCGACTAACGCGAGGTGGCCGTCCGCCACATGGTCTGTCACCGCGGCCAGCACCCCGTGCATGTCCTTGAGCCGGTCCCAGCGGGAGACCTGGGTGATCAGAGGCTCTTCGGGGTCGGGCGGCGCTTCGCCGGTCACCTGGGCGGGCGGGCTGCCGCCGTCCGGGCCCGCTGGGGTGCCGCCAGCCAGCCGCAGACCGCAGCGGACCAGGGCACGCCGGACCGTGGCCTGGTCCAGTGGGCGATTCTTAGCGGAGAACGGCGCGATGAACGGCGCCAGGACCGCCGCGCGTCCGTTCTGCAGCCGGTCTGGGATGTGCCACGGCACCGAGAAGAGGGTGCCGTGCGCGCCGTCCAGGAGTGGGGCGAGCAGGTTCCAGGCCCGGTCGGACACCTCGCTCGGCCGGTCGACGCCGACATGACACCGCCAGTACACCCGTACTCCCCGCCGGGTCAGCCGGGGCACCAGTCCCGCCGTCTGGTGGTCGTGCAGCAAAACGACGTCCCCGGGCCGGACGAGGCTGGCAAGCCTCTCGCCCGGCCCGCCCAGGGCGGCGAGATAGGCATCGCGTTCGGCCGGTCCCAGCTGACCGCCGTCGCCCGTACTGCCGTACAGTGCGAGCCCGAGCCGCTTGGTTAGCGTGAAGAAACCGGTGTCGCCGCCGACGACCGCCCACCGTGCCCGCAGCCCCAGCATCCGGTACAGGGGCAGCAGCGTGTGCAGCATCTCCGCGACGCCGCCGCCCGCGCCGGTGGAGTTGACGTGCCACAGGGTTCCGCCGCCCAAGGATTCACGGAGCGCCGCCGCAGCGGTGTGCAGCCGCGCCGTGCGCTCAGGGCCAATGAGTGCCTCGAAGCCGGCGAGGTCGAACGGCAGCGGCGTCGGCTGGAGCGTCAGCCCGCCCTCGGCCACGGCGCTCACCCGGCCGCCTCCTGCACCCGCTCCTTGAGGAGACCGACCAGCATGTGGTTCACCGACAAGATTGCGTCCTCGAAGTGGAAGTTATTGTCATTTGCCCCGGTCTGCCCAGGGAAGCGCGAGGTGCCAGGCACCACCAGGCAGATGTCCGCCAACTCCCGGCAGCGTCCACCCGAGCCCTTGGTCATAGCGAAGGTTTGGGCACCGGCCGACCGCGCCACCTCCAGCGCTCGAAGCACGTTCGGGGAGTTCCCGCTGCCGGAATAGGCCATGACGAAGTCGTCGAGTCCCGCACGGCCCGCGAGCTGAGAGGCGAACATGAGGTCGGACCCCACGTCATTCACCAGCGCGGTCAGTTCCGCCGCGGAGCCGCACAGGTTCACGAAGTCCAGCCGCGGGACCCCGGGGGAGACTGGGCGCGACTTGTCCTCGGAGACGAAGGGGTGTACCCGGAAGTCGGCATACGCGTGATCGAGCGTGCCAGCGTTGCCCCCGTTACCCAGGGCGTAGACCGTCCCGCCCGCACGGTAGGTGCGGAACAGTTCCTCCGCAGTGCGAACCACGTCCTGCGCCGGGAACCGATCCAGGACGCAGCGCTGTTCGTCCAGGTAGAGCCGGACGGCCGCGGCCATGTCCCGGTCCGCCGTCATGCCCGCCCTCCCGGGTGCTCCGCAGTGATCCGCCCGTCGGCTCGTCCAGTGTCGTCGGCCCAACGCACGACGTCGTCGAGTTCGGTCGTGGAGACCTCCACGGACGTGTACGCCTGCTCCGCGACGACCCGGTGCAGTGTGTCCGGCGGTGACGTCCAGAACGTGCCCGCCGTGTGGCGGGTCCAGGCGGCTGACGGTACGGCGACCGGGGTGCCTGGGCCGTCCGGTGCAGGGACCCCGTTGAGTACCTCGGCCACCCCGTCCACCACGTAGTTCGTCTCCGTCTTGCGCCGGTGCGACTGGAGCGAGGAGCGGTGCCCCGCCTCCATACGGATGCGCTTCACCACGTAGCCACAGTCTGGCGCGTTCTGCGTGTACCAGACCTCGGACCCCCAGGGCTTGGTCACGGTGTAGTCGCTCAGATCGTGACACGGCTCAGGTGCGTCCGGCCATACTGGGCGTGCCCTCTCCGGCAGGCACCCGGCCTCCAGCAGCAGCGCGTCCCCGGGGCCCGCTGCGGCGCATGCGAAGACGCTGCCCGGTGGGGCGTGCCAGCCCTCCAACGGGGTGAGGACCCGGTCGTGGTCCCCTCCACCCTGGACCAGCCGGACCGACCCTGCGAAGACGAGGAACGTGCGGTATCCGGCGAACGGGGGGCGCGACGTCAGGGCGCCGTCCGGCCGCAGTCGGTGTTCGACGAAGAGGTAGCGCCGGACGGTGTCGGAGGCGACCAGGTCACGGCTCGCCACCGGCGTGAAAGGGGAACTGCGCATGGTTACTCTCCTGCTCACTCGCGAACGGGACTCGGTCCGGTCAGAGTTCAGGGCTCCACTTGGGCGAGACGCTGCGCGCACACCCGCAGGCCGTCCTCCCTCCTCAGGGAGCGGTACAACTCACGGGCCGCTCGGTAGTGCCCGCTCGCCTCCGCGGGACGTCTGCCGTCCTGGGCCAGTACGCCCAGGTGCAGCCGGATACCGGCCGTCGACAGTCGGTCGCCGAACGGCTGTACCAGCACGAGGGCGCGCTCACACCCGCGTACGGCGGACATCCGCGCGCCGCGCCGGTGGTCGAGGACCGCGTCGCAGTGCACCAGGAGCCCGCGCAGCCGCCAGTCCAGTTCGAAGCCCTCCATCGGCTTGGCCGTCCGCGACAGCGCCCGCGCCTCGCGGTCCCGGCCTGCGACGATCCGCTCCCTGATCCGGGCCACCGCCACCAGCGCGCTGTTGCGGACATCACCGAGTTCGCGGAAGACGCCGTCCGCACGGTCTAGGAGCGCCCTTACCCGGGCCGCCTCCTCCGCCTCCAACGCGTCCCGCGTCCGGCCGCTGCCGGGGCCCACGCACGGTCCGGGGGTCCAGCCAGCGTCGTCCAGCGCGAGCAGCGCCTCGTTCGACAGGGCGAACGCCTGCCCCCGCTGCTCGCCCGCGGCCTCGAACAGCGCGGTGGCCTCACGCAGGCACTGCACTCCGGTGTCCGTGTCGCCGCGCAGTGCAGCGCATTCACCGAGGATCTCCAGCGTCCACGACACGCCCCGGGCGTCCGCGATGCCCCGGGCCGTGTCCAGTGCCTCCCGCAGTCGTTCCTGGGCGGCCTGCGGATCCCCCCAACGCATCTGCACCAGGCCCAGGTTGCTGCTCGCGTCGATGACACCGAACGGGTCGTCCAGCGATTTGAACAGGTCCACCGACTGTTCCAGCCGCTCGACGGCGGTGTCCTTCGCCCCGAGTTCACGGTCAATCTCCCCCAGGTTGCGCAGCACCGCGGCGCGCGCCCGGTCGGCATCCAGCCGCTCGGCGGCTTCGAGACCGGTCTCCGCGCAGCGCGCGCCGACGTCCCACAGACGCAGGTTCTCCAGGGCGACGCTGCACGCGTCGGACAACTCCCAGCACAGCTCCCACGCCCCGATGTCCCGGCATCGGGAGACGACCGCAGCCAGCGGCTCGCTCTCCAGCCGGAACCAGCCGAAGGGGTCGGTGATCGCGAGCTGCTCGCTCTCCGCGTCAAGCGGATGGCGAGGGGCGTCGGTCCGGCCCTGGTGGCGCACACCAGAGGGATGAATGGCCCGGTCAGCGAGGTCCGCCATCGCCAGGTAGGCCGAGGCGAGCCGGACGATGGCTGCGTCACGGTCCTTGCGGGTCAACTGCCGCTTGGCCTGTTCCCGGGCGAACTCCCGCACCAGGTCGTGCAGATAGAACCGGGACGGCTGGAGCCCTCTCGTCCGCACCAGCTGGGCCCGGCTGAGGACACCCATCAGCTCCTGCGCCTCCATCAGGGAGCAGCCGCACAGTGCAGCCACCGACCAGTTGGACCACTCGTCTGCAGGATGCAGCCCCAGCAGGTCGAAGGCATGGCGGGCGGGTTCGGTCAGATGCTCCCGGCTGAGCGCGACACTCTGCTCGACACTCAGATCGCCGAACGTCAACTCGGACAGCAGCCGGTTCTCGGCGCGCTGCCGGGCAAGCCGCCCGAGGAACGAGGTGATGGGCTGGGAGCCGTCCACCAGCCGGCCGCTCAGCACGCGCAGTGCCAGCGGGAGACCACCGGCGACGTCGGAGAGCTGGCGGGCGGCCTCGGCCTCCTCCTCGATCCGCTCCCGGCCTAGGACCCGGGAGAGCAGGTCCAGCGACTCCGTCACGGACAGCCCGTCCAGTCGCAGGCGCAGGCTCGCGGCCAGCCCGCCCAGCGGGTCGCGGCTGGAGATGAAGGTGACGCACCGTCCGCTGGCCACCAGCAAGGGCCGGATCTGCTCCTCGCCGTTCGCGTTGTCGAGGATGATCGCGGAACGCCGGCCGGACATGATTGAGCGGAACTCGCGGCTGCGTTCCATCAGGCCAGCCGGGATACGGCGTTCGTCCATCCCTAGGTCACGCAGCCAGCCGCCGAGAACGTGCCGTGCAGTGAGGGGGTGAGGTCCGTAGCCCTGGAGATCTACGTAGAGCTGGCCGTCCGGGAACCTTGCGATGACCTGTTCGACGGCGTGGATGATGAGCGAGGTCTTGCCGATCCCGCCCGGCCCGCAGATCACCCGTATGTCGGCCGTGGGCCCGCCACGCCGCCTGGCCGGTGCGCTGAGTAGGGCGATCTCGTCGGCACGGCCCACGAAGTCGGGTAAGCCGGCCGGGAGCTGATGCGGGACGGGCGCACCTGGCGGGGAGTCAGACGAAGCGGACGGACCGGCCCCGGCTGGCGCGGCCAACAATTCGGCGAGCGCGCCGGCGACGCCCGCCGCCGCCAAGCCCCACCAGGAGTGGTTCTCCAGCCCTGCCAGGACAGAACCGGTAGCGGCCGTCCCCACACACAGGGTCAGGGTGGACGCGCGCCTCAGGCTAACCACGTACGGAGCACCCTTGGTGAGCCCGAACGACTCCGTGACCGGAGTGCCGTCAGGGTGCCGGGATGGGACACACGTATCCCCTGCAAGATCGCCCCCCCGTGCTCTTGCCGCCGCACCAACCGTTCCTTGCGCTGCCGACGCCCGACGATGATACGGAGCCCGTGGTAGACCCGTCCATACGTCGTGTTGTGGGATGTATGTCTCCCGGACGGGCGAAGCTGGAGCCTTCCCCCTGGCGGTCGCCGGGGATGCGACGGCAGGTGTATTTCGGCAGCCGGCCCGTGACTTCTTTCCCCGTACCGACGGACGGACCCAGCCGTCACCGCAGCGGCCACGCCGCGCTCGACCGGTGCGCGTGCAGCGGGTAGCGGATAGTTGACGGTCTGCTGGGTCGGTCGCCGCCCGGTGGACGTCTCAGATGCGTCGTCACCCACGGGCCGGCTCCATGTAGGCACGGTCGGCGAGGACGGGGACGCCTTGGCGTTCGCAGATCCGGATGATGCGGTGGTCGCGGGCTGCGGTCAGATCGTAGGCGCGGCCGCAGGATCGGTCTCACGCAGCACCTTGAGCAGTCCCGGTGCACGGTTGGCGAGCAGACTGATCACCGCAGTGGCGTAGGCGTGGGCGGTGCCTACCGAGATACCGAAGCCGTTGGCGATCTGCGCAAGGGTGTCGTGCTTGCGCAGGTATGTCAGGCCGACGAGCGCACGCTGGTGCGGCGGGAGCTTGCAGCAGCGGTCACCGCTGCCCGCGATGGCGCAGTCCTGGCTCATCCACCGCGGCTGCCCGCACGATGCCACCGGCCTCGATCCGAGCTGGGCCCGCCGCCGACTGACGAGGCCACGCGAGCACTGGAGCGACGCCTCGCCGGCGACGGCGACCACTACGCCATGGGCTACTCCTACACCTGGACGCACACCCTGCGCGAGGGCGGCTTCGACAAGGTCGACGACGCCCTGCAGTGGTGCGACGACCGGCTCACCGGCGTGGCCGGCCCTCTCCCGCCGGTCCGCCCGGCAGCCGCCGCCAGCCGCCCGTCCGGTGTGGCGAAGGCCCCTGCCCCGCGCCCGCCAGGCCGTTCGCGCTGAGCGCTCAGCCCGACGCGGGCGGCGCAATATAGCCGACGATCGCCGGTTAGCCAAACCGGCGATTCTCCGGACTCTTATGCAGCCGCCGGGACAACCCCCGCGGCGCCCTTCCACACATTCCCCACGCCTTCACGGAGGCTTCTTCCGCATGCGCTCCACCCGAGTTGCCATATCCGCGGCGATGCTCGGCGCACTCGCGCTGCCGGTGCTGTCCGCCACCACCGCCAGCGCCGCGACCGTACCCACCGCAGCAACCGCCGCCCCCGCCGTCAGCTGCCACAACCTGCCGCCGCTCCCGTACACGGTGCACGCCATGGCCGTGACCATCCGGTCCAAGGCCAGCTCGAAGTCCACGGCGCTCGGCGTGCTCTACAAGAGCCACAAGTTCACCGTTCACAAGAAGAGCGGCAACTGGGTCTACATCACGGACAAGACGACCGGCGTCAAGGGCTGGGTCTCCGGCACGTACGTCTACCGCGACGTCCGCATGTGCCTGGACTAAACGCACTTCAGCACGTCCCGGCAAGCGGCTCATCGCCGAGCACGGGACCCCCCATATTCCCTACGCATCGGCCTATCCAGAACAGGAGGTCCCCATTGTCCGACGGCATGTCCGAGGATTATGCGGATGCCGTGGGCGTGCTCACCGAACGGATCGAAGCACGCTTCGGCATGGGCATGGACCAGTTGAAGGCCGCGGTCGCCGCCGCGCCGACCGCGAATCCCGACGCCACCGACGTCGTCAAGTGGCACAACCTTCTCGTCGAGGCTCAGTCCGTGCTGGAGCGCGCGGAGGACGACCTCCTCGCCGCACTGCAGACCCAGCCCAGCGAGGTCGACGACCCGACGATGGGCCTCGCCCACAGGGTGAACGCGGCCGTCACTGCCCGCGACGGCCGGGCCATGGTGGTGCGATGGCTCCTCGACCCGAACGCCCCGGGGAAGAAGGACCTCGCCGCAGAGCGCCTCGCCCGCCTTCGGCCCCGCACCGGGCCTGCGGTGCAGACCAGCGCCCCCAACCGGCCCGCGGGTTCAACCGCACCGGCGACGGCGTGGCGGTCGGCAAGGGCCGCCCGATGAGCCGGGACAAGGCCACCACCATGGACGCCGACCTTCAGAAGGTCTTCGGTAAGCCGGTCCTCGAGCTGTACGAGGCGGCTGCCGACCACGATGCCTCGCCCGCGCTCGCCCGGGCCCTGGAACTGCGGTCCTTCCTGGCGCTCACCGAGGAGCAGGTCGCCCGCGTCCGCGACCGCGTCCACGCCGACATGGATCCGGACCGCAACCTAGGCGAACTGTCGGCGGACAAGCTCCGCTTCGACGCGCAGTGGCTGGACGCGGCACTGGAGGCCCGCGACGCCTACCGCGCCGCCCTCGGCGAGCTGCTGCGCACCATGCCCCCGCCCGCACAGCAGGCCCGGCCCGTACGAACGGCTCAGCTCAGGGCCACCGCAACCCTGCCCCCGTCTGCCGCCCCGGCACCCCAGCGTGCCGGGGCGGCCCGGGCCCGCCGACCGTGAAAGCCCCCGATTGCCCCACCCCACGTCCACCGACATAGCTGGACGGATCGAGGACCTGTACGGCGCACCGTTCGCCGACCTCGAAGCCCACGCCCAGGACCAGCCGCGCGGCATGCTCTGCGCCCTGCTCGGCATGCATGACGACCTTGCCCTCGCCGAGCGCAGCATCGACTTCCACCGCGACCACCTCGCCCGGCTCATCCACCCCGAACGGCAGATCGGCCCGCACGAGGTCTCCCACCTTCTCGACGGCACCCGCCGGCTCGTCGAAGCCGTCGCCGTCCGCGAGGTCCAGGCCAAATCGGTCGCCGCCGTCCTGCAGAGCCTGGCCCGCGTCCCGGCTCCGACGCCTGTCCCGCCAGCTCCCTCGCCGCCTGCTCCGGTTCCGCCTCTTGCGGCGCCGAGTCCGGCGCACGGCCGCTGACCCGCAGGCGATCCCCCTTTCATTCACCCAGGAGTTCCTCCCTTGGCCATCACCGCTCTGCCCCCTGACACCGACGCCGACATCGCCCGGGTCACCGAGGCCCTCGCCATGATCACCCCGCGCTGGAGCGTGAGGATCCTCTTGGCCCTCTCCGGCCCGCCGCTGCGCTACAGCGAGCTGGCGGCCAAGGTGTCCTGGCTGCAGAACGGCCAGCTCCACCCCAAACTCAAGGCGCTGTGCGACGCCGGACTCGTCGAACGCACCGAACACACCGCACGGCACGTGACCTACGGCTATACCGAACGTGGCGTTGCCCTGCTGCCGGTCCTGCCGATGATTGTTACCTGGGCCGAGGAACACCTGGAGAAGGCGGACCGCCCGCTGGCCGCGATCGAGCAGATCGAGGACAGCCTCACCCTGCTCACCCGGCGCCATGCCGCCGCCATCCTGTGGGTGCTGAAGTCCCGTGAGGAAGTCAGCGGCCGGGCTCTGGCCCGAATCGTGATGCCCAGCAGCGACTGGACCAATATCTATCCGCCCCTGCGGCAGCTCGTCGCCGACGGCCTGGTTGACACCGACGGCATGGGCCGGCCCTACCGGCTGTCCGCGGCCGGCGATGGCCTGGGCCCCGTGCTCGGCACCCTGTCCGCGTGGGCCGCCGGGCAGCCCCTCGACCAGGCGGCCCAGCACCCAGTCTGGGGGCACCCGCAGGCGAAGCCCGCGCCGAGGTCGTGGATCAGCAGCCAGTCTCGGCTCGCCCCCACGGCGTTCCCACCCGCTCGGACACCCCACTCCCCTCCGGCCTGGCACAACGGGGATCTTTTCTCGCACGCTGCGACCGCCCGCCCGAAGGCAGCCGTCCCGGCGGGAGGCCCGCGCCGATGAGCACCCCCTTTACGTCTGCCGAAGCGCAGCGCGCTGTCGAACTGCTTGCCTCGCGGCCCTTGGTCCGTTTGGTCACCGAGATCGACGACAACGGCGCCATACCACCGCGACGGCTGGCCGGCACCCTGCCCGACCTCTCCACGCACCAACTGCGCAGCGCATCCGACACGGCCCGCGCCCACGGTCTCATCCGGATCGCGCCCGGCACCGGTCTGGAACTGACCGAAGCTGGGATGGAGTTGGCCGACCTGTACGACGCGATGGCCCGCTGGGCCCGGCGTCACGCCGTCCCGGCCCCTGTCTGCGAGTTCAGCAGCCGCATTCGGCACGTCCTTGCCCTGTTGGCACGATCGCTCATCACCGAGCGCGCCGACCCAGCGGAGGCGGGCCTGGCCCGTCTCCGCACGCTCCTGATCCAGTGGCTGGCCGACAACCTCCAGGTGGCCAGGGAGTCCGAACCTGAGCCGGTCGCGTGAGCGAAGCGGTCACACCCCGGCACGCACGCCACACCGGCGGGCTGATGCGCAGCATCTACCTGCCCCGCACGACGGACGCGTTGGCGTTCGCGATGTCCACCTACGGCATCCCGCTGCTCGTCCTGGCCACGACGCGCTCCGCCGCGCTGACGGGCGCAGCCTTCGCCCTGGAGTGGATCCCGCGGCTGGCTGCGTTCGGGTGGGCCGGATCGGTTGTCGACCGGCGCGGTGCTGCGGTGGTCTTCCACCTGGCCTCCCTGGGCCGGGCGCTGGCCCTCGCCGCCGGCGCGGTCCTGCTCCACCTCCACCCATCCGGCACCGTCGCGAGCGCGACCGTGATGGTGCTGTCGGCAACGACCGGCGTGCTCACCGAGTTCAGCTATATCGCGGCCGAGACCGCGGGCGCTGCCGCAGGCCACCGAGCAGGACGGCGGGCCCACCGTGTCCAGGCCGTCCTGCTCGGCATCGACCAGACGGCGACCCTGGCCGGTCCGGCGCTCGCCGGGGTGCTCCTGCTTGCCGGTCCGCCGTTGATGCTCGCGGTGATCACCGTGCTCTCCTTGCTTGCCGCGCTGCTTGCCCTGCGCACTCCGCACTCGCCCGTGGCACCGGCCCGTGCGCCGAAGGGGAGGTCCGGGGCCGGACTGCTCACCGGGTGGCGCACCATCCGCTCGCTTCCCGCGCTCGGCTGGCTCGTGACCGGGCTGACCCTGTCCAACCTGGCCACCGGCCTTCTTCAAGCGGCCGGTCCCGTGATCGTTGTCAAGCACTTCGGGCAGTCCACCACCGCAGTCGGCCTCGTCTGGTCCGCCGCTGCCGCAGCGACACTCCTCAGCGTCACGCTCTGCAGGTTTGCGCTCGACCGCCTCGGCCTGTGGCCGGTCGGCGCCGCCTGCGCCGCCCTCGTCTCGCTCGGCTGTCTCGCCGCTGCCCAGGCTCCCGACTACCGGTCCTACCTGGTCCTGGTCGCGGTCCTCATGGCGGGCGAAGGCGGCATGACGGTCGTCCTGCGCACCCTGCGCTCCCGCCTGATCCCTATGGAGAAGTTCGGCAGCACCCTGTCGGCGACCATCCTCATCCTCCTGCTGCCCTTCCCCGTCGCCGGCGTGCTCACCGCGCTCACTCCGCCCGACGCGCTGGGCCACGTCATCACCGTCTGTGCCGCGCTGCAGGCCCTCGGTCTGTTCTGCGCCTTCGCCCGCCTGCGAACCGATCCCGCCCTGCGCACCTGACCCTGCTGCGTCCCCAGCCTGTGGAGAACTTCATGTCCATTGCCGCCCTTGGATCGCACCGCGTGACTGGTTGCACCATCACTACTGGCGCAGAGCACTTGTTCCGCGGCTGCCGTATTCCTGGGCAAGGAGCTCAGGCAACTGTCCCTACGTGGCCCTACAGGCCGCGGGAAATCACTGGCCGGGCCCGGGCCCGTGCGGAATGCTGCAGGCGTGATCGAGCGAGAAGCCGCCGTTCGGGCCGTTGAGGAACAACTGGAACGCGACTATCAAAGGTGGCGGGCTGCGGGTGCGGAGGCACTGCGCATGGCTGTGGTGGACGTCGAGGAGCACGAACTGGTGTGGATCGTCTCCTGGACGTCCGAGGAGTTCGTGCGCACTCGGAATCCGGAGTTCATGCTCGCAGGCAACGGGCCGTACCTGGTCGACCGTGTCGACGGGGGACTGCATCAGATGGGCGTCGTCTCCGCGGTGACCGGGGCATGGGAGGACGACTACCGAGCCCGGATACGTGGGCTCCCGGTGCGCACCGCGGTGGACGATCTACACGATGTGCTCCGCGAAATCGCGCCTACACGCGGACGCATGCATGCTGTGCGGACATTGCGCCAGAGGCTGCCTGTGCTCTCGCCCGCGGAGGCCATCGAGTACGTGAGCGGGTTGCTGAAGGGTGATGCACCCGCCCGCCTCGTGGCCGTCGCCACCAGGGAACTCGTGGAGCCTCTCAACCCAGTACTTGCGGTGAAGACCGTTCTGAGCGGGGCGGCGATCCGAGCCGGTCAGAGACCCGAGGGATGACTGGAAAGCCAGTCGACATGCCGATCGCGCATCTGGTCCCGCTCGTCGGATGTGGTGAGGAAGACGTCGGCGCCACCGTCGTAGGGGTGGTGGATGCGCTGCATGCGGGTGTCGGTGATGAGGATTCCCGCCACCTTGTCGTCGGCGGTATCTCGGAGCAAGTCGTCGACGCAGCCGCGCTGCCAGGGCCGGTGGGCGGCAAAGAGGTGGCAGTACGTGCGGAACTCAGGGTCGGGATCGTCCTCCACCAGCAAGCTCTGCCAATACCCCGTTCCGGGTTTCACTGACGGAACCTCAGCTTCGGTCGTCCAGAGCGGAGTGATGACGTACACGTCCGCACCAGCGAACAACTCATCAAGGACGGTGTTGTAACGCTCCAGGACTACGGTGTACTCG
Source organism: Streptomyces sp. NPDC002788 (assembly GCF_053592115.1). Taxonomy (NCBI): domain Bacteria; kingdom Bacillati; phylum Actinomycetota; class Actinomycetes; order Kitasatosporales; family Streptomycetaceae; genus Streptomyces; species Streptomyces sp. NPDC002788. The sequence goes on along the minus strand of NZ_JBSFVB010000012.1, from coordinate 165,537 downwards.
CTCTCGTCCTCGGGATACCGCTTCGACTCCGGCAGGCTGTGAAAACGTACCCAGACATCCCGATACGGGTCACGGAGCCTGTACCCAACCGGAGGGCAACTGAGCCAACGCTGCTGCCACAGCTCCGTCAAATCAGCCTGCTCGTCCCCAGGCACCCGCCGCACTCGTCCCTCTCGCGTACAAACTTACCGACGACCATGATGCCGGGGATCACCCACGAGAGAAACCGACTTCGCAGCTATCACTTCGCCGGCTGCTGACGTAGCCGGTCCAGTCGCGCTTGATGAAGTTCGTCCAGTCCGTCGCGCTGGTCCCGGTGAGGCGGCGAACGAGCAGCGCAAAATGGTATGGCCTCGTTTTGCACCAGCACGGCAACATCGGCCGTGTGATACGCCATCCCCACGAAGATGCCGAGCTGCGGGCCCTGGTTCGCCGCTATGTTACGCCCGAGCAGCGCTACCTGAAGCTCGGCGACAGCATGCTGCGCATGCAAAGTCCTGAGTGCGACCGATTCATGCGAGATCTCTGCGAGGACGCGGGACTCATCACCGCAGATGAGATCGCCACTCTCCTTGAGGGCGGCTGGCGAGAACGGAGAACCGCAGCGTGGCTCGTAGCTGTCTCCCGCCGGACCGAGTTCCGTGAGCGCCTCGGGGAACTCCTGCTGGCCAGCGAGGTCTGCTGTGTTGGGCTGGCCTATAGCGTGGCCCTGGCCAGTTTCGGAACGGCGCGCGACGCTGATCTGCTCGCCGCCTACCTTGATCGCTACCTCCGCCGCCCTGACCTCGCGTACGACCAAACCGTCGTCATGGGCGCTCTCCAGTTCATCGACCTGAACCTTGGAGGTGGTCAAGCCGACCGCTTCCGGGAACCGGGTGGCCTGTGGCAGCAGTGGCTCCAGGACGCACCTCACATGCAGGGCGACTCGGACCCCACTCCCTTCTTCTTGAGCCTCATTCGTCGGCTTTGCGCGTTCGTCGACGAATGCGCCGAGGCGCTATGACCGCCCCCATCTCGTGGTGGTCTCTCTGGGCCATGACCCGCCGCTCTGGGAGTGGTCAGATCTGTGTGCGGGACGCGATGTAGTCGAGCCAGTCGCGTCTGGCGTATCCGGTCCAACGGGTCGCGTTGCTGATGCTGGTGCCAGTGAAGTCGGCGAGGACAGATGCCGGCAGGTCGGTGGCGAGCGCGAGACGAGCGTTGTTACGGCCAGCGCGGGGCGCTATGCCGTGTCGGCGGAGCTTCAAATTGAGGTAGGTGGCTCCGAGAGGGCGGGCGGGCTCCTGGCCGGGGAACAGCCACGGTGTTGTGCTGGCTGTCTGATCGAGCTGCCAACGTGCCTGGCACTGGTCGCGTTGCGCACGGACCAACCGGGCGACCTCGGGCGGCAGCGGAAGACGATGACCTGCGAGGTTGAGCGCCACCATCTCGTTGTCGTCTATGACGTCGCGCACGGTGAGTTCGAGCAGTTTGGTGTGCTGCAGCCCGAAGAGGAGCGTCAGGGCACCAGCCGTACGAACATCGAGAGGCAGAGAATCGTCGCCGAGACATCGGTGCAGCTGCTCGGCCTGCTCCTCGTCCGTCATGAAGACGCTGGGTGCGGCAATGCGTGCCCGGGGAACTACGAGCTCGCCGACAAGGCCCCGACCTCGCGCCCAGGTGACGAAGGCACGCACCTCACGACGTTCTACAGCCCCTTCGTCCAGCCACATCTCGAGTTCTGGCTGCGTGAGTTCCCCGAGAGTGGTGCCGTGCTCGTCGAGCCAGTCGAGCAGTTCCAGGGCCCGGCGCAGTCGCGATCGCATCTGGTGCTGTGTGCTGGCGCGTAGCGGGCGGTGCCGGTGGACCCGGCGGATGCGGTGGAGCAGATACCAATGAGTGAAGGGGGTGACGAGCTGGCGCTGGGGGAGCGGTGCCTGGGCCAAGAGGGCGTCCGCCCAGCGGGGCAGGGCCTCCAATCGTTCGTCCCGCGGCGGCAGCACCGCGGCGACGACGAGGACGTCGCGAATGTAGCGAGTGGTCGGCGTGTTGGGGAGATCGTCGAGCTGTTGGTGGGTGATCTCCTCATCGGAAACGGCTAGCTGGGACAGGAGGGCGGGCACTCCGGCGCGGGTCAGCCAATGCGCCACTCTGCGGGGATGTCCTGCGGCGGCGAGAGCCGAGTGGAAGTTCTGCCGCTGCGCAGGGACCGTTGTGTCTTGTCCACGGAGAGCTTCGGCCAGTTGTTTCGTGGCGAAGCAACGGGTGCACAACTGCTCGCGGAAGATCCTTTCGCTCGTGCCGCAGCGCTGGCACGCATAGGTGAGATCGACTCCGGCGCAGGGTCCGCAGATGCCGTTCCCCGCATCGGTGAAACCGATCAGCGGACGTCGCTCTTCGCACTGAGCACAGGCGCCGGGGCGTGCGCGCACTGCCGCGTAGCAGTGCTTGCAGACCGGGCCCATCGGCCAGTAGGCATGGACAGGACGGTCGTGGAGACAGCGTGCGCATGGGCCCGTAGGGCGGGGACAGCAGCTCTGGCAGAACGGCTTGCCCGCCACCCTGCGCGCGCAGGTCCGGAGCCGGCCGCAGGAGGAGCAGGCGACCGGCGGTGCTTGATAGCAGCGGGAGCACAGATCGGGCCTGCCGTCGCCACCGCGCCGGTCGACCGTGCGCACTTCTCCGCAGCTGCCGCAGGGGCGCCGGGGTTGTCGGTAGCAGCGCCGGCAGACCGGACCGTCCGCCAAGATCGCTTGGACTGGGGCTTGATCTCCGCACCCGACGCAGGTGCGCTCGGGGCGTGGGTGGCACCCCTGACAGCGGACGCTGCCGTCGGGCATGCGGTAGGTCGCGCGGCGTACGCGCCCGCACTGCCCGCATGTGGTGGCAACGTGCTTGCCGTAGCAGGTGCCGCAGAGCGGCCCGTTGGGGCCCCGGGCGTTGATCTTCATCTGTCGGTCGCAGCCTGAGCAGGTTTTCGGCGGCCGTACCCGACGAGCACAGGCCGAACAGCAGTGTCCGGCCGGGAGGCGATGTGTGAGTTGGCGCGAGGTCTTTCCGCAGCCGGCGCAGGTCGGCAGGGTGACCGGGCCGTGTCCGGCGTCCGCCAGGGCATGGGCGAGCCGCACCAGATTCTGCGGAGGTGTCGGGCCCGGATTCGTCAGGGCGTCTGGGTGATCCTGGAAATGGCGGGCAAGGGCGACGCAGGAACGTGCTGTGATCTTCCCTCGCTCCAGTGCCTGCGCTGCCTGTTCACCGGTCACCCCCGTGAGCCGAGCGGCCAGGTGGGCGACGACCTGTCGGTGGGCCTCGTCGAGGCGGAGAGGAGCGGTCATTCTGGGCCTGGACGCCGGATCGTCGTTCGACGCGCCCGCGGCCGGGGTACCGGCTGCTCGCCGGCGGTCTTGCGCACCTCAGCGTTGGCGACCTCCACCCGGATCAGGTCGTTGGGCTCACACGCGAGGATGTCGCACAGCGCGGCGAGCGTGTCCATGGACAGCCGTTGCGGTGTTTGGGTCACGAGACGAAACACCTGCTCGCGTGACAGATGCACGCCGCGTTCGGCCAGCAGCGGGACGAGTTCCGTGGTCTGGAACATGCCCTTCTCCGCCATCCGGATCCGTAGTTGCCAGTCGATGCCCATCTTCCTGATCATGTTTCCTGCCCCCATAGATCGCCGTGCCGGGCTTGCAGTGAGCGTCGCAGCAGCCGGTTTCGGAACTCGTCTGAGACGTGGCTGTAGATGGCCGTGGTGCTGGCGTAGGCGTGGCCGACCTGGTCCTGGACGAACTTCTCTGGATAACCGAACTCGATCAGATGGGTCACGTAGCTGTGCCGCAGCGAGTGCAGGTCCAGCTCAGCGGGCAGGTCGGCGGCCCGGCGTGCTGTCTCGAAGGCGTCGTTTAACCGCCGTAGGGACATCCGGTCGCGGCGCTCGGTGATCCAGAACGCCGGGTGCTTGCCCGGCACGAAAGCGGGGCGGACCTCGCTGACGTACTGGTCGAGAACGTCGACGATCCAGTCCATCTCCGGGACGGTCAAGACGCTGCGGCGCTTGGAGGGTCCGCCCTTGGAAGCCTTGCCGTGACGGACGAAGATCGCTCCGAAACGGCCGTAGTCGGCGACCTTGGGATTCCGGCGCAGGTCGCACAGGTCCAGGCCGCAGGCTTCCTGGCGCCGCAGGCCGAAGGCATAGACCGTTTTCAAGGCCATGGCGTCGCGAAGGGCCGCGAGTGAGCCCTTGCGTCGTCGTGCGCGGATCTCTTCAACACGGCCGTCGGCGGCGTCGAAAAGGGTCTGGACTTCGTCGTATGTGAGCGGGCGGCGTTCGGCGGCTCCTTCGTACTCGCTGGTGTGGGTGATCGTGTTCCACTCGTGCAGAAGCTGGACCGGAGCCCGACCGAATCGTTCGTTGCACGTGGACGGCCAGCCGTAGCGGGTGTCGGTGATGTAGTCGAAGAACAGCCGAAGGTCGTTCTGGTAGTTCCGTGCGGTCGACACCGCCAGCGGCCTGCCAGGCCGCCGGGTACGAAGATCGTCGAAGAATGCCTCCACCTCGGCGGGGTCCCATTGCCACGGGTACTCATTGGTAAATCGGGCCAGTCGACGGACCAGCGCGATCCGGGGGTTGATTGTCGACTCCCTCAAGAAGCGCGTGCGCTGCTGCAGTGCCCAGCCTTCCAACATCGCTTCTAGGACGACGGGTTCGGGGTCCAGGTGCACGACTCCGGCGGCGAGGACCAGGCGCGCGGCTCCAGGCATATCAACGACAGCACTCACGATGCATCTAACGCATCATCGTTGAGTCGGTAACGGGTGCCAGGTCAGCGCATCCCGACCAGCCACCGACCCGGCGCTAACCTGCTTACCAACTGCAGCTCAGCGAGTTGGCGCAGCGCGAGATGTGTTGCATTCGATGCAATACGGCAGCCTGCGAGCAGTTCCACGCCTTCGACGCCCACAACCCGCACGTCTACCGGGCCCTGGAACGCATGGCCGCTCGCCGCCTGGCCGCCGGCGCAACCCGGGTCAGCTTGAAGGACCTGTTCGAGGACCTGCGCCGCCAGCTCCCTCATGGGGTCGCCGGGCTGAACAACAACTACACCGCCCTCTACGCCCGCCGCCTGATCAGCGAACACCCTCACTGGGCTGCGGCGTTCGAGCTGCGCCGCCGCCGTGCCGCCTGAGACACCCCTCTCTTCCCTCGTCCCGCCGTCCACCGATACGGAGAACCCCTTCTTGTCCGCTCGTCCTCTCGTGCTCGTCGTTTCTGCCGGCGACGAGACCTACCGTGGCTACTGCCTGGAGCAGGTGGCCGCCGCGTACGACGTCGTCCTGCTCACCGGCACCGAGCCGTCGTGGGAGAAGCCGTTCATCGTCGACCACACCGTGGTCGATCTGAGCGACCCCGCAGCGCTGCTCGCCGGAGGCCGGGCGCTGGCCGAGCACCATGACCTTGCCGGCGTGGTCACCTGGGACGAGTGGCACCTCGTCCCCACCGCCCGCCTCGCCCGCGCGCTCGGGCTGTCCTCGACGTCCATCGAGGTGATGCGGGCCTGTCGCAACAAGGCCATCGCCCGGGCTCTGTTCGCCCGCCATGGCGTGCCCTCGGCCGCCTCGATGAGGGCGCGGACTCTACTGGAGGCTGGCCTGGCGACGATGACCCTCGGCCTGCCGGCGGTCATCAAGCCCGCGGCCTTCGCGGGCAGCATCGGCGTGATCCGCGTCGACCGGCCCGAAGAACTGCCCGCCGCGTTCGCGTTCGCCTCGGCCGGTGCGAGCCGCAGTCGCGAGGACACCGACGTCCTGGTCGAGGAGTACCTCGACGGGCCGGAATTCTCGGTCGAATGCGTCACCCACCGCGGAGCGACCACGGCGGTCGCCGTGACCCGCAAGCACCTGGGCCCCGCGCCGTACTTCGACGAGGCCGGGCACACCGTCGATGCCGCCGACCCGCTCCTGGCCCAGGTCGCCCCGGCCGCCGCTGCTGCGGTCAAGGCCCTCGGGATCACCGACGGTGTGCAGCACGTCGAGCTGCGCCTGGTGGACGGTCGGCCGCGGTTGATCGAGGTCAATGCCAGGATCGGCGGCGACATGATCGGCCACCTTGTCCGACTGGCCACCGGCATCGACCTGCCCCGGGCCGCCGCCGACCTCGCCTGCGGCCGAGCGCCGGACCTCACCTCGACCCGCAGCGGGGCCGCGGGCATCCGCATGCTCTATCCGGATACCTCCGGCACCCTGACCGCCCGGCACATCAACCAGCCTTTCGCCGCCCACACCCCCTGGCTGCGCCAAGTGCAGTGGATCCGCGAGATCCGCGACGAGCTCGTCGTGTCGCCCGACGGCGACCTGTTCACCGCCCGGGCCGGGTTCTACATCGTCACCGGCCGCACCACCGCCGAGGTCACCGAACGCCTCGACACCGCCGCCGACGAGATCACCGTCACCACGAGGGCAGACCGATGAACCCACAGCCCGATTCGCACCACGAGATCGACGGCGACGTCTACGTCTCCCCGCGCCACCTCGCCTCCACCACCGGAACCGGCGACCCCGCCCTCGCCCCGCTGCTCGACCTCGGCTGGGATTTCCAGCACGACGACCTCGGCAACGTGCACGTGACCGCCCCCGACCGGCGCGTGCGCCTGGGCTACCTGCCCGAAGGCGAGGACGACGGGCTCTGGCGCATCAACGCCTACAAGGACTCCTTCGGACCGCCGGCGTGGGGCGTCTGCTTTAACGACCGCGTTCCCACCGAACCGTTGACTGAACTAACTCCAACATTTTCGCAGGTCAGATAGCCTTTCTGCTAGCTTCCGTGGATGCTTGGACGTGAACCCGAGAGGGAGTTAGCAAGCTTCGTGCTGCCCGAGGCCGGACAGCTGGCGGAGACAGGAGATCGATGGAGACCGTTTGTCCTCTTGGACGCGGACGGTGTCGAGATCGAACCCGTGGCCGCCTTCTTCGCGGAGCTGCTGGCTTGTGACAAGTCAGCAGCCACGATCCGGTCATACGGAATGGATCTGCTGCGTTGGTGGCGCTTCCTGTGGGGCTGGGGGATTGCCTGGGATCGTGCAGCCCGGTCGGACGCTCGGAACTTCGCCCGCTGGATGCAGATCGCGAACAAGTCCGCACCGCTGCACTGGCGCCACCGACGGGCCATCCAGACGGAGACAACACCAAAGCCAGCCCGAGAGCAGCTGCCGCCCGGAGCCCCCAATCCGATCACAGGAAAGTCGTCCCCAGGGCCGAGATACGCGCCGACAACGCGAGCGCACTGCGAGACCGTCCTGCGGGCCTTCTACGACTTCCACCTCTCCGAGGGAACCGGCCCGATCCTGAACCCGTTTCCACTGGATCGCTCCCGGCGCCATGGCAGGGCACACGCTCACCACAACCCTGACGAGCGGTTTCGCCACGAACGACAGGGCCGCTACCGGCCGGCCATCCCCAAGCGAGCGCCTCGGCGGATCCCCGACGCGATGTTCAACGCGCTCTTCGCCGCGCTGAAGCACGACCGTGATCGAGCTCTGCTGGCCTTCTGGGTTTCCAACGGGGCTCGTGCTGAGGAACTGCTCACCAGTCGGCAACGCGACGCGCTGCCCGGCCAACAGGTCCTGGGGGTGGTCCGCAAGGGGAGCCGGGCCTATCAACAACTCCCCTGCTCAGCGGACGCTTTCGTCTGGCTACGGCTCTATCAGGAGAGCGCCTGGCGGGCTGGGGTCCCCCGCGGACAGAACGAGGGGCTGTGGTGGACGTTACGCCGCCCGTGGCGTCCCCTGAACTATCCGGCGGCCCGTGCGATGTTCAACCGGGCCAACAACTTGCTCGGTACAAACTGGACTCTCCACGATCTTCGACACACCGCCGCCTATCGGCTGGCGAGGGATCCGAAGATGCCGCTGACCGACGTGCAGTGGGTGCTCGGCCATGCACACCTGTCGACGACACAGCTCTATCTTCCGGCCGACCGGGACGAGGTGATCGAACACGTTCGGGCACACCATGCCCGACGGGCCAAGTCCGCCGAGCGGGTTCCACCGCCACCGGCGGCCGGTTACAACGCTGAATCCCTCAACAACCTCTTCGGGACTGCCTGGTGACACCTGCGGAGACGATGTCCGTCGCGACGCATGTCGCACCTCCCACGTCCCTGAGCCTGGCCGGAGAAGCATTGAGGGCCGTCGCCCTGCGCTTCCCGCCCAGACCTGCCGAGGACGACTGGGCGGCCACGGCAGGCACGCAGGCCGACATCCTGGCTCGTCTGCACCAGCCTCCCTTGCGGCCGGCGGACGTGAGGCACCACCGAGCCCGGATCCGCGGAGCTCGCCAGATCCTGCAGTGGCTGGACACCTTCCCGGGGGCCACCTGGCAGCAGCGGTGGAACGCCAGCCCCGCCAGCACACGTCCTGGCAACGACTGGGCGCGGTTGGCACCCAGTTGGATCGGGACCGCCGCGGGCCCCTCGCAACGGCAGACCTTGTCCGGCGGACTACTGAGTCTGATCTGTGCAGACGTCATCAGGCCAGCCCTCCCCTGGCTGCTCTCGCGAACCTCGGCCAACATGACCAGCCTGCGGATCGGGCTCATCCCTACCCGTGACCCGGAAGGATTCGCCCGGCTCGAAGCGATGATCGAACCTGCCACATGGTCCTCCAACGTCGGGCGCCCTGCCCTGCACGCGCTGGTCAAGATCGTTGCCGCCAAGGGCGGCACCTTGGCCGACATCACCGTCGGCGACGCCGTGGAGTATCTCGCCGCGCTCAAAGCAGCGAACGACAAATCCCGCGGCTACACCCTCTTCTACGCCTGGCTGCGGGAGTTGGGCACCCTCCCCGCAGAAGCACCCAGCTCACTGCGCTACCTGGCCAACACCAGCGGGCAGGTATCGATGGAACAGCTCATCGACCGGTTCGGCGTCCGCTGCCGCCCCATCAGAGATCTCTTGGTGGACTACCTCAAAGAGCGGCAGCCCGGTCTCGACTACACGTCCCTGAACAATTTATCCCGGCACCTGGCCAGCAACTTCTGGGGCGACCTGGAACAGCATCATCCGGGAATCGACTCTCTTCACCTGGCTCTTCATCACCGACGCCATCCGCAGCGGCCTTCCCCCGCACATCGCGCAGGTCATCGCCGGGCACACCAACATCAACACGACCATGGGATACAACGCCATCTACCCCAGCGAGGCCATCGAGGCCCATCGCGCGTTCATTGCCCGGCGCCGAGCACTCCGACCCAGCGAGGAGTACCGAACCCCAACCAACGAAGAATGGGATGCCTTCCTCGGACACTTCGAGCGACGCAAACTGTCCATCGGGATCTGCGCTCGCGCATTCGGAACTCCCTGCATCCACGAACACGCGTGCATTCGATGCTCCATGCTCCGACCGGATCCAGCTCAGAGACACCGCCTCGTCGAGATCCGCGACAACCTGATCGCCCGAATCACCGAAGCAGAACAGGAGGGATGGCTCGGTGAGATCGAAGGACTCCAAGTCAGCCTCGCCAGCGCAGAGGAGAAGATCACCCAGCTCGATGCAGAGCAAGTCCGTCAACGCCAAGTGATCGATCTCGGCATGCCGCGCTTCAGCCAGATCGCGACACGAATCAGTACGGCAAGAGGACCTTCAAGTTAGTCGAGCCTCATCCACGCGAATGATCTACACCACCCCGATCCAGGCCACGAGCCACGCCCTACGGGCGGCGGGCCAGCAAATGGGTGTCGAGGAAGCCCCGCTCGGACGCTGGGTCGTGGAGCAGCCGGGCGAACGTGACGAGTCCGGCCTCGGCGAGCAGCTCGGCGAACCGGTCCGCCGGCCAGCTATAGGCGGGCGTCACCTTGTGGTCGAAGCGGACCGGCTCCGGTCCCTCGGTCCCGAAGAAGGACACCAGGAGCAGGCCCCCTGGTGCCAGGACACGCACCTGTTCGGCGAGTAGCGCGGGCAATTCTCCAGGTGGGGTATGGATCATCGAGTAGTGGGCCAGCACTCCGCCGAGTGCGCCGTCCTCGGAGGGCAGGGCTTCCATTCGCGCTTCGTCGAATCGCAGCGCCGGATGGGCTCGCCGGGCGTGGGCGACCATCGCCGGGGAGAGGTCGAGTCCGAAGACGTCCAGCCCCAAGTCGTGCAGCATGGCCGTCAGATGACCGGGGCCGCACCCGACGTCGGCTGCCCGCAGGTTCCCCGAGGCACGAACGAGCTCGGCGAAGGTGCCGATCATGTTCCGCGCGAATGGCTGCGTCTCCAGCCGATTAGCGAACATCGACGCATACAGGTCGACGACCCCGTCATAGGCCGCCCTGGTCTCGTCCTGGTGTCTTAACACGGGAAGGAAACTAACACCCTGGCAGTTCGCAGCCGCTCTCCGGTCCCTCCTCTCAGGACTGATCGTCCCCTCACCTGAGCACGGGGCACCCTCGGTAGTTCAGAGAAGAGTTTGTCCAGGCGTTCACCACCATCCTGGCCACGGCGTACGAGCAGGGGCCGGATGCTTACCTGGCCCGGCCGATCTCCGGCATCGACGAGCACGATCCTTTCCTCGCGGTCGTGCCGCTTCTGAAGCAGGGCTGGGAGATCGACCGACCGCGCTGGGGCGTCTTCGCGGTCCGGGCCCCGGACGGGCTCGCCGGCATGGAGTTCACCACCGGCGACCTCGATCCGGAAACCGAACTGACCACGCGCGACGCGCGCTGGCAGCTGTGGGCGGGCAAGTCCGTCGACCGGCCCGTCTGGTACGCCACGGCCAGCACCGACACCCCGGTCGCCCTGCTCACCGCCGTCACCGAGTGCATCGCCGATCCGGCTCCCCTGCCCCGGTGGCGCGAGGCGACCTCCAGCTACATCAAGGGGATGGCCCAGCTCACCCCGATCCTCCCGCCGGGCCCGCCGGCTCCCACTCCGCTCGACGTGCAGCGGGCCGTCTCCTCCCGCCGTCCGGCTGCGCTGCCCGCGGCCAGCGTCCCGCGCTGGAGCACCACCAGCCGACCGGCCCTGCCCGGCCGCCGGTAGCTCCTGACCCGACCGGAGATCCTCCTTGTCCCTGCAAGCCCCTGAGTTCTTCGCCGAACTCCGCATCCCCTTTCACGACAGCACCGTCGTGGGCAACACCTACCTCGCCGTGCCGACTCCAGGCACGCACCTTCGGTTCCGAATCGACTTCACCCGCACCATCTATGCGGACACTTTCGGCGGTCTACGCCTTGCGGTCGTCCACCCGGACCGCGGCGAGATCGATGCGGTCAGCCTCAGCTTCCTGGACCACGGCACCTTCCACCGCCGAGACGTGGCCAGCAACAGGCCCCTGAACAATTCCACTCACGGCACCTTCAACAAGTACCACCGCGCCGGTCAACCACCGTGGGAGGGAGCCGAGTTCACCGGGCTTCGGGACGCCATCGAGCAATACACCGCTGTCTGGTTCCCGGGGGCATGGGCGGCGTCCGCGCCGAACCGCGCCGCCAGCAGGAGCACGCACACGGCTCCCGCCCCGCCGACCGCGCGCGGCGGCGCTCGCGCTCGCTGAGCCGCGCCCTTCCAACCCGGCAGTCCGTACTTTCTCCGCAGGAGCCCTGCCCATGCTCACCCACCCCCTTGAGAACCTCGACCCGGCCCAGAGCGTGCAGGTCCTGCCTCGTCACCTCGCTGGCCCCGGCGCCGTTGACCCTCGCGCCGCGTGGGCCTTCCCCTTCGAGGAGGGCTGGCCGTTCGCCCAGACCGAAGCAGGCACGGCCGTCGCGTTCAGCCCGTGCCTACGCCTGCAGACCACCTTCGACCCCCAGCCCGACAAGCCCGGCAAGGGCACGTGGACCATCAACGCACACCGGGCCCCGTTCACCTCGCCGGCCTGGCGGATCACCTTCGACGCCACCACCCCCGCCGAAATGCTGCACGACGTCCACAGCGAGCTGCTCGACCTCTATCTCGAAGACAGGCACAGCGACCAGGACCGGCTGCTCCCGGACGAGACGGCACCGTACGAGGCGTACGCGCCGCTACTCACCCGCGGCTGGAGCCACGCCGTCAAGACCGACGGCACCCAGACCTTCCTCACCCCGGAGGGACTCGGCGGTGTACGCCACCGCTACGCCACCGTCGGTTCCAGCGAGCTGGCCTGGCGGGCTTGGGGTGGGTACCCCAGCGAGCCGCACTGGACGGCGCGTTTCTCGTTCGGTACGCCCACCACGCTCGTCGCCGCCTTCACCGCCTCGCTCATCTCCACCGAACCGCTGCAGCGCACCGTCCAAGACGTCCCCGTCCAGACCCGCCGCGCCCTCTACGTCGCCACACCGACAGGCAAGCAACAGCACGGCAGCACGCCCGTCCCCCCGACACCTCCCGCCCCGGTCTCTGGCCGCAGCCGATGACCTTCCCCGTCCCCTGTCCCAAGGAGTCCTCCTTCTCGTGCATGCACGGTTGGTCCGATCCGCTGCTGCTGTCGCCGTCATGGCGGCCGGCACCCTGACCTGGGCGCGGGCCGCGAGCGCCGAGCCCTCCGAACCGACCCCCTCGGCATCGGCCGCCTCTGCCGAGACACCGGCCCCGGACGCGGGCAGCGTCGAGATGACTGCGAAGGATGCGGCCGGAGATCCCCTGCCCGGCGCCGTGTTCCTACTGCTCGACTCCACCGGCCAGGAAACCGGACGCGGGAAGACCGATGCCCAAGGAAAGCTGACCTTCCCCGCCCTCGCGCCGGGCGTCTACCGGCTCAAGCAGACGGCCTCCGGCAGCCCGCTACACGAGGTCGTCGCCGACCAGGACGTCATCGTGACCCCCGGCACCGCCACCCGGCTGACGATCACCGACCCGTTCAAGGCCGCCAAGGTCCTCCTGCAGGCCAAAGACGACAAGACCGGCAAGCTCCTGCCCGGCGCGACCGTGAACATCGGCACCGGCACGTCGACGCTGCTCACCCTGACCACGGGCGCCAAGGGCACGGCCTCCGGAGAACTGCCCGTGTCGAGCCGCAGGACTCAGTTCTGGTCAAGGAAATCAAGGCCCTCGCCGGCTACGGCCTCTACAAGCCGACGAAGACGTTCACCGCGGGCCCCGGCGCCCCGGTGACCGTGACCGTCACCAACGCCAAGACAGCCACCGACCCGAAGCCCGACCCCTCAGACAAGCCGACGCACAAGCCCAGCGACTCCCCGTCCAGTCCGGGCAAGCCGAGCAGCGGTACCGGAGGGGCCACGCCCTCCGCCTCGGGCAGCGACACACCGGATCCCGTCTCCTCGCCCGTGGCCGCGACCCCGGTCAGGGACTCCATGCCGAAGGCGCCGACGGGCTCCCTCGCCCACACCGGAGCCGACGCCACACCGTGGCTGATCGGCGGCGCGGCCGTGCTAATCGCAGCGGGGGGAGGCGTTCTCCTTCTGGCACGCCGCAGCCGCACGGACAGTCCCACCGACGACTCCACCGAGAGCTGACCCGCCCTCCACACCTCTCCACGACTCCGAGCCCCCGGATTCCCCAGCCTGGAATCCGGGGGCTCTGTCATCCTCGAGCGCGCGCGGGCCTCATTACGCTGCCGCAGTGATCGATCCCTCTTCGCTCTCCGGCGACCCCTCCGAGCTGCACCTGCGCATCTCACCGCATCCCCACGTGGTCGGATGTGAACCCACCTGGCTCAAGCGGTGACGCTGGCTTGTCACGAGGGCGAGCGCGGGCGCTTCTTGGTCACCCATGTGGTCCTGGACAACTCGTCCGCCTTGCTGATCGCTAGACGTTTCACCTCAGCTACTGAACTTGATTGGGTGATGTCGGGGCGGTTCGCCTGACGGCGGCCGGGCGGTGCCGGTAGCTCTGGGGTCCGTGAGGTACGCGCAGGGCGGCGGGTTGACCGAGGCCGAGAGGGCAGCGCGAGAGCGGGTGCGGCTACAGGCCGTGGAACGCTTTGAGCGTGGGGAGAAGAACCGGGAGATAGCCGTCGCGCTGCGGGTGAGCGAGCGGTCGATCGAGCGGTGGCGTCGGGGATGGCGTGAGCAGGGCGAGAGGGGAGTGCTGTCCAGGGGCTCGCCTGGTCGGTCCAAGCTCAGCGATGCCCAGGTCGCGCGGTTGGAGCGGGAGTTGGAGCGCGGCCCGTTGGTGCACGGGTGGGCGGATCAGCGGTGGACGCTGGCGCGGGTGAAGACGCTGATCGGTCGGCTGTTCCACGTCTCCTACACGGTGGAGGGCACCTGGGGGCTGCTGAAGCGGCACGGCTGGTCGTGGCAGCAGCCTGCGCGGCGGGCGATCGAGCGCGACGATGGAGCGGTAGAGCTGTGGAAGAAGGAGGTCTGGTCGCGGGTAAGAGCACCGCGGCGGCACTCGGCGCCTGGATCGTCTTCCAGGACGAGGCCGGGCAGTCGATGACGCCGCCGCGCGCCAGGACCTGGGGACGTATCGGCCGCACACCGGTGGTGCGGGTGCGCGGCCGGGGCTCCGGTCGGGTGTCGATGGCCGGGATGGTCTGCTACAAACCCGGCCAGCGTTCAAGGCTGATCTACGCCGTGCGCGAGTACCACGGCCGCAAGGACGAGCCGAAGGGCTTCGGCTGGAAGGATCTGCGCAACCTGCTGGTGCGCGCCCGCATCCAGCTCGGCGGGCCGATCGTGCTGGTGTGGGACAACGTACGCCTGCACCTGACTGTCGGCATGCGGGAGTTCATCGCCGCGAACGCACATTGGCTCACCGTCTTCCAGTTGCCCGCCTACGCGCCGGACATCAACCCGCAGGAAGGTATCTGGGCACTGGTCAAGCGTGAGATCGGCAACCTCGCCGCCGCTGACCTCGCCCAGATCACTAGAGCCGTCAAGCGCCGGCTCAAGCAGATCCAGTACCGCCCCGATCTGGTAGACGCCTGCCTCGCCGCCACCGGACTGATCGCGGACGGGTGACGCAGTGGGTCACCCGGACGCTCGCAGGCGGGAGTATTCGATGGCAGGCCACGGCTCCTGGCTGACAGGCTGTGGCCATGAGTCCCGAGTCCAACGGCGTGTCTGGCATTTCTTGGCTGGGTAACCCGATAGACGCGCGTGCGCTATTCGGTCAGGAGCTCAGGTCGCTGCTCGATACTCTGCGTGGTCTGAGACCCTCCGACTGGAGCAGGACGGCAGCCGGGCGCTGGACGGTGCACGATGTTGCCGCCCATCTCCTCGGTGACTACTACGGCCGCCTCGGCCACGGCTACCGGAACGGCTTCGCCGATGGCGAGACGCTCGAGGCGTTCATCCACCGCACGAATCAGGAATGGGTCGAGCTGCACGCCGATGACAGCCCTGCTTCGCTCATCGACGCCCTGGCAGCGGCAGGCATCCAGCTCGCCCAGCGATTCGCCACAGCCAACCTTGACGCTCCCGCCCTGGGCGTGTCGTGGGCAGGCGTCGACCCCGCGCCGGCGTGGCTGGACATCGCCCGGGAGTTCACCGAGCACTGGACTCACCGGCAGCAAATCCGCCACGCCATCGGCCGCGACACCGACCCGGAGCCGCGTGCCCTGGCCATGGTCCTCGATACCTTCATGCGGGCCCTGCCCCACACGCTCCGCCGCACGTCAGCACCAATCGGGGCGCAGGTCCAGGTGATCGCCGAGGGCCCTGCCGGCGGCGGCTGGACGGCGACTGCCACTGCGGACCGATGGTCGTTGTCCGAAGCGCCGAGCGGCCGACCAACCGCAGTCGTATTGCTGGATACAGAGACTGTCTGGCGATTGTCTACGCGGAACATCGATCCTGCGGATGCCTTGTCCCGCGCCCATGTGCAAGGAGATCGTCGGCTCGCCGAAGCCGCGTGCCAGATCGTGTCCATCATCTACTGACCCGACGCTGGCCTCGCCGGCTTCCACCGTGCCTGACACCAACAGCGCCAGCGATGGGCACCGACATCACGCATTCAACTTCAGTAGCGGCGGATACATGGTGTCCTTGGTGATCGGGTCCTTTTCTCTCTTGAGTAGATCGCTTAGGGGGCGCTTCCAATGCGCGGGAATGCGGACCGTCCAGGCTGTAGCGGGCCACGCTTTCCCTGGTGCGTTGCGTTGCGGGAACCGAATACTGAGAGTCGTGATCTTGGCCAGGTCATCTGCTGCCAATACACGGCCACGAAACTGCATCTGCCGCCGGGAGTAGCTGGCGATGAGGCCGCCTACGAGGAAGCATCCCCGCTGGGCGCGCATTCGGGGGTCGAGGTCCTGTGGATCAATGACTGCCACTCGGCCCGTCCAGCTCGATTTGGCGTACTGCTCGCCGCGTGCAGCGTCTGCCCATTCCAACTGGTGTTGGTCGGAAAGGTCGATGGTGTCTATCTCACCGCTTCCGCTTGGGTGGAGCTGGATCATAAACAGTCGGCCGTCCAGATCATGGTCCTGATCCACGGCGAAGAAAAGGGATTCCAGCGGGGACTTCGACACGTCGATGAGCCGGGTCGGGATGCCATGATGCTGCAAGAGGCCCAGGAGTTGTCCGTCCGTCATCAGCCGTCCAAGCCCTTGTCGTCTCATGACTTGCAGTATGTGTTCCTCCACCTTGGCCATCCTGTATTCGGTGACTCTTGACACTGAGGCGCTAAGGACTCGGAAGAGGCTAGAGGAGAGACCGTGATCAGCATTGGACTGCCCCCGATAGAAGATGTTCTCGGCCGACGAGTGAGGCAGCACGGGACAGCCCGCCGTGTGACTACTTTCTGCTCCTTCCCTGAGCCATTCCCACAGGCTTTCTGGCGTGTCATTCAGTCCAATCTGTGAGTTGATCTCACGTTCTGCAAAAAATTCTCCAGCCAACGAACAGGCAGCACGCGGGCGCACCATGGCGCGCGTGCCGCCGCCTCGATTACGGCCAGCCGTCTGGTACGAGTCAGCAGACATGCTCGAAGAATAGGTGAGCGAGGCTGGCCTACCGCGCAATGAGAGGCGCCTCAGCGCCAGGAAACGGCAGAGAAGCGAACCTCGGAACCTACTGACGGGTCACTCGTCCTTTGGTGTCCGGGCTACGACTCCGGTGCCGAGTCTCGCGGGTGGCCACCACTTGGCCATCGGTCATGAGATTCGGCTAGGGAATCCGAGATCCCAGAAGTGTGTAGGTTCTCACTTTCGACGTCATGTGCCGACGCTGCGACCTGGACGTTCCCCCCCTCAGTCTCACGACATGTCGGCAGGCGGCTGTCTCAGAGCGGTGTCATTTCCTCGGGCTCTCCAGCTGCCTCCACCACTCTCCAGGGCGTCACGAACCTGCATCGGCAACCATCCGTTCCACCCACTCATGCACCTTCACTGCTCGCTCGATGCGGCTGAGGATGTCCTTCTTGGACGCCGTGTCCCAAGGTCTCCGGGATCTTGTCGAAGGTGTCGGGAAGAACGTTGAGGAGACCCCAGATCTGTTCGCCGGTGCTGACGGTCAGCAGTTGCTGGCACCTCCACTGCAGCGGCGTCTCGGGCCGGTGCGTGAGCCACTGCACGAGTGTCGGGAACAGGTAGTGCGTCGCATCTGCGGCGAGGTGCTCTCGAAGCCAGTCGACCGGGAGCCGCTGGCTGAAGCCGTGCATGGCGGCCTCCTGGGCCAGGTCCCAGAGCTGAGCGGTGTCGACGGCTCGGACGGTGCGGGGAAGGGTCGGGGCCGCCGAGATGATCCCAAGAAGCCTCCGCGGCGCCGAGAGGTCAGATTGGCCGGGACGCGATCTGCGGACGGGCAGAAGCCCAGACTTCCTCGAACTCCTCGGAGGCGAGTTGTTCGGGGTCGTGGCCTTCCCATACCGAAACGGGCAGCTCGGCTGTGCTGCCGAACCTGCTGTCGTACTCACCGAGGCGGCCTGCGTCGCGGGCCCGCTGCCACTCGGCGAGGGAGGCAGCTGTGATCGGGATCAGCTCAGGCCCCTTCGAGTCCGACCGCCGAGTCACCCGCGGGTGTCCGTAGCGGGCCAGGGCCGCACGGGAGGAACAGTAGGGCCGGGCTCGGACATCGCCGAGTCACTGCCGTCGGTGTCGTCCGGGTACAGGCGGCGGTTGAGGAGGCGGCCGAGCGTGTGCACGGCGGTCTGGATCGCCAGGCGGTCGGCGGCCGTGAGCTGGGGGCCCAGCTGCGGGTGGTCGCTGCTCACGGCGGTCCATCCGGCGGGCTCGAAGGGATCGGGGTCGAACCTGACGCTGAAGGTCTCTCGGGAGCCTGACAGGCCGAGGGTCAGCTCGACGCCGTGGATCACGGCCTGGCCCTCGCCCCCGACGGGGACGGCGGTCCGAAACGCCGTCAGATGCTCTTTGCGGGGGGTGTCCAGTTCCGCCCAGTGCTTCTGCGCGGCCTCCTGGGCCGCAGCCAGTAGCGCGAGAAGGCTCTCGCCCGCGTCCACCTTCCGGTCGGAGTTGGTGGAGTCCTCCAGCAGGATGCCGATGCGGTCCAGGGCGATGCTCAGGTGCCAGGCGGCCCAAGTCGCCCAGTCGGGCCGGCAGGTGAGCATCGCGGGCCGGACTAGGGACCATGCGTGCTGGGCGAGTTCCCGCACGGGCTCGGCGGTGAGCGGTGCGTAGGGCGGAAGGATGCCGACGCCTACGGCTGTCTTGTCGGTGGGTTCGACGCCGCGGGCGCGCAGGTCATCGTAGACGGTGTCGCGGGAGACGTCGGCGGCGCGGGCGAGTTCGGCGACGGTGCGGGTGCCCGCCCACCAGGCGGCGGCCATCAAGTCGGCGCGGTTGTCGGCGAGGCGGTCGCGGCGGGTGGCCCAGCCGCGCAGAGCGGCCAGCGCCGCGCCGCGCACGTCTGTCGGTTCGGTGTCGAGTGGGTCGACAGTGGAGTCTATGCCCCTCACGGTATGTCGAGCGATTCGACATGTCGACTGGTTCGACGCTTTCGGGGTCTTTCCGGGAAGCAGAGTTGACGATTCGTGACCTGTCTGACCGGAGTTGGGCCGTGTCTCACTGAAGATGGACGGAGGCTGGTCCGTCTCACCGAAGGTGGACAGCAGGCGCGCGACCGGCTCGAAAGTGGAAGGGCCAGAGTGCCCTCGTCTGGGGAAAGCGCCGTCCGTGCGATACGTGTCGCGCTACTGTCCCCACCTTGCCCCACTGACATGTTGGGAGATGACGATGGACCGGACAGAGCTAAAGGCCAAGATCGACGAGCTGATGCGCCAGTACGACGAGGAGGAGATTGACGGCGCAACCTACGCCCAGGCGATGATGGAGTTGACCACCTCCGCCCAGGAGTGATGACCGGTCCGCAGTTGATCCCCTCGTCATAGGTGAGCAGCCGACCCATCTCACCGAAGGTGTACAGATGCGCGGTACCGCTGGTCACGCCTGATCTATCGAGTACTTGGCCAGAGCCTCGGCGTCAGCGCGAGGCTACGGTCGTCTCACCGGCAGGCGCCTCTCCGGTGTCGGCGCACCATCGACGGTGAGTTCCGACTCCATCCCCACTCTCGAGTTGGAGTTGCCCCCCGGCAGCACGATGCTCCCGCCCAAGACGCCGACGGGAGCACACCCGCAACGCTTCCACTCGAATGAGGTGCATGCAGCGACCTGCGAATCTCATCTCGGTGTCGGATCCGACTTCCATCCGACATCGACAGTGAGATTCCGACACGAAATTTGAGACCCTACAAAGTGAGACAGGACAAGTTCGCCGGGGGCAGACGGGAAAGATCGTGGAAAGACTGGCCAACGGGCGCGAGGGCATGTCAACGTAGACGACCTTGCAAGAAACCCCAGGTCAGAGAGGTGATTGCCCGTGACCGTAGCCCCTGCGGGCCCCGGTTTCTCCACCACCGTCGAAGCCCTGCGACCGCGGGAGTGGCAGCCCGGCCCCGGTCAGCCGACCCTGGTCATGGACCAGTTCTCCGCCGAGGACTTCCACCTGATCGTCGATGATCGCGCGGACGTGCACGTCAGCTCCAAGGACGGCCGGTTCTACCTCGGCTGGTTTCCGCTCGGCCGCCCCGGCACGGATGGCGAGGGATGGAAGATCGCTGTCACCGGAACCGCCAAAGTCCGCGGCTACCACCTGTCGTTCGATACCGAGACGCCGGCCAACATCGTCGCCGCCACCGTAGCGAGTGTGCTGGAGACCTCACGCCGCCTCTGACAGCGCGGACACCGAAACGTAGTGCCCGCCCTGTGAGTGCTGGCCGTACCGAATGCCGGCCCGTTCTACTGCCCCCGTCTCCCTCGAACCCCAGGAGGCTGTCCGTGACGTCCCCGGAGATGACCGTCGGCGATCTCATCGACCTGTTGTCCGGCTGCGACCGGAGTGCTCCGGTCCGCCAGGCCATGAACCCCTTCGCCCCGATGGCGCACCGCTTGGCGCAGGTCCTGCAGTCGGTCGACGAGACCGGCCAGACCGTCGTCTACC
This sequence comes from Streptomyces sp. NPDC002788, assembly GCF_053592115.1. Classification (NCBI taxonomy): domain Bacteria; kingdom Bacillati; phylum Actinomycetota; class Actinomycetes; order Kitasatosporales; family Streptomycetaceae; genus Streptomyces; species Streptomyces sp. NPDC002788. The sequence goes on along the minus strand of NZ_JBSFVB010000012.1, from coordinate 145,244 downwards.
TCGCGGAAGGACCGGACCCGGACGCCCAGCTCGGCCACCTTCCGCCGGAGGTCGCCATCGCGCTGACGTGGCAGGGCCCCGTCCAGGCGCCCCCGCGCCGCCCCCGTCGCCGCGCCGGCGGCAACTAGACCCGCACCGAGCCCTTGGAGGCGCCCCTGTACCCCGACTTCCCGCCCGACTCGTCCACCCCGCGCGGCGGCCAGCCCGCGTTCTGGGTCGGCCCCCGGCACATGGCCGGTGACGATGGACGCCTCTACGACGTCGTCGCCGACGCGCTCGCCGGCCTGGGTTGGACGAGCCTGACGATCGTCCGCGGAAGGCACGAGCTGGACGAGACCCCGGAGGACCGCCAGGTCCTGCGCAGCACCGTCCTGCACGTCAGTCCCGACGCCTTGCGCTGGGCTCAGTGGGGCGTGGCGGACGAGCCGTTCCACCTGGGCGAGCTGCCGATCGCCTGGCAGATCTCCGCCCGAGCCGAGGCGAGCAGCCCGCTCGCCCAGTGGTCGGCCTACTTCACCCGTGACGTCCCCGGCGAGGCGGTGGTCGACTTCCTCGTCGCGCTCGACGCAAGCGACCAGCCTGCTGTGCCGCTCGCCGGATCCGAGCTGGTCCTTGACGCAGTCGCCGCCCACGGATGGTTCCGCGACATCGACCAACCCCAGGCGGCGGCGACGGACCCGACGTTCACCTCACACATCAGCCTCGGCGAGGTCCCGCCCCTCATCCAGGATGCCGACCCGCGGGCCCTGTCCGCCGAGGACGACGAGACGGGACTGGCCGGATGGCAGGCGTGGGCCGAGCCCGCGCTCGGCGCACCGTGTCTGTGGGCGGCATCGTTCGCCGCCAGCGTCCCGCACGATCTCGTCGCCGCCTTCGCCGCCTCCCTCAGCTCGACCGCACCGGTCCTGCGGCGGGTACTGCCCGAGGCCACCCAGGAGCGCCTCCTGCGCGCGCCGGTCATCTAACGTCCCGCGCACCACTATCGACGATCGCAGTCCGGCACCCTCCCAGTTGGGGGGTGCCGGACTTTCTTGCTTCGCGGGTGAAGTGGCCCGGTCTTCGATGCCCAGGAAGAATTGCCGCCTGTTGATGGAACGATGCAGGATGCGGCAATGCACCCCAGCCCCGGCGTCTTAATGGTCATCGCTCTCATCGTCGCCGTGACGAGCGCGTTGACGGTCCGTTCACGCCGCAAGCGCACGGCTGCCCTCGCGGCGCAGTGGCAGGCATTTCAGCAGCACCGAAGCTCCGGGCATGGGCAACCCCTCCAGGTGACGCGGGTCTACCAGCACGGCCGCCGTGGCTCCAAAGCTGTCGTGACCTGGTGCGACACCGGGCGGCAGCAGGACGCCTGGTTCTGGAACTGGCACGTTCCCGCAGGCGCGTACCTGCTCGTGAACGCCTCCAGCGGCTATGGGCCGCACAGTCATAACCCGAACGTGCTCTACGTCCCGGCCAGGTCCGAGCCTGGGTACCAGGCCAAGCCGCTCGCGCCGTGCCCGCTTGATCCCCGGCCACACCCCGGGGCACGTCGCTTATGTCATCGCCTCGGGCGGCCGGCGGCTGATCGCGTTCGGAGACGCCCTGCACTCGCCGATCCAGGTGACCCACCCCGAGTGGTCCGCGGCCTCCGACCACGACTCCGCGCAGTCCGCCGACTTCCGCCGTCGCCTCGTCGCCGAGCTCCAGGAGCCCGGCACGATCGGATTCGGCATCCACTTCGCCGACGTCGTGTTCGGAACCGTTCACCAGGACGGCGACCGTCCTGTCTGGCGTCCGTGCGATTGACCATCACGGAGGCTTCCCTCCATGGTGCAGCCTGACGATCCGCAGTTCGGTTCGGGTCGGGGTCCGGCGCGCACGGGAGGAGAGGCAGGCCGCCCCCGAGCGCGGCGGACCGGACGTGGACGGCCGTCTCTTGTGCCGCCTCCAAGTGGCCGAGCGCCGCGCCTGATTCAAGGCCCTGGTCCCTGACAGGTGTCAGGAACCAGGGTTTTTCGGGCTTGCCTGCGGTGCGGGGAAAGCGCGGCCGCCGACGGGCACGGCAAGGGCTGGTACGGCGTGTGGCGAATGGGGTCAACGTCCGCATCCTGAACGAGGGCGACTGCGTCCATGGGGGTCGCGACGCGAGGCTGGACCCAGTACGGGATCATGCACTCAGGAGTGCCGGTGGTAGGCCTTGTTGGCGATGCGCCAGCCCGCGTCGACCTGGACCAGCAGGAAGATGTCGGTGAAGGCGTCCGCGCCGTGCCGGAGCGTCATGGACGCGGTGGCCACGGTGCCGTGGACGTCGACGGTGTCGATGCGGCGCGACCGGGCCGGCTCGTCCGGGGCCGGCCGGCCGGGGAAGAGAGCGCAGTACTCCTCCAGGCCCCACGAGACGAAGTCGCCGTCCCGGATCCCCTCGATGTGGGCCGTGGGCAGGAAGGCGTCGCGGAAGTGGCCGGGGTCGCCGGTGGCGTGTCCGCGCATGTAGGCACGCAGGGGTTCGAGGACGGCGGCATCGACGGCGGGCGTCGTGGCGGCGACGGCGATGTCGCCCTCGGGGTCGGCGGGTGTGCCGGCCAGGTCGGCCGCACTGCGCAAGGGGGTGTCCGACGCGGCGGCGAGCAGCGCCATGTCCTTGGCCAGCGCGCCGATCGTGAACTGGGCCGTGGCAGCGGATGCGGGGCTCCGCGCACCGGTGAGGAAGGGCCGTTTGCGTGCCACCAGCCCGCCCAGCTGGCCCAGTTCGAGGACATCCAGCACCTGGGCACGGGGCAGGCCCAGGGCGTCGGCCTGCCGCAGCGCGTCGCGCAGTGTGAGGACGGCGCCGGCGAGGCTGCTGTTGGCGATCAGCTTGAGCGCGGCGGCAGTCGGGGCGTCGTCGACCCGCCGTACGGTGCCGAGCACGTCCAGGACCGGGCGGACTCGGTCGAAGGCGTCCTCGTCGGCGGCGACGAGCATCCGCAGGGCCCCTGCGGCGACCGCAGGCACGGAGCCGAGCACGGGCGCGTGGACGTAGCGGATGCCGAGCCGCCGGGCCAGAGCCGCCGCCTCGGCGGGGGCGATGGTGCTGGTGTTGACCACGACCGTGTCCGGGCGCAGCGAGTCGCGGACCTGGTCGATGACCTCCCGGCAGGCCCGGCCGTCGAGCAGCGCCAGGAGGGCGATGTCGGCTTTGGCCACGGCGTCGTTCGGGTCGTCGGTCCTGCGGATGGCGCCCGCCGAGCGGCCCGAGCGTGTCCAGCCGATGACGTCCCGGGCGTGGTCGGTGAGTCGTGCCGCGAGGGCGGAGCCCATGCGGCCCAGGCCGAGAACGGCGATCGAGTGCGGTGTCATGCGTCCCAGCGTGCGGCCCCGCCGGATCTGCCACAAGCGCAGATCTCGCAGAACAGCCATGCGGTATCAGCAGAGTGAACAGGCATACTCCTGCCATGGCGTTGACTGCTTGGCGGACGTTCGTGACGGTGTGCCGGCTCGGGTCGCTCTCGGCGGCGGCCGCGGAGCTCGGCTACACACAGTCGGCCGTCTCCCGGCAGATCGCCGGGCTGGAGCGCGAGTTGGGGGTGCCCCTGGTGCAGCGGCATGTGCGCGGGGTGCGCCCGACGCCTGCCGGGGAGGTGTTCCGCCACCACGCCCTGGCCACGCTCAACGAGGCCGACCGTGCCGTCCGTGCCGTACGGGACGTCCGCCACGGGGCGCCCAGCCGGCCCCTGGCCGTCGGCGCGACGCCGTCCCTGGCCGCCGGGATCGTGCCCGTGGCGATCCGCCGCCTGCTGGAGACGGAGGGCCCCCTGAGCTGGAGTCTGCTGCCCGCTCTGAGCCAGGAGCTGCACGAGCGCCTGATCGCCGGCACGCTCGACGTGGCAGTCGTCACCGACGCGCCACCGGGGCTGACCGGTGACCCACGCGTCGAACGCCGGTTCCTCGGCCTGGACGAGATGGTGGTCGTGCTGCCCGCCGGCCATCCGCACGCGGGCCGGGGGCCGGTGCGCATTCAGGAGCTGGCCGACGAGATCTGGGTGGAGGACAACGACGGCTCGGCGACGCTGCTGCGCCAGCACGCCGCCCGCGCCGGCGTCACCGCCCGTATCGACCTCGCCGCGGCCGACCTGTTCGGCAAACTCGCCCTGGTCGCGGCTGGCCACGCCATCGCGCTGACACCCGGAGTCCTCACGGGCGCGCTGCGGACCGACGTCACCACGGTGCCCCTCGTCGACCCCCCGACCCGCGGCATCTACGCGCTCACACCCCACCGGGACCCGCATCCCTCCGCGGCACCTCTGACCGACCGGCTGGCAACGGCCTTCACCGCCGTCTCCGCCCCGGGCCCGGGGACAACTCCGTAGGGCAGGCCCGGGGCAAGAGCCGGCCGGACCGCGGTACACCCGGGGACGTCAGCCGAGCGACACCGGACGGGTCGACCGCCGCCGGACCCGGTTCGTGGGAAGGTGGGCCTCATGTCCACCTCGACGTCCGTCCGTCGCGTCCCCCTTGCCGCCACGGCCCTCGTCCGCGTCGGGGCCCTCGCCTGCACGCCGCGGACGCGACGGCGGGAGCGGTCTATCTCCTCGGCCGGTCACAGCACGGTCTTCTCCTGAGGAACCGGTTTACCCCTCTGTGTCAAAGTTTGTTCCGAAGCGGTCCGCGGCACTCGGATAACCGCGAGCGTGCCCCTCGCTGCGTGCGTGCGTGCGCCGGTCCGGGCGCACGGTGATCCGGCCCGGCAGCCGGGCGGAACAGAGGGTGGTCGATGACAACGATCGGCGTGGAAGAGGAATACCTGCTGCTCGACCCGGTCACCGGCCTGCCGGTGCCTCAGGCGGACAAGGTGCGCGCCGCGGCGGGCGTGGGCCGCCTGGTGGCCGACCAGGAGGTGCAGTACGAGCTGCTCCAGGCGCAGGTCGAGGTGGCCACCCCGGTGTGCCGCACCCTGGAGGAGGTCGGAGGCCATCTGCTGCGGCTGCGGCACGCCGTCGGAGCGGCCGCCGAGGAGCACGGATGCCGGATCGCGGTGTGCGGGACCCCGCCGGTGCGGCACGGCCGCCCCATCGCCGTCACCGACCAGGCCCGCTACCGCGCCATGGTCACGCAGGCGCCGCAACTGGTGGCGGAGCAGCTGGTCAACGGCACGCACGTGCACGTCGCCGTGCCCGACCGGGAAGCGGGCGTGCAGGTCCTGAACCGGATCCGGGTCTGGCTGCCGACGCTCACGGCCATGGCGGCGAACTCCCCGCTGTGGGACGGCCACGACACCGGCTTCGCGAGCTGGCGCACGGTGATCTTCAGCCGGTGGCCGGTCAGCGGGATGCCCCCGCACTTCCTCGACGCCGCGGACTACGACCGGCGCGTGGAGCGGCTGCTGGAAGCCGGTCTGATCTCCGACACCGGTCAGCTCTACTGGCAGGCCCGCCTCTCCTCCCACTACCCGACGGTCGAAGTACGGTGCCCGGACGTCCAGCTGCGCGCGGACGAGGCGGTCATGCTCGCCGCGATCACCCGGGCTCTGGTGGAGACCGCCCTGGCGGAGACGGCCGCAGGCACTCCCGCCCCCGACTGCGCGCCGGAACTGCTCCAGGCCGCCATGTGGCATGCCGCCCGCCATGGTCTCGGCGACACCCTGGTCGACCCCGGCGGCACACGGCACCGCGCCGGTGACGTGCTCTACGAGCTCCTGCGGCACGTGGCTCCGGCACTCGATGCCTCCGGCGACGCCCGGCAGGTCACGTCCTTGATCCACCGTCTCCTGCAGGACGGAACCGGCGCGGACCGGCAACGCGCCGCGCTCGCGCACGGCGGTCTTCGCGCCGTCACCGAGCTGATCAGTGCCCAGAGCACGATGCCGTGAGCGGGGACCTTCCGCTCAGGCCGCCGCGGCGTACCTGCGGCGACAGCGGTCGGACCACTGCGTGGCAGCGCTGACGCCGCATGCGGTCAGAACCTGACCGCTTCGCGTGCCACGGTCTCCGGGCAAGCCGCCCGGAGACTTGGACGACGGGTCGGCACACGACTCGAAGGCCGAGGTGCTCCGATGACCGTTCTCGACGCCCGGGCGCTCAACCGCGCCACCCTCGCACGCCAGTTGCTCCTCGAACGGGCCGACCTGCCGACGCTCGACGCCGTCACGCGCCTGTGCGGACTCCAGGCGCAGGAACCGCAGGAGCCGTTCATCGGCCTCTGGTCGCGGCTGCGGGGGTTCGACCCGGCGGTGCTGTCGGAGCTGCTGACCGGGCGGCGGGTGGTGCGGACCCACCTGATGCGCCGTACCGTCCATCTCGTCACCGCCGACGACGCCCTGGCCTGGCGGGCCCGCCCCGACGGCATGCTGCGCCGGCGCGTGCTCGGGGTCTACCGCCGCGAACTCGACGCCGTTGATCTCGGCGAACTCGCGGCGGCGGGCGGGCAGGTCATGGCCGACGGCGAACCCCGTTCGATGCCCGAGCTGGCGCGAGCCGTCGCGGGCCGCTGGCCGGATGCGAGCCCGCGGCCCCTGGGCGAGATGCTGGTCGCCGGCCTCCTGCCGACGGTGCAACTGCCGCCGCGCGGCCTGTGGCGGGCGACGGGGGGCGCACGCTACACGCTGATGTCCTCCTGGCTGGGACGCGAGATCGAACCGCCGGCCCCGGACGGCTCCGACCCCGTGGGGCGGGAGCTGGTTCGCAGGTACCTGGCCGCGTACGGGCCCGCCGCCTCGGCCGACCTGCGCGCCTGGTGCGGCCTGACCGGACTGCCCGCCGCGGTCTCCGCCGTGCGCGAGGAACTGATCTCCTTCCGCGACGAGCGGGGCCGGGAACTCCTCGACCTCCCCGACGCCCCACGCCCCGACCCCGGCACCCCCGCTCCGGTGCGGTTCCTGGCGGCGTTCGACAACGCGATCCTCGGCTACGACGACCGCAGCCGCATCATCGACGACGACCACCGCAACCTGTCCGTCGCGGGCGCCCGCGCCGTCCTGGTCGACGGCCGGGTCGCCGCGACCTGGACCGCCGAGTCGGACACCGTCCTGGTCACCCGGCTGCGCCGCCTCTCCCGCGCCGACCGCGCAGCCGTCGCCGAGGAGGGACGTCTCCTGGCGTCCCTCCTCTCCGGCGGCGAGAGCCGCCGGGTGCGGGTCGCCGCCTCCGCCGGCTGACACCGATGCCGGTCACCCGCTGATACGGACCCATTCCGCGCGGGTACCCAGAGGTGCGCCGCGGACGCGACGCCACCGCGTCCGCACGAAGCAGGAAAAGGAGCCGGCATGGCGGACCGACTGCGCGGGCCGGGCGAGCCACCGGTGGTTCACGTGACGCCCCGCGGGGCAGGCGGGACGGAAACCCGTCGCCTGACAGAGCTGTCCGGCGGAGTCGGGAGCACACTGGAAGGGTGCTGCCGGTGCTCACGAGGGGGTGTCGGCCGATGGAAGCGTCGAAACGTACGACCGTGCGGTGGTGGCGGTGGCGACACAACGCGCTCAAGCGGCGCGTCGACGTCGTCGAGGCCTGGGTCGTGCTCGCCGGGTGGGTGCTCGCCCTGCTGGGCGGGCTGGTCGTGGGCCTGATGGCGGCCGGCGCGGTCGAGCGGGCCGTCGAACGGCAGCGGGTGGAGAGCCGTCAGGTCACTGCCGTGCTCGTCGAGGACGCGCCGGGCCCCTCACCGGCCCGCGCGGCGAATGACCACCGGGTGTGGGGCAAGGTGCGGTGGACCGCGCCGGACGGCTCGACCCACAAGGAAGAGGCACGCGTGCCGCCCCGGGCTCCCGCCGGGAGCACGATCCCCCTGTGGGTGGACCGCACCGGCGACATCACGACCCCACCGGTGTCCAACGGCGAAGCGTGGCTTCACACGGCCATGGGCGGCGCACTGGCAGGGGCCTTCGCGGGCGGCGCGGTACTGGGAACGGCGTGGCTGACCCGGCTGGCGCTGGACCGGCGCCGCATGGCGATGTGGGACGCGGAGTGGGAGCGCATCGACACGCGACGCGGATGGAAGACGGGCTGAACCGGGCGGCGGCGCCGTCAGCGCCGGTCCGAGTCGGGCGTCAACCCCGATGAGTCGCCGTGGAAGCCCGGGCGCACCAAGCCGCCGTCCCTACCCGTCCCCGCCGGAACGCCGATCACGCCGGCCCGGCGATCACGCCCGCCCCACCGCGTCCTGTCCCTCGATCGTCTCGTGGTCCCCGGGCGGGACGGCTGACGTCCGCCCGGTCCGCCGGCCGCGGCCCCGCCGGTCGGTCAGGCGGATGGCCAGGGGCTCGGTCCAGCGGGCGGTCACGGGGCCGAGGAGGACCATGATGAGAACGTACGCCGTGGCCAGGGGGCCGAGGGCGGGCTCGATACCGGACGTGACGGCGAGACCGGCGATGACGATGGAGAACTCGCCGCGGGCGACCAGTGTGCCGCCGGCCCGCCAGCGGCCCCTGCGCCCGGCCCCGGCCCGCCGCGCGGCCCAGTAGCCCGTGGCGATCTTCGTCGCGGTGGTGACGGCCGCCAGGGCGAGGGCGGGCAGCAGGACGGGCGGGATGCTGGCCGGGTCGGTGTGCAGGCCGAAGAAGACGAAGAACACCGCGGCGAACAGGTCCCGCAACGGCGCGAGCAGGCTCGTCGCACCCTCGGCGACCTCACCGGACAGCGCGATGCCCACCAGGAAGGCACCCACCGCCGCGGACACCTGCAACTGCTGGGCCACCCCGGCGACGACGAGCGTCACCCCCAGGACGACCAGAAGCAGCTTCTCCGGATCGTCGCTGGAGACGAAGCGGGAGACGTGGCGGCCGAAGCGCACCGCGAGGACGAGCACGAGGCCGGCCACGCCCAGGGCGATGGCCAGCGTGACGCCCCCCGCGGCCAGACCCACGCCGGCCAGCAGGGCCGTGACGATGGGCAGGTAGATCGCCATGGAGAGGTCTTCGAGGACCAGGATGCTCAGAATGGCCGGGGTCTCGCGGTTGCCGAGCCGCCCCAGATCGCCGAGGACTTTGGCGATGACGCCGGAGGACGACACCCAGGTGACACCGGCCAGTACGACGGCGGCGACCGGCCCCCAGCCGAGCAGCAGCGCCAGCACCGCGCCCGGCAGGGCGTTGAGGACGGCGTCGACGAGGCCGGCGGGGTAGTGGGTGCGGAGGTTGGAGACGAGGTCGGTGGCCGTGTACTCCAGGCCCAGCATGAGCAGCAGCAGGATGACGCCGATCTCGGCGCCGATGGCGACGAAATCCTCGCTGGCACCGAGCGGCAACAGCCCGCCCTCGCCGAAGGCGAGCCCGGCCAGCAGGTAGAGCGGGATCGGCGAGAAGCGGAAGCGCCCGGCGAGGCGGCCGAGCAGCCCGAGCCCGAGGATGAGGCAGCCGAACTCGATCAGGAAGAGAGCGGAGGAGTGCATGGCGGGTCACTCCCGCCCGAGAATCGCGGCGGCCGCCTCCACGCCCTCGCGGGTCCCGATGACGATGAGGGTGTCGCCGCCGGCCAGCCGGAAGTCCGGGGTGGGGGAGGGGATCGCGTCCGCCCGGCGCAGTACCGCCACGACGGACGCGCCGGTGTCGGTGCGGATCCGGGACTCGCCCAGCAGCCGCCCGTTCCAGTGCGAGGAGCCGGGCAGTTCGATCCGTTCCGCCACGAGTCCCAGGTCGGTGGTGGACAGCAGGTTCGGTGTGTGGTGGGCCGGCATCAGCGCATCAATGAGCGTGGCCGCCTCGTCCGCCGTCAGCCGCACCGAGAGGTCGCAGGCGTCCGGGTCGTCCTCGCGGTAGGCGCTGATGGTGCGGTGGCCGTCGCGGTGGGCGACCACCGACAGCCGGCGGCTCTCCCGCGTCGTCAGGTCGTAGCGGACGCCGATGCCCGGCAACGGCGTACTGCTGAGGCGCGGCGCACTCATGGCTGTCCCCCTTCGGTCGGCGTGCGCGTTCGGTTGACTCGCCCGCGGGGGCCGCCCGGACGAGCGCCCAGATCCGGCCTGTGAGGTCATCCTAGGCGGCCGGGCCGGACCGTACCCGTCCTGTGCGTGCTACCGGGGTACCTGCGGGAAGGGGGAGCCGGACGGGAGGGGAGTGGCCGTGGAGAGCCGCGCGGTCGCGCCCTCCACCTGCCGCACCGTGCCCTCCCCCGGCCTGCTGCCCGTGCCCGCGCCGGTGGACAGTTGGGACCAGGCCCCGAGGGCCAGGGCGACGGCGGCCGCGGTCGCGACGACGCGTCCCACGCGCCGGACCTTGGCACGGCGGTCCAGGTCCCGCCAGGCCACCCGGACCCAAAGATCCTCCGGATGCCACAGGTCGCCGACGGTGTGCGGGGGTTGGAGCTGCCGTCCCGCCTCCCGCTCCCGGGCGGAGGGCTCCCTCGGGGCGGAGGCGCGTATGGCGGACTCGCTGTCCGTGAGGAACCTCAGCCACACCTCGTCCGGGAGCGAGGGGGCGCCGTCCGGCTCGTCGGGCGTTCCCCGCCCGTCCGTCCCTTCGGTGGTCACGTCCCGTCATCCCCTCTCCGACCGTCGGCCTGATCACTTGGGCAGCGAGAGATCAGTATGCCGCCCGGCCGCGGAGTCGCGCCCGCGCTCGTCCCCGCGCAGCGCGTTCGAGACCGTTTCGGTGCCGGGGGTGCTCAGCAGCCGCCGTTCGAGGGTGCTGCGGGGCGGGAGTGCTTCGCCGTACTCCCGCCCCCGGCTGTCAGACGCCGGCCGGCGCGGCCGGCAGGACGTGGTCGCCGACCTTGTCGGTGCTCAGGCAGAGCGAGCAGACGACCGCGTCGTGCGTCCGGCAGGCGGCCACGTCCGGCCGCTCGAACTGCTGCAGGCACACATGGCATTCGTAGGTGACGGCGCTGGGGTTGCCGTCCTCGTCCAGCATCGGCTCGACGATGCCGTCGTCGGTGCGGCGCAGATAGTACCTGCCCTTGGTGACCACGGCCATCAGCGGGGTGAGGACGAAGGCGATGACGGCGGCGGCGACGGGGGAGTACGGCTGGAGCATGTCGCCGAGCGCGTGGAAGTACATGGCGATGGACAGTCCCGACGCGGCGACGAAGGCCACGACACCGACCGGGTTGACGGCGTAGAGCATGCCGCGGCGGAACTCGGGCGCGTGCGGGGACAGCTTCAGCACGTACTTGTTGATGCCGATGTCGGTGGCCACGGTGACCACCCAGGCGATCGCGCAGTTCGAGTAGAAGCCCAGGATGCCGTTGAGGAAGCTGAACATGTCGGCCTCCATCAGGGCGAGCGCGAAGCCCAGGTTGACCAGGACGAAGACCATCCGGCCCGGGTAGCGCCTCGTGATGCGGGTGAAGGAGTTGGTCCAGGCGAGGGAGCCGGAGTACGCGTTCGTCACGTTGATTTTGATCTGGCTGATGACGACGAGCACCACGGCCAGCGGGACGACGAGCCAGGACGGCATCATCGCGTCGAAGGCGCCCTTGAACTGCTGGATCGGCTCGGGCGCGGCGGAGGCTCCTACCTCGGCGATGATGTACACCGCGAGGAACACGCCGATGGCCTGCTTCAGCGCGCCCAGCACCACCCAGCCCGGGCCGGCCATCACCACGGCCGTCCACCAACTGCGCTTGTTGGCCTCCGTCTTGGGCGGCATGAAGCGCAGGTAGTCGATCTGCTCCCCGATCTGCGCGATCAGCGACAGGCACACGCCCGCGCCCAGCAGCACGGAGGCGGTGTTGACGCCGCCGTCGCCGTCGGTGCCCGCGTAGGCGAGGAAGCGGTCGACGGTGCCCGGGTCGGTGGAGACCAGATAGACCAGCGGGCCGACCATGAGCAGCAGCCAGATCGGCGTCGTCCACACCTGGAGCTTGCTGAGCGCCGTCATGCCGTAGATGACCAGCGGGATCACCATGAGCGTGGACACCAAGTAGCCGAGCCAGAGCGGCAGTCCGAGGCCCAGCTTCAGGCCCTGCGCCATGATCGAGCCTTCGAGGGCGAAGAAGATGAAGGTGAAGCTGGCGAAGATGACACTCGTGAGCACCGAGCCGAAGTAGCCGAAGCCGGAACCGCGGGTGATCAGGTCCAGGTCGATGTTGTAGCGGGCCCCGTAGTAGGCGAGCGGGAAACCGGTCACGAAGATGACGACCGCGGCGACGGCGATCGCCAGCAGCGCGTTGCCGGTGCCGTGGGCCAGACCGATGCCGGCCCCGATGGAGAAGTCGGCCATGTAGGCGATGCCGCCGAGCGCGGTCGTCGCCACCACCATCGGGGTCCAGCGGCGGTAACTGCGCGGCGCGAAGCGCAGCGTGTAGTCCTCGAGGGTCTCCTTGACTGCCTGGTCGGTGCCCGGTGCTGCCTTCTGCGCGGGTTCCGGATCGGCTACTTCGGCCAGTCGTGGCTCGGTGCTCATGCCACGCCTCCTTGCTGCGGGTTTGGGGACTGACAAGGCAGGCACGGTAGGCAGTGGTCGTTACCCCTAAATACTTCCTGCGTGAAGGGAATGTTTCGGAGGCATCTCACCACCGGCGGCCGTTTGGAGCACGCCCGACCCGAACAGTCCGTAATTCGCGTGCGAGCCGGAGGCCGGTGCGGCCGTGCCGTGCACCGTGGCCGGAGAAGGGCGCCCGAGTCGCTTGGGGGCCCGTCGGCGCCGTTCCGGAGTGTGGGGCAGCCGCTGAGGTCGTCCAGGCGGTGGTCGACCCGGACGAGGCAGTCGAACAGGCCCAGCGGGGCGATCGCGGCGGCGGCCAGCGGCGGCGGATCTCGTTTCTCGCGGCGCAGGACAGCGCGGCGACGACGGCGAGGGGGTGACCGGCGCGGCTGTGACGGCGAAGGGGCGAGCGGCGCGTCCTTGTGACGGCGAGGGAACGACCGGCGCGGCGATGACGGCGAGAGGGGCGACCGACGCGGCGGCTGTCGGCCGGCAGGGCCCCGCCGCGGGGGACGGCAGGCCGGCGGTGAGCCGGCGGGGGCATGACGGCGTAGCCGGCCCGTGCGGCGAGGCCCGTGTGCGGAGCTCCCGGGTGGCCCGGCCATGCCGTGCCCGAGCCGAGCAGGGCAGCACCGCCCGCAGTCCGGCCGCGATTGGACCGGCCCGGTGGCGAACAGGGCAGGAAAGAGGGCCCGTGCACCGGCACGGGCCCTTGCACCCTCTCAGGTGCGGTCACTTCCTTGTGTACGACGTGACCAGGACCGGGGCGGTCGGCCGGAGGGGGGATGAACCGGCGGTTCCGCGGTGCGGCGCCCAGGTCTGTGGCTCAGCGGGCGCCCGGGCCGCCGCTGCCGAACCCGCCGCTGCCGCCCTCGTTCCAGCGGGGACGCTCCTGCGAGGCGCTCGTCCGGTCGCCCTGGTTGCCATGCGTGTTCAGCTCGTGCGGCGTCAGACGCTCCTCGCTTCTCGGCATCTCGTTGGGCTCCCTGCGCTCGCTCGTCTCGCGGACCGGGCCGCCCTCGGGCAGCCTGGGCTGCTCCTCCGGGCGCGGTGTGGGCAGTTCCCTGCGCTTGTTGCGAAAGCCGAGGACGAAGGCCCCCAGCAGCAGGGCCACGACCGCCACACCCGCCACGACCAGCCCGATACCGAGGGCGCCACGGCCCGCGGCCATCTCCATCCATGCGGTGTTCATGGCACGCGAGTACCCCTGGTCCTCTCCGTGAACCGGCTCGCCTCCTCGGTCAGGGCCCGGCTCACCTCCTCGGTCAGAGCCTGGTCCTCGAGCGGTTCTCCCCACGGAACAACGGTTTGACCGGCAGCCGGCGGGGCTACCCGCGCGGTGTGACTTCGACGACATCCCAGCAGGAGCTGTTCCGGTTCCTGGAGGACCGCTTCGCCTGTGCGCAGGCGTGCACCGAGTGCGCGCGGGCGTGTGCGCTGCGCGCGAGCCTGGTGGATCCCGACGGTACCGAGAACCAGGAACTCGTACGACGTAAGGGCATCGTGTGCGCGGAAGTCTGCGACGCGACCTGCCGTGTGCTGTCCGAGCAGAACCAGGTGGACGAGACCACGATCCGTGTACAGGTGGAGTGGTGCCGGACCGTGTGTCTCGAGGCCGCCCAGGTCTTCGACGGACAGGCGGGAGCGGAGGACTCTGCGGCGGCCTGCCGCGCATGCGCGCGGGCGTGCACGGACTTCCTCGCCACGCTGAACTGACCCGGCACCACCCCGTCACGACACCGAGGTGCCGACACGGAGGTGACACCTCGATGGCAGGACATGAGAACGGGCACGGGCGGGACGCGCGAAGGGCGGCCCCCGGGGCCGCGACTCACGGGGCCCATGTCGTCAGGAGCGTGCGCGTTCGACCTTCGTCGTGCCGGAGCCGACGGGCCCGATCCGCAGCACCGTGCCGGCGAGGTCGGTGAGCGTTCCGACCTCCACCCGTTGCCGTCCGCCGGGTGCCGTGGCCGTCACCTTGTACTGAGCCGGGTCGGCGTCGCCGATCTCGACCTCCAGTACCGCGCGACAGCTGGGTGGCACCGTCACGCGTGTCGTATGGGCGTCGGCCGAGTGGTGCACGGCGACCTCGACCGGGCCGCGCACCGACGGCACTCTCCCCGTCACGTCGGTCAGGGCGCCGGTCCTGGGGCGGATGAGGAACTCCGCCGCGCCGGGGGCGGTGACGCGGACGCCGAGGACGTGCCGGGCGATGGCGTTGGCCGGAGCTGAGGCCCAGGCGTGGGAGAACGTCATGTTGGACTTCAGCGCGGGATCCCAGGCCTCGGTGACGATGGTGGCCTTCAGCGCGTCCAGCATGTGCAGCCAGGAGTTGGTGGCCGTGGAGGTGAGCAGCGCGAGCGCGGCGTCGGCGCGGCCGAGGCGGAAGAGGGCGTCGAGAAGGAACTGCGCCCCGTACACGCTCATCCGCATGCCGCCCGCGGCGAGCGTGTCCCCGAGCCTGGCCCGCACCTCGTCGTCCAGGGTGTCCGCGACACCGAGCGCGACCGGGAAGGCGGTGGCGTGCTGGGCGCTGTGCGTGGTGCCGATCCCGTCGAGGAACCGGCCGGCCGCGCTGTCGAGCAGGGCGGTGCGCATGGCGCTGGCGAGTGTGTCGGCGCGTGAGCGCAGGACTCGCGCGTCGTCGTCCTTGCCGAGCGCCTCGGCGCAGTGGGCGAGGGCGTCGAAGGCCGCGTACTGGAAGGCGTTGACGACGGTGTTGACGTTGGTGAAGACATATCCGTCCCGGCTGGCGGCCGGCCAGTCGACGAGGTCGCCCAGGTCCTGGCTGCTGCTGCCGGGCGGCTTGCGGACCAGGCCACGGGAGTCCAGGTAGGCGGTGAGGTTCTTCGCGGCGAGCAGGTCGTAGTCCTTGGCGAGCTGCCGGTCGTCGCCGGTGGCGAGGTAGTCCTCCCAGGCGGAGAGCGCGCACATCAGCCGGTACTCGGTGGGCCAGGTGCCCTTGCGGACCAGGTAGTCGTTCGACCAGCGGGCCAGGGCGTAGGAGCGCTGGACGCCGTACTCGGAGAGCTGGTTGATCAGCGCGTCGCCCTCGTAGGGGCCGCGTTCCCGGGTCGGGGTGTCGGTGTAGAGGTCGCCGCGGGTGGCCTCGATGGAGTACCGGCACAGCTCCCAGACGCGGCCCAGAGCGGGGTCTGAGCTGTGGAAGGAGGCGTGCGAGTCGTCCCAGTCCAGTCGCCAGGCGTGCCCGGTGACGACGGCCTTCGACAGGTCGAGCCCGGTGCGCAGTTCGGCCCAGCGGAAGCCGCGGTAGCCCCAGTGCTCGAAGCGCTGGCTGCCGTCGCGCAGGGTCCACACCTCGCGGTAGGTGTTGGTTGCGCGCAGTTGGTACCTGACCGTGCCGTCGCCGTTGAGCTCCTCGCCGAGCCGCACCTCGACGGTGTCGCCGGCGCTCCCGGTGACCTCCAGGGTCAGCCCGCCGACGATCTCCCGGCCGAGGTCCACCAGCCAGCGGCCGTCGGCGACCTCGGTGACGGAGGCGGGGACGACGTCGTGGAGCCGTACGGGCTCGATCGCAGCCGGCACCAGTCCGGCGATCGCGGTGCGGACGACCGGGGTGTGCCAGCCGCTGTCGTCGAAGCCGGGCCGGGTCCAGGCGACGGGCTCCCGGCGCAGGTCCCAGTACTCCTGCGGAACGGTGAAGTAGCTGCTGCCCGCGCTGCCCTTCGCGGGCAGCAGCCCTGCCTGGCGGCGCGCCTTCCAGCGGTTCCCCGAGGCGACGGTGGTGCGGCTGCCGTCGGTGTACGTGATCTCCAGTTGGGCGAGGAACTTCTGCTCGGAGGTGGTCCAGCACAGCGCGGCGAGCGCGTTCGTGCCGCCGCCGTCGCGCAGCGTCGAGGTGATGTCGAACGCCTGGTACGCCGTGCCCGTTCCGGACCGCACGGAGGCGTGCCCGACCACCGTGCCGTTGCTCCACACCTTCGCCGCGTACTGCCGTGCCGTGTCGGGCGAGGCGGCCGCGACGTAGAGGACGGCGGCGGCTGTCTCCTTGCCCGCGTCCGTGTCGTACTCATGGCGCAGCAGCGCCCACGTGTCGTCGGCTCCGTAGGAGGAGAGCGAGGAGGCGCCGGTGGGCAAGGTGAGCGTGCCGCCGGAGACCGTGCCGGCGGTGAAGGTGCCCTTGCCGGAGGCGAAGTCGTCGTCGAGGAGGACGGTCCCGTCGGCGGCGGTGAAGGTGACCCGGTCGTAGACCTGGGACTCGGTGAGGCCGTTGCGCAGGCCGATGTTGCCGGAGGTGTAACGGCTGTCGGTGGTGGTGTCGACGGTGGTGCCGTCGACCGCGGTCGTGAAGGTGGCGCCCGCCAGGGTGACGGTGAAGTCCAGCCACTCCCCGGTGGCCACGGCGAACGGCAGCCGGACCTCGCCGAGGACGGTGTACGTGCCGTTCACGCAGACGTGCTTGCGCAGGACGCCGGGAGTGCCGGCACGCAGCTGCCACATGTAGTTGTCGGAGGTGTTCGCGGCGCGGAACCACAGCCCGGCGGCCACGGCGGTGATCCGCAGCCGGGCGGCGAGGGTGCCGTCGGTCATGACCGGCCCGGCCGGCACCCAGATGGGCTCGGCCTCCCACTCGTCCTCGACCGAGGTGGCCAGCAGGGCGGGCTCCGACCAGGCGGAGCGTCTCTCGCCCCAGCTGGCGACCCGCCACCAGTAGGCGGTACGGGGCTGCAGGGGCGGCCCGGCGTACGGCACGGCGGTGGAGTCGGCGGACTTGCGCTTCCCGGAGTCCCAGACGAGCCGTTCGTCATCGAAACCGTCCGGGGCCGTGGCCAGTTGCAGCTGGTAGGCACGCTGGAGGGTACCGGCGCCGAAGTCGGGCACCTGCCAGCTGAACCGGGGGTGCTGCCCGGCGCTCGTCCCGAGCGCCTGCGGGAGCAGATCGGCCAGCGTCCCGGTCGGCGCGGGCGGCTTGCCGGGCGGCGTGGTGAAGCCCGGGCCTTCGGCCGCGAGTGCCCGGGGCCCGGTCAACACGACCGAGGCGGCCGCGGCGCCACCGAGTTGGAGAAGTCTTCGACGCGACAGGTCCCAGGACATGGGGCGACCTCGGTTCGTGAATGGTTTCAATGCGATTGCCCGGAGGTTAGGGTTCCGCATCGGACCGGTCAATGGTTTTGCCGAAAAGGGACCCACCGCGAATGTGAAACGATTTAACACCGATGGTTCTCCCCACGGCCGTGGCTTCGGAACGACGGATCCCGGCAACCGGAGGGTCGGGTGCCGGGATCGGGTTCGTGGTCGGCACGGTGACATCACACCGTGGCGGCGTCAGGTCAGGCGAGGGTCCACTTCTGGTTGTTCTGGCCGTTGCAGGTCCACAGGAGCAGCTTGCCGCCGTTGGCGGTCGCCGCGCTCGACACGTCCAGGCAGAGGCCGGACAGGTTGTTGGTGATGGTCCCGTTGGAGTTGGCGGTCCACTTCTGGTTGGTGCCGCCCGTGCAGTCCCAGATGATGACCTTGGTCCCGTCGGTGGTGCCGTTGTTGTCGGCGTCCAGGCACTTGTTGCCGTAGACGACCAGCTCGCCGCGTGACGTCTGGGTGAAGGTCTGGTTGCGCCCACCGGCGCAGTCCCAGATCTGCGCCTGGGTGGCGTTGGTGATGGTGTTCTTGTCGATGTCGACGCAGCGGTTCGAGGCGGAGCCGACGAGGGCGACGCCGTTGGTGCCGGGGATGCCCTGGACCCGGATGGCGTCGACGTCGGGGGCGGTGCTGCCGGAGACGGCTGCGAAGCGCACGGTGTTGTTGCCCTTGCCCAGGTGGGCGAGGACGGACACGGTCCGGTAGGTGGTCGCCGAGCCGGTCGGCGGGAAGGCGACGACGTACTTGTACTGCCCGTTGACCTGGACGGTGGCCTTGCGGGCGGTGCTGCCGCCGTTGGCGTACGTGATGTCGACCAGCTTGGTGCCGGCGGAGGCGGTGGTGACGCCGGTGAAGGTCGGTGTGGTGGCGGTCGTGGTGTCCTCGTACGTCGAGCCGGACGCCTCGGTGCCGGAGACCGTCAGCAGCACGGCGTCGTTCGCCGGGACGCTGGTGGTGTAGCTGGTCGCGTAGGACCCGGCGTTGGTGCCCGTCCATGCGTTGCGGACGGACGCGGAGGCGGTGGTCAGGCCCAGGTCGGCCCAGCGGACGGTCATGTTCGCGGCGGAGCCGGTGCGGTTGAGCAGGAGCACCGCGCGCTTACCGGTGCCTGAGAGGACCTTGCCGTACACCTGGCGGTTGCGGGTGTCCTCGGCGACCTTGACGCCCTGAAGGCCCCGGGGGTCCTGGTCGATGGCGATGACTTCGGAGTTGGTGAGGATGTCGCGGGTGGCGGTGCTCATCGTGGCCAGGTTGTTGCCGGCCAGCAGCGGGGCGCCGGAGATCGCCCACAGGCCCATGTGCAGCCGGTTCTGAGCGGCACTCAGGCCGTTCATTCCGACCATCAGCATGTCGGGGTCGTTGTAGTACCCGGTGTGCTGGGCCGCGGGGTGCAGCCCCTTGTCGAAGTTGGCGAGCATCTTGTCGGTGCTGGCGGTCTGGCCCCAGAAGATGACGTCGGTGCTGGTGCGCCACAGGTCGCCGTAACCGGTGGCCCAGTTCCACGGCAGTCCGGTGCCCCACTCGCAGAAGGACAGCACGAGCTTGCGGCCGGTGACGGCGGTGGCGGCCTCGTTGGCGGCGGTGATCTGCTTGTACGTCGTCTCCGGGTCCAGGCCCTCCTTCTGGCCGCCGCACCAGTCGATCTTGACGTAGTCGAAGCCCCAGCGCTGGAAGGTCTCCAGGTCCTGCTGGTAGTGGCCCTCCATGCCGGTGTCGGGGGCGGCGGGGCGGGTGGTGGGGTAGTAGTAGCCGCAGCCCTGTTTGCCGGCGTCGGTGTAGATGCCGGCCTTCAGTCCCTTGCTGTGGATGTAGTCGGCGACGGCCTTCATGCCGCCGGGCCACAGGGTCTCGTCGACGACGATGTTGCCGTTCGCGTCGCGGTCGCCCTGCCACCAGCCGTCATCCAGGTTGACGTACTTGTAGCCGGCGTCGGCCATGCCGGAGGAGACCAGGGCGTCTGCCTGCTGCTTGATGACGTCGGAGTCGATGCTGCTGGCGAAGCTGTTCCAGGACGCCCAGCCCATCGGCGGCGGGGTGACATCGATCTGGCTGGTGCTGACGGCGGTCGGTTCGACGGCCAGGGGCGCCGACGGCTCCTGCCGGTCGAGGCTCGCAAGACCGGCGACGACGAGCCCGACGGCGAGGACCCGGGCGGTGATGCGTCTTGTCCATCGTCGTGCAGCGGTGTGGGGCATGCGGCTCTCCAGGGGGAGGGGCGGGGGAAAGAACGTGATCTCGCCAAGACGCCGGCCCGGGGCGTCGTGAGAGAGGGCTCTGGCGGCATACGCCTGCGCGGTCACCGCCATGCCTGTCCGACATGCCGGACCACGTTCGGAGATCGGTCAGAAAGTAGGCTGCGGCAAACTACGGGTCAATGGTTCTGTCGTTTCTCGTTGGTTCCTGTGCGTCTCAATCGGCTTGGGGCACCGCGCGCCGTCGCCGACTGCCGACAGGGCGCCCTGGGTGACGGACCGTTGGACACGGGCCGTCGGTCGAGGAACACCTGCCTTCCTGTCAACTCCGTGTCTCAGTCGGCCGTTCAACCGAGATTCCGCGTGTGCGGGCCGGTTGTTGATTCCCGTTCGGCCGAGACGGTGGTCCCTGTCGAGAGGGGAGAGCGGAGCCCGGCGGCCGCCGTCCCGACCGCGGTGGTACGGCGAAACCGCCGCAGCCACCGCCCCGCGGTGCTGATGCCGGCCGCTTTCGAGATCGACGACTGCGTCTACGCCTTGCGCGCCGGGGCAGGCGACTTCATGCTCAAGGACGCCCCGGTCCGAACTCGTACCGGCGGTGCGGGTGATCGCCGCAGGTGATGCGCGCTCGCCCCCGTCCATCACCCGTCGCCTCGTCGAGGGCGTGGCTCGGCGCCCGCCCTCCCGCGCTCCGAACACCCGCCTGCGGCCCAACGGCCTCACGCCATGGGAGAGGGAGGTTCTGCCGCTGGTCGCACGGGGCCTTTCGAATGCGGAGAGCGCCGCGACGCCGGTGGTGGCCGAACGGACCGTCAAGGCCCGTATGCCCCGGCTGCTCGCCGCGCTCGGTGGGCAACCTCGTGGGGAGGGAGTCGACGGACCTGGTCGACGCCGCCATGAACTCACTGATCGTGAGCGGGAGTTGCTCGTTCCCCTCGTACCGCGGGCCGCGACCGGCCGGCCTCGCGTGGAGGACCGGCAGGTCGTCAACGGCATGGTCCACAGGATCCGTACCGATCGCTCGTGGCGTGACCTGCCGGAGCGATACGGGCCGCACACGAGACTTGCCTCCTGTGACGGCGAGGAGCAGGCCCTCCGGCCGTGGACCGCGCGGACGGGCGCCGGCTACTCGCCCTTCTCGCGTCCCGGCACGCTGCCCGTGACCGCCAGCACGGACAGCACCACCAACGCGGCGGCCGGGCCGAGCACGGTCCAGGGGGCCAGTTCGGCGTACGGCTGGTTCTCCGACAGCAGGCGGCCCCATTCGGGGGTGGGCGGCTGTTCGCCCAGGCCGAGGAAGCCGAGGGAGGCCAGGACCAGGACGGTGGTGGGCAGCCGGAGCAGGGCATTGCGCAGGAGGCCCGGGACGACCGCGGGCAGCAGGTGACGGCGCAGCAGGTGCAGCCGTCCCGCGCCGAGTGCGACGGACGCGGCGATGTGGCCGCTCGCGCGTTCCTGTTCGAGCAGGGCGGCGGTCTGGGCGGCGTACGGGCTCCAGCCGACCACGCAGACCGCGAACGCCGCGCCCCACACCGACGGTCCGGTCACGCCCGCGATCAGCAGGCCCGCGAGGACGGCGGGCAGCGTCGACACGACCTCCGTCGGGCCCGCGCTCGCCCGCGGTGCCATGCCCAGCAGCAATCCGGTGACGGCACTGACCACCGTCACGACCAGGGCGACCCCCGCCGTGCGCAGCGCCCCGTGGCCCAGCCTGGCCAGCAGGTCACGGCCCAGCGGGTCCGTGCCCAGCGGGTGTTCGGGGGACGGGGGCAGCAGGCGGGCCGCCGTGTCCACCTGGAGCGGGTCGCGCAGGAGGCCGGTTGCGACGAGGGCGAGCAGGGTCAGGGCACAGGCCGCGGTGACCCAGCGCAGGGAGCGCGGCACCGTGAGCGGGGGACGGCGCAGGGCCGGCAGCGCGCCCTCGCGCAGCGGCCGGCCGAGGAGGGCGTGACGCAGGGCCCGGATCAGCATGCCCGCGGCGACACCGAGCAGGACCAGGGCCAGCGTCGCCGTCTGCAGCACCGGCAGGTCCTGCGCGACGGCTGCCTCCAGGGCGAGCCTGCCGAGCCCGGGAATGTTGAAGATCTTCTCCACGGCGACCGCACCGCCGGCCAGGGCCACGACGGTCGGCAGCAACTGGGGCAGCATGCCGGGCAGAGTGCGGCGCAGCGCGCTGCGGGCGATGTGGCCGGGCGGCAGCCCGACGGCGTACGCCGTGCGCGCCCACGGTTCGTGGAAGGCGGCGGGCAGTGCCTGGTCGAGCAGCCCGCCGAGCATCGCGCCCGACGGGATGCCGAGGGCCAGCGACGGCAGCACCATCGACTGCGGCCCCTCCCACCCGCTGGACGGGAACCAGCCCCACCACACCCCGCACGCCGTGGCCAGCACCGAGGCGAGCAGGAACTTCGGCAGTGCGGCCAGCACGGCGGCCGTGCTGCCCGCCCGGTCCCGCCGCAGCCGGCGCCGGGAACCGAGGAGGACCGTACGGGCGCACACCAGTGCGGCCACCAGGGCCGTGACCGTGAACGCGCCCAGCATCAGCGTGAGGGAGACCGACAGGGCGGTGCCCACCTGCGGCATGACCGGTTCGCCGGAGACCCACGAGACGCCCGCGTCCCCGCGGGGCAGCCCGCCCAGCCAGTGCGCGAGATGCGCGAGCGGCCCCTCGTCCAGACCCAACTGCTCGCGTACGGCGGTCAGTTCCGCCGCTGTGGGGTTCTGGTCGGCGGAACGGGCGCGCAGCACCGTGCGGGCCGGGTCCGCGCCGGACAGCCACGGCAGCAGGGCCACCGCGCCGAGCAGCACGGCTCCGGCGAGCACACGGCCGGCCGCCGTCGGCCAGAGTGACGGGCGGACGGCGGCGGGGGCGTGCGCGAGGCTCATACGGGCTACTTCAGGTGCGTGTCGGTGTCGATCAGGGACCGCTCGCGCGGGTCGAGGATCACGCCTTCGACATCGGACGCGATGCCCTGCACGGCCTGCTCGTGGACCAGCGGCACCACCGCGTCGGTGCGCAGGATCTCCGCCTCCGCCCGCATGATCTTCTCCTGGCGGCTCTCGGTGTCCCGCTCCGCGGCGGCGGCCCGGATGGCCTTGTCCACCGCGGTGTCCTTCAGCCCGGCGATGTTGTAGACGCCCTCGCTGGTGAAGTCGCTGGCGAGATAGTCGACCGCGTCACCGGTGTCGAGGAGCGTCACCCGGGAGAAGACGAGGGCGTCGTACTTCCCGGCGAGCAGGTCGGCCTCCATCTGCGTGTACTCGCGCACGTCCTGCTTCACGGTGAACCCGGCCTTCTCCAGCTGCTGCTGGAGCACGGTCGCCGCCTCGGGCAGCTCGGCCCGGTTGGTGTAGGTGGCCAGCCGCAGCGTCCTGCCCTTGGTCCCGGCCTTCACCTCGGAGGCGGTCGCGGCCTCGGCGCGGCCCGTCACCTCGGCGCGCTTGCCGGCGGCCCAGGGTACGGCGGGCCCGAACAGGCCCTGCGCGGGGTCGGCGTACCCGCCGAAGACGGAGTCGACCAGCGCGGAGCCGTCGACGGCCTCGCGGGCGGCGGCGCGCAGACCGGCGTCGGTGAACAGGCCGCTTCCGGTGTTCAGGATCAGGCTGTCCGTGCGCACCGAGGGAACCTCGTGCCGGGTTTCCTTGTCGAGCAGCTTCGCCTGCGCGGTCGGGATCCACTCGGCGATGTCGGCCTCGTCGCCACGCAGCGCGTTGGCACGGGCGGTCCCGTCCGCGATCCAGCTGACGTCGATGCCGGGCGCCTTCGCCTTGCCGCCCCAGTAGCCGTCGAAGCGGTCGAGTGCCGCCTTCGTCCTGCCGCTGAGGCGGGTGATCTCGAACGGACCGGTTCCGGTGCCGACGGGACTGACGGCGCCGTCCTTCGCGTACGCCTTCGCCGACAGGATCGCCAGCGCGGGGCTGGCCAGCCGCAGCGGCAGCACCGGGTCGGGCGACTTGGTGGTGAGGGTGACGGTGTCGGCGTCCTCGGCCTTGGCGGTAAGTGCCACGTCGCTCAGGACGCGGGGCTTGGGCTTGGCCGCGCTCGCGTGGTCGAGCGCGTTGACGACGGACCGGGCGGTGAGTTCGGTGCCGTCCTGGAACTCGGCCTTGCGCAGCTCGAAGGTCCAGGTGGTGTCGCCCGTCTGCTTCCAGGACTTCGCCAGCGCGGGCTTGGCCGTGCCGTTCCTGTCGAGGGCGGTGAGGCCCTCGGCGACGGACAGCTTGCTCAGCACGGTGGCGTCGTTGCTGTAAGGGGACAGCGCCTGCGCCGGCGGCACGGCCAGCGCGACCCGCAGCCGTCCGCCCGATCCCGCTCCGGCGCCCGTGCCGGCGTCGCTGTCGCTGGGTGCGAAGCAGCCGGCCAGCAGAGGGGTCAGAGTGAGTGCCGCTATGAGGCCGCGAGAGGTGGTGCGCATGTCGGATCCTGTCGTGCGGGAGGTCGGGCACGCCGTTGCGGCCCGGTCCGGGCTTGATCGGCGCCGTCAGCATATAAGGGGAGGCTTACCAAACCCTCAACCGGGTGGGTGAAATCTCAACGACTGGACGGCGGGGTGTCGACCCGGCCCTGTCGACCGGCAGTTCGCGCTGTGCCATCGTGGGCCGGGTGGAGGTGAGGCGCATGACCGGCGCGGACCCGGGATTGTTCACTCCCGATTCGGTGACCTGGCAGCTGCACGGCGACCCCATGATGTGGATCGCCGGCATCCGGGCGCTCTACCTCCAGGCCCTGCACCCTCGCGCGGTGCGCGGCGTCACCCAGAATTCCGACTTCCGCCGCGACGCCTGGGGCCGGCTGATGCGGACCGCGCATTTCGTCGGTACGACGACCTACGGCACCACCGAGGCCGCCGAGCGGGCGGGCGCCCGGGTCCGCAAGATTCACAGCATGCTGACGGCGACCGACCCGGCCACCGGCGAGCGCTACGGCGTCGACGAACCCGAACTGCTCCGCTGGGTGCACTGCGCCGAGATCGACTCCTATCTGCACGTGCTGCGCAGGTCCGGGCTCCGCCTCACCGACACCGAGGCCGACCGGTACATCGCCGAACACCGGGAGAGCGCACGCCTGGTGGGCCTCGACCCCGGTACCGTACCCACGAACCGGGCCGAGATGACGGAGTACTTCGACAAGGTGCGCCCGGAGCTGGCCGCCGGACCCGAGGCACGTGAGGTGGACGACTTCCTGCTCCGCCCGCCGACGCACCCGCTCCTCGTACCGGCGCGCGAGGTTCTGTGGCGGCGCGTGGCCCAACTGGCGTACGCCTCTCTGCCGCCGTACGCCCACGAGCTGTACGGCAGACCGGCCCCCGCACCCGCCACCGTCACCCGGCGGCTGCGCCTCACGGGTCTCCTGCTGCGCCGCGTTCCCGCACGTGTGCGGTGGCAACTCCCGCCCAAACACATCCTGCGGGCCATGGCGAGGCTCGGCCCGCACGCGCGCCCGGCCCCGTACAAACTCGGACGATAGGCCGCCATACTGGGTGGGCCAGGGGGAGGGCGGCGTACGGCTACCGGGGGGAGCGTCGCGCGCGATGGGGGACAGCAGGTTCATCCACGGCCGGTACCGGCTGCTCGATCTGATCGGGCGCGGCGGCATGGGCGAGGTGTGGCGGGCCCGGGACGAGTCCCTGGGCCGGCACGTCGCCGTCAAGTGCCTGAAACCACTGGGCCCGAACCACGATCACACCTTCACTCGCGTCCTTCGGGAGCGGTTCCGCCGGGAGGCCCGGGTGGCCGCCGCGCTCCAGCACCGGGGCATCACCGTCGTGCACGACTTCGGCGAGGCCGACGGCGTCCTCTACCTCGTGATGGAGCTGCTGGACGGCCGCAACCTCAGCCAGCTGCTGGAGGACAACAAGCAGCACCCGCTGCCGGTCGCCGACGTCGTGGAGATCGCCGAGCAGGTCGCCGCCGCCCTCGCCTACTGCCACGAACAGTCCATCGTGCACCGCGATCTGAAGCCCGCCAACATCGTGCGGCTCGTCGACGGCACGGTGAAGATCTGCGACTTCGGCATCGCCCGCCTCGGTCACGACATCGGCTTCACCTCCCGGTTGACCGGCACCGGCGTCGCCATGGGCACCCCGCACTACATGTCCCCGGAGCAGATCAGCGGCACCGAGGTCGACCAGCGCAGCGACCTGTACTCGTTCGGGTGCGTGCTTTACGAACTCGTCACCGGTGTACCGCCGTTCGACCTCGACGACGCCTGGGCGGTCCTGGTCGGCCACCGCGACACCGCGCCCCGCCCGCCCCGCGAGCTCCGGGCGGAACTGCCCGGGTTCCTGGAGCGGGTGATCCTGGACCTGCTGGCCAAGGAGCCCGCGGAAAGACCGGACGACGCACGGGAGCTGGCGCGGAGAATCAGCGCGCACCGGGCCGCTCCGTCCTACGTGCCGGCCGTCGCGGCGTCCCGTCCCGCTCCCGGCACGCCGGCGCTCGTGGACCGGCTGCCGTCCTGGACCCTCGGCATGACCACCGGGCACAAGGCGGCCGGAGCCGGGCTGCGCGGCACGCCGCCGGACCCGGTGGCCGGACTGTCCGGCGAGTGGATCGCCCGGCCCGCCACCGGCCTCGTCGACGAACCCGTCCCCGAGGACCGGCCCGCCCCTTCCACCGCGGCCCTGACCGCCCTGGCGGGCAGGCACAACGCGGGCCTGAGCCTCGGCCGGCTCGGCCGCTGGGCGGAAGCCGGGGAGGTGCACCGGGCGGTCGCCGCGGAACGCGCGCACCTCCTCGGCCCCGACCACCCCGACACCCTGGCCAGCCGCTACGAGGTCGCCTTCACCCTCAGCCGCACCGGCCGCGCCCCCGACGCTCTGCGCGAGTACAAGCACGTCACCGAGGTAAGGATCCGCACGCTGGGCGCCGACCACCCCGACACCCTGGCCGCCCGCCAGGAGATGGCGTACGTGCTCGGTCAGCTGGGACGCCCCCTCGACGCCCACCGCGTCTACACGTCGGTGCTCACCGCCCGGGAGCGCGTCATGGGACCCGACCACCCCGACACCTTGCGCTGCCGCCACAACCTCGCCTTCAACCTCAGCCGCCTCGGCCGGCTCGAAGACTCCTACCGGATGGCCCGTGAGGTGGCCGCCGCCCGTGCCCGGGTGCTCGGCCCGGACCACCCCGACACCCTCGTCACCCGGTACGAAGTCGCCTACGCCCTCGGCCAGTCGGGCCGCTGGGCGGAAGCCCTGGAGACCTACCGCGACGTCGCCGAGGCCCGCGCCCGCGCCCTCGGCCCCGACCACCCCGACACGCTCGCCGCCCGCCACGAGATCGGCATCAGCCTGGGCCGCCTCGGCCGCAGCGCGGAGGCCCTGGACCTCTACGGCGACCTGGCCGAGGATCGCACCCGCGTCCAGGGTCCCGACCACCCCGAGACGCTGCGCGCCCGGCACGGCCGTTGCGTCAACCTGGGCCGGCTCGGCCGCTGGGAGGAGGCCCTCGCCGAGTCCCGGGACGTGAGCGCCCTGCGCGAGCGGGTCCTCGGCCCGGACCATCCGGACACCCTGGTCAGTCAGCGCGAGGTCGCCGTGGGCCTGGGCTGGCTGGGCCGCTGGGCCGACGCGCTCACCGCGTACCGGCGCGTGGCCGCCGCCCGCGAACGCGTCCTCGGTGCGGACCACCCCGACACCCTCACCAGCCGCAACGACGAGGCGCACTGCCTGGAGCAACTGGGCCGCGGCGCCGAGGCGGTCGCGTTGTACCGCAGGGTGGCGGCTCTGCGCGAACAGCGGGCGTCGGCCGGGCGCTGACCCGGCGAACCCGGTGGCCTGACCGGTCAGGGGTCCTCCCGGCCGGGGGCGAGCGCGCCGCCGTCCGTCTGGCCGACCCGGATCACCCCGTGTTACCAAGAACCATGACCGCACCCGAGGGACCCCGCGCACACCGGACCTACGACGCCGTCATCGTCGGCGGTGGCCACAACGGCCTGGTCGCCGCCGCCTACCTGGCCCGGGCCGGCCGCTCCGTGCTGGTCCTGGAGCGGTTGGACCACACGGGCGGCGCGGCCGTGTCCACCCGGCCGTTCGCCGGGGTCGACGCCCGGCTGTCCCGCTACTCGTACCTGGTCAGCCTGGTGCCGAAGAAGATCGTCCGGGACCTCGGCCTGGACTTCCGGGTCCGCGCCCGGACCGTCTCCTCCTACACGCCGGCCGAACGCGACGGCAGGCCCACCGGCCTCCTCGTCGGCGGCGGCGAACGGCGCACCAGGGAGGCCTTCGCCCGGCTCACCGGCTCCGACCGCGAGTACCGGGCCTGGCAGGAGTTCTACGGCATGACCGGACGCGCCGCCCAGCGGATCTTCCCCACCCTCACCGAGCCGCTGCCCACCCGCGAGGAACTCCGCCGCCGCCTGGACGACGAGCAGACGTGGCGGACGCTGTTCGAGGAGCCGATCGGCGTCGCCGTCGAGGAGCACTTCACGGACGACCTGGTGCGCGGGGTGGTCCTCACCGACGCGCTCATCGGCACCTTCGCCGATGCCCACGACCCCTCCCTGAAGCAGAACCGTTGCTTCCTCTACCACGTGATCGGCGGCGGCACCGGCGACTGGGACGTGCCCGTCGGCGGCATGGGCGCCCTCACCGACGCCCTCGCCGACGCGGCCCGCGCCGCGGGCGCGGTCCTCGCCACCGGCCACGAGGCGCTGCGCGTCGCCACGGACGGCCGTACGGCCGAGGTCTCCTACCGCACGGCCGACGGCGAGGGCACCGTCGCCGCCCGGCACGTGCTGGTCAACGCCTCCCCGCGGGCTCTGGCGGAGCTCACCGGTGACACGCCCCCGGCCCCCGCCGAGGGCGCCCAGCTCAAGGTGAACATGCTGCTCAAGCGGTTGCCACGGCTGCGCGACAGCTCCGTCGACCCGCGCGAGGCGTTCGCCGGCACCTTCCACATCGCGGAGGGCTACGAGCAACTGGCCGCCGCCCACGCCCAGGCCGCCGCCGGTGATCTGCCCGCCGCACCGCCCTCCGAGATCTACTGCCACTCGCTCACCGACCCGACCATCCTCGGCCCCGACCTCGCCGAGCAGGGCTACCAGACGCTCACCCTGTTCGGTCTGCACACCCCGGCCCGGCTGTTCGCGAGGGACAACGACGCCGTGCGCGAGGAACTGCTGAAGTCGACACTCGCCCAGCTTGACGCCCACCTGGCCGAACCCCTCGCCGACTGCCTGGCCACCGACGCGGAGGGGCGGCCCTGCATCGAGGCCAGGACCCCGCTCGACCTGGAGCGCGACCTCGGCCTGCCCGGCGGCAACATCTTCCACCGCGAGTTGAGCTGGCCCTACGCCCAGGACGGCACGGGCCACTGGGGTGTGGAGACCGGGCACGCGAACGTGCTGTTGTGCGGGGCGGGGGCGGTGCGCGGAGGCGGGGTCAGCGGGGTGCCGGGGCACAACGCGGCGATGGCCGTACTGGGAAGCGGGACCGGCTGAATCGCACGCCGGTCGAGGGCACTTCGACGGGACGACGGCGTCCGTACCGGCCGGCCGCCCCGTGCGGACGGTCGCACCAGGCGGCAGGCCGTCTTCAACCAGTGCCCCGGCGACCGGGTCAGTCGGCCGACGGCGCCCAGCCCACCGCTTCGAGGCGCGCCGCGTCCGCCGGGCGCGTCTCGTCGAACAGGGCCCGGTCGGCCGCCTCCACGCGCAGCCCGTCCACATAGCACCCGCGTCCGACGTACGGCCGGTCCGTCGCGTACCGCCAGCGCAGGGTGAGCCGGCGTGCGGCGGGGACGGCGGCGGTGAGCCGGTGCCACACGCGGCCCGACCAGCCCGTGGCCGAGCCCGACGGGTGCTCCTGCCGGTCAGGGCTCCGACGGGACGTCGTGAACGGCACCGGCTCCCAGTTCGTGCCGCCGTCGGTGGATGCTTCCAGGACCAGGACGTCGGCCCTCGGCTCGGTGTCCCACCACAGAGCGCAGCGCAACCGCGCCCCGCCGGCGGACGTGTCGAGCGCCGGCAGGGTGAGCGTCGCCGTCGTGGAGACCGCCATCCCGGAGAACCACGCTGTGCGTCCTCGCGCCGGCCGGACCGGCACCGCCCTCGCCAGGGTGTTCGCGGCGGTGACCCGGGGAGCGGAGCCGGAACGCCAGCTCCGCACCGGGTGCACCGAGTTCCCGAGCACCACGAGGAAGGAGTCGGTCGTCGGGTCGAGGACCAGCGAGGTGCCGGTGAAGCCGGTGTGCCCGGCCGTGCGCGGCGTGGCCATCGCACCCATGTACCAGTGCTGGTACAGCTCGAAGCCGAGGCCGTGCTCGTCCCCGGGGAACGCCGTGTTGAAGTCGGTGAACATCAGCCCCACCGACTCCGGCGCCAGGATCCGGGCCCGCCCGTAGACCCCGCCGTTGAGCAGCGTACGGCCGAGAACCGCGAGGTCCCACGCGTCGGAGAACACGCCCGCGTGGCCCGCGACCCCGCCCAGGCTGAACGCGTTCTCGTCGTGCACCTCGCCCCACACCAGACCCCGCTCAAGCCCGGACCACGGTGTGCGCGCGTCCTCCGTGGCCGCGATCTTCGGACGCCAGGAGGCGGGCGGGTTGTAGCGGGTGCGGCGCAGGCCGAGCGGTGCGCTCACCTCCTCCCGCAGGAGGGTGTCCAGGGAGCGTCCGGTGAGCCGCTCCAGCACGAGCTGGAGCGAGATGAGGTTCAGGTCCGAGTACAGGTACGCCGTGCCGGGCGCGCTGACCGGCTGCTCGTTCCAGATGAGCTGGAGCTTCCCCTCGTGGGTCGGTGCGCCGTACAGCGGGATCCACGCGCGGAGACCAGAGGTGTGCGTGAGGAGCTGACGGATCGTGATGCCCTGCTTGCCCGCTCGGCCGAAGTCCGGCAGGTACGAGGCGACATCAGCCTCCAGCCCCAGTCTGCCCCGCTCGATCTGCTGCACGGCGAGGATCGAGGTGAACAGCTTCGACACGGACGCCAGGTCGAAGACGGTGTCCTCGGCCATGGGGATCTGCTCGTCCGGCGGGAACTCGATGCCGGTGTCGGTCTGCTCGTCGTAGGCCCGGTAGCGCACCGCCATGCCGATGGGCCGGTGCAGTGCCACGGTGCCGCCGCGTCCGGCGAGCAGGACGGCGCCCGCGTACCAGGGGTGCTCGGGCGAGGGGCCGAGGAACGCCTCGGCGTCGGTGACGAGCCGGCGCAGGTGGGCGGCGAGCAGCCCGGCGCGTGCGGCGGAGCCGTGCCGCAGGGTGGGGCGGCGGCCCCTCGCCGCGGGGGCGGCTTCGGCGGGTCCGGCGGGCAGCGGGGCGAGGGCGAGGGCACCGCCCAGCGCCAGGCCCTGCCGGCCCAGTTGACGTCGGGTCGGTTCGCCGCTCGCCGCTCGGTCGGTCACCGCGCATCCCTTCGGCTCAACCGTCACACGTGTCCCCGGAAGTATGTCCGCCGCACGCACCCGTGAACCGGAGGGCAAAGCCGCGGTGGCCGTGGCGGCGAGCGTGGGCGGGCGCGGTCGCAAGCCGCAGCAGGCTCCCCACACAGCCGATGAGTCCAGAAACCTGACGGAGTATCAGGAGACCCTTCGGTCCTCCGGGGACTTTCCTGTCCTGCGCCCACGCGGACGGAGCTGAGCCAGTGCGGGCCCAGCCGGGAGGGGTGAAACGCCGTGGCTGCCGCCCCCCTCTTGGGAGCGGCACCCACGGCGCCGTGGTCAGCGGCGCTCGTGCACCCGCACGACCTTCAACTTCGGCGAGGACAGGATGTCCTTCTCGCAGAAGCGCGACGTCACCCAGTTCTCACCGGAGAACAGCCGTGTCTGATCGGCGAAGTGGGGTGACTCGGGGTTCGACGACTGGGAGTACGTCAGCAGCGTGCGCGCCACCGGGCAGCGGCTGCCGTCCCACCCCACGGCCTGCAGGTGGCTGGATCCGAACGGCACCTTCGCGTAGCCGCCGCGAGCCGGGTCCCACGTCGGCTCGATCACGTTCCACACGCCGAGTCGTCCCGCGCCGCCGGGCACCGGCAGACGCTTCCCGTCGCGGACGACGAACTGGTGCGCGCCGAGCGGCGCGTCGAGCGCGATGCCCGCGCCCCGAAGCTCCGTCACCGCGTCGGCCAGGGCGGTGGCGAATCCGGGAGCGTCGGTGTCGAGGGTGTTCGGGGTACGGACCGGGTCCGCCGCCGAGAACGGCACCTTCCACAACCGGCCCTGCGGCACCGCTTGTTCCAGCTTCCGCCAGAACCGGTCGAAGAGCAGCGCCCCCCGGCTCCCGGTGTCCATGCTGCGGTCCCACACCTTCAGCACTCCGCACGCCTCCGACACGTCGACGGCCTTGCCGTCGCTGCCCGTCGCCGTGCCGCCGGGCAGCGCGGCGCACGCCCGTGCCACGTCCTCGGCGGCGAGATCACCCGCGGGCACCCGGTTGGCGAACTGCTGCCGCTGCAGGTCGCGTACGGTCAGACGGCCCCGGTCCGCCATCGCCGCCACGTCCTCGATCGCGCCGCTCGGGTCGTGCAGCGCGTACGCCGTCCCGCTGGTCCACGGCAGCGGGACCTGCGGGCTGAGGGAGGTGACGACAGGGCCGTAGCGGGTCCACCACTGGGTGCGGGTCACCGGCGCGCCGTCCTTCACCGCCACCGTCACGGTCCGCTTCGTCATGCGCTCCGCCTCGCCGTCCACGAGGTAGGTCGTGGGATCGGCCGGATCGAGCGTCAGCCGGTGGAAGTTGGCCGGAATGTCCGTGGAGACGGTGTGGCTCCACGCCACATGTGCGTTGAACCCGATGGAGATCACCGGAGTGCCGAGGAGGGACCCACCGGACACGTCCAGCTCGCCCGGGATCGTCTGCTGCGACTGCCAGAACCGGCGCCCGCCCTCCCACGGGTAGTGCGGGTTGCCCAGCAGCAGTCCACGGCCGTTCGCGGTCGTGTCGCCGCGGAAGGCCACCGCGTTGGAACCCATGCCGGGGGCGCCCCACATCTCGTCCGCCGCCTTCGTCACGGCCTTCGCGGCCGGCGTGCGGGCTGACGGGGCCCCGGAGGCCGTCGTGGCACCGGCCGGCGGCTGCGCGGCAGTGATCGTGTCCACGAAGCGCCCCTCACCGGATATGGAGGCGATGGCGAGACCGCGGGCCGCCACATCCAGCTCGGTGACGGGCCTGATCCAGGGCGCGCCCGCACAGGTGGGATCCGAGATCTCGCGTTGCTCCAGCCAGGCGTTGTACCCGGCCGCCCAGCCGCGCATCATGGCGCGCACGTCACGGCTCGGGCCCACGGGCGCGGGCTCGGCGAGCAGCTTCTCCACCGTGCGGGTTTCGCGGACTCCGCGGAAGTACAGGTCACTGGCGAGGTTCGTCCTGGCCCCGGAGAGGTCACCGCCGGCGGCCGCGTCGGCGCCGAAGTACCGGGACCGCTCGCCCCGCAGCGTCACGAACCCGTCGGCCAGCGTGCAGACCTCGTCGGCGGCCTGCGCCCAGCCGGTACCGAAGCCCAGGTCGGTGTAGTTCTTCGGAGGATGTGCGGAATGCCGTACTCGGTGTAGCGGATGACGGCCGACAGGCCGTCGCGGGAAGGATGCTGCTCTGCCCGCTGGCTCGGGGCGGCGGCCGCGGGTAACGCGGACGCGGCCGTGAACAGGGCCGTGGCCCCGAGGACGAGTCGTCTCAGCCGACTGCGCATCATGCCCTCCAGCATCGTCGAGGGGGAGGAGTGACGAGTGTACGAACCTGATTCGAACGCTCGTCGGTTCATGACACCGGACGCCGTCGAAGGCAGCGGGGTTGAGCCGGCCGCCGAGCCAGGGGTCGCGCCGTCCGGGATCCTTGACCTCCCCCGGCACCCGAACCGAGGATCGTCGTCATGACGACGCCCGCGATCACGACGCCCGGACATGGCAGCACGGTCGACGCGGTCCTGCGGCGCAGCGCCCGGCGTACACCGGCACGCGTCGCGGTGGAGTACGGCGAGCGCACCTGGACGTACGCCGAACTCGACACCGCCGTCTCCCGCGCGGCGAGCGTCCTCCTCGACCAGGGCCTGTCCCCGGGCGACCGGGTCGGCGCCTACGGCCGCAACTCCGACGCCTACCTGATCGCCTTCCTGGCCTGCGCCCGCGCCGGCCTGGTGCACGTACCGGTCAACCAGAACCTGACCGGTGACGACCTGGCCTACGTCGTCGGCCAGTCGGGCAGCTCCCTGGTCCTCACCGATCCCGACCTCGCCGCACAACTCCCGGACGGGGTGCGGACTTCGCCACTGCGTGACGCCGACGACTCACTGCTCGCCCGGCTGGCGGGGGCACCCGTGTACGACGGCCCCGAGCCGCGCACCGAGGATCTCGTGCAGCTGCTCTACACGTCCGGGACGACCGCCCTGCCCAAGGGCGCGATGATGACGCACCGGGCCCTGGTGCACGAGTACCTGAGCGCGATCGCCGCCCTCGACCTCAGTGCGGGCGACCGCCCCGCGCACGCACTGCCCCTCTACCACTCGGCGCAGATGCACGTCTTCCTGCTGCCCTACCTCACCGTCGGCGCGACGAACATCATCCTCGACGCACCCGACGGCGACCGTCTCTTCGACCTGGTCGAAGCGGGCCGGGTGGACAGCCTGTTCGCCCCGCCCACCGTCTGGATCGCCCTGTCCAACCGCGCCGACTTCGCCACCCGCGACCTGAGTGGCCTGCGCAAGGCGTACTACGGCGCGTCGATCATGCCGGTCCCCGTACTGGAACGGCTGAAGGAACGCCTTCCGGAACTGGCCTTCTACAACTGCTTCGGCCAGAGCGAGATCGGCCCGCTGGCCACGGTCCTGGCCCCCGAGGAACACAAAGGGCGCATGGACTCCTGCGGCCGTCCGGTGCTGTTCGTCGACGCACGGGTGGTCGACGAGGACGGCGAGGACGTACCCGACGGCACCCACGGC
This sequence comes from Streptomyces sp. NPDC002788, assembly GCF_053592115.1. Lineage (NCBI taxonomy): Bacteria > Bacillati > Actinomycetota > Actinomycetes > Kitasatosporales > Streptomycetaceae > Streptomyces > Streptomyces sp. NPDC002788. The sequence continues at coordinate 110,776 of NZ_JBSFVB010000012.1, read as the reverse complement.
GAGATCGTCTACCGCTCCCCGCAGCTGTGCGAGGGCTACTGGGACAAGCCGGAGGAGACCGCCGAGGCCTTCCGCGACGGCTGGTTCCGCTCCGGCGACCTCGCGGTACGGGACGCGCACGGCTACTACACGATCGTCGACCGGGTGAAGGACGTCATCAACTCCGGTGGCGTACTGGTGGCTTCACGCCAGGTGGAGGACGCCCTCTACGCCCACCCCCAGGTGGCCGAGGCCGCGGTCGTGGGCCTGCCCGACGAGCGGTGGATCGAGGAGGTCACGGCCTTCGTCGTCCCGCGCGGCGAGGTCTCGGAGGCGGAACTCGTCGCTCACGTCCGGGAGCGGCTCGCCCACTTCAAGGCACCGAAGCGGGTGGTGTTCGTGCCGGAACTGCCGTGCAACGCCAGTGGGAAGATCCTCAAGCGGGAGCTCAGGGAGCGGTTCGGGGGCAGGGCGGGACTCGCGGCGTCCGACGGCTGACGCCGCCTGAAGAACCCTGTTGCGCCGCCGTGTCCCGGGGAAGAGGATCTGGGCCATGCCGATCTTCCATGCCCCGGACGGGACCGCGCTCACCTGTCACCTGCGCGGCGAGGGCGAGCCGTTGGTCGTGCTCCCCGGCGGGCCCATGCGGGCCTCGGCGTACCTCGGGGACCTGGGAGGGCTGGATGCCCACCGGCAGTTGGTCCTCCTCGACCTGCGCGGCACGGGGGCGTCCGAGGTGCCGGCCGACCCGGCGACGTACCGCTGCGACCGGCTGGTGAACGACGTCGAGGCGCTGCGGCTCCACCTCAGCCTGGAGCGGATGGACGTGCTCGCGCACTCGGCGGGCGGGAGTCTCGCCATGCTGTACGCGGCCCGGTACCCGGACCGGCTGGGCCGGCTGGCGCTTGTCACGGCCATCCCGTGGGCGCTGGGGCTGCCGGCGACGGCGAAGGACCGGCTGGCGGCGGCCCGGCAGCGCCGGGACGAGCCGTGGTTCCCGAAGGCCTTCGCGGCGTTCGAGGCCTGGCTGGCGAACCCCGCCGACTTCGATCCCCTCATCTGGGCGTTCTGGTACGGGAGATGGGACGCTGCCGCCCAGGCGCACGCCGAGCGCGACGAGACGGAGACCAACGACGAGGCCGCCGACCGCTACGGCGCGGACGGCGCCTACGACCCGGCCGCCACCCGGGCCGCGCTCGCTCGGGTCACGGCCCCGGTGCTCGTCCTGGCCGGTGAAGCCGACGGCGGCCCGAGCCCGGCCCTCGCCCGCCGTAACGCCGACGTGTTCCCGAAGGCCGAGTTCGCGGTGCAGCCGGGCGCGGGGCACTATCCCTGGCTCGACGACCCGGAGTGGTTCACGCGCCGCGTGTCCGCCTTCTTCTCCTGACCGGAGCCGGAGCGGTACGTCCCTCTGCTGTCGGCAGAGCGGCCCTGCGGCGGGAGAGCCCCTCGCCTACCGTGCCCGGCATGGACACACCACCGCGCACCCTCCGGGCGAACGGCATCACCCTGGCCTACCGCGTCTGGGGGCCACGGGACGCCCCGCCCGTCCTGCTCCTGCACGCCCGCGGCGCGGACGGTGCCGAGGCGGAGATCGCCGCCGCGCTGGCCGCGGCCGGGCCGCCGGGTGTATGCCCCCGACCTGCGCGGGCACGGCCGCAGTGACCGGCCCGGCGACTACGCGTACGAGACCATGCGCGACGACGTCCACGCCTTCCTCGGGGCGCTCGGCGTCACCCGCGCCGACGTCGTGGGCCATTCGCTCGGCGGCGCCGTCGCCTACCTGCTCGCCCAGCACTGTCCGCGGCTCGTCCGGCGGCTCGTCCTGGAGGACGTGCCCGCGCCCTTCCCGCTCGACCCGCCGCGCCCGCCCGCCGTACGGCCCGAAGGTGACCTGCCGTACGACTGGGCGATGATCCTCGCCACCGACCGACAGCGCAACGCCCCGAACCCTGTGTGGTGGGACCACATGGGGCGGATCACCATGCCCACGCTGCTGATCGGTGGCGGACCGGCCAGCCTCATCCCCCAGGAGCAGATCGCCGGTCTCGCCGAGCTGCTCCCGGACGCCCGGCACCTCACGATCGACGCGGGGCACCTGGTGCACGAGGCCCGGCCGGAGGAGTTCCTCGCGGCTTTGGAGGAGTTCCTCAGCCCTGCGGACCGTACGCCGTCATGAAGCGGTCGCGGAACTCGTCCATGCCCCACCGGGGCGCGTTCCCGGCCGGCTTGAGTCCGTCCGTCCAGCCCCAGTCGGCGACGCGGTCCAGGACCTTCTTGTCGTGGGCGACGATCGTCACCGGCACGTCCTTGCCGGTGTCTCCGGCGGTGACGGTCGGCACGGGCTGGTGGTCGCCGAGGAAGACCAGCACCGTGTCCTTGTCGCCGTAGCGCTCGACCCACTCGGTGAGGCTGCGGATCGAGTACTCGATGGCGCGCCGGTACTCGGTGCGCACCTTCTCCGGGTCCTTCCAGACCTCCGTGGGGTCGGTGCCCTCCTTCTTGATCTCGTGGAACACCGAGCCGTCGCCGAGGTCCTCCCAGTCGATCATCCGGGCGATGGGGGACCAGGGGTTGTGGCTGGAGGCCAGGATGATCTCCGCCATGATCGGCGCACGGTCCTTCCTTCCGTGCTCCAAGCGCTGGAAGGCCTCCATGCTGAACTGGTCGGGCACGGGCGTCCAGCTGAAGTACGGGCCGTGGTAGCCGAGGTGCTCGGAGTCGTAGATGTGGTCCAGGCCGAAGAACTTCCCCTCCGGCCAGGCGCGGCGCACACCCGGCACGATGCCGACGGTCCGCCAGGCGCCGGTCTTCCCGAAGTACTTGGTCAGCGTCATGCGGTCGCTCGTGGTCAGGCTGCGGTACCGCTGCTGGTTCTTGATCCACAGCCCGGACAGGAACGTCGAGTGGGCGAGCCAGCTGCCCGCGCCCGTCACCGGCGACCGCAGCCAGCCGCTGCGCGACTCGAACCCGGCGGCCTCCAGCCTGCCGGTGCCCTCCTTGAGCACGGCGTCGGTCTGCTCGGCCATCGCCGGGTCGTCGATCGCCACGCGGCCGTAGCTCTCGATGAAGGTGAACAGGACGTCCTTGCCGCGCAGTCCCGTGAGCAGCTGGTCGGGCGGCGTCTTCGCGAACGCGTCCACGGCGGCCTGCTTCTCGAAGACCCGCGCGTCCTCCAGCCCCGCCCGCACCTGATCCACCCGGTTGCCGATGAACTCCGCGTTGCCCTTGGTGGCGATCGGCACGGTGCCGATCTGCACGCCCAGGGTCACGCAGGTGATCCACGCCGTGCCGAGGATCAGGACCGTGCGGGCGGCCACGGGCCGGTGTCGGACCATCAGGTTCGTCAGCCGCACCACGGCGAGCGTCGTGAGCACGAGCAGCGCGACGAACAGCACGATCACCCCGGCCACGGCCAGCACCTGCCCGGTCCGGCCGAACGACTCCCGCAGGAAGTCCGTCGCGTCGTCGAGCAGGATCCAGTCCAGGACCAGGTCGAACGGCCTGGCCAGGATCTGGTAGAAGCCCATGTCGACGAACTTCAGGACCGTCACCAGCCCCAGGAACACGCCCGCGACCACCGCCATGATGCGCCGGGGCTTCGGCGGCAGCGCGAGCAGCAGGCCCGCGAGCAGCACGCCCTCGGCGGGGATCCGGACGAACGAGGCGAACTCGACGCGCTCGATGCGGTTCGGTACGAGCAGCGCGAACAGCACGAGCGCACCGGCCAGGACGGTCGTCCCGACGGAGACCGCGCGCGCGGCACGGGGGTGGCGGAGCCGCCGGCCGAACCAGGCGGGCCTGGCCGCGTGCGCTGCCGCGTCCCGGGTTTCTCCGGCGGCTGCCGTCTGCGGGGCGGCGGTCTCGGCGGCTCCTTCTCGCGCGCCGGTGTCGCCGTCGGAGTCCGATGTGATGGCGCGCTCGTCCGGATCCGTCGCCGCGGTCCCGCCGAATCGACCTGCCGACATGGCGGCCGTCTTGGTGCCGTTCGCCTCGGTGTCCGTCTCCGGAACCGTGTGCGCCGGGGTGCCGCCGGCGGGGCCACTCGCATCGGGGGCTTCGTCGCGGTCGGCGGCGTCGGTGTCGCCACCCGGCTCGGCGGCGTCCGTTCCGCCGTCCGGATCCGCCGCACCGGGCCCCCCGCCGGTCCTCGCCGCCCCCGTGTCTTCATCCGGTTCCGCCCCGCCCCCGGTCGTGTCCGGCTGCTGGCGGGAGCGAGTGAAGAGGGACACCCGGTGGTCCTTCCGTGCGGTCTTGCGATGGCATAGCAAACAGAGCTCGGTGACCGAGCCTGCCACCACCAGTACGTCCGCACGTCACCTCCGGTTCAATCCACGGGCCGGAGAATCACCCGTCCGCCGCCACCGCCGCCACGTCCGCGGCCCACCGGTAGTCCGCACGACGCCGCCCACCGGGACGCCTCCATCACGGACTGGTCCGGGATGTCGCACAACACGCTTTCCGGGAAGCCGAGTTGACCCGGGCCGACATCGACGCCGCCGTGATCGGCAAGGCGCCCGACTTCTTCGAGGGCGTCATGAGGCCCGAGCTCGGCGGGTGCGAACCATGCACTGTGCCCGCCCGGGTCGCTCATTGTGCAAGGACCCCTGAGCGGACGGCGCCCGCAGGGTTCTCCGCCACGCCTACGGCGGTGGCTCGCAGTTCTTCTCCATGTGGCTCGTGAGAACCCGGCCCCCGGACTCTCGAAAGGTCCCCCTCACGTGCCCTGTCGGCCGTGGGGCGCGATCGCTAGGCTGGCCGCGGACGACGAACCGGGAGGAGCACGGACGTGGCCGAGACCACCACCCAGCAGCGCCCGCTCATGGGCTGGGACAAGCCGGAGCTGGACCTCACCAATGCACAGTGGCAGTCCAGCAGTCGCGGTCGGGGGGATGTGCAGATCGCCTTCGTGGAGGGCTTCATCGCCATGCGGAACAGTGCCCGGCCCGAGAGCCCTTCCCTGATCTTCACGCCCGCCGAGTGGGGCGCGTTCGTCTCGGGGGCGCGGGAGGGAGAGTTCGATCTCACCTAGGGGCAGAGGCGGACCGGCACCCGGGAGCGGAGAGAACCAGCCCGGATCGGCCGTGATCCGACGGCCGATCCGGGGGTGTTCCGCCCGTATTTCCGGACACGCGGCCTGAGGCATCTTCCCCAAGGCGCCGCCTGCGTCAGGCTGGCGCCGGGAGGGGACGGTCGTCTCCCGGAGGTGAGGAACCCATGAGCACCCTGCCGGTCGTCGCGGCGGTCGACGGTTCGGACGACAGCCTGCGCGCCCTGGAGTGGGCCGTCGACGCCGCTCGCCGACGCGCCGCACCCCTGCGCGTGGCACACGTTCGCCAGTACGCCCACTGGGCACAGCCCGAGGTCCTCGCCGCCGGTCCGGCGGACCCGCGGGACGACCCCGTTCTCGACCGGGTCCGCGCCCACCTGGAGGGGCGCGCCGACCAGCCGGACACGGAGTACGTCGGCCTGGAGGGCGCGACCGGCGCGGTCCTGCCCGAACTGGGCGCCACCGCCCAGCTGCTGGTGCTCGGCTCCCGGGGCCGCGGCGGTTTCGCCAGTCTGCTGCTCGGCTCCACCAGCATGGCCGCCGCCCGCGACGCCGAGTGCCCCGTGGTCGTGGTTCCCCGGCCCGGACGCGAGGTCCACCGCGAGCCAGCGCCCGGTCCCGGCTCGCGGGTGGTCGTCGGACTGCAGGTGGACGGCCCCGACGAGGCCACCCTCGAGTTCGCCTTCGCCGAGGCCGCCCGGCGCCGCGCACGGCTCCAGGCGGTCGCCGCCTACCCGTGGCCCGCACAGCCCTGGATGATGCCCGGGGAACTGCCCCCGCCGATCGTCGACCAGAACGTCATCGAGGACGAGGCCCGGGTCCTCGCAGAGGGCTTTCTCCTCCCGTACCGCGAGCGGCACCCGGGCGTCGAGGTCGAGCCGGTCGTGGCTGCGGGCGACGCGGCCGGACACCTCGTCGCGGCCTCCCTGGACGCCGACCTCGTCGTCGTGGGCCGGCACCGGCGGCGCCTCATGGCGCCCGCCCGCATGATGGGCTCGGTCACCCAGGCCGTCCTGTTGCACGCCGCGAGCCCGGTCGCGGTGATCCCGCCCGCGCCCGCGGAGGACTGACCACGCCCGACCATGACGGCTCAAGGCGACGGCCTGGGCTCCACCGGTACCGCCCGGGCGGCCCGCCACCACCAGCGGCACAGGTGACGACCCGAGCCGACCGGTGCCACCCGAGCGGCCCGCCGTCCCGAACGGCACAGCCGACGACCTGAGCCGACCGGTATCACCCGAACGGCCCGCCGCCACCGACGGTGCGAGGCGACGCCTTGGTGACAACCGGTGGGCGCGACGGGCCCGCCGTCATCGGCGGCACACGGCGACAGCCCGGCCCGACCGGTCCGCCGCCCGCCCGGCACTTCGCAGGCCGGGGCACGTACCATGGGCGACATGTCGTTCCTCCGCCGCCGTAGCGCCACCCCCGCCGGGCCCGACTTCGACGTACTGGCCATGGACCCGGGCGACTGGCCCGGCAACCTGGGTGCGGGACTGCTGCCCGCGCCCGACGGCACCTGCCAGGGCGTCTTCCTGCGCTACGACCTGTTCGGCGGCCGCGGCCCCGCCATGATCATCGGCAACCTGCCGGAGGGCTCCCCGGCCCGCGAGGTCCCCGAGGGAGAGGTCCCCTTCGAGGTGGCCCAGCTGCTGCTCGCGCTGGAGAACGACGAGGAGGTCACCGTCGTCGGCACCGAGGACGTCCCGGTGATGCAGGGTGACAACCTCCTGATCGTGCGGCGCGTCAAGCTCTCCGAGGGCCGCATCTCCTGCGTCCAGTTCGACCGCAGCGACAATGTCCTGGTGACCATCGCCGCCTGGGACCGCCCCATCACGGACGACCTCTACGCCCTCCTCAAACCACTGCCCGCCGAGCTCTTTCAGCAGGGCTGAACCCGGCGGCAGCCCGCACACGAAAGGGCCGCTGTGCGCCTGACCAGGCGCACAGCGGCCTCTTCGTCCCCGTCAGCGAGTGCCGACCGCCGCGCGCACGGCCCGCCGGGCCAACTGGCAGTCGTCGTGCAGCCGCCGCAGCAGCAGCCTCTGCTCCTCGCCGGACGGCGCAGCACCAGGGTGGGCCGTGCCCGGTGCCGCCGGGGTCGCGTCGTGCATGGAACGCTGCACGGCTGTCTCGTACGTGCGGATCTCACGGGTCAGCACCAGCATCAGGTTCACCAGGAAGGCATCCCTGGACGCCGGGCCCGCCGACTGCGCGATCTGGCTGATCTGGCGACGGGCGACGGGAGCGTCCGCGAGCACCGACCACAGCGTCGCCAGGTCGTACCCCGGCAGGTACCAGCCGGCGTGCTCCCAGTCCACCAGCACTGGACCGGCCGGTGACAGGAGGATGTTCGACAACAGTGCGTCGCCGTGGCAGAACTGGCCCATGCCCTGCCGCCCGGCCGCCTGCGCGATGCCGCGCAGGAGCTTCTGCAGATCGCCCAGGTCACGGTCGGTGAGCAGGCCCAGCTCGTGGTACCGCGAGATCCGGGCCGCGTAGTCCAGCGGGGCGTCGAACGTGCCCGCCGGTGGCCGCCAGGCGTTCAGTCGGCAGATCGCGCCGAGCGCCGCCCTGATGTCCGCCCGGGGCGGGGCCTCGGCCGGGTGCCGCTGGAGGGCCGCCACCCGCCCGGGCATCCTCTCGATCACGAGTGTGCAGTTGTCCGGGTCCGCCGCGATCAGTCTCGGCGCCCGCACCGGAGGGCGGTGCCGGACGAACGAGCGGTACGCCGCTATCTCGTGGCGGATGCGCTCGGACCAGGCGGGGGAGTGGTCCAGTAAACACTTGGCGACGGCCGAGCTGCGACCGGTCGTACCGACCAGGAGCACGGACCGTCCGTTGCGGCGCAGGATCTGCACCGGGGCGAACTCGGGGCAGATGCGGTGCACGGACGCGATCGCCGTGCGCAGCTGCGCGCCCTGGGGACCGGACAAGTCGAGTCTCCCGCTGATCGGTGGGGAACCGAGGACCGCGCCGCGCCGTGCCCTGCCCGCGCCGAGCACGGGGGCCGCCGGCCGCGCGGGGGCGAGGTAGGGGCCGCTGTCCGTGGGACGGGGGTGCAGCGACCGGGGCGGTGCGGACACGGAGGACGATGCTGCGTACATGGGCGAAACAGATCCCTTCGTGTGCCTGCGACGACAGCGCACCACCCGGCCCGGACGTCGGGGATCACCCTGGGGAATGTCCCTGCGGCGACCGAGTCGGGGTGGCGCGTTCCTACCTGACACCGGATGGCCGGTGGCACACCATCTGGCGCACCCTGGCGAACCCTGGCGAATAGTCGCCCGGCATGTCCGGCCCGGCTACTGTCAACTCAGCCGAGAACCTGGGGGCTTGACGTGAGCGGACAACCCAACACCCGGCTCGCGGATCTGTTCGACCTGGCCGGCTGGTCCAAGGGCGAACTCGCGAGGCTGGTCAACCGGCAGGCGGCGGCCATGGGCCATGCCCAGCTGGCGACCGACACCTCCCGGGTGCGGCGGTGGATCGACATGGGAGAGATCCCGCGCGATCCGGTGCCGCGGGTGCTGGCGGTTCTGTTCACCGAGCGTCTCGGCCGTGTCGTGACCATGGAGGACCTCGGTCTGGTCCGGCACGGGCGTGCGGGGAAACGGCCCAGCGGCGGGAGTGCGGAGTCTCCCGACGGAGTGCCGTGGGCGCCCGAGCGGACCGCCGCGGTCCTCACCGAATTCACGGGAATGGACCTCATGCTCAACCGACGCGGCTTGGTGGGCGCGGGCGCCGCGCTCGCCGCGGGATCCGCACTCAGCAGTGCCATGTACGACTGGCTGCACACCGACCCTGCCCTGGCTGCCGACGCCCCCGACCTCGATCATCCCCTGCACGCCGACCCCGCTGGATACGACCGCTACGAGGCCGCCCCCATCGGGTCGCAGGAGATCGAGGAACTGGAGCGCTCGGTCGAGGTGTTCCGCGCCTGGGACGCGGCCCGCGGCGGCGGGCTCCAGCGCAAGGCCGTGGTGGGCCAGCTCAACGAGGTGGGCGGCATGCTCGCCTACCGACACCCACCCCACCTCCAGCGGCGCCTGTGGGGCGTCGCCGCCAATCTCGCCGTCCTCGCGGGCTGGATGTCCCACGACGTCGGCCTCGAACCCACGGCCCAGAAGTACTTCGTCATCGCCGCCCACGCGGCGAGAGAGGGCGGCGACCGGCCCCGGGCCGGCGAGGCGCTCTCCCGGGCGGCCCGCCAGATGGTGCACCTGGGCAGGCCGGACGAGGCTCTGGACCTCATGAAGCTCGCCCAGTCCGGCTCCGGCGAGGAGGTGCTGCCGCGCACCAAGGCCATGCTGTGCACCGTCGAGGCCTGGGCGCAGGCATCCATGGGCAAGGGACAGGCGATGCGACGCACCCTGGGGCAGGCGGAGGACCTCTTCGTCTCCGACAAGGGCGACGTCCCGGCGCCGAGCTGGATGCAGCTGTTCGACGAGGCCGACCTGTACGGCATGCAGGCCCTGTCCTACCGCACGCTGGCGGAGTTCGAACCGGACGCGGCCGTGCACGCACAGCACTACGCGGAGAGGGCCCTCGCCCTGCGGATCGACGGGCGGCAGCGGTCGAAGATCTTCGACTACCTGTCCATGGCCTCGGCCTGCTTCATCGCCGACGACCCCGAACGGGCGGACCGGTACGCGCGGTTGGCGCTGGTGTCGATGGGATCGAACTCCTCGCACCGCACCTGGGACCGGCTGCGCCAGATGTACCGGCTCACGGCCGAGTACTCCGGCTCCCCGAAGATCGAGGAGCTGCGGGAGGAGATCAAGCTCGCCCTGCCGAAGACGAAGGGCAGGGGCGGCAACGACGCACAGGCCTGAGATTCCTATGACGTGACTTTGGCGACGAGTACGCAGGCGCTGTCCGCTCGCTCGCTCGCGCCGAACTCCTGGACGACCGTCCGTACGCAGTCCTCGGCGGTGCGGTTCCCGGCAAGGCGGGGGGCCAGGGCGAGGAGGAGGTTCGCGGCTGCCGTTCCGGCGGGCCCGGGCACCAGCCCGTCGGTGTGCAGGAGCAGCAGGTCACCCACCTCGAGGGTCTCTTCGGCCTGCCGGTGGACCGGCCCCGGCGTGGCGCCGAGCAGGGCGCCGTCCGGCGCGTCCAGCATGCGCCCCGTCCCGTCGCGGAACAGCAGCGGGGCGGGGTGTCCGGCCTGCGCCCACAGCAGGGTGCGGGTGTCGGGCCGGTAGCGGCAGCAGACGGCGCTGCCGAGGGCGGGCCGCACGGTGGCGTCGAGTAACTGGTCCAGCCAGGCCATCAGCTTTGCGGGCCCGGTCCCGGCCATGGCCATGCCGCGCACGGCACCGAGCAGCATGGCCGTGTTCGACGTGACGTTGACGCCCGGGCCGGTGAGGTCGCCGACGCTGAGCAGTGTCTCGCCGTCGGTCAGTTCGAGCGCGTCGTACCAGTCGCCGCCGATCCGTGTGGGGGTGGACGCCGGCAGACGGTGGGCGGCGAGGTCGAGGGTCATGGGGCCCCGGTCCGGGAGCCGCAGGGAGCCGCGCCACGGCGGCAGTACGGCCTCCTGCAGCTCGACCGCGAGCCGGTGCTCGGTCCGCGCGGCCTCCCGCTGGTGGTGAAGCGAGTCACGGGTCTCGCTCACCACCCGCTGGCTGCGGCGCAGTTCACTGACATCGCGCAGCACGGCCCACATCGAAGCGGTGCTGCCGTCGGTGTCGAGCACCGGTTCGCCCATCATGTGCACGGTCCGTACGTCGCCGCCTCGGCGGGCGATGCGGAACTGCCCGTCGATGGGGCGGGCGTCGACGAGGCAGTTCGTGACCATCGCCGTCAGTTTCGGCCGGTCCTCGTCGAGCACGATCGACGGCAACTCGTCGAGGGTGAGCGGGGGAGCGGCGGGGTCGCGGCCCAGGATCCGATAGAGCTCCCCGGACCAACTGGCCTCGTCCGTCATCAGGTTCCACTCGGCGCTGCCGACCCGGCTGAGCAGCGGGCCCTGCGCGGGTGCGGCGGGTTCCGGGGCCGCCGCGGTGGGCAGGGGGCCGTCCCGCAGCTGGGCCAGGTGCTCGTCGAGGTCGTTGAGCTGGTGCAGGGCCAGGTCGTACAGGGCGCGCTGCCAGCGGCCCCGCGCGTGGTCCGCCGCGCCCTCCTCGGCGTCGCGGCGCACCGCGTCCACGTCACCCTTGAGCCGCCGCGTCTGCGATATGAGCGCGTCGACCGAGCCCCGTCCGGGCGGCTGGGCGGCGGGGCGGTCCGCGGAGAGGTGGGACGGCATGACGCACTCCGATGCGGGGACGGTACGGCCAAGGCGGACGGAGGGACCGTTACGACTGTGGCACAGGCCGCGACGCACTGTAAGGGATTTGGCACCACACGATACGGTGGTGCTTCTGGCATATGCCACGGTCTCACGGAGTTACTCCGAGGTAGGCGCGGGGTACGCCACCTGGAGGCCCAAGTCGTAGATTACACAGGGCATTTGACGCATCATCGGGACACCCTCGCGAGAGTGCTGCGGGTGTTCGACGGTCCTGTGTTCGATGTCGATCAGTACCTCAGCACCCCGGCGATGCCGTCCGCCTCACCGAGGGTGCCGTCCGGTACGAAGCGGACGTCGGCTCCGGTCTCCAGGCACTGCTCGACGATCTCGTCCACGATGTCCTCGCGGGAGTCGAGGTCTCCGCTCTCGGTGAGGATCAGGTGGTCGCCCGCGTCGCGGGCCGTCACCCGGTAGTTCTCCTCGACGGCCAGCAGCCGGACGCGGCCGTCCCGGGCGCTCTGCCACAGTTCGTCCACGCCGGCGGCGAACTCCCGCCGTCCACGCGCCGTTTCGAGGGCCCGGCTCACGGCGTCCGTGCTCCGGCGGACCTCCGCGTCGATGACCGGCCGCAGGGCCTGCCACACGGCCTCGGGACTCCCGTGCGCGAGCCCGCCGTGCGGGACGTGCACCGCACCCCTGGCGGTGGTGCCGACCTCGTCCAGCAGGGAGAGGGTGGCCGGATCGCCGGTGACGTACAGCCGTCGCGGGTGGTCGCGCAGCACGGTGTCCATCGCGCTGTCGATCTCACGCAGGAACTGGCGGGTGGGCTCCCCGCGGAAGGCGCTCGGCAGGTCCCCGATCCGCTGCTGGCGTTCCGGGTCGAAGTTCTCCACGCGCCGGGCCAGCGGGAAGCCGCCGACTCGTGCCTCGGTCACCCGGTCGACCCCGCCGTTCCACAGGGTCGCCCGGTCGGTGGCCAGGGAGAGTACCCAGAACGGCCGTCCGGCGGTCTGGGCCGAGACGAGGTTGCGGGTGAGGAAGGTGTCCGAGAGCACCACACGTTCGGGCACGGACCTGGCCAGTGACCACACCTGGTGCTCGCCCGGCGCAGCGAAGATCACCAGTCCGTCCTCGGCGTGCGTCAGGTCGACCTCCGACAGGGCCCGGTCGAGGTGCCGGGCGACCTCGGCGCGCCGCTCCCGGCTGACCGCCGGATCCGCCTCCAGCTGTCTCTTGGCCTCGGCCACCCCGTTGCGCAGCCGGACCTGGTCCTGGGCGTTGTAGGGCTCGCGCCGGTGCGTCGGCGTCAGCACGGAGACCGCGGGGTAGGGGCGCGGGCGCCGCAGCTCGGCGAGGGTCGCGGGACTCAGAACGTGCTCCATGACAGAACGATAGAGCCGATTCACGGTTAGGGCATTTGGGGCAATACGACCCCACGTCTCGCCCGGTTCGTGAGGATCATGCCGGACCGCATGGACCGCATGGACCGCATGGACCGCATGGACCGCACGGACCGCATGGACCGCATGGACCGCATGGACCGCATGGACCGCACGGACCGCATGGACCGCACGGACGGCAGGGACTGCGTCGGCATGGCTGGGGGCCGCGGGCCGGCATGGCCGGGACCCCCGGCCGGGGCCGGCTCACTCGGCGTCGTGGTCGGACCCGCAGGAGCTGCCGTCCGGGGGGAGGGTGCCGAACAGCAGGAAGGCGTCGACCTTGCGGTGCACGCACTTGGAGGAGCCGTAGCCGGTGTGGCCCTCGCCCCGGTTGTCGAGCACCACGGCCGACGACCCGAGCCGCTCGGCCGTCTCCACCGTCCAGCGGTAGGGCGTGGCCGGATCGCCCCGGGTGCCGACGAGCAGCATCCTCGGTGTGTCGACGTTCTTGACCTCGTCGCGGATGTAGTCGGTGCCCTTGGGGCGGCCGTAGCACATCAGCACCTGGGTGAGCCGGTACCGGCCGAAGACCGGTGAGGCCTGCTCGTAGCGGGCGCGCAGCCGGCCGAGGTCCCGGGAGACCTGCGCGGCGACGGGACGGTCGGGATCGTCCGCGCAGTTGACCGCCATCAGCGCCGCCGGCAGGTTGTCCAGGGGCACGTCCTCGGGGTCGGTGAGCCCGGCGTGCGGGGCCCGCTTCAGGGGGAGGGTGAAGCCCCCGGACAGGAAGGCTTCCAGGCCGCGCGTGTCACCGTCCTCCAGCAGCTGTGCGACGGCCCGCTGCAGCGAGGGCCACAGCTTTCTGCTGTGGAGGCCCTGTCCGAGGGCGCCCGCGAAGTCCTGGCCGGAGAACGCCCCGCCGAAGGGCGTCGGCACCGGATCCCTGTCGAGCGATTTCACCACCTGCACGACGTGTTCCCCGGCCTCGCGAGGGTCCCGCCCGAACGGGCAGGCGATGTCCTCGGCGCACCAGGTGAGGAAGTTCTCCAGAGCGGTCTGCTGCCCCCGTGCACTCACCACGCCCTGCTCGGCCAGCGGCTCGGTCAGTGTGTCGACGCCGTCCAGCACGATCCTGCCGACCTTCTCGGAAAACTCCGCCGCGTACACCGCCCCGAGCCGGCTTCCGTAGGAGAAGCCCAGGTAGTTCAGCTTGTCGTCGCCGAGCGCGTCGCGCATGACGTCCAGGTCGCGGGCGGCGTTCACCGTGCCGATGTGGGGCAGGACGGGACCCGAGTGGTCGGCGCACTCGGCCGCCGCCGCGCGCAGGCCCTCGAGCACGGCCTGGGCATCGGCCCCTGCGGTGGCGCCGTCCGTCGCGGCCAGGGCGTCGGAGGCGTTTCCGCAGCTCACCGGCGAGGAGCGGCCGACGCCGCGGGGGTCGAAGGAGACCACGTCGTAGCCGTCCGTCAGGCCCATGAAGTCCTTGCCCCCCATCGCCAGTTGGGCTACGCCCTGACCGCCCGGTCCGCCGAAGTTCAGCAGCACCGAACCCCGGGACTTGCCGGTGGCCCGGTAGCGGGCGACGGCCAGATCGAGGGTTCCTCTGCCGGGCTTGGCGTAATCGAGCGGAACGGTGACCTTTCCGCACTGGAGGTCCTTCGGCATGTCCATGCCCTTGCACTTCGACCAGGTGATCTTCTGGTCGTAGAAACGCGCCAGGCCGGGCGGGGAGTCGTCGGCGGCCGGCAGGGCCGTGCCCAGCAGGGCGAGCCCGGCCGTCGCGGTGACCGCGCAGTGCCGTATCGAGGGGCGCGGGGACAGCTTGGCCAGCATCGATGCCTCCATGGGCGCGGGACGCTCCGCAGCGGACCGGGACACGGCGCCCTCGCTCACCATAAGCGGGCCCTGGAAGCCGCGCCTCCGCACGAGCGGGGTCCTCCCGGCGAGCCCTGCCCGGCGCGGCCGCGTTCCGCATACGAAGGGCTTTACCGCTAGTTCGACAACCGTGCCGCTCGATGGAGTGAAAGCCCGACAAGCCATAACTCGGACCGGGCGCCCCGCGTTCCATCCCATGCGGGTGAGCGCCCGCGACTATGTCTGGAAGGCAGGCAAGTATGAGACGGGTTACCCGAAACGGTGTGATCGCCGTCGCCGCCGCCTCTGGCGCGATGGCCGTGTCCGTCCCCGCGTACGCCGGTACCGGGGCGGACGGCTCAGCGGCCGGTTCGCCCGGGGTGGTCTCCGGCAACACCGTCCAGCTGCCGGTGCACGTCCCGGTCAACGTGTGCGGGAACACCGTGAACGTGGTGGGGCTGCTGAACCCCGCGGCGGGCAACGGCTGCGCCGACGAGGACGACCGGCCGCGCGGCCGGCACGCCGAGTCCGGCGGCGCGGCCGCCGAGGGCAGCGGAAAGGATTCACCGGGCGTGATCTCCGGCAACGGCGTACGGCTGCCGGTCGATCTCCCGGTCAACGTCACGGGCAACTCCGTGAACGTGGTCGGCGTCGGCAACGCCTCCACCGGCAACGAGTCCTCGAACACTCCCGGTGACCGGCCCGCACGCCCGGCCCGCCCCCACCACCCGCCGAAGCCGGACCCCGAGCCGCCCACCCCACCCCGGACGCTCCCGCCCCGCGCCCCGGCCCCGCTCGCCGTCCCCCACGCCACGGGCGCCCTGGCCCACACGGGCACGGACCACACCCTCCAGGCCGTCGCGGCGAGCGCGGCGCTGGTGCTCGGCGGAGTGGTGCTGCGCCGCCGGCTCCGCCCTGGGGCCGAGGGCTGAGCGGCCGGGTACCGAGGGCCCCGTCGGCCGTGCCGCCGGTGGGGCCTCGGTGGGTCCGGGCGGAACCACGACCTCAGACCGCCTCCGCCACCCCTGTCAGCAGCACCATTCCCGAGTCCCCGTAGTCCGGCAGCGTCGGGTCCGCGTCGATGTGGGTCACCTCCAGGTCGCGGGTCAGCGGGGCGAAGACCTCCGTGACGGTCGTCGGGTTCACCGGGCAGCCCGGCCAGCTGGAGGCCGGCCCGATGCGGTAGGTCGGCATGTTCTCCATGAAGGCGGCCACCAGGTGGCCGCCCGGGGCGACCGTGCGGACGAAGGTGCGGCAGAAGTCGGCGAACTCGGCGAAGTCCTCCGTGGCGCCCTCGGCGACGAAGTGCATGGAAGCCAGTTCGTACGTGCCCGGCGGCAGGGTCCGCACGTCGGCGTGGACGACGTTCACCGGGGCCAGCGCGTCGGCCAGTGTCGCGGGCATGTCCGGGTTGAGCCGCCGGCACAGCGCGTGGAAGGGCAGCCAGCTCGCGTCCGGGCGGTGGCAGATCTGTTCCGTGAGGTAGGCGACGTTGCTCGACCCCGCCTCCACGGCGTCGATCCTGCGGCTCGCCGCGGACGCCAGTATCAGCGGGTACAGGTTGGGGCCCGCCCCGAACTCCACCGACCGTGCGATGGCCCCCGGCGGGAAACGCCGGTAGAAGGCGCAGTGGTGGGCGATGATCGCCGCGTCCGAGGGATGCACCTCGCGGTAGTTCTCCGCGAGGTAGTCGGCGACCGGCCAGCGGTCCCAGTCCACGTCGTCATTGTGCGTCGTCATGGCCGTCTAGCCCTTCAGCCGCAGCGGGAAGCGTTCGGACAACCGGCTCAGGGTCCCGTTCAGATGGTCGATGTCCTCGTCGGAGTTGAGGGCCGTGAGCTGGACGCGGAACCCCACCCGGTCACGCGGGACCAGCGGGTAGGCGGCCAGCGTCACATAGACACCCTCCTCCCACAGGAACGCGGCGACCGCGTCCAGGTCCGCCGGGTTCGCCAGGGGGACCTCCACGATGGGCAGCCGGTCCGTGTTGAGGGTGCTCACCCCCAGGCCCTCCAGGTGGTCGAGCACCCGGACCGTCTTGCGGTACAGATCGGCCCGGATGGCGTCGCCCCGGCGCTCGTTGAGGTCCAGCCCGGCCAGCGCGGTGGCCAGGGACGCCGTCGGGGACGGCCCCGAGTACAGGTAGGGGGCGGCCGTGGTCTTCAGCCGGTTCTTCAGCTCCGACGGCAGCGCGAGAAAGGCCAGGAGCGACGAGTACGCCTTGGAGAAGCCGCCGACGAGCACGATCCCGTCGTACGACTCGCCGGTGTGCCGGACCACGCAGTTGCCGCGCATGCCGTACGGGGACGTCTCGCCCGGCCCGCGTTCCCCGATCACCCCGAAGCCGTGGGCGTCGTCGACGTACAACGTCGCTCCCTCGGCCCGGCACACCGCCGCCAGTGCGGGCAGGTCGGGGATGTTGCCGCTCATGCTGTTGACACCGTCCATGCACACCAGCCGCGGTGTGCCCGCCGACACCCCGGCCAGCAGGGCGCGCAGTTCGTCGAGCCGCTCGGCGTGGAAGCGGTGCAGGGTCGCCCCCTGGGCGCGGGCCATGACGCAGCCGTCGTAAACCGTACGGTGCGCGGTCGCCTCCACGAACACGTGGCCGTCCTCGGCCAGCGCCGGGATCACCGAGGAGTGGACCAGCGTCAGCGTCGGCAGCAGCAGTGTGTCCGGCGCGCCCAGCAGCGCGGTGAGCCGTTCCTCGACGTCGGGATACAGCCGGGGACTGCCCAGCAGCCGCGACCAGCTCGGATGCGTGCCCCACCGGCGCACGGCGGGGTCGATGGACTCCATGACCTCCGGGTCCCAGTCGAAGCCCAGGTAGTTGCACGACGCGAAGTCGATCAGCCAGTGGTCGCCGCTGCGGATGTGCCGGCCACGCACCTCGTCGAGGACCGCGTCGCTCATCGGGCTGGTGCGCCGCAGATGCTCCAGGTCCGCCCAGCGCGCCTCCCGGCGTCCCCGGGCGGCGGTGTCCGCACGCGGCCGTGGCGTCCGGGGCGCTGCGAAGGGCCGGGCACTCGGCTCCCGCAGCGCGTGCGCGCTCTGCTCCACCGTCAGCGGCCGGGCGAACAGGAACCCCTGCCCGAACCGGCACCCCATCCCGGCCAGCAGGTCCCGCTGCGCGGTGTTCTCGATGCCCTCGGCGATGACCTGAAGGCCCAGGGTGTCGGCGATCCGCACGATCCCCTCGACCAGGGCGACCTGCTGGGCGTCGCGCGCGATGTCGTCGATGAAGGACTTGTCGATCTTCAGCACGTCGATGGGGAAGTCCCGCAGGTAGCGCAGCGAGGAGAAACCGGTGCCGAAGTCGTCGACCGCGATGTGCACACCGAGTTCCTTCAGTGTGTGCAGCACCGTCTGGAGGCGGTCGTCGCGGTGCAGCAGCACCGTCTCCGTCATCTCCAGCTGCAAGGACCCGGGTTCCAGACCCGGTGTGCTCAGCACCTGCCCGACCTGCTCGACGAAGCCGGCGTCACGGAACTGGCGGGCGGAGACATTCACACTGACGTACGGCGGACGGGCGGGGCCCGGCAACCGTTGCAGGTCCGCGATGTCGTTGACCGCGTTCTCCAGCACCCACGATCCCAGGGGCGTGATGTGCCCGGTCTCCTCGGCCAGGCTGATGAACTGGTCCGGGGGGACGGGTGGCCGGTGCTCGTGCGGCCAGCGGACCAGCGCCTCGAACCCGACGACCTCGCCCGCCGTGATGTCCACGACCGGCTGGTAGCGCAGCGCGAACGACTTGTCGGCGACCGCCTGCGCCAGCTCGGTCTGCAGATCGTGCCGCTCGACCATACGGCTGCGCAGCAGCGGCTTGTAGCGGCGCCACTGCCGCTTGCCCGCCGCCTTAGCCGCGTACAGCGCGAGGTCGGCGTGGCCCAGCAGTTCCTCCGCGTCCGTGCTGTCGCGCGTGGTGGCCACGCCCACGCTGGCGGAGACCGGCACCGACTCATCGGCCAGGTCGAAGGGCCGGTTCAGCGTCTGGATCACCTGGGCCGCCAGAAGCTCGGCGTCGAGCGGCTGCTTGGCGTTCTCCATCAGAACCGCGAACTCGTCCCCGCCCAACCGGGCCGCCGTGTCGGTGCGCCGCAGCGTCCGGGACAGCCGGTTGGCGACCGCGATCAGCAGGTGGTCGCCCGCCCGATGCCCCATCGTGTCGTTCACCAGCTTGAAGTCGTCCAGGTCGATGAAGAGCAGACAGGTCAGGGTCGACTCGCGGCGGCCGCGCAGCAGGGCGCGCTCGATCCGCTCCAGCAGCAGCGTCCGGTTGGGCAGACCGGTCAGCGAGTCGTGGAACGCCCGCTGCGTCAGCTCCTGCTCCAGCCGTCGCTGCTCGGTCACGTCCCGGAGGGTCACCACCAGACCCGACACGGTCCGCTCGTCCCGGAAGTCGCTGAACCGGACCTCCACCTCGACGCGCCCGTCCTGGCCGCGCACCCACCAGTGGTCGTGTCCCGCCCGTGAACCCCTCTCCCGTACGGCGGCCAGTTCCCGCGCGGCCCGCTCCCGGTCGCTCGGGTCCACCAGTTCCGGCAGCGACACGCCGGTGAGGTCCTCGGTGGCGAACACGGACCGCGCGGACGGGCTGGCGTACCGGACGGTGTCGTCGTCCTCCAGGATCAGGATGACGTCGGAGGTGTTGCGGATGAGGGTACGGAAGTACGCCTCGTTCTCCCGGCGGACGACCTCCTGGCGCAGCGTGATGCGCACCAGGGCCAGGCCCGCGTGTGACGCCAGGATCTCCAGGGACCCCCAGGTCTCGTGCAGAGGCCGCTCGGGTGCGGCGATCAGCAGGACGCCCGGGACCGTTCCGTCCGGGCCGTCCGGCTGGGTCATGGGACACACCAGGGCGGTGGGCAGACCGTCCAGCCCGGCGGCGGTGCGGGGATCGAGGGCTGCCGTGCTCACCAGGTGGGCGCCGTGCGCGCCCAGGTCCCCCGCCCGCTCGGTCGGCAGCAGCATGGTCCGGTGCGGTACCTCCGGCCCGATCAGCCGGTCGACGGCCGTGCGGCAGGCCCGTTCGACCTCGTCCAGCCGGAACGCCGAGACCAGCGAGGCGGCGGCCCCGCGCAGCGCGAGCTCCCGGGCCACGGCCCGGCGGTGGGCGACGACCATCCCCGCCAGCCGGAGGATCACCAGCAGGAAGAGCACACCGGAGAAGGCCGCGATCACGGCGGCGTCCCGCGTGTCGTTGCTCAGCCCCTCGTGCAGCAGGATCCCCGGCGCGATGAGGGTGGCCACCGCGAGCAGGACCAGCCGGCGTGGCGGCGGCAGCAGCGACTCCCGCTGCGGAACGGACGCGGTCAGCTCGACCATGGACGGGTGCAGGGCGGCCATGCCCCAGGCGGTGTAGAAGGCGATCCAGCCGAGGTCCAGCAGGGTGCCGGTCTGCCACAGGTCCTTCAGTTGCAGGATCCCGTACGCGATGTCGAAGAGCAGCAGCGTCATAGTGCCGACGACCAGCAGCTGCACGGCGCGGTTGGGGCCGGTGACCGGGCTCGGGGTCAGCAGCCGGGCGAGCAGGGCCAGCACGAGGACGTCACCGAGCGGGTAGGCGATGCTGATGGCGCGCTGCTGCCAGGTCAACCCGTCCACGACGGTCAGCGGCTGCGCGAGGTACACCCACACGGGCAGCGCGAGGCCCGCGGTGATGATCAGGGCGTCGAGGAGGCTCGGCAGGTCCCGGTCGGCCCACCGGTGGCGCACCAGCCCCGACAGACCGATCGCGAAGAGCGGGTAGGTGGCGAGGTAGCAGGCGTCGGCGGGGGACGGGAAGGGGTTGGAGGCGTCGAAGTACCCCTCCGCCACGTTGTAGTACGTGTCGCCCGCGATGAACGTCAGCAGGCCGCCGGCCAGGAACCACCAGGGCCACGGGTGGGCCGGCCGGTGCCTGCGCGTGCCGAACAGCACGGCGCCGACGCCTGCCAGCCCGATGACCGCCCACAGCACGGGAGCCGCCACAGGGACGGTCATGTACAAGGTCGTGACGGCTGTGACCAGGCCGATGTAGACGGCCATGAGCCGATGTGCCGACAGCAGGGACATGTGCCTCCCCCCGTCGGGGAGACCGGGGTGTACACCTCGTGGTCTGGTTGAATTCGATCGTAAGTTCGTCCGAGTAGCCCTGCATCTCGGGAGGTCGCCGCCGGTCGGCTCTTTGCGGGCGGAGCCGAGCCGCCCGGGTCGCTCAGCCGCGCACGCGATGGAACCGGAGATGCAAATCCCGCACGCCCTGCGCCAGTTCGGGAACCGGGCCGTCGACGACTACACCAGGTGCGACGTCGTGGACGGGGAGTGTCCGGACCGGTGGTGCGGGGACGCCCAACTCGTCGAGCCAGGAGGCGAGTTCTTCTGACGAGGTGATGTACACGATGCGGCCCAGGCCGACCCAGGCGTGCGCGGCCGCGCACATCGGGCAGTGCTCGCCGGAGGTGTAGACCGTGGCGGCCGCCCGCTCCTCGGGTGTGAGATGCTCCGCCGACCAGCGCGCCAGTGCGAACTCGGGGTGGCGGGTGCGGTCGCCTGAGGCCACCCGGTTGTGATCCTCGCCGAGGACCGTGCCGTCCCCGCCGACCAGCACCGAACCGAACGGTTCGTCCCCGGCCTCCAGCGCCTCGGCCGCCAGCTCCACGCAGCGGCGCAGGTAGGGCAGTTCCGTGTCCTTCACGACCATGTGCGGCAGGCCTTTCCCGTGACGGTGTGATCGACAGGACCCTATGGCGCCGGCACGCATGGGGGAGGGAACGGCGTGGCAGGAAGCCGGGGGGAGCGCAGGGGGCTGCGGGCGCGCCGTACCGGAAAGGCGCCGTACCGGAAAAAACGTTGCCCGGTCCGTCCGGCCGATGCTGGAGTACGGCCCATGGACCCCATGGATCATGCCGCGCTGCTCGCCCTGTTCGACCGTGACATGCGTGAGGGAGCGCGGCCGGACGGTCCCGGCGCCCGTGTCGAGCGGACGGGCGGCGTCGTCCGGCAGGTCGCGGGCGCGCAGGGCTGGAACGGCGTCGTGTGGTCCGCCCTGGACGAGGCCGGAGCGGACGCGGCGATCGCCGGGCAGATCGGTCACTACAGCGGGCTCGGCCTGGACTTCGAGTGGAAGTTGTACGGCCACGACGGCCCCCGGGACCTCGGGCGACGGCTGGGCGAAGCCGGGTTCACGCCCGGTCCCGAGGAGACGCTGATGATCGGCGAGGTCGACGGCCTCGCCCTCGATGCCGAACCGCCCGAGGGTGTGCGCGTCGTGCCGGTCACCGACCCCGCGGGCGTGGGCCTGGTGGCCGACGTCCACGAGAAGGCGTTCGGTGCCGACGGCTCCTGGCTGCGTCACCAGCTCCTCGCCCGGCTCGCGGCCGATCCGGACACCGTCGTCGCCGTCGTGGCGATGGCCGGTGACGAGCCGGTGAGCGCGGCCCGCATGGAACTCGTGCCCGGAACGCGGTTCGCCGGCCTGTGGGGCGGCGGCACGGTCGAGGGCTGGCGCGGCCGGGGCGTCTACCGCACCCTGGTGGCCCACCGCGCCCAGGCCGCCGCGGCCCGCGGCTACCGCTACCTCCAGGTCGACGCATCCGACCAGAGCCGCCCCATCCTGGAACGCCTCGGCTTCGCAGCGCTGACCACGACGACGCCGTACGTGTACGCGGTGCAGCAGCCGGGCCACCGGGGCGCGCCGAGGAATCCGGTGCGGAAATCACATCCGCGTCCACCCGGTCCGTCGCACGGTCATGACGACGAACGCTGAGGACCAGAGCATCCTCCTCGCCGGTGCGAGCGGCGTCCTCGGGCGGCACATCCCCCCGCACCGACCGAGGCGGACCACAAGGTCACCGGATTCAGCCGGAGCCGTGGCAACGGCATCCGGGCCGACCTCATGGACCGCGACGCGCTGCTGCGCGCCGTCGACCGACGGGAGGCGGAACGAGAACTGGGCTGGATGCCGCGGTACGCGTCGAGCGTGTGAGGGGCTCACCGCGATGCGGTCGGCGGGCCGCCACTGACGCGCGCGCATCCGCCGGTCGCGCGTGCCGGGGAGGTGCGGTGGGTGCCGCCGGTATGCCGTCAGCGGCGTGCCTTCGCGCGGTCCGGGGCGGCGACGCCGGGCACGGCGCCGCTCGCGGTGCCAATGCGGACACGGACGGGCCGGCCCGGGTGCGGACCGGCCTTCGGCTTCCCTGCGGGCGGTCTACGGCCTCGCGGAGGCCTTCGCCGCCGTGCCGGCGCACACCAGACCCAGGATCACGGCCAGTGCGCCGATGATGATGTTGTTCCACACGACGCCGGCGTCCGGGCTCTCGCCGACGACCCACGGTGAGACGATCATCCACACCCCGAGGGCGCACATGGCCCAGCTCAGGCCGTACATGCGCTCCGGAGCGCGAGTGAACCCGAGCGCCAGCAGACCGATCGCGATGCCCATGATCAGGTTGTGGGTCACGAGCGGCGGCTGGCTGGTCGTGTAGTGGACTATCCACGGCGACGCGGCGCAGTACAGACCGAGCAGGAACACCGGTCCGTCCACGAGCGCGACATCGCGGCCACCGAGCACGCGGGCGTACCGGTCCCGCATCTCGGAGGCATCGGGGTGGCTCGTTATGTCACCTCTGGTGGGCGAGACGTTGGCCATGACTCGTCTCCTTCGCGTTGCAGGGCGACGCGTCTTGTGGGATATGCGGTAAGCGCCGCGTAAGCATCATTCTGCTCTTATTTTTCCCTTATGTGTAGAGCTCGGCGCGGGTGCGCGGTGTGCCCGGCCGTACATGTCCGGGCTGATCGGGGGCAACCGGATGTGTACGACAGTGACCGATCGACGTCGCCCGACGGGCGGCGCAGGACTGGGGAGGGCAGCGGACGTGACTGCGGCCATCAGCGCGAAGGTGTTGGAACGGTTCCCGGCGGGATCCCCGCGCGGTTCGTGGCCCGCGGAGGAGTACGCGGCACGCCGCCGAGCCGAGGGCGAGCCCGCCACCGTCGTGATGGACCTGGAGTCGGACGCCTTCCTCGTGGTCGTTCCGGCGGACGACGACTGACCTCCGGCACCGCCGGCGCTTCGACGAGCGCACGCCTTCCGGGCCGGGTCTCTCCGAACCACGGTGTGCGCTCCGGTGTTCGGCCCTTTCCATACAATTCGCGGTCCAGGAGACGAGATGAGCCGCGAACTCCCTGACGGTCGCCGTTCCCCGCTGCCTTCCACCGGTTGCTGCCCACCCGCGGCCGAGGAGGCCGGCTCCGCCACTCCGGCAGCGCTCGCGCCGCTCGCGAGCCGAGGCCGCCGAGGGGACTCCGCCCGAAGATCAACCCCGGAACGCGACGTCGGCGTCCTGGTCACCAAGGGGGGCAGGCCGTGCCCCTTCGGTGACCGGGAGGCACAGACTCATGAAGCAGCGGGCTGCACGCACCGTCTCACTCGCTCTGGCCGTGGCGTTGTCCGCCGTAGCCGTGGGCCTCGCTCCGTCCGCGCAGGCAGCACAGCCGGAGCACGGCCACGAGGCGACCCGGACCGCACTGCGTGACCTGGTCGGCAAGGGCGGACTCCCCGGGGCGGCGGCCCAGGTCCGTGACAGCGAGGGGAGTTGGTTCGCGGCGGCCGGTCACGCGGACACCGACACGGGCCGCGAGCGCTCCGCCGCCGACCACTTCCGCGGCGCCAGCATCACCAAGACGTTCGTCGCGACCGTCCTGCTCCAACTGGAGGCGGAAGGCAGGCTGAGCCTCGACGACACGGTCGAGCGATGGCTGCCGGGCCTGGTGCGGGGCAACGGCTATGACGGGAACCGGGTCACCCTGCGCCGACTCCTCAACCACACCAGCGGTATCGCCAACTACACCGACGACGACACCTTCATCCACGACGCCGCGGGGCCCGGCTTCCCGGAGCACCGCTACGACACCCACACGCCCGGGGAACTCGTGGCGATCGCGCTGAAGCACCCGCCGCGGCCCGACCCGCGGCAGGCGCCGTCGTACTCGAACACCAACTTCGTGATCGCCGGGATGGTCATCGAGAAGGCGACCGGCCGCACCTACGCGCAGGAGATCACGCGTCGTATCGTCCGGCCGCTGAAGCTGCGCGGCACCTCGTTCCCCGGCACGTCACCCCACATGCCGAAGCCCCACCCCGTCGGCTACTCCCGCCTCCACGAGGAGGCCCCCGACGCCCCGATCCACGACGCCTCCGAACAGAACATGACCTGGCTGGGCGCGGCCGGCGACGTCATCTCCACCAGCGGCGACCTCAACCGCTTCCAACGGGCCCTGGTCAAGGGCCGGTTGCTGCCCCCGAAGCAGATGAAGGAGATGTTCGAGGAGGTCCCCGCGGGGGGCGGGCTCGGGTTCGGACTCGGAGTCGAGTTCGCGCAGCTGTCCTGCGGCGTGAAGGTCGTGGGCAAGAGTGGCCGCGCGAACGGCTCCCTGTCCGCGATGGTCGGCACACAGGACGGGAAGCACCAGCTGACGTTCAACATCAACGGTGACTGGCTCCCGGACCCGTCGCTCTACGTCAACGTGATCGAAGCGGAGTTCTGCGGCAAGGTCCCGTCCCGGACGGGCGAGTCGCCGTCCGTGCCCCACCTCGGCTAGCCGGACGCCAGCGAGCCGAGGTGGGTCCGGCGCGCCTCGGCCGTCTGGCCCTGCACCAGCAGGAACATCCCCTCACGCGCCAGGCGCTGCGCGCGGCTGCCCAGATCCATGGCGCGGCCGCCGCCGGCCACGATCGCCGCCGTCGTGGCCGCGCGCATCACGTCGTACGCGCGGGTCTTCACGGCCAGACGCTCCGGGACGCACTCGTGAGGGGCCGGGTGGTCCGCCAGGGCGTAGGCCTCGCGGCGGACCTCGTCGAGCCGGGCCCGTAGTGCCCCGGCCGTCTCCTCGCCGTCCGTGGCCTGCGCCACCACGTCCAGCGCCGCGTCTGCCACCCCGAACACAGCCGGACTGGCGTTTGCGGCCCTCGGCAGGTCGACCCGGGCGAACTCCTCCTGCGGCATGCGCAGCACCACGGACTCCTCCGGTACCCACAGGCCGTCCAGTTCCAGGGACACCGTACGGGCGGCGGTGAGGGCCGCGAGCCGCATCGGCGCCGACGGGATCAGGCCCGGCTGCTCCCGGGCGCCGGCGAGCACGAACACCACGTCGGCCGTGTCCGTCACCCCGGCCAGCAGTATCACGTCGTTCAGGCGCCAGCCCGTGTACCAGGGCACCCTGCCCTCGAAGCGCCAGCCGCCCCGCTGCGGCACGGCCCGCACCGGCACCCGGGGAAAGGCACGGACGTGGGCGAACGCGATGCCGGCCATCAGCTCGCCGGTCGCCAGCGGACGCAGCATCCTCTCCCGGACGGGCGAGTCGCAGGTGGCGAGCAGCTTCAGCGGTGTGTGGTGCTGTGTCTGCACGAACCAGGTGGAGCAGCACGCCCCGGCCAGGATCTCCGCGGTCTCCCGCGCCACGGCGACGGGCGCGTCGGCCCCGCCGTACTCCTTCGGCGCGCCCACCCCGAGCAGCCCCGCACGCTTCACCGCCTCGACATGGCTCGCGGGCACACCCTCCTGGTCCACGCGCTCGGCTTGCGGGAGCAGGAGATCGCGTGCCAGTGACCGCGCGCGGGTGACGAGAGGGTGCGGTGTGGTGGTCATGGGAGAAATTCTCGCCGCCGGGCGGCGCGAGGTGTCGATCCGGGGGTGTGTCGTTCGTGGAGGAGGTGCAAGGAGCACCGACCTCGCCGAGGAAGCGGTCCAGGACGCCTTCACCCCGGCGGTACGGCGCCGGCCGGAGACCGGCGTCCCGCCGAGCCCGGCCGGACGGATCACCGAGCCCCGCCCCTCGCGTCCGCGTCACGGCAGCGACGCTCGCGGATCCAGCTCCGTCAGCACGTCGAATTCCAGTCCGTCGGCTCGTGCCAGGTAGATCCGCTGCCGCACATGCGCGCCCCGCAGACGCAGCAGCCCGCGCGGCCCCTCGTACGAGACCGCGCCGGCCGCCGCTGCGATCGCTGCCACGTCCAGCGTCCCGGCCCCCTCGAGCAGCGCGGCGAGCAGCAGTACGCCCTCGTAGCAGGACTCGCCGAGGCTGCCGAGGGCGGGGGCATCGACGCCGTAGCGGGCGGCGTACCGGCCGTGGAAGTCGAGGGTGTCGCGGTTGGCCAGGGAAGCGAAGAAACCGGCCGTGCTGTAGAGGTCCCGGGTGGCCGCCGGGCCGCTGGCCATCAGCATGTTCTCGTCCATCAGTGTGCTCAGCCGCAGACAGCGCGCGTGCAGGCCGTACTCCGCGAACGCCCGGTTGAAGCGCACGGCGTCACTGCCGACGAGCAGCATCAGCACCGCGTCGGCGTCCGAGCGTTCGACCCGGCGCAGCACCGGTTCGAAGTCGGCGGTACCGAGCGGGAGATAGGCCTCTGCGGCCACACACCCGCCGGACACCCGGGCGTAGGCGCGGGCCGAGCGGGCGGTGTGCCGCGGCCACACGTAGTCGTTGCCCACGACGAACCACCGCCGCACCCCGCGCTCGCGCGCCAGCAGGTCCATCGCCGGGCGGAGCTGGTCGCGTGGGGTCTCGCTCGTCAGGAACACTCCCGTCGTGTCCTCCCCGCCCTCGTACACCGCGGTGTACACGTACGGGACGCGGTGCGCGATTCTCGGTGCCAGCGCCTGGCGCACGGACGAGATGTGCCAGCCCGTGACGCCCTGCACGACCCCCAGGTCCACCAGCGCCTCGACGTGGCGGGCGACCTCCTGCGGTGCGCCCGAGCCGTCGACCGGCACCAGCCGGAGCTCCTTTCCGAGCACGCCGCCGTCCCGGTTGACCTCCTCGGCGGCCAGTCGGGCACACAGTTCACAGGCCGGCCCGAAGATCCCGGCCGGCCCCTGCAGAGGGACGACGAGGGCCACGTCGAGCACGGAGTCGTCGGCCGTGAACCACTCGGGCCCGGGTAGGGCGTGCCGGAACATGGCGTCATGATTCCGGCTCCACCGGACGAACTCCAGTGCGTCTCCTACGATGGACATCCCTCGTGACCTAGGAGCAGGGATGCCCAGCCCCACCCCACGTCGGCCCGACGGCCTCGTGCAGCTGCTGACACGGGCCGAACGGCTCGCGGCGCGGCGGCTGCAGGCCGCTCTGGAGGAGGAGGGTTGCTCACTCGACGCGTGGCGGGTGCTGGCCCTGCTCTCCGACGGCGAGGGCCACCACATGACCGGGATTGCGGCGGCCGCCTTCCTGCCGCCGCCGACGCTGACCAAGCTGGTCGACCAGCTCGTCGACCAGAACCTCGTGCACCGCAGGGTCGACCCCTTCGACCGGCGCCGCGTTCTTGCCCACCTCACCCCCCGCGGCCGGGAGTACTGGCAGCGCGTCGACCGAGCGGTCCGCGCCGGCTGGCCCCCGCTCGGCGACGGCGACGAGGAACTGCTGCGATCCCTGCTGGACCGCCTGGCGGCGACGCTGGAGAACTCGGCGCACGTGTGAACCCCGGCAGGCCGACGGGGTGCGGACGAGGTCGTCACCGTGCGTGCGGATGACCGGTCGTCACCCGGCTCGCGGCCCGCTGACCCGCACCGATCCCGGATTCCGGCCGCTGTTCGTCATGAACCACTTCCGTGACGTCCCGATCCCCGGACGGCCGGCACGGGCGACACCGAACTCACCGACCGCGCCCGGCGATTCTGCCGGACCGCCCCCGAGAGCCCGACTTCCTCGCCGTGGACCACTGCGACCGCGGCGACCCGGCCTCCGCCGTCACCACCCTCCCCTCGTACACGTCCGTAAAACGGTCACCCCGGTTCGCGTGGCGTGTGTGAGACTCCGCCGATGAGCCCACACAAGATCACCGCGGACGCCGCGGGCACCTGGAAACTCGGCGACCTGCCCGTCCACCGCCTCGGCTTCGGCGCGATGCGGCTGACGGGCAGCGCCGCCTTCCACCACGGCGCACCGAGCGACCGCGACCGGTCGATGGCCGTCCTGCGCAAGGCGATCGAGCTCGGCGTGAACCACATCGACACGGCCGCCTTCTACTTCTCGTCACGGCGCTCCGCCAACGAACTCATCAACAGCGCGCTCGCGCCCTACCCCGACGACCTGGTCATCGTCACCAAGGTGGGCCCGTACCGCGCCTACGACGGAGAATGGGGCACCTCGGCCCGCCCCGAGGACCTGCGCGGCCACGTCGAGGAGAACCTCCGCCAGCTCGGCCGCGACCACCTGGACGTGGTCAACCTGCGCCGGATGGCGAAGTACGACTCGATCGCCGAGCACTTCGGCGCCCTCGCGGAACTGCGCGAGGCGGGCCTGATCCGGCACCTCGGCATCTCCAACGTCACACCCCGCCATCTCGCCGAGGCCCAGGCCATCGCCCCCGTGGTCTGCGTCCAGAACCGGTACGCCCTCGACCGCCCCGACCCCGGCACCGACGAACTGCTCCGCGTCTGCGGCGAACAGGGGATCGCCTTCGTGCCGTTCTACGCGGTCGCCGGCGAGGCCGGTGAGCACGGCGCCACCACCGCCCAGGACGAGGAGGTCCGCGCCGTGGCCCGGGCCCACGGCGCGAGCCCCGCCCAGATCCGCATCGCCTGGACCCTGCACCAGGGCCCCCACGTCCTCGCGATCCCCGGGACCGGCAACCCCGACCACCTCGCCGAGAACGTGGCCGCGGGCGCGCTCCGCCTCACGGACGAGGAGCTGGCACGGCTCAACGCGCCACGGCAGAACGCCGGTTGAGCGACGTGCAAGGACCCCTAAACCGCCCAGACCCCGTCCCGCATGAGATGCCTGTGGGGCAGCTCGTGCTCCTCGCACCACGCCTGGACCGCGCGCGGCCGCACCCGGAAGAAGGCGTACGACGCGTGGTCCTCGCGCGGATCCCAGCCGGTCTTCGCACGGAACGCCTCGGCCGCAGCCGGTGGCACCTCCGGGCTGGTGAAGGTCTCCGCGTCACCGTCGACGAGCACGACGTCCCGGGTGTCTGCGAAGGCCAGCCGGGCTCGTCGGCCGTCCCGCAGGTTGCGGCCGGTGGATTGGACAGCCGCGTGCACAGCCACACCGCCTCCTCGTGCCACACGAACCACAGCGGGACCAGGCAGGGCACCCCTTCGGCGTCCGCCGTGGCGACCCAGATGTCGATTTCCCGCTCCATGCGCTCCAGCAGGTCCGCCTTGCGCTGTTCGGGGGTGCGAGGTGGCTCGGTGATCTTCATGGCCGGGACGCTAGCGGGTGGACGGTCGTCGCGCCTCGGCCTGAGGGCGTAGGCCGAAAGCCTAGGCCTTCGGGCTCTCCAGGTACTGCGCCGTCCCCTCTCCGAGCGACCAGTCGGCCGAACCGTTCTCGGTCAGGACGACGAACACGTTCCGCGGCTCGATGTCCGCGTACGTGTGGGCGAGTTCGGCGATCCGCCGGTACAGCGCCTGCTTCTGCGCGGGCGCGCGGCCGGAGCGAAGTGTGATGGCGATGTAGACGATGCCGTCGTCGCGGTGGACGCCGAGGTAGTCGTCGTACCGCAGGGTGCCGCTCGTGCCGTCGTGGTCCACCAGGACCTGGAACCGGTCGTCGGACGGAATGCCGATCGTCTCCACCAGGGCGTCGTGCACCGCGCGGCCGAGTGAGTCCAGGCGCCCGGGGCCGGCCCGGAGCGTGTCGATGCGGACGAAGGGCATGGGGCCTCCCAGGGCTCTGGTGTCGTCGACCAAGAATGTACATACTAGTAGGTACAAAAAGAGAGTTTTTGGCATGGCTCGGGTTTTACGTATAACCTCTCCCGTCAACCGCATGCTCCGAGAGGTCCCGATGAGACGTATCGCCCTGGTCACCCTCGTCGTCCACGACTACGACGAGGCGATCCGCTTCTACACCGGGGCTCTCGGATTCCGGCTCGCCGAGGACACGCCCCGGCCCGACGGATCCCGCTGGGTCGTCGTGGAACCCGGCACCGCCGGAGCGTGCACCGGTCTGCTGCTGGCCCGGGCCAAGGGGGAGCCCCAGGCCGTCCGGGTCGGGAACCAGACCGGCGGGCGGGTCGGATTCTTCCTGTACACCGACGACTTCGCCCGAGACCACGCCCGGATGACCGCCGCGGGCGTGACCTTCCTGGAGGAGCCGCGGCGCGAGCCGTACGGAACCGTCGCCGTCTTCCAGGACCTGTACGGCAACCGCTGGGACCTGCTCCAGCCCGCCGGCTGACCTCCCGCCGCTTCGCACCTCCAACCCCCGATCAAGGAAAGACCCCGCCATGACTGCTACGCGCGTAGACCCCGACGTGATCCGCCGTCTCCCCAAGGCCGTGCTGCACGACCACCTCGACGGCGGTCTGCGCCCCGCCACCGTCGTGGAACTCGCGGAGGCGGTCGGCCACACCCTGCCCACCACCGACCCGGACGAGCTCGCCGCCTGGTACTACGAGGCCGCCAACTCCGGCGACCTGGTGCGCTACATAGCCACCTTCGAGCACACCCTCGCTGTGATGCAGACCCGCGAGGGCCTGCTGCGCACGGCTGAGGAGTACGTGCTCGACCTGGCTGCCGACGGTGTCGTGTACGGCGAGGTGCGCTACGCCCCCGAGTTGAACACCAACGGCGAGCTGACCATGGCCGAGGTCGTGGAGACCGTCCAGGAGGGCCTCGCGGCGGGCATGGCGAAGGCGGCGGCCGCGGGCACGCCGGTGCGGGTCGGCACCCTGCTGTGCGGGATGCGGATGTTCGACCGGGTGCGCGCGGCCGCCGATCTGGCCGTGGCCTTCCGTGACGCCGGTGTCGTCGGCTTCGACATCGCCGGCGCCGAGGACGGCTTCCCGCCCGCCGACCACCTCGCGGCGTTCGAGCACCTGCGCCGCGAGAACGTGCCGTTCACCATCCACGCCGGGGAGGCGCACGGCCTGCCCAGCATCCACCAGGCGCTCCAGGTGTGCGGCGCCCAGCGCATCGGGCACGGGGTGCGCATCACCGACGACATCCCCGACCTCGCGGCGGGCAAGCTCGGCCGCCTCGCGGGCTGGGTGCGCGACCGGCGCATCGCCCTGGAGATGTGCCCGACGTCCAACCTTCAGACCGGCGCCGCGACCTCGATCGCCGAGCACCCGATCACCGCGCTGAAGGACCTCGGCTTCCGCGTCACGCTCAACACCGACAACCGGCTGGTCTCCGGCACGACCATGACCCGCGAGATGTCCCTGCTGGTCGAGCAGGCGGGCTGGACCGTCGAGGATCTGCGGACGGTCACCGTCAACGCCGTGAAGAGCGCGTTCCTCCCGTTCGACGAGCGGAACGCCCTCATCAGGGACGTGGTCCTGCCCGGCTATGCGGCCGCGCTCTGAAGCAGTCCCCGCACGTAGGCGGCCTGTCCGATGTGCTGGAGATCGTCGGACAGGACGCTGACCAGCCGTACGCCCAGACTGACCGGCGGGTCCCAGCGCTCGTCGACGATGCGCTCCAGGTCCTTGGCGGCCAGGCCGCGCAGAGCGCCGAGGGTCTGCGCGTGCACGGCGTCGTAGTAGCCGGTCAGCAGGTCGCCCGAGTCGACCCGGACCTTGGCGACCTTGGCCGGGCTGTGGCCGTAGCCCGTGTCGTGGCGGGGCAGGCCCAGCCCGAAGCGCTTCTCCCAGTCCTGCGCCAGCCACACCTGGTCGAGGCCGAAGGCGTCGGCGACGTGGTCGTCCTGGACGCGGGTGAGGTGCCAGACCAGCCAGGCGATGGAGTTGGTGTCGGGGGAGGGGCGGGCGCTCAGCTCGTCGGGCCCGAGACCCTCGACGGTGGCGTGGACTTCTTCCAGGATGCGGTTGTAGCCGTCGATGAGGATGTCCTTGGCATGCATGGCTCCACCCTCGCGCATCGCCGCGCGGCGTGCTTCCCCGGTCACGCGCCGGTGGTCTCCAGCAGCGCCATCAGCGCACGGGCCGCCGGGCTGGTGGCCTGCCGGGGCGGCAGCAGGGCCACGGTCTCGTACACCGCCTCGCCGGTGCCCTTCACGGGCAGCGCGGTCAGGGAGGCCCGCTTGTGCGCGAAGTGGCGCGGCACGACGGCGACGCCGAGGTTCTCGTCGACCAGGTCGAGCAGGGTGTGCACGTCGTTCACCTCCAGGGCCACGGTCCGCCGTACGCCCGCGGCGGCGAACACCGTGTCGGTGGTGCGGCGCGGCCCCCAGTCCGGGTGGAAGTCGACGAACACCTCCCCGCCCAGCTCCTCCGGCGTGACGGCCGCACCGGCGGCGGCGAGCCGGTGACTGGCGTGGCACAGCAGCGTCATCGGCTCGCTGGTCAGCGGCACCGACCGCAGCTGGTCGCTGTCCGCCTGCGTCCGCACGGCGAACGCCAGGTCGAGCCGCCCGGCCGCGACGTCCTCGGCCAGCGCGCCCGATCCGGCCTGCCGCAGACAGATCTCCACGTCCGGGTGCCGGTGCCGGAACACGGCGAGCAGCCCCGCCACGTGCACCCCGGCGATGCACTGCTCGCTGCCGAGTGTGAGCATCCCGCGCAGCACGCCCTGCACCGCCGCCACCGCCTCGTGGGCCGCGCGCACCTGGGCCAGGATCCGCTCCGCCTCGCCGAGCAGCGCCCGCCCGGCCGGGGTGAGCGTCACCCGGCGGGTCGTGCGCACGAACAGCGGTGTCTGGAGCTCCCGCTCCAGCGCTCGGATGGAGGCCGACAGGCCCGACTGGGACACCAGGAGGCGCTCCGCCGCCCGGGTGAAGTGCTGGTCCTCGGCGACCGCGACGAAGTGCTGCAAGTGACGCAGTTCCATGACTGAGAAGCGTAACCGCTGAATTCCATCGGATTCTTCTGTTGGACGTATGGGCGCAGGTCACGCCAGAGTGGATACCGGTTGTTCCCCGACCGTGCCAACCCCTCTGGAGTCGCGTTGTACACCGCACACCCCGACCGCTACGCGGACATGCCCTACCGGCGCACCGGACGCAGCGGCCTGCAGCTCCCCGCGCTCTCGCTCGGCCTGTGGCACAACTTCGGCCCGGACCGGCCCGTCGAGACGCAGCGCGCCATCCTGCGCCGCGCCTTCGACCTCGGCGTCACCCACTTCGACCTCGCCAACAACTACGGCCCGCCGCCCGGCGCCGCC
Source organism: Streptomyces sp. NPDC002788 (assembly GCF_053592115.1). Taxonomy (NCBI): domain Bacteria; kingdom Bacillati; phylum Actinomycetota; class Actinomycetes; order Kitasatosporales; family Streptomycetaceae; genus Streptomyces; species Streptomyces sp. NPDC002788. Next base: position 77,230 of record NZ_JBSFVB010000012.1, on the reverse strand, counting down.
GAGTCCGCGCTGGGCGAGTTCCTGAAGGCCGACTTCGCGCCGTACCGCGACGAGCTGGTGATCTCCACCAAGGCCGGTTACCTGATGTGGCCGGGCCCGTACGGCGAGTGGGGTTCGCGCAAGTACGTGCTGTCCTCGCTGGACCAGAGCCTGAAGCGGATGGGCCTGGACTACGTCGACATCTTCTACTCGCACCGCCCTGACCCGGACACCCCGCTCGAGGAGACGATGGGCGCCCTGCACTCGGCGGTGCAGCAGGGCAAGGCGCTCTACGTCGGCGTCTCCAACTACTCCGCGGAGCAGACCCGCGAGGCCGCGCGCATCCTGGGTGAGCTGGGCACCCCGCTCCTCATCCACCAGCCGCGCTACTCGATGCTGGACCGCCGCCCCGAGGACGGGGGCCTGCTCGACACCCTCGACGAGCTCCAGGTCGGCTCCATCGTCTTCTCGCCGCTGGAGCAGGGCCTGCTCTCCGCCCGCTACCTCGACGGCATTCCCGAGGGTTCCCGGGCAGCGAGCGACAGCCCGTTCCTGAACTCCGACGCGGTCACCGAGGAACTGGTGGGCCGGCTGCGCGACCTCAACGACATCGCCAAGACGCGCGGCCAGACCCTGGCACAGATGGCCCTCGCCTGGGTGCTGCGCGGCGGCCGGGTCACCTCCGCGCTGGTCGGCGCGAGCAGCCCCCAGCAGCTGGAAGACAGTGTCGGCGCCATCGGCAACCTGGCCTTCGAGGCGGACGAGCTGGCCCGCATCGACGCCATCGTCAAGCAGTAGCCGGTCCGCAGGCCGGTCGGCGCGGCCCGGGGCGTCCACCCCGGGCGGCGCGTACTACGAACTGATCCGTTCCGCCAGGCGCACGGTCACCGTGTCGCCCTCCTCCTTGCCGATGGCCCTGCGGATGTCCGCCTTCACGGGCAGCTTGTGCGTGCCGTCGCCGAGGGCCATGAACGAGCTGTGGAACGGGTGCCCGTCGATCGTCCCGCGGACCTTGACCAGGCCGCGGGTGCCGAAGAACTCGACGGAACGGGGCCAGACCAGGTAGGTCCAACCGCCCTCGGCGGGGCTCTTGCGCAGGACCGCGGTGAACTCCGCGTCCAGTTCTCCGGTCGTGGTCATGACGTCCTCCGGTGCTCGGCTGCCTCTCGTCCATCAGACCGCCGGACGCCGGAGAACTCATCGCCGGCGGCCCCCACGCGCCGGCGGGCACCCGGTCCAAGAACCCGAGCACGGCCCGGATCCGGCCCTGCTCGTCCAACGTGATCACATCCGACCCGGCGACCGGCGCCGGGCCGTCGGATTCGCTCACCAGCTCCCATGAGAAGCGCGCGGTGTCAGATGCCCGTCGACACCGCCGGTGAGCCGGAACGCGAACCCCAGAACTGCTCCCGGGCCGCCGCGATCAGCGCGGCGATCCCCTCGTGGCCGGTGACATCAGCCAGGGGGTCGGTGCAGCCGCCGTCCTCGGTCCAGGCGGCGGCGACCGCCTTGGCCCGCGTCGCGGGGTCCCCGGCGTTCCAGACCTCGAAGCAGCGGGTGACGGCGTCCTCGTAGCGGCGGTCGGGTGCGGACCTGGGCGATCGGCCTGCGGCGTGGTCGTGTGTGCTGGTCAGGACCCGGATCCCCGCTCGCGGCGAACCCGGCACGCATCACCCTGCCCGCTCCCGCCGGGACCGTCGATGCCCCCGGGGTCATGCGCCCCGGGGGCATCCGGCCGGATTTCGGCCAACTCGGGGTGAATATGCCAGGAGAGTGGCCGGAAAGTCATGGTGACAGTGTTTCAGCAGTGAACATACTGACACGCGAGAGCGCTTTCACCTCCAGCGACGGCGTCCTCACGCACAGCACGCGAGCCGCACGACACGCGAGGCCGGGCCGCCAGGCGGGCGGGCAACGGGGGAGGGTCACGTGCACGACGAGTTTCTGTGCCATGTCACCGCGTACGGAGTCTGCGACGGCCGTCGCATCGGAGTGCCCCTGGGCACCTATCGGGCGCCGACCCTCGCCCTGGCCCTGTGGTGGCTGCGCGACCGCGCCTCCTGGATCGCCCAGCGCCTCGACCCCCGGCCCGACGCCGGGCACTTACCGCAGGGCGCGCTCGTGCCGGTCGCCGACACCGTGCCCGACGTGCCCATGCTGCTGCGCGCCTGGTGCGCGGATCCCGCCCAGCAGGAGCGGGTCGCCGAGGAGTTGGCGGCCGGACGGCTGGTGCGCATCGCCACCAGTGACGACACCACCGAGTACGAACTGCTCGCCGAGTCCGTGGACGCCCTGCGGATGCAGCGCACCGCTCCCCTCCTGGGCGTCCCCGTGGCCTGACCTGTCACCCACCCCCGCTCGACCAGGCGCATACCAGGCCATCTCGGTAGAATCTTGACCATGGCGCAGCCATCGCTAGCACCAGAGCTCGTCCTGGAGACGGAGACGGGCTCCACCTTGATCACTCCGGGCCGCGACTACCACGTGGGGCGCGACCCGCTGAGCGACATCGTCATCGACGACGACCGCGTCTCCTGGCACCACGCGGTGCTGCGCCCCGAGGACGGTCACTGGACCATCGAGGACGAGAACAGCACCAACGGCACCTACGCCGACGGCCGCCGCGTCCGCGAGTGGGAGGTCGGGCCCGGCACCGTCATCCGCTTCGGGAACCCGGCCGACGGACCGCGCGCGCTCCTGCTGGGTGCAGCGCCGGCGCCGGTCCGCGAACGCCCCTCCGTCGTCTCCATGCCGGCGGCGACCGGCACCTACCGGCAGCCGACGACCGTCCGGCCGCTGCCCTCCCGCACCGTCCGCATCGGCCGCGCCGGTGACAACGACCTGGTCATCGACGACCTGGTGGTCTCCCGTCGGCACGCCGAACTGCGCGCCCTGCCCGACGGCACGTACGAGATCACCGACCTGGGCAGTCACAACGGCACGTACCTCAACGGCAGCCCCGTCACCAGCGCCCCGGTCGGCCAGGGCGACATCGTCGGCATCGGTCACTCCGCGTTCTGCCTCGTCGGCGACGAACTCCAGGAGTACGTCGACACCGGCGAGGTCTCCCTCGACGTGCAGGACCTCGCCGTCAACGTCGACCGCGGCCGCAAGACGCTGCTCGACCACGTGTCGTTCCCGGTCGGGGAGAAGTGCCTGCTGGCCGTCGTCGGACCGAGCGGCGCGGGGAAGTCCACCCTCCTCAACGCCCTCACCGGCCAGCGGCCCGCCGATCACGGCACCGTCCTCTACGACGGCCGCGACCTCTACCGCGACTACGCCGAACTGCGCCAGCGCATCGGCCTCGTCCCGCAGGACGACATCCTGCACGCCCAGCTGACCGTCCGCAAAGCCCTCTCCTACGCGGCCGAACTGCGCTTCCCGCAGGACACCGCCAAGGCCGAGCGGCGCGCCCGGGTCGACGAGGTGATCCGCGAACTGGGCCTCGAACAGCGCGTGGATCAGCCGGTGCACAGCCTGTCCGGCGGCCAGCGCAAGCGCGTCAGCGTCGCCCTGGAGCTGCTCACGAAGCCGTCGCTGCTCTTCCTCGACGAGCCGACCTCCGGCCTCGACCCCGGCATGGACCGCTCGGTGATGCACATGCTGCGCGGCCTCGCCGACGACGGCCGGACCGTCATCGTCGTCACCCACAGCGTCCTCAGCCTGGACGTGTGCGACCGGCTCCTGGTGCTCGCGCCCGGCGGAAAGATCGCCTACTACGGGCCGCCCGAGGACGCCCTGGCCTACTTCGGCTTCGAGCAGTGGCCGGAGGCCTTCGAGGCCTTCGACCGGGACACCGTGCGGGACTGGGCGGGGGAGTACCTCGCCTCGCCCTTCCACGGCCGGTACGTCGCCGACGCCACCGCCCAGCCGCCACAGCCCCGTTCCGAGCCCGTCGTCATCACCGCGCCGCCCCGGCCGCGCAGCCGGGGCGCCCAGCTCGGCACCCTGGTGCGCCGGTACGCGGCCGCGCTGAGCGCCGACCGCACCTTCCTGATCATCATGATCGCCCTGCCGTTCGTGATGGGCGTGATGGCACGGGCCCTCGCGGGCGGCAAGCTGACGCTCGACACGGCGATGAACGCACTGCTCATCCTGTGCGTCGGCGCCGTGCTCACCGGGGCGGCCAACGCCGTGCGTGAACTCGTCAAGGAACGGGTGATCTACCAGCGCGAGCGGGCGGTGGGCCTGTCCAGATCGGCGTACCTGATGTCCAAGGTCGTCGTCCTGGGCGTCATCACCGTGCTCCAGGCGGTGGTGCTGACCCTGGTCGCCCTGCTCGGCGTGGACCTCAACGCACCCGGCGGCGAAGGCGTGCTGATGCCGCCTCTGGTGGAGATCACGGTCGCCGTCGCCCTGTTGGCGTTCACGGCGATGATGCTCGGCCTGCTCGTCTCCGCGCTGGTGCGCAAGGAGGAGGTGACGATGCCGCTGCTCGTGCTCATCGCCATCGTCCAGGTCGTCTTCTGCGGGGCCCTGCTGAAGCTGGCCGACACCCCCGGGCTCGAGCAGCTGGGCTGGCTGGTGCCGGCGCGCTGGGCACTGGCCGCGATGGCCGGGACGGTCGGGCTGGCCCGGATCGTGCCCGGCGAGCTGACCGAGGACCCGCTCTTCGAGCACTCGGCGGGCACATGGCTGCTGGACGTGGGGATGCTCGTCGTGCTGTCGGTGGTCTTCGGGTTCCTGGTGTCCCGGCTGCTGCGCCGGCACGAACCGGCCGTGATGCGGAAGTAGGGAGTGCCTGTGACGACTCCCGGATTCCGGCCCACGCACGTCGTCCCTCAGCACGGGATGCCCGCCTGGGAGGCCCCCGACCCGTCCCGGCCCACCGTGGACCTGGACCCCCTGCTGCCGGTGCAGCTGCTGGAGCGGCAGGGCGACTGGGGGCACGTGCAGTGCTTCAACGGCTGGTCGGCCTGGGTCGACGGGCGCCGCCTGGTCGCCGTACCGCAGGATCCGCCCGCCGCGGACGGGCCGCTGACCCGCACCGCCGATCCGCGTCCGCTGCTGAGCCGGGCTCAGGAGGCCCTGGCGCGCTACCGGTCCGCGGTCGAGGACCTCGCGGGCGGCCTCGACCTGGAGTCCTTCCGCGCCCGCACCCGCGGCACGCGGATCGGCGTCGTCGTCGACGGTGAGTCGGTATGGCTCTACGACGCCGCGCACGGGCACTGGGCGTACGCCGACGGCACCCGGATGACCACGTACGCGACGGACGAGACGCCCCGGGCCGATCCCGAGCCGTCCCGACCGGCCGAGGCGCCCGTGCATCCCCGGACGCGGTGGGTGCCTGCCGAGACGCCGGGCGCGGAGGCGGTTTCCCGCCGGGCGGAGGCCCCGCCGCCCGCACAGGGTGCTCCCGCCGGACCCACACGCGCGGTGCCGCCCGAGGCGCCCGAGCCGACGCGGGTGGTCTCCCCGGGACCGACGGGAGGTGCGCCTCCCGCGACCCCCGCGCCCACCCGGGTGGTTTCTCCGGACGCCCCGGAACCGGCGGCGGCGGTGCCGTCCGAGGCTCCCGAGCCCACGCGGCTCGTGTCTCCTGATGCTCCCGAGCACACGCGCGCCGTCGCTCCCGACGGTCCCGGTCCCGAGCCCACGCGTGCCGTCTCGCCTCATGAGGCCGATGAGGCCGAGGAGGCGGAGCGGCCTGCCGAGGCGCCGCCCACGCGGGTCGTGGGGCATGAGCCCACACGGATCGTGTCGCCGGAGGGTGACGGGCGTTGAACCGCGAGACGAGCCTGTTCTCGGGGCGGCCCTCCGAGCTGATCGGGCAGCAGATCGCCGGGTACCGGATCGAGCAGGAGATCGGGCGCGGCGGCATGGCCGTCGTCTACCGGGCCCGCGACCTGCGGCTGGAACGGACCGTCGCCCTGAAGCTGCTCGCCCCGGAACTCGCCCGCAACGACACCTTCCGCCGCCGCTTCACCCACGAGTCCCGAGCCGCCGCCGCGATCGACCACCCGCACATCGTGCCGGTCTTCGAAGCCGGCGAGACGGACGGCGTGCTGTACATCGCCATGCGGTACGTCGCCGGCAGCGACCTGCGGCATCTCCTCGACCGCGAGGGCCCGCTGCCGCCCGCCACCGCCGTCCGCGTCGCCGTCCAGGTCGCCTCCGCGCTCGACGCGGCCCACGAGCACGGCCTGGTGCACCGGGACGTCAAGCCCGGCAACATCCTGGTGGCCCGCGGCACCGACAGCGACCACCCCGAGCACGTCTACCTCACCGACTTCGGCCTGACGAAGAAGTCGCTGTCGCTGACCGGTTTCACCACGGTCGGCCAGTTCGTCGGCACGCTGGACTACGTCGCCCCCGAGCAGATCTCCGGCAAGCCGGTGGACGCCCGCTGCGACGTCTACGGCTTCGCCTGCGTCGTCTACGAGATCCTCGCCGGCCACCCGCCCTTCGTCCGCGACGACGACATGGCCCTGCTGTGGGCCCACCAGTACGACGACCCGCCCCCGCTGACCGAGGCCAGGCCCGACATCACGGCGCAGGCCGACCCCGTCTTCGCCAAGGCCCTCGCCAAGAGCCCCGACGACCGGTACCCGTCCTGCCTGGCCTTCATGACCGCGCTGCGCGCCGCCACGACCGGCGGCGGCGCCGGTGCCGTACGGGCACCGACCCGAGCGGACCGGCACCTCCCGGGCGCGGGGGAGGAGCGGCCGAAGCCGCCGCCGCGCTGGGCCGAGCCGGTCTTCGTGGAGCGGACGCGGGGGATGTAGCCGTCCGGACTCAGCGCTCACTGCCGGAGCGCACCTGGCCACGCCGCCGGACGTGCCGTGCCGCCAGCGCCCCGGCGAACCCGGTCACCAGCCCCCACGGCACCGCCAGACCGACGGCACCCCACAGCTTGGGTCTCAGGAACAGCTCGCCCCCGAGGCCGCCGCCGAGGTCGCCGATGCCGAGCACGGACAGGCCGAAGTGCGCTGAGATGCGACCGACGAGGCAGATCATGAACACCGTGAGCACGAGCGCGACCGCCATGTGCACGGCGTGCTGCCAGGCCCGCACCCGCGCCGGTGACCGGGCCGCCATCACGAACGCGGCGGCCAGCAGCAGCACGATGTCGACGACCAGCAGCCACCACACCCGGCCGTCGTGCTCGGACAGCGTCCGCAGGTTCAGCTCGGAGATGTCCGGGGTGCGCAGCACCTCGTCCAGCACCTGTGGCATGGGCAGCCCGAAAGGCCCCTCCACGCGGCCGTTCCAGGTGGCACCGAGGCCGATCGTCAGTCCCAGCCACACCACGTTGGGCACACCGAGCAGGATCACGGCGAGGGTCTCCGTGGCGTGCCCGCGCGTCGCCGCGACGACCAGCGCGATCACCACACCGATGACGACGTAGGCCAGCAGCAGGGCGACCATCGCGTACGCGGTCGGCCGCACAGACGCCTGGAAGCGCAGCAGCCCCGCGGGCAACGGGGCTCCGCGCGAGACAAGCAGGGCCAGCAGCAGCACACCGGCCAGCCACACCACACCCACGAACACGGACAGCGGGACATCGGTGGTGAAGCCGACCTCCGGGGAGGCGCCGAACAGATCGCCGAGTTCGCCGAGCGCGTCGTCCCCGAGGGAGATGTCGAAGGTGTGGCGGGCGGCGAGCGTCAGGCCGATCAGCGCGAGCAGCCACAGGGCCGCCACCCTGCCGGCCCAGCCGGCCAGTTCCGCGGCACCGGCGACCGCGCGGTGCCGCAACGGCCGCAGAAAGCCCCAGGCGATCACCAGCGCCGCGGTGAGCGTGACGGACAGCGGGATCACGGTCAGGCCCGCCTGCGTGTCGGCGAGGTCACCGGCGCCTCCGGAGAGCTTCACCGTGCCGCCGACAGCGGTGACCATCGTGGCCGCGACGACCGGAACGAACGCGCCGTCCGGAAGGTCCCCGGCCCCGGCCGCCCACAGGCCGAGCGCAGCCACCACCGCCATCGCCAGCAGCCCGGCGAGCACCGTGACGAGGGCATGCGCCCAGCCGTGGCGGGCGGCCGTCCGCTCGCCGGAGGGAGCTGCCTGACCGGAGGGGGTGCGCGAACTCACGCTGCCACGCTAAGCAGCATCCGGGCCGGGTGCCCGCCGGAGAGGTCCGTCCGCGTCGGCTTGCGGGGCACATGGGACAGGGGCACACAATAAACCCGTAGTGGAAAAAAGCGGCAGACATCGGACCGATCACTTCGGGTGTGTGAGGGCCGCAGAGAACCCACGCGGGAAGAAGAGCTCGTGAGCGTCGAACCGCCGTCGTCCGGCCGCCCCACAGGACCTCCATCGGGCCCGCTGTCGGGTCCCTCACAGCCGCCGCCGGGCGGCGGCCCGCCCCCGGAGCCGCCCACCGGGGGCGGCGGGTCGCCGGAGCCCCGCCGCCCGTGGTGGGGGTCCGTACCCCGTGTCGCGATCATCGCCACCGCCGTCGTGGCCGCCGTGATCCTGGCCGTGGTGCTCTCCCGGCCCGACGGCGGCGGCACCGGCGCGTCGGACGGCGGCACCAGCACCTCCAGCGGCGAGGTGTTCCTCCAGCCCGCGGCCGACTCCGGCCCGGACCCGTTCACCGAGTCGACGGCGGAGGAGAAGAGCTCGGCCTCACCCGTGTCGCCCTCCGGGGCCAGTGAGTCGGCGCCGCAGAACGCCGTCCAGGGCGTGAAGGGCGACGCGCCCGGCCTGTACGGCGGCACCCGCAACGTCGCCAGCTGCGACGTGGAGAAGCAGATCACCTACTTCAAGGGGGCTCCCGACAAGCAGCGGGCGTTCGCCTCGGTCGCCCGCGTCGACCCGCCCGACGTCCCCGCCTACCTGCGCTCGCTCACCCCCGTGCAGCTGCGGATGGACACCCGCGTCACCAACCACGGCTACAAGGACGGCGCCCCCACCAGCTACCAGGCCGTCCTGCAGTCCGGCACCGCCGTCCTCGTCGACGACCGCGGTGTGCCCCGGGTGCGCTGCGCCTGCGGCAACCCGCTGGGCCTGCCGGTCGCGCAGCAGAGCGCGCCCAAGACGACCGGTGACGGGTGGCCGGGGTACTCGTCCTCCAAGGTCGTCATGGTCACGCCCGCACCGAAGCCGGTCGACGTCTTCGTGATGTGCGAACCGGACGGCGAGTGGTTCGAGCGCCACAAGGGCGACACGGGCGAGAAGGACAACAAGACCGAGAAGCCGGACAAGCCGTCCCCGTCGGCGAGCGTCACCACACCCACGTCGCCGGGCGACTCCAGCTCCACCGAGCCACCGACGAGCGAACCGCCGAGCCCGGACACGGAGACCTCGTCGGAGCCGCCGACGAGCGATCCGCCGACCTCCGAGTCCCAGGCGCCTGAGCCGGACAATGACACCGGGACCGGCGGCACCGGGGGCGGCACGACGGACGAGGCCCCCGCCTCCTGACTCAGCCGGCCCGCACCACCAGGGCGTAGTCGCCGAGCCCGAGCAGACGGTCGGCCGGCACATCGCCCTGGACGGTGACGACCGCCTCGACACGGCCCGTCTCCGGCTCGAACGCGACGTCCTGGACCGTGCCGAGCGTGTCACCCGTCTCGGTGAGGATCCTCAGGCCGGGCAGCTCGTGGTGCGGCGGAACCTCGGCCGGGGCCGCGGTCGTGCGCACCAGCACGGCGTCCGGGCCGATGGCGTGCAGGGCGCCCCAGGGCAGCACGGTCTCCTTGCGGGAGTGCCTGCCGCGCACCCGGACATGGGTGACCACCCCGGCCGCGGCGTCGACCGTGAGCGACCTCAGGACGCCGATCTCCTCCGCCTCGGTCAGCGTCAGCACCGGCAGCCCCCGCGCCTGCGAGAACAGCATCATGACGGCGTCCCCCTGTGCTCCTCCCGGAAGGCACCGACCCGGGCGGTGAAGGCCGGCAGGTCGTCGGCGACGTAACGGGTGGCGTCCGCGGGTATCACCAGGGCGCGGCCGGACACGGCGAGCGTCTCGCCGCGCGGTACGTACACCCGGTGCCTCCTGCGCCTGGAGCCCTGCACCAGCGCCTTGCCCGCGGCGATCCGGAAACCCACGACCCGGCCGCTGGTACCCCCCTCGACCACCACGTCGAGCACCGTGCCGACCTCGGCGCCCTCGTCGGTCAGCACCTTCGCGTGCAGCACCCGGCCCTGATGGGTTTCACGGCGCGCCACGACCGCGGAGGTGTCCCGCAGCGCGTGGGCGTCGCGGATCATGACAGCGTGCGGGCCGAGCGAGTGCACCGCCGACCAGGGCAGGCCCTGCTTCAGCGGGCCCGACAGCAGACCGCGGCCGCTGAGCGTGAAGCCGGTGATCCGCCCGGCCGCGGCGTCGAAGACGGTGTCCTTGATCTGTGCGACGGCGTCGCCGCCCAGGGTCACCACCGGCAGTGTCGTCAGGCTCCGCGCGGCCAGCAGCTCGTTCATCGCGGGCCCTTCCCGCCGGGCCTGCGGCGGACCGCGATGACCGTCCCCGACCGCCGGCCCGCCTGCACGGCGAGCGTCACCATGGCGACGGCGGCGAGCGCCGCGATCACCACGACCAGCCATGTCCACCAGGCCACCGCGCACCTCCGGCGATCCGGCCCGGCCGCCGTCGGCCGGCCCTGACTTCTTCCGGGTGCCCCGTGGACGGGGGACAATGCCCCGGGGCGCACACGGCGAGCACCTGCCAGGACTGCGAAGCCCGGCTCGGGGTACGAGCACTGTGCAGAGCGTCCGGCCAGTCCGGCTTCCCAGAGAGAAAAGTATGATCGACCACCTGGACGGGGCAGTGATACCGACTGGTTTCGACGTGCCCGTGGAACCGCTCCGGCGGGCGGCCCACTACACCGGCGAGCAGGGATGCATCGCCGAGGCGCGATCCTTCGCCGCGCTCTTTCTCGACCAGCTCAGGACCGAGTGGTGCGCGAGCATCGACGACCGCGTGGACGGGGCCGTGCTGCTGGTGGTGAGCGAGCTGGTCACCAACGCCGACCGGCACAGCAACGGGCCGTACATCCTGGACCTCGTGGGCACGGACACCGCGGTGACGGTGTCGGTCTACGACAGCAGCTCCGCACTGCCCCGGATCTTCCCCCGCAACCCCGAGCGCATCGGCCGGCACGGCCTGGAGATCGTCCACGCGCTCGCGGAGCAGGTCAGTGTGGAACGGGTGCCGGTGGGCAAGCGGGTGCGCGCCGTACTGCCGCTGTCCGGCGGAAACGGTGCATGAGCCGTCCGGGTGAGATAAACCGCCAGAACCGCCCGGACACGGCGGGCGAGTCAGTCGGGAGTCCTGCGGAGTGCTGCGGAATCCGGCCGTCCGGGCCGGTGGGGCACCGCTCCGCGCGTCGAAGCCACCGGTGCACCCGCCGCCGTCCGCCGACATCCGCCGTTGTCCGACAAACCGGGGCCGGACACAGTCGCGGGTGCCGTCCCCACTCCCGCGTGTGGGGACGGCACCCGCTGGTGCTGGTCCGTTCGGCCGCGTCAGGCGCAGCCCATCTCACCCAGCATGCCCTCGCGCAGCCGGGTGATGATCCGCTTGATCAGCCGGGAGACGTGCATCTGCGAGCAGCCGAGCCGCTCACCGATCTCCGCCTGGGTGGCCTCCTCCACGAACCGCATGTGGATGATCTGCCGGTCGCGTTCGCTGAGCTCCGCCATGAGCGGGGCGAGCGAGTGGAAGTCCTCGACGAGCCGCAGCCCGTCCTCCTCGACGCCGATGAAGTCGGCCAGGACCGCCTCGCCGCCCTCGGGGCCGTCTCCGGTGAGCGCGGCGTCCAGCGACGACGAATTGTACCCGTTCGCCGCGATCTGCCCCTCCACGACCTCGCGCTCGGAGATGTTCATCAGGGTGGCCAGCTCGGCGACCGTCGGCTCGCGGTCCAGGCGGCTGGCCAGCTCCTCGCGGGCCTTGGCAAGCTCCACGCGCAGCTCCTGCAGCCGCCGCGGCACGTGCACCGCCCACGTGGTGTCCCGGAAGAACCGCTTGATCTCGCCGACGATGTACGGCAGCGCGAAGGAGGTGAACTCCACCTCCCGCGCCAGCTCGAACCGGTCGATGGCCTTGATCAGGCCGATCATGCCGGTCTGGACGATGTCCTCCATGTCGTCGCCGCGGCCCCGGAACCGGCCGGCCGCGAACCGCACGAGCGACATGTTCATCTCGATGAGCGTGTTGCGCGCGTACTGGTACTCGTGCGTGCCCTCTTCGAGTTCCGTCAGACGCTTGAAGAACTGGCGGGACAGCTCCCGGGCGTCCCGCGGGGCCACGGACCGCGGGTCCACGACTCCCGGCAGGGCTCCGTCACCCGTGCCGGTCTCGGCGTTCTCTGCGACGACCTGTGCCTTCGACCGGATCACGGCGGTCTCCATTACCTCTCCCGAACGTCACGGCTGACATGTGCCTGAGTACTCCCGAGTTGCGGGTACCCGGACGTGCGTGCACCATGCCCGCCTCTTTTGTCGAACCTCGCGTTCCGCTGATTCCACCCAGGGCGGAACGCCGAGATCTTCCCCTGACGGCCGGGATTCCTAGGCTGGAGAAGTGAGCAACCACGTGCCGAACGAAGCCCGAGTGGTCCCGCTGCGTCCGCCAGGAGGACCTCCCGTCGCCGCTCCACCGCGTCAGGGGCCCCCGGCTCCCGCGCCGAGGGAGCCGCTGTGGCGTGACCTGGTGGGTGACGTGCTGCGCCGGGAACGGCTCGCGCAGGAGCGCACCCTGCAGGACGTCGCCGACCAGGCGCGGATCTCCATGCCGTACCTCTCGGAGGTGGAGCGCGGCCGCAAGGAGGCCTCCTCGGAGGTTCTCGCGGCCGCCGCCCACGCCCTCGGGCTGAGCCTCGGCGATCTGCTGTCGAGGGCGCAGGGCGAACTGGTTCGCGTCACCTCGCGGTACGGGGGCGGCAGCCGCCGCCGGGCGTCCACGCCCTCGCACGACGGGATGTGCCTGGCTGCCTGAGCCGTTGCGGGCCGGCCGGTGCCTCAGACCTTCAGGAGGCGCCGGCTGAGCACCTCGTCGGCCAGCCCGTAGGCCACCGCCTCCTGCGCGGTGAACACCTTGTCCCGGTCCATGTCGGCCCGCAGCGTCGCCGCGTCGTGGTGGGTGTGCCGCGCCAGCACCTGCTCCACCTGGGAGCGGATCCGCACCATCTCCTTGGCCTGGAGCGCCAGGTCGGAGACCATGCCGCGCTGCCCGCCGGTCGCCGGCTGGCCGAGCAGCACGCGCGCGTGCTCCAGCACGAACCGCCGCCCGGGGTCCCCGCCGGCCAGCAGCACGGCCGCGGTGGAGGCCGCCTGCCCGACGCAGCACGTCGAGATCGGCGCCCGCACGTACGACATCGTGTCGTAGATGGCCATCAGGGAGGTGAACGAGCCGCCGGGGGAGTTGATGTAGACCGAGATCTCGCTCTCCGGCGCCGACGACTCCAGATGGAGGAGCTGCGCGATGACGACGTTCGCGACCCCGTCGTCGATCTCGGTACCGAGGAAGATGATCCGCTCGTTGAGCAGCCGGCTGAAGACATCGAAGGACCGCTCGCCCTGCGGGGTCCGCTCGATGACGTTCGGAATCGTGTAGCTCCCCATCACTGCAGCCCCATCCTGCGTCGCGTCGTGGCCGGGCGGACGTCCGCGAGGGACTCCACGACCCGGTCGACCATGCCGTACTCCCTGGCCTCGTCGGCCGTGAACCACCGGTCCCGGTCGCCGTCCCGGGAGATCGTCTCCGGGCTCTGACCGGTGTGCTCGGCGGTGATCCGCTCGATGGTCCGCTTGGTGTACTCCAGGTTCTCCGCCTGGATCTCGATGTCGGCGGTGGTGCCGCCGATGCCCGCCGACGGCTGGTGCATCATGATCCGCGCGTTCGGCAGGGCGTAGCGCTTGCCCGGCGCGCCGACGCTGAGCAGGAACTGGCCCATGCTGGCCGCGAAGCCCATCGCCAGGGTGGAGACGTCGTTCGGGATGAGCCGCATCGTGTCGTAGATGGCGAGCCCCGCGTGCACCCCCCCGCCGGGGCTGTTGATGTACAGGCTGATGTCGGTCCGCGGGTCCTCCGCGGACAGGATGAGCAGCTGGGCGCAGACGCGGTTCGCGGAGACCTCGTCGACCTGGGTGCCCAGCAGCACGATCCGCTGGGAGAGCAGCTGGGCGGCCAGATGGTCGTCGAACCGGGTCGGAGGGGTGTCGCCCTCCTCCGCCCGCGGGGCGAGCGCGCTGAGTGGACTCATCGGTTCTCCTTCGCCGCGGCGTGCGTGCCGCGGGGGTCGGGGACATGCCGTCGACTCCACTCTTGACCTCGGACGAAGCCCCCAGCCGGTTTCTCTGCCCTGGGCAGATCCGCTACCGGCAGAGCCCGGCGGTCAGCCCTTCTCGCGCGACTGAAACGCCTTCCGCAAGTGACCGGCCGGCTCGCGCGGATCCGCCGTCGGCGCGGCCGTACGCCCGACTCGTGCCGGGCAGCTCGTCCGGCGGGCGGGTCCGGTCCAGCCGGTCGTGGAGGTCGTCGAGGTCGCTTCGCGGGATGTCGAGGCGGAGGGGCCGGATGCTGTCAGCGGGCCATGACGTCATTCCCGGATGCCGGTTCGTGTGGGTGCACCGGCCATCGGCTTCAAGTCACCGGTGGCCGGCCGATGAGTTTCACGGCGCCGGCCGGTCGACACAGATGACAGCGATCCGCGCCCCCTGGAGGTACTCATGGCATCCGACGGTTTCACCACATGTCTCTGGTTCGACGGCCAGGCCGAGGAGGCGGCCCACTTCTACGTCTCGGTCTTCAAGAACTCCGGCATCGGCAAGATCGCCCGCTACCCCGAGGGAGCACCCCGGCAGGCCGGCAGCGTGATGACCGTCGAGTTCACGGCCAACGGCCACAGGTTCATCGGGCTCAACGGCGGACCGCAGTTCAAGTTCACCGAGGCGGTCTCCTTCATGATCTTCTGCGAGAACCAGGAGGAGATCGACCACTACTGGACCAAGCTCACCGAGAACGGCGGCGAGCCCGGCCCGTGCGGGTGGCTCAAGGACCGGTACGGGGTGTCCTGGCAGGTCGTCCCCGACCGGCTCGACGACATGATCACCGACCCGGATCCGGCGAAGGCGGCCCGGGTGACCGAGGCGTTCATGGCGATGAGCAAGTTCGACATCGCCACCCTGGAGAAGGCGTACGCGGGCGTGTGACGGCCCCGTACGGAGCAGGGCCGCGCCCTTGAGGAGAGCGGCCCCCGGCCCTGCCCTACGCCGTCTCGGCCAGGATCTCCCGGATCACGTGCCGGGAGTTCTCCGCGACCGGCGGGTTCGTGTCCCAGTAGTACGGCAGCGCGATCACCGCGATCGACGGAGCCCAGCCCCTGCCCCGTGCCCACGTGGCCTCGTCGGCGCCCACCGCCTCGCGGAAGACGCCGCGGCCCGGCGGGCAGCAGGCACCAGGCGCTGATGAGGCCGACGGAGGGATCACCCACCCCGACCGTGCCGAAGTCGATCACGGGTCCTCGCCGGGCTCGCCCCGCCCGAGAGGTTCGGGTGAGGCCGCGGGCAGTCCCGGCCCAGTCGGGGCACAGCGCAGTTCATGGGTGATGGCCTCGACGGCGCGGGGATGCCGGGGAAGCCGCACGACCTTGTCCGCACCGAGGCGGTACATGGCGTTCTCCGTACCGGAGGATTCCAGGCGACGCAGGGGCAGCCCCGCCCACCGCGTGAACTGCCGCGCGATCAGCCGGCCGGCCACCTGGCGTCGATGTCCAGTTCGTCCTCATGCATGCGTGCGGCGCACATGGCGCCTATTCGAGCGGTCGGCTCGCCGACTGTCGAATGGTTTTGGTGACCTCCTGGGCGATGCGCAGGATCCCTGGGGAGCGCACCGGGCAGGGCTTCGGCCTGGACGTCGTCGGAGCCAGGCAGAAGTGCAGGTAGTCGTCGTCGCGGTGCAGGGCCGTGCGATCACGGCCGGGCTGCGTGCAGTAGCCGGGGTGGGCGCGCTCGTAGGTCGTGCAGGGCAGGTACTGGGTCCACGTGTAGCGGCCGGTCGCCGGACTGACCGCCTTCCCGGCGTCGGCGACGAGGTCGCCCGAGGCGGCTGCCCGTTTCTCGTAGAGCGCGTTGACGCGCCGGACCCGGTCGGGGGTGATCGGGTCCGGGCCCTGTGTCACCCAGACGATCCTGGGGCGCGTACCGCCCCCGGCCGCGGCGATCTGCTCGGTGAGCCGGCGCGCGTCGTCGGCGTACCGGGTGAAGTACCGGGCCCGGGACTTGTCGTAGGTGATGCCGTCCATGCAGGGCGTGTAGCCCCAGGAGTTCCCCCAGAACTGCAGCACCACGAAGTCGGGCCGCAGTCGGCGTACCAGTGCGGCGGCCTTGTCGGCGGCCGGCACCAGGGACCGCTCGGCGGTGCCCTCCAGGTAGTCGCAGAGCGTGGTGCCGGAGTACGGGGCGCTGGTGTATTCCGCCTTCAAGTCCCGGCGCACCTCCTGCCCGAGGACCTTCTGAGCCTCCATCGCCAGCGAGTCGCCGAGGTACAGCACCTTGGGTGCCCTCTTCGGTTCCGTGGCCGGGGAGGCAGGGGCGCGCTGGTGAGTGGTGGCCGACGCGCGCGGCGCGGTCGGCGCCGGCTCCGCGGGCGCGGACTGCGGATCCCCGCACCCGCCGAGCAGCACCGCGGCGAGTACCGCCCCCACGACCCACGACTTGCGCATACGGCAACTCCCGCCCCCGGTCGGCGAAACGGCCCTCAGGCAAGCACAGCCGGGCGCCGGGCGGAAGACGTACGCCGGACAGGGTGGCCGGATGCGGTCGGCGGTGATCGGAAGCCCGGTGGGCGGACCCGGTCGGCACGGTCGTGCACGCCGCGCAGCCGCCGTCGGCGCGCCCCTCCGCGGGGCGGACCTGCTCGGCGCGCGGGTCCGCCCCGGGATGACTAGCGTGAGGAAACGGACCACCCCCCCAACGGAGAGGGCCGAACCCATGGCCGTGCAACCAGAAGGAACCCCTTGCTGGGCCGACGCGATGTTCAGTGACCTCGAAGGGGCCAAGAGCTTCTACGGGGACGTCCTCGGCTGGACCTTCGCCGAGGCGTCGACCGAGTTCGGCAACTACACCGAGGCCTACTCGAACGGCAAGGCGGTCGCCGCCGTCGTGCCGCCCATGCCCGGCCAGGAAGGCCAGTCGCAGTGGTGCCTGTACTTCGCCGCCGAGGACGCCGCCGCCACCGCCGCCCGGATCCGCGACCACGGCGGCGAGCTGCTGATGGAGCCGATGCGGGTCGCCGACCTCGGCACCATGTGCCTGGCCCGCGACCCGAGCGGTGTGGTCTTCGGCGTCTGGCAGTCCGGCAGTCACGAGGGCTTCCAGGCGATGGCCGAACCGGGCGCCTACACGTGGGCGGAGATCTTCACCCGCGAGCCCGGGAGGTCCGACGCCTTCTTCCCCGCCGTCTTCTCCTACCGGCAGCGGGACATGGAGGACGAGGAGATGGACTTCCGGCTCTACGACCTCGGTGAACGCACCGTGCTGGGCCGGATGAAGATGGGGGAGGAGTTCCCGCCCGAGGTGCCGCCGTACATCAACGTGTACTTCGCCGTCGAGGACTGCGACGAGGCCGTGGCGAGGGCCACCGAACTCGGGGGCGTGCTGCGGTTCGGCCCGATGACCACCCCGTTCGGCCGGTTCGCGGCGATCAGCGACCCGCAGGGCACGAACTTCTCGGTGATCGACACCACGACGACCGAGGGGGACATGCCGAAGCTCACCGACGTGTCGTAGCCGCCCGGCCCCTCCCCGCCCCTCCCGGCCGGACGGCTCCCGCGGCCATGGCATGATCGAGCCCATGCGTGAACGTGTTGTGGCCGCGTGCGACGGGGCTTCGAAGGGAAACCCCGGGCCTGCGGGCTGGGCCTGGGTCGTCGCCGACGCTTCCGAGACGCCGGAGCGGTGGGAGGCGGGGCCGCTCGGCAAGGCCACCAACAACGTCGCCGAACTGACCGCGCTGGAACGCCTGCTGTCGGCGACCGACCCCGATGTGCCGCTCGAGATCCGGATGGACTCGCAGTACGCCATGAAGGCCGTCACCACGTGGCTGCCCGGCTGGAAGCGCAACGGCTGGAAGACGTCCGCCGGCAAGCCGGTGGCCAACCAGGAGCTCGTCGTCCGCATCGACGAGCTCCTCGACGGCCGCTCGGTCGAGTTCCGCTACGTCCCCGCCCACCAGGTCGACGGTGACCGGCTCAACGACTTCGCCGACCGCGCCGCCAGCCAGGCCGCGACCGTCCAGGAGCCCGCGGGCAGCGGCCTCGGCTCCCCCGAGCCGCCGCCCGCCCCGGACGCCCCGGCCAAGGCCCCGCGGGCCCGCTCGCGCGGCGGTTCGTTCCGCGGCGCCAAGGCCTCCGCGGCGAAGGGTTCCGCCGCGAAGGGCTCCACGCGCACCATCAAGGCGAAGTTCCCCGGCCGTTGCCAGTGCGGCCGCTCCTACGCGGCCGGTGAGCCCATCGCCAAGAACGACAGCGGCTGGGGCCACCCGGAGTGCCGCGCGGACGCCACCGTCTGATCAGGCGTCGAACGTGTAGTGCGGCGTGTGGTCCAGCAGGTCCGCCGGGCTGGTGTCGTGCCACGGCCGCATCGTCTCGTGCAGGTCGATCACGTTCGGTGTGCCCGCGGCCGGCAGGTAGCCGGAGCCGGGGTGGCGGCGCTGCCACTCGGCCCACAGCTTGTCTATGTACGCGTGGTGCAGCCAGAACACCGGGTCGTTGGGGGAGACACCGGTGGCCATCTGCCCGCCGACCCAGACGTGGACGCGGTTGTGCAGGTTGACGCCGCGCCACCCTTCCAGATGGTTGCGGAAGCCGTCCGAGCCGCTGTTCCAGGGCGGCATGTCGTACGTCGGCATCGACAGCACCGACTCGACGTCCGCCCGGGTCGGCAGCCCGCGTCCCCCGGAGCCGAGGGAGCGGCGCAGGAACGTACGGCCGTCGACCCGCACGTTGATCGGCCAGTTGCCGCTCGCCGCGGAGAACGGCCCGTCCGTCACCCGGCCGTCCCGCTCGCGCCCGGTGCCCCCGAGGAAGTCGGGCGCCCACAGCGAGGCGCGGGGCGTGCGGTCGACGGTCCAGTCCCAGTACGGCAGGGCCACCGACGCGTCCACCGACTGCAGTGCCCGCTCGAACTCCAGGAGGAATCTCCGGTGCCAGGGCAGGAAGGACGGCGAGCGGTGGCCGGTCCGCTCGCCGTTGTCGGTGTCGGAGACGATGAACGCGTTGTGCGTCGTGACGAACTCGTCGTAGCGGCCGCTGCGCTTCAGCTCGACCAGCGCGGCGACGAAACGCCGCTTCTCGTCGGCGGTGAGGGCGGACTGGTTCTTGCGGACAGCCATGTGCGGGTGCTCCAGATGCCTTGCGGGACGGGTCAGTTGGCGGGGAAGGGCAGCAGTGGTGCGCCCTGCAGCTCGTCCACCGCGGCGCGGGCGGCGGCCCGCGGGGTGGGTACCGGGTCGTAGTGGCTGACGACGCTGATCCAGCTGCCGTCGGCGTTGCGCATCACGTGCAGCTCCACCCCGTCGACGAACACCGCGTAACCCGCGCCGTGGTGGTGGTGACCGGTCCCGGTGGCCGGACGGCCTTGTATCCGGCGGCCCCTGTAGACCTCGTCGAAGGTCCCGGGGGAGTGCTGGTGCCCGGCGGCCGCCGCCGGGGTGATGGCAGGCAGGGTTCCCGCGGCGGTGGCGAGGGCGGCCGCGGCGGTGAGCGCGCGGCGACGGCTGAGTTCCGGCATACGGACCTCCTGGGTCGGTTCTGCTGATGACCCCGCATGCCTACCGGCCCGCGCGGTACCGGGAGAAATCCACGCGAGCCGGTTGGCTGTGATCCGGGCAATTACCCACATGTCGTGCAAGATTGAACGAAGATGATCTTGCTGTGAGGGATCCGCGCAGGACGGTGGAAGGGGAAATTCCACTCGTGAGGGGCGCCGGGGCGGATGTTTCTCCCGGTGCTCCGTGCCGCCCGTGGTGCGCGTCACGCCGCGAAACTGACGCGATTCGGCGGTCCGGTCGATGATGCCTGCCTGCTGCTACTCTGCGTCGGCAATCGACAGCTCTCAGTGATTCTCAGGGGTGCGCGTGAAGGTCGCCTGTGTCGGCGGCGGGCCCGCCGGTCTGTATCTCTCCATCCTGCTCAAGCGGCAGGACCCGGCCCACGACATCACCGTCCACGAACGCGACCCGGAGGGATCGACCTATGGCTGGGGCGTGACCTACTGGCGCGGACTGCTCGATCAACTCCACCGGCACGACCCCGAGTCGGCGCGGATCCTCGACGCCGACTCCGTCCGCTGGCGTGACGGTGTCGCCCACGTCCGGGACCTGACGGCCCGGCACCGCGGTGACGAGGGCCACGGCATCGGCCGCCACCGCCTGCTGGAGGTCCTCGCCGCCCGTGCCCGCGACCTCGGCGTGCGCCTGGAGTACGAGCGCGAGATCACCGGGGGCGACCTGCCCGCCCACGCCGACTTGATCGTGGCGGCCGACGGCGTGCGCAGCGCGCTGCGCGGCCGGCATGCCGCGCACTTCGGCACCCGGCTCACGGCCGGACGCAACCACTACGTCTGGCTCGGTACCACCAAGGTCTTCGATGCCTTCACCTTCGCCTTCGTGGAGACCGGCCACGGCTGGATCTGGTGCTACGGCTACGGATACGGTCCCGACCGAAGCACCTGCGTCTTCGAATGCGCACCCCGGACCTGGACCGGACTCGGGCTGGACCGGGCGGGCGAGGCCGAGGGGCGGGCCCTGCTGGAGAGACTCTTCGCCGGCGTCCTGGACGGTCACCCCCTGCTGGGCCGTCCCGGCGGCAGCCCCTGGCAGACCTTCCGCACCCTCACCAACCGCACCTGGCACCACGGCAACCTCGTCCTGCTCGGCGACGCAGCCCACACCACCCACTACTCCATCGGCGCCGGCACCACCCTCGCCCTGGAGGACGCGATCGCCCTGGCCGCCGCGCTGCGCGAGCACAGCACACTCCCCGAGGCCCTCGCACGCTACGAAGCCGAGCGCAAGGCCGCCCTCCTGCCCGTGCAGAGCGCGGCCCGCTACAGCGCCCAGTGGTACGAGAACCTCCCGCGCTACATCCACCTCCCCCCGGAGCGCATGTTCGCCCTGCTCGGCCAGCGCCACTCGCCCCTGCTGCCGTACGTCCCGCCGCAGCTGTACTACCGGCTCGACCGGGCGGCGGTGCGGCTGGAGCCCCTGCGCCGGTTCAAGCGCTGGATCGGTCCGAAGGTCGCGCGGACGGTCCACGCGCGGGCGCTCTCCGCCCGCGAATAATCACGGGCCCCTTGGGTGAATTGTCATTCACCAGTTATGGTGAATGACAATTCACCCGCCGCCTCGCCAGGGGCGCCGCCGCTGGAGTGCCGATGGACCAGACCCACGCGATACGCAAACCGTCCGGTGCGAGCACCGCCCGGGACCGGCTCACCGTCCCGGTGCTCGCGTTCGGCGGCATCCTCATGGCCGTCATGCAGACCGTGGTCGTGCCCCTGCTGCCCGACCTGCCCCGGCTGACCGGCGCCTCCGCGAGCACCGTCTCCTGGATGGTCACGGCCACCCTGCTCTCCGGGGCCGTCCTCACCCCGGTCCTGGGCCGGGCCGGCGACATGTACGGCAAGCGGCGCGTGCTCATGTCGGCCCTCGTGCTGATGACCGCCGGCTCGGTCCTGTGCGCCCTGTCCTCCGACATCGGCGTGCTCATCGCCGCCCGCACCCTGTCCGGAGCCGCCGCCGCGGTCGTCCCGCTGTCCATCAGCATCCTGCGGGACGAACTGCCGCCCGAGCGCCAGGGATCGGCCGTGGCGCTGATGAGCTCCACCGTCGGCATCGGCGCCGCGCTCGGTCTGCCGCTGGCCGCCGTGATCGTGCAGTACGCGAACTGGCACACCATGTTCTGGGTGACCAGCGCCCTCGGCGCCACGGGCGTGACGCTGGTGTGGTGGGCGGTGCGCGAGTCGCCCGTACGGGAGCCGGGCCGGTTCGACGTACCGGGCGCGCTGGGACTGGCCACCGGGCTGGTGTGCCTGCTGCTCGGGGTGTCCCAGGGCGGACAGTGGGGCTGGGGCGGCCCGCGCGTCCTGGCCCTGTTCGCCGGCGCCGCCGTCGTGCTCGCCCTGTGGTGGTGGCAGCAGCTGCGGGCCGAACAGCCGTTGGTCGACCTGCGGTTGGTCGCACAGCCCCGGGTCGGGCTGTCCCATGTGGCCGCGCTGCTCGCCGGGTTCGCGTTCTACGCCAACACCCTGGTCACCGCCCAGCTGGTGCAGGCGCCCCAGGCCACCGGGTACGGGCTCGGGCTGTCCATCGTCGCCACCGGACTGTGCCTGCTGCCCAGCGGCGTCGTCATGCTGCTGCTGTCGCCCGTCTCCGCCCGGATCTCCGCCGCGCGCGGCCCGCGTGTCACCCTCGCCCTCGGGGCGGCGGTCATCGCCGCCGGGTACGCGGTCCGTATCGCCGACAGCCGCGACCTGTGGATGATCATCACGGGAGCCACGGTCGTCGCGATCGGGACCACACTGGCCTACTCGGCGCTGCCCACGCTCATCCTGCGGGCCGTGCCGGCCGGGCAGACCGCCTCCGCCAACGGCGTCAACGTCCTGATGCGGACGATCGGCCAGGCCGGCTCCAGTGCCGCCGTGGCCGCCGTCCTCGTGCACCACACGAGCCCCGTCCAGGGAGCGCCCGTGCCGACCCTGCACGGCTACCTCCTGGCCTTCACGATGGCCGCCGCGGTCGCTCTCGCGGCCGCCGCGGCGGCGCTGTGCATCCCCGGCGACACCGCTCAGGGCGCGGCGGACGGGCCCGCGCCGGCCGGGGACCGCACCCGGGGCGCACGAGACCGGGCGATGGAGGGAGCATGAGTGCCGTGAGCACTCCACCCGTCACGCCCGCACCGGCCCGCAGGGACGCCGAGTCGACCAAGGCGGCCATCCTGAGGGCGGCCCGCCATCTGCTGGCCCGGCACGCGCACGCCGACATCACCCTCAAGGCGGTCGCCGACCGCGCCGGCGTGAGTCCGCCGCTGATCCTCAAGTACTTCGGCAACAAGGACGCGCTGTTCGCCCGGGTCATGTCCTTCGAGACCGACGCCGACGCCCTGTTGGCCGCGCCCCTCGCGGAGCTCGGCCCGCACATGGTCCGGCACGTGCTGGTCAGCCAGTCCGAGCAGGGCGCCGACCCGCTGCTGCGGATCGTGTTCGCGCCGCTGCACGGCGAGCAGGGCGACATCCTGCGCGCCAACTTCCGCACCCAGGTGACCGACCGCCTCACCTCCCGCCTCACCGGCCCCGACGCGGGACTGCGCGCCGAACTCGCCGTCGCCACCCTCCTTGGCCTGGGCGTGATGTACGGCATCGCCCGCGGCACCGAGATCCGGGCGAGCACGGTCGACGCCCTGGTGGACCGGTACGCGCCCGCGGTACAGGCCTACCTGACCTGATAGGCCTCACTCGGAGGGCTTCAGGCGAACAGCCGGTCCAGGAAGGCGTTGCCGTACACGCCGTGCTGGTCGAGCCGGTCCAGCACCGCCACCGCCTCGGCCCACTCGGCCGACCCGACCGCGGCCGGAACCACCGAGCCCAGCACCTCCGGGTCCCTCCACACCCCGTCGTCGGTGTACGCCCACCCCTTGGACCACTCCACCCGGGTGAGGGCGAAACCGCCGTCGAAGGTGCGCACCAGGAACCGCTCGATGTCGCGCAGGAACGCCTCCGCGTCATCGGCCGTGTCGCCACGCCCAGTTGACGACGGTGACCACCTGGCCCGGGTCGGCGGGCGCGCAGGCCCACAGCCCGTCGACGGTGATCTCGCCGACCCAGTTCCGGTACGCCGAGCGGTACAGGGCGACGTCCGCCGGGAAGTCCGGCAACTCCACGGCGGTGGCCGCCGGATCCGCCGGCAGTCCCGGTGCGGCGGCCAGCGCCGCGGCGGTCAGGAGGAAGCCCCGGCGCGTCCGACGCGGTTCGTCCGGAGGAAGGTTTCTCACTGAACCAGTGGTCACGTGCGGTCACGCTAGGGCCTTTTGACACATGACAGGTTCCTGTCGCCTTTATTCACTCGTGTGAGTGAGCCTGGCGGGAATGAGGGGCCAGAGCGATACGTTCCGCGCGGGGCCGTGACAGGTGACAGACTGACGCCCATGGACGAGCGCACATTCGACAGGTCGGGTCAGCACGCTTCCGTCGTCGGTCTCGGTACGTGGCAGCTGGGTGCCGACTGGGGGGACGTCGACGACAAGGAAGCCCTCGCGGTGCTGGAGGCGGCGGCCGAGTCCGGGGTGACCTTCTTCGACACCGCCGACGTGTACGGCGACGGCCGCAGCGAACAGACCATCGCCGCCTTCCTCGGCGGCCGGCCGGACCTGCACGTCATGGTCGCCACCAAGATGGGCCGCAGGGTCGAGCAGATCCCCGAGAACTACGTCCTCGCCGATTTCCGCGCCTGGAGCGACCGCTCCCGGCGCAACCTCGGTGTCGACCGGATCGACCTGGTGCAGCTGCACTGCCCGCCGACGCCCGTCTACTCCACCGACGAGGTGTTCGACGCCCTCGACACCCTGGTCCAGGAGGGACGCGTCGCCGCGTACGGCGTCAGCGTGGAGACCTGCCAGGAGGCGCTGACCGCGATCGCCCGGCCGAACGTGGCCAGTGTGCAGATCATCCTCAACCCGTTCCGCATGAAGCCGCTTCGCGAGGTGCTCCCGGCCGCCCGTGAGGCCGGCGTCGGCATCATCGCCCGCGTCCCGCTGGCCTCCGGCCTGCTGTCGGGCAAGTACACGCGCGACACCGTCTTCCCGGAGAACGACCACCGCACCTACAACCGGCACGGCGAGTCCTTCGACGTGGGCGAGACCTTCTCCGGCGTCGACTACGCCACCGGCGTCGAGGCGGCCGCCGAGTTCGCCGCGCTCGCCCCGGAGGGGTACACACCGGCCCAGCTGGCCCTGCGCTGGATCATCGAGCAGCCCGGCGTCACGACCGTGATCCCCGGCGCCCGCTCACCCGAGCAGGCCCGCGCCAACGCGGCCGCCGCCCGCCTGCCGCGGCTGCCCGGCGAGACACTGACCGCGATCCGCGACCTCTACGACCGGCGGATCAAGGACCAGGTCGAATCCCGCTGGTAGGCACGGCCCTCACGGCTCCAGGAGCAGCTGCCTCTCCTGCTCCTGGTCGCCGGAGGCGGCACCGTCGTCACGAGCGGTGAAGACCCGGGCGAGCGTGTCGCTCGCCCGCCGGACGGCCTCCGGGCTGCCCTGCACGGTGACGGTCACCGGCGCGGACAGGCGCCCCGCGCTCTCCCCGCCGCTCCCGGCGGAACCTCCGTCCGTGTCGCCGTCGAAGGTCGCCGTGTGCACCGTCGCGTTCTCGTCGGCGGGCCGTTCGTCGGGCGCTCCGAAGGTGCCCTCCAGCGCCCGGACGACCGCTCGTGCGTCGTCCGCGCCTCCGCCGCTGAGCGTCACGGTGAGCTGCGTATGGGACATGCGTCCACGACCTCCTCGGTGCTCTGCGTCATTCGCGCCGTCCGTGTAACCGTCCCCTGATCGCTCAAACCGCCGCCGGACCGGGACAACGGCTCTTTACGGGGCACACGGGAAGCGGAGGGCCGGATCGAGCAGAAGGAGGAACAGTGGCGGACACGTCGGAGGGCGGGGCCATGCGCAGGGGGCGCAACGAGACGGAGGAGGAGAGAGCGGACCGGATGTGGCAGGAGCTCATCCAGGAGGTCCGCGTCGCGCAGATGGGCGTGCAGATCCTGTTCGGTTTTCTGCTCACCGTGGTGTTCACCGAGAAGTACGACGACCTTTCCGACACCGACCAGATGATCTACATGGTGACGGTCGTCCTCGGCGCCTGCGCGACCGGGGCGCTCATAGGGCCGGTGTCCCTGCACCGCCTCGTGTCCGGGCGGCGCGTGAAACCGCAGGCGGTGCGGCTGGCCTCCCGGCTGACGGTGCTCGGCCTCGTGCTGCTGCTCGCCACGACGACCGCCTCACTGCTGCTGATCCTGCGCGTGGCGACGCACAACGGCTTCGTTCCCTACCTGGTCGCCGGCGTGGTCGGCTGGTATCTGCTGTGCTGGTTCGTCCTGCCCCTGTGGACCAGGTACCGCCACACCTCCAGGTGACGGCGACAGCGAGCCGCCGGCCGGCGGCGCAGACCGTGCGCGCGCCCGGCCTCCGGCGCCGCTTCGAGCGCAGGACCAGCACCGCGACCACACCGCGAGGCGAGGGCGGCGGGCAGGGACAGGCGCGGGCCGGGACGCACGTCGGACACGTCGGACATGGCGGGCTCCTCTCGTGGCAGCCCATCGTCCCGGCGGCAGCGGGGCGGTGGCACGTGTACGGCCGCCCGGCTCGCCCCGCGGTTCAGCTCCCGGCGATGACGTTCGCCAGGAAGTCGTCGAGACGGACCTCCTCACGGCCCGGCGGGACCAGTTCGTGGGTTTCCCGGAGGAACGCCGCGAAGGCCGGGGCCCACGCGAACACCACCGCGTGGTGACGGCCGCCGTCGGAACGGGCGTCACCGAAGAACTCCATGCGCAGCTCCTGCCACATGCCCCGTGACTCGGGGCGCATCCGCACGTCGCCCACCCCGACCGGACGCCGCAGCGCGTCGCCGAGCATCTCCCGGTCCAGCTGCCACCGGGCGAGGACCCGGCCGTCATGGCTGAAGACGACGGTGACGGCGAACGGGTCCGAGGCGTCGTAGCTCAGGTGGGCGAGTACGGAGAAACGGTCCGTGTCACCCGCCTGCAACTGCACCACCACGGTTTTGTGGACGAAGGAGTTCACGAGAGGGCCTCCGGGAAGAACCGACGTAGAGCCCTCTTGTACCCACGATTTCCGCGAGATGCTCCGCTCTACGGGTGATTCCCGCGGGCGCCGCGCAGCGACTCGATACAGACCGCCACGGCCCGCTGGAGCTCCTCCAGACGCTGCACCATGTCGTCCTCGTAGTACTCTTACTCCCCGGCGTCGTCGAAGGTCAGCTCCTCGAACACCTTGGTCGCCTTCTGCAGGCTGCTGCAGAACTTCGTGCGCCGCTCCTGCACCCGCAGCCCCGGATCGGCCTACACAGCCTCCACGACCAGGGACTTCACGGTGGCGTACGCTTCGGCGGCCCACTCGCCGGCGCCCTCGCCCTCGTCCAGTTCGTCGAGCAGCGACAGGTGCCGTTCGGCCTCCTGACGGAGGTCGGCGGGGGCGTCGACGGTCTGCCCGGCGGGCGTCCTGACCTGCCCCGACTCGGCGATCTGGCGTACGTATCCGATGCGGTCGGCCGCCCGGCTCTCGCCGGCGACGGCCTTCTTCAGCTCATCGGTGCCCTCGCTCCCGGTCCCCGTCCCGGCGTGCCGTAATGCGTTTCCCCGCCAGGCCCGGGTGCGCGAGGATGTGCCGCATGGTGCGACCGGAGGCCGGCGAGGTGCTGCGCCGCTGTGCCGAGTGCGGCGGATACGAGTACGGCGGTGCTCCCGCCTGTGCCGTCTGCCGCGCACGGGTGGACGGCATCATCGAGGCGGAGTGGGCCGCCTTCCTGCGGAGTCGGGGCGCCGCCGCAGGAGATGACCGGGAGCGGGTGCTGGCCGGCACGGTCGCGGCCGAACCCGACCGGTACGACTGGCGGGTGGTGGACGCCGCCCTGGACCGGCTGGTGTGCCCCGACTGCGGCGACCGGCTCGCCCGCGGCCCGGCCGGCTGCCCGGCCTGCGACCTCGCGCACGGTTTTCGCTACGCCGCGATCGAGACGGACCGGCCGGGCGTCCCGCCGGGCAACGAGCACGCGATCCGCGTCAATGTCTCGGTGGTGCGCAGGCCCCAGGTCTCCTCCGAGAGCGAAGTGCTCGTCCGGCGCCTGCTGCTGCCCCTGCTCCTGGCCGGATTCCTGCCCACCACCCAGGAGGCGCAGCGGATGAGCGCGCTCATGAAGAAGAGCCCCCCGCAACGGAGGGCTCAACTGGTCGGACAGGCCGTCGAGGCGCTGGCGGAAAACCTCAGCCGAACGCGTCGCGCAGGGCGGGCAGCAGGGTCTTCTCCGACCAGTCCAGGTACGCCGGCTGCGACTCGCCGCCGATCTGGACGAGGGCGATCTCGCTGAACCCGGCCTCCGCGTAGGGGCGGACGGCGTCGACGAACGCCTCCGGGTCGTCGCCGCAGGGGATGGAGTCGGCGACGTCGTCGGGCGTGACGAACTGGGTCGCCGCGTCGAACGAATCCGGGTGCGGCAGCTCCGAGTTGACCTTCCAGCCGCTGCCGAACCAGCGGAACTGGGAGTGCGCCCGCTTGATGGCCGTGTCCCGGTCGGGGTCGTAGCAGACGGGCAACTGGCCCACGCGGGGTTTGCCCTCACCGCCGTGCCGGTCGAACGCCTCCAGCAGGTGCGCCTTGGGCTCGGTGGCGATCACCAGGTCGCCGAGCCGGCCCGCGAGTTCGCACGACCGCTCACCGGAGACCGCGATGCCGATGGGCGGCGCCTCGTCCGGCAGGTCCCACAGCCGGGCCGACTCCACGTCGAAGTGCGTGCCGCGATGGTTGACGTGGCGGCCCGCGAAGAGGGCGCGGATGATCTCCACGGCCTCCTCGAACATCTCGTGCCGCACATCGACGGACGGCCAGCCGCCGCCCACGACATGCTCGTTGAGGTTTTCGCCCGAGCCGAGCCCCAGCCGGAAGCGGCCCTCCGACAGCAACTGCACCGTCGCCGCCTTCTGCGCCACCACCGCCGGGTGGTAGCGGAACGTCGGGCACGTCACGTACGTCATCAGCGGAATACGCGACGTGGCCTGGGCTGCCGCTCCGAGCACGGCCCACGCGTACGGCGAGTGGCCCTGCGAGCGCAGCCACGGGAAGTAGTGGTCCGAGGTCACCGAGAAGTCGAAGCCCGCCTCCTCGGCCCGCACCACGTGGTCGACGAGGTCGCGGGGGCCGGCCTGCTCGGTCATCATCGTGTATCCGATTTGCACCATAACCGTCGAGTCCCCTGACGGTGGGCGGGGAAACGGGCCGATCAAGGTCCGCCGGCAGGGGCAGGATGCCCGCATGAGCCTTCTCGCACCGCCCCCTTCCGAACCCGCCGCCCAGGGAGTCGCCGCGTCCGGCGTCCACGCCTTCCTCGACGCCCTCGAAGCCACCCCGGGACAGAGGCGCACAGCCTGATGATCGTGCGGCACGGAGCGGCTGTTGTTTGAAGGGTGGGTGGCCCGGGCCACCCACCCGCACCTACGGTCCGCGGGAGCCACGGGCGACGTGGACAGGGAGGACTGGGAACCAGTGCTACGGCTACCAGTTCCGGATGTCCCGGCACGGTTAGCGGGGTGACGGCGCGTACGGCCGTTGCCGAGTTCACCCCCTCCGGCGAGGCCGGCCCGGTCCGGACGGCCCGGCTCACACGTAACGCGGACGGCTGGACACTGACGCTCACCGGGGCCGGCGACCGGCTGGACCTGCTGATCGAAGCGGAGGGTCGGACGGTCGCCGAGGAGCCGTCCCGGCCGCGGTGAGCGGAGGCTGGCCCGGTGCCGGCTCCCTCGCGGTGGAAGTGGTCTTCCTGCAGACCCCGCACCGGCTGGCGCTGACCTGCTCCCCGGCGGACCGCACGCTCACCGGCACTGGCGGACACAGCCGCTCCACGGCGGCCGGCGGCTCACGTCCCTGTGCGCGCCGGGCGGCTCAGTCCGAGGCGGGCCGGAACGTCTTGAGGAAGGTGCGCAGCGCCTCCTGGTTGTCGCGGTCCTCCCAGTCGGCGTGCGGGGTCGTCCAGCGCAGCGAGAAGCTCCGGCCCCCGCCCAGCAGGAAGCCCCGGCCGAAGGTGTGCACCCGGGTGCCGTCGACGTCCGCCGTCCACTCCATGTCGGCGGCCTCGCGCCCCTGGTACGTCGTGGCGCGGATCGCGCCGATCCGCCGGTAGCCGTCGGACCGCTTCAGGTGCGGTTCGACGTCTTCCCGCCACACGGCCACCGGGTCGGGGCCCACGCGCGCGCTGTACGTGACGGCCAGCGTGCGGTCGTCACCGTCGGCGCCGAAGACGACCCGGTACGCCAGATCGCCCTGCCGGTCGGTGTCAAGCCGCTTCCAGTCCTCGGGGAGGGCGAGAGAGAAGCCCTCCGATGCCTGGTAGCGGTCGAAACCGGGCGGCAGGGCCGTGGCCGGGGCGGACGGTGTGGGGGTGCGCGTGGGGGACGGGGACGGCGGGGTGGGCGTGGGGGAGGGGGAAGGGGACCCGGTCGGGCTGGGTGTCCCGGACGGCTCGGGGCTGTCCGCGCCGGTGCTCTGGCCCTGCGACGCGGCGGAGGCCGGCGGCCGGGCCGGCGACTCGGCCGCGTCGCTGCCCGAGTCGGTGCCCGGCAGCCCCTGGGTCGCGGCGAGGACGGCGACCGCGACGGTGACGACGGCCAGGGCGGTCGCCGCCACCACGGTCCGTCTGCTCCAGGCCGGGCCCCCGGGACGCACGGTGGCGTACGCGCCGCGCGGCCGCGGGGCCGGCACCGCGGCAGCGGCCGCGTCGGGGTCCCCGCGGAGCGCACGGGTCAGCGCCTCCCGGACCACCGGGCGGGTCAGCCGCTCCCGGGAGTCCTTGCGGAGCAGCCCCTGCACGACCTGCGTCAGCGGCCCGGCGCGCACCGGCGTGCGCAGCGGCAGCCGGTCCACGGCCCTCAGGGTGTTCTCCGGACGTCCCCGGTCCCGGAAGGGCGGACGTCCCTCGACCATCGTGTAGAGGATCGCGCCCAGCGCCCACAGGTCGGCCGTGGGGCCGATGCGCTGGTCACGGGCCTGCTCAGGGGAGGCGTAGGCGGGGGCCGTGAGGCGGGGTGCGAGGGTAGCGCCGACCAGGCCGTAGCCGGTGACGACGACCGAGTGGTCCTCGCGGACGAACACCTGGCCCGGACTGAGCTCGCCGTGGGTGATGCCCTCCGCGTGCGCGGCGTCCAGCACGTCGAGCAGTTCCAGGGCGATGCGCGCGGCCCGCACGTAGTCGAATGTGCCCTGCTCCGAGAGGAGTTCACCGAGGGGGGTGCCGTCGATCCACTCGTTGACCGTCCACAGGGCGCCGGCCTCCTCGACGGCGTCGACGACCGGAGCGATCCGGCCGGGGCACATCAGAGCCATGCTCTCGGAGGTGCGCAACAGGCGGGAGGCGGCCCGGCGTTCGGTCTCGAACCGGTCCTCCGGGAGCCCGATCTGAGTGACCAGACACGGGAGGGAGACATCGCCGGCGCCGATGTCTTCGGCGTACCAGCAGATCCGATTGGTCTCGCGCTGGATGATCTCGAGCAGCCGGTACCGGCCGGCGACCAACTGGTGTGTGGAGACGTGCGCCCTGCCCATGGCCATCCCTCGCTGGAAACCTGGCTCTCACCTTTTCCATAAGTACGGGGAGTGAGGCGGCCTGTGTTCAACCGGATCACAACTCCGAGGTCCTGTCTCTTGTTCAAGGGGCGGGGGCAAGTGCGCGAGAGAAAGCCGTCTTTCGCGGACTCGGGTGCGGCTCACCTCGGAAGCACGGGCCGCCCCCGGCACCCGGAAATTTCGCCCGACGCCCCGCACGGTTTCGCCAATTCCCGTCCGGCCTGGTGGTAACCGGCGGTAAATGCGGAGGGGGTCGCGCTGAACTCCGCATCCTTCCGATGAATTGGGCGACGCATTGCCCGGGGCGGCCGGATCCTCAGCGCGGACGGAAGCGTTTCGACCAGGCGATCATGTCTCCCGTGGTCGCGTTGCCCCCGCACACCACCAGCCCGAGCCGGGCTCCGTCGCCGACCCGCTCCAGGACCTGCCGGGCGGCGGGCAGCAGCAGCGCCCGGAGTTCGCCGACGGCCCCCGCCGCCGGCGGCACGCCCGTGAGCTTCCGTCCCGACGGCGGCGCTGTGCCGCCGCGCCTCGGCCAGGGGCCCGTCGCACACACCCGGGTGGAAACCCAAGCCCCGGCCGCAGGGACCAGGGCTTCACCTGCCGCCGATCAAGACATCGCCGGAACGGACCGCGTTGCCTGCGAGGCGCGCATCACCTGACGGGAGCTCAGTGCTGCCCGGCCTTCTGCGGTGTCGCCTCACTCGGCCGCACGACGACGTAGCCCTCTCCCTGCAACATCAGTTGCACCGCCTCGCCCGAGCCGCCGCGCAGCATCGAGCCGATGGACTGGGAGCGGTGCAGGGAGGTCTGCAGTCCCGCGGTCCAGCCGACGATCGCGTCCGTGTCGACGTACACCGGGTACTGCGGCGAGACCGGGATGACCAGCGGGCTGCCCTCGCAGACCAGCCCCAGCCTGCCCTGCCCGGTGAAGACGCTGTTGAACAGGCCGCCGCCGGTGATGCCCGCTCCCTTCACGGTGGCGATCCGGTACGACAACGTGGCGTCGAAGCACAGGACGTTGCGGCCGTTGACCGTGAACTCGTCGCCGTGTTCGACGTCGACGATGAAGCAGTTCTGCGCCTCGTGCGCGAACCACGCCTCGCCCTGTCCGCGCACCGCCATCAGCGGGAGTCCCTCCCCGGTGACGGCGCGCTTGAGCATGCCGCCCACGCCCTGGCCCTTGCGCTCGAACTGGAGGTTGCCGCGGTAGGAGATCATCGCGCCCTGCCGCGCGAGCATCTCGCCGTTCACCGTGTACCGGATGCACTTGGCGTTCTCGATCGTCATGCCCGGCGCTGCGGCCGGCTGCACCATGTGCTCGCTGGAAAAGAGGTCACCCTTCATACCGGCATCCTCGCCCGGAGTCTCTCGCTCCGCCAAGATCGCCCCGGAGGCCGGGAGGGGAGTGCGGTGGTGTGGTGTCAACCGCCGAAGAGCTGTGTCCAGTACGTGCCCGCCCGGCCGCCGCCGGCGAACCCGATGCCGATGTGGGTGAAGCCGGGGTCGAGGATGTTGGCGCGGTGGCCGGGGCTGTTGATCCAGCCCTCCACGACTTCGGCCGGGGAGCGCTGGCCGCAGGCTATGTTCTCGCCGATGGAACGGCGGGTGGAGCCCGCGGCGGCGGCCCGGTCCCAGGGCCGGCTGCCGTCGGGCGCGGTGTGCGCGTAGAAGGCGCGGGCCACCATGTCCGTGCTGTGCGCCTGCGCGGCGGAGGTGAGCAGCGGGTCGACGGTCAGCGGGAGCAGTCCCGCCCGTGCGCGCTCCCGGTTGGTGAGATCGGTGACGGCCTCCGCCGTGCCGGCCAGCCCGTCCGGTGTGAAGGGCCTGGCCCACAACGCGGTCCAGTAGGTGTCGCCGGAGCGGGCGTCGTGGACGTGGGCCAGGCCGGTGTGGGTGAACGCCGGGTCGCGCACGGTACGACGGGACCCCTCCGTCCGCAGGCAGTACGCGACGAACTCCTCGACCGTACGCGGCCCGGACACCAGGTGCTCGCCGATGGAGAGATACGCGTACCCGCCGTCGACGACGCGCTGGTAGACGGAGACAGCGTCGCGGGTCTCGACGCCCAGGCGCCCCGACGCGGCCATGGCGGCGGCGTGCTCCCCAGCCGCCGCCACGAGACGGGCGTCCAGGGAGACCTGCGGTGCACCGGCCGCGGTCCGCGCCGAGTCGACCAGGGGGAGGAAGCCGTCGGGGTCGGGCGCGGAGGGCGTGACGGGCGGCGGGCCGGGGGAGCGGGAGGAGGGGACCCCCGATGGCAACGCCGGCGGCCGGGCCCGGTCCGGCCGGGTCGCGGACGGATCGTCCACGACGTCGACGCCGAAGTCCCGCGCGAGCCCGGCCAGTCCGTCCGCGTACCCCTGGCCCAAGGCGCGCAGCTTCCAGCGGTCGCCGCGCCGGTACAACTCTGCGAGCAGGAGCACCGTCTGCCCATCGGGGTGCGCAGGCGTGAACCGGGCGAGTCGGCGGCCACTTTCGTCGGTGACGTCGAGCGTGGGAGAGGAAAGGCGGCCGAGGGCGATCCCCGGCTCGGACGGGCTGACGGCGACGGTCACCCGGGTGGCGCCGGTACGCAGGTTCGCCGGTTCCACGGTGAGCGTGTCGCCGCGCAGCCGGGCTCCCGGCGCCGTGGGCTGGTTGTAGAAGACGAAGTCGCCGTCGTCCCGGACCTTTCCTCCGTCGTCCGTGACCAGGGCGGACACGTCGAACGGTCCGGGCACCCGGACGGTCACCGCACCGCCCGGCAACGCCAGGTTGCCCCCGGGGACCAACTCGCACATCACGCCGCCCTGTTGTCGTCGTACCGCCCGTCCGTGGAACGGCCCCGCCGGCTGGGAGGTTCCCGCGTCCGCCCGTGCCGTTGACGGAGGTGTCGCGATGGCCGTGAAGATGCACCGGCCGTCCCGGCCGCCGGACACCGGGAACATCGTCACCGGCCGGGACGGCTGATCAAGGGCACCGCCTTCCACCTCGTCGACATGCACGAGGTGGACCAGGGCCGCCTCCCCGGCGTCGGCGTGCGCGGCGGGTTCGTCCTGCGCCGGCGGTGACGGCAGGCCCGTCGAGGCCACCGTGGGCAGCGTAGGCGCCCGCACCACTACCGTGTCGTGTGCCGGGACGACGCGCGGGTCCGCCTCGCACCCGGCGGCTCCGTGACCCTGCGGAACCTCGCACCGTGAGACCGCCTGTACGCGACCGACCGGCCGAAGGAGCGCCGACGATGCCCCGCACCGCACGCCCACGCGGACGTGCCGCCCTGGCCGCCCTCTCCTGCTGCGTCGCGCTGGGCTGCGGGACCGGCACGGTGCCCCGAGGCGACCAGCCCGCCCCGCCTTCCGGCGCACCGACGGGATCCGGGTACGGCGTGGTCACCTGGGCCGCCTCCGCCGACCGCGTCGGGGAGGCGGTCGACGGGCGCAGCTACCGACTGGTGGTGCACACCAGCGTCGGCGGCAGCGGTCTCAGGGTGCGGCTCTCCAACGCCTTCGGCGACCAGCCGGTGACCTTCGGCAGTGTCCACGCCGGCCTGCGACGGGACGGGGCGGCACTCGTCCCCGGCAGCAACCGGCGCCTGACCTTCGGCGGCGCCCGCACCGTCACCGTCCCGGCCGGCGGCATCGTCTACAGCGACCCGCTGCCCGGCCACGTCCCCGCCGCGAGCACGCTCGCCGTCAGCCTCCACGTCGACCGGGCGGGCGGCACGCTCACCGGGCACTGGATGGCGATGCAGACCTCGTACACCACCGACGGCGACCACACCGCGGAGGAGAGCGCGGCCAACTGGAAGCAGCGGACCGGCTCCTGGCTGTACCTCGACGCCGTCACCGTACGGCCCCGCGAGGCGACGGGTGCGGTGGCCGCCCTGGGCGACTCCATCACCGACGGCTGGCAGTCCACGACCGACCTCAACCGCCGCTGGCCCGACTACCTCGCCCGCCGTCTGGCCGAGTCACCCGCCGGCACGGTCGAGGGCGTGGCCAACGAAGGCATCGCCGGCAACAAGGTCCTCACCGACGGCCCCGGGCAGAGCGCCCTGAACCGCCTCCGCAGGGACGTGCTCTCGCTGCCGGGCGTGCGCACGGTGTTCCTCTTCCAGGGCGTCAACGACATCAAGGCCGAGCAGGGTGCCACGGCCGCCGAGCTGATCGCCGGGTACCGCACGCTGATCGACCGGGCGCACGCGGACGGGAAATGTGTCGTCGGCGCCACGATCGGCCCCTTCAAGGGCTGGCCGGAATGGGACCCCGCCGGGGAGGCGGTACGCCGGCAGGTCAACGCCTTCGTCCGCGGCAGCGGCGAGTTCGACGCGGTCACCGACTTCGACCGCGTCCTGCGCAGCCCCTCCGACCCCGAGCGGATCCTCCCGGCCTTCGACGGCGGCGACCATCTCCACCCCAACGACAAGGGGATGCGGGCGATGGCCGACGCCGTCGACCTGAAGGGCCTCGACTGCCCGAACGGCAGCGAGTGAAGGCGGCTGGGCCGCCGGGCAGGTCAGGCGGTCACCCGGAGGCCGACGGTTCCGGGGTGATCAGGCCCTCGCGGTAGGCGACCGCCACAGCCTCGCCGCGGCTCGACACGCCCAGCTTGGCGAGGATGTTGGAGACATGGACGCTCGCCGTCTTGCCGCTGATGAACAGCTCCTCGCCGATCTGCCGGTTGCTGCGACCGAGGGCGAGCAGCCGCAGCACCTCCTGCTCACGGGCGGTGAGCACGGCCGCGCGGCCGTCCGCGCGCGCCGTCGGCGCCGGACGGCCGCGGCGGATCAGCGCGTCCACCTGCTCCCGCAGCGGCACCGCACCGAGCCGTTCGGCGGTCTCCCGCACCGCGCCGGCCTCGGCCACCGCTTCCTCCCGGCGCCCGGCCGCGACCAGGGCCTGGGCGTACCGCAGCCGGCACCGCGTCCGCTCGTACACGTCGCCGTAGCCGAACGCCGCCACCGCCTCCGCCCAGGCCTCCGCGTCCGGCGCCGAAACGGCCCGGACGTACTCGGCCTCGGCGCGGGCCAGCCAGGCGTGTCCCTCGGGGCCCTGGGGGACCCCGCCCTCGCCGTGGGTGGCGATGGCCCGCGCGAGTTCCACGAGTTCGGCCGCGGTGTCCGTCCAGCGGCGAGCCCCGGACTCGTCCCCGGCCAGACGCAGCCGGACGGCCGCGTCGGCCACCGCCGACAACGCCAGGGCGGCGAGCCGGACCGTCACGTCCGGGCGGGTGCCCGTCTCGTCGGTGAGGGCCGTGACCGTGGACCGCAGCCACCGCACCGCGTCCTCCGGGTCATGGCGCAGCGCCGCGGCGTCGGTGAGCACGATGCCCGCGACCAGGGTGGCCATCCAGTCGAAGGGCCCCTCCAGCAGGGCACGCGCCCGGTCGGCGGCCGTGAGGTCGCCGCGGGCCAGCGCCACGTACAGCGCGGGGCCGACCGTGTACCCGCCGGCGGTCGGCAGCACCTCGGCATCGGCCTCCGCCGCGCGCACGCACTCGTCCCAGCGGCCCAGCACATGCAACACCAGCAGCCGCAGGTACCGCATCTCCAGCGGGTACGGCGACGACAGCAGCCCGGCGCGCCGCGCCCGGTCCAGGCCCTCCGTCAGCCAGGGCACGCACTCCGCCAGCTCCCCGTTCTCGTAGCAGCCCAAGGCGAGGTTGAACAGGGCCCGCAGCTCCACCGCCGCGTTGCCCGAACGCGCGGCCAGTGTGCGGGCCTTCAGCAGCCGCTCCCTGCCCTCCGCGCCGCGCCGCCCGCCCGCGTCGAAGCCGGCCAGGGAGATCAGCAGGTCCGCCTGCGCGTCGGTCACCCGCAGCCGCTCGGCCACGTCCAGCGCCCGGCGGATCACCTTCAGCGCGGTGTCGTTCTCCCCGACATAGCGCGCTGCCATGGCATGCGTGGCCGCCGCCCACACCCACGTCGGCGACGGAGGCTCCTCCGGGATCATCGCCAGGGCCTCGCTGCTGTAGGCGAACGCCGCCGTCAGGCTGTCCACGCTCAGCAGGTTCCCGGCGAGGGTGTAGCGGACCCGCGCGGCGAGTTCGGAGTCGGCGTCCTGACCGAGTTCCGCCAGTGCGGACCGGGTGAGCGAGACCGCCCGGTGCAGCTCCCCGGCGTGCGCGGCCGCCGCCGAGGCACGCAGGGTCAGCGTCACCCGGCCCACCCCCGCACCCGTCGGCCGCGCCTCGGGCCCCACGGCCGGCCACAGGTCCAGGGCCGCTTCGAGATGCCGCTGCTCCTCGGCCGGCGCACCGACCCGCTGGGCATGGTCGGCGGCCTCCAGCGAGGCGGCCAGCGCCTCGGCCAGGTCGTGGCTCTCCCGGTAGTGGTGCGCCCGCTCGGCGGCACTCTCGGCGAGACGCCCGCGCCCGGCGAGCAGCCGCGCGAACGCCCCGTGCAGCCGGGCCCGCTCCCCGGGCAGCAGATCGGCGTAGACGGCCTCGCGGGCCAGGGCGTGCCGGAAGGAGTAGGTGTCGTCGTCCCCGGCGACGAGCAACTGCCGCCCCACCGCCTCACGCAGCGCCGACTCCAACTCCGCCTCGGGCAGGGCGACCGCATCCCGCAACAGATCGTGTTCGACACGGCGCCCGGCGACGGCGGCGGTCCGCAGCACCTGCTGCGCGGTGTCGGAGAGCTGCTCGAAGCGGATCAGCAGCACATCGGCGAGCCCGCTGGGCACTCCACCGGACCCGGTGTCGGTGGCCGCGAGCAACTCCTCCGCGTAGAAGGCGTTCCCCTCGGCCCGTTCCACGATCCGCCGGACCGTGGCGTCCGGCAGCGGCCGGCGCTCCAGGGCCCGCACCAGCCGGTCCACGTCGGAGTCGGCCAGCGGCCGCAGTTCCAGCCGCTCGACGGCGGGCAGCCGTATCAGCTCCGCGAGCAGCGGCCGCAGGGGGTGCCGGCGGTGCAGGTCGTCGCTCCGGTACGAGGCGAACACCGCGAGCCGCCGCCGCAGCACACCCCGGCCGAGCAGGAACCGCAGCAGATCCCGCGACGACTGGTCGGCCCAGTGGAGATCCTCCAGCACCAGCAGCAGCGGGGCGAGGTCGGCCACGTCGGCCAGCAGTCCCGCCATCGCCTCGAACAGCCGCAACCGCCCGTCCACGTCCCGCACGGAATCGGTCCCGGCGCCCAGCAGCCGCTCGACGACGGGGTGAGCGGCCAGAGCACCCCCGAACCGCTCGTCGGCGGCGAGCACCCCCAGAACCTCGGTGAACGGCAGATAGGGCAGCCCGACGTCCCCGAGATCCACACAATGCCCGGTGACCACGGTCATCCCCGCGTCGGCGGCCCGCTCCCCGACCTCGTCCAGCAGCCGCGTCTTGCCGACGCCGGCGTCGCCCGCGAGGAGCACGGCCCGGGCCTCACCCTCGCGCGCACGTTCCAGCACCTCGGAGAGCCGGGTGAGTTCGGGATCCCTCCCGACAACCGGCGTGACAGATGAAGCCTGGGGCACAGGATTACCTTCTCTTCTCAGGGGTGCGGGGCTGGGCAAGCCCCGGGCTCCTGGGCCCGCAATACC
The DNA here is from genome assembly GCF_053592115.1 of Streptomyces sp. NPDC002788. Taxonomy (NCBI): domain Bacteria; kingdom Bacillati; phylum Actinomycetota; class Actinomycetes; order Kitasatosporales; family Streptomycetaceae; genus Streptomyces; species Streptomyces sp. NPDC002788. The sequence continues at coordinate 38,448 of NZ_JBSFVB010000012.1, read as the reverse complement.
TTGGCCCAGTCCGCCGGCACCCGCCCCGCCGGTCCCGGCGCAGGCTGATCGTCCGGACGACTCAGCGGCGCGGCCAACTCGGGCCCACCCTCGTACAGCTCGTCCGTCTCATGGTTCCAGTACCAGCTCTCGCCCGGTTCGAAGCTCTGCACGAAGGGGTGCCCGGTCTCTCCCGCGTACACCCCGCGCTGGGAGGTCCGGGTCACCTCCACGTCGTCCCCGCCGACCCGGCGGTGGAGCACGACCGTGCCCTCGATCACCACAGCGCCCCGATCTCCTGGGGGTCACACGGCACCGACTGCCCGCTCATGACTGCTCCAGATACCAATGGACGAGCATCACGGCCATGGCTCCCTCTCCGACGGCGGAGGCGACGCGCTTGGCGGACTCCGAGCGGGCGTCTCCCGCCACGAACACGCCGGGCACGTTGGTCTCCAGGTGGTACGGCGGCCGGTCAGCTCCCAGCCCTCCGGCGCACGGCCGCCGGCGGTCAGGTCGGGCCCGGCGAGGATGAACCCGCGCTCGCGCAGCACCGTGCCGTGGCAGCCGCCGCCCCTCCGGCTCGTCGGAGGAGTACCAGCGGTGCGGCACCTGGTTGCGGGCCAGGAACTCCCGTACGTCGGATGAGCGCGCCGACCAGCGGTGCCCCACCACCTTCGTGGCGGGCACGGGCCGGAAGTCGCTGGACCGCCACGCCTGGAGCAGGTCGTCCAGGACCGGGTACAGCGATCCGGTACGACGCGCCGTACCGCCGCCTCAGGTCCCGGGCCACGGCCCGGGAGACACCCGGGTCGTCTTCCACGGTCATGATGACGGTCCGCGCCGCAACGGCGGCCTGTGCCATACGTCCCCCACACCGGGCGGTCGACTCACGGCACGGCGCCCCGGGGCACCGCGCCGGCCTCCGCCCATCGTATGTTCGATCGCCGCGGTGCGCCCCGATACGGAGATCGGCTCCGGCGGGCTCACCTGCGCCCAGCCCAAGGTCGTGCGGACCGGGTAGTGAAGACTGAGCGGCACGCAGTGACCATGACACAAGGAGGCAGCCGGATGACACGCCCGATCACCGCAGGGGTCGACGGATCGCAGGAGAGCCTCGCGGCCCTCGCCTGGGCGGCCCGGGAGGCGGTGCGGCGCGATCGGCCGCTGCGCGTGGTGCATGCCTGGCGGCTCCAGCCTCAGGAGGCGCTCGCAGCGGGGATCGAGGGAGACGCGGACAGCCAGGCCGAGTGGGTGCACAGCGCGGTGACCGAGGCCGTCGGGACCGTCACCGAACGGCACCCGGGCCTGGAGGTGACCACCGACGTCGTGGAGGGTACGGCCGTCGGCACTCTGATCGCGGCCGCCGCCGGCGCCGAACTGCTGGTGCTCGGCTCGCGCGGCCACGGGCCGATCGTCGGTTTCCTGCTCGGCTCGGTCGGCCAGCAGGTCATCGCCGAGGCCGCCTGCCCCGTCGTGCTCGTCCGGGCCGGGGACCAGCCCTCGGTCGAGGCCGCCGGGCGGGAGGTCGTCGTGGGTCAGCAGGGTGAGCCGGAGGACAGCGCCGACGCGCTGCGGTTCGCGTTCGAGACGGCTGCCGCGCGCGGGGCGACCGTGCGTGTCGTACGGGCCTGGACCCTGCCGCCCGTGTTCGCCTACAGCCCGGGCTCTTTGAAGCTCCTCGACGAGGCCGGGGGACTGGAGCCGTTCGAGAAGAAGGCGCTGGCCGCCGCGGTCCGGCCGTGGCGGGAGCGTTTCCCCGACGTGGCGGTGGAGGAGCATGTCGAAATGGGCAGCGCCGGGCAGGTGCTGCTGTCGGTGGCCGGGACGGCCCAGCTGATGGTCGTCGGCCGGCGGGCCCACCGTACGGCCGTGGGCGCCCGCATCGGCTCGGTGGCGCACGGGGTGCTGCACCACGCGGACTGCCCGGTGGCCGTGGTCCCGCACGCCTGACGGCGGCTGTGGCTCAGTCCGCCGTCGGCTGAAGCGTCTTGCGGGCCTTGGGGAGGATGTTCTTGATGTAGTCCTCGACGGCCGTTTCGATGCCGATGTCGTGCTGGGCCCGCTCGGACATGTACCAGCGGTGTTCGAGGAGCTGGTGGTAGATCTCGGCCGGGTCCATGGAACCGCGCAGTTCGGGCGGGACCGCCCGCACGGTCGGCCGGAACACCTCCCGCACCCAGCGGTGGGCCAGCACCTCCGGGCGGGCACCGAGCGGGTCGCCCGGGGCGTAGTCGTCCTGGGTCGCCATCCAGCTCTCCAGGTCGTTGAGCAGCCGCCGGGCCTGGTTCTCCTCGGTGTCCAGCCCGGTCAGGCGCAGCAGCTGGCGCTGGTGGTGGCCCGCGTCGACGACCTTGGGCACGAAGGTGACCGTGTCGCCGTTCGAGGCGTGCTCGATCTGCATCTCGGCCACGTCGAACCCGAGTTCGTTCAGGCGGCGGATCCGGCGCTCGATGTAGTGGTACTTGCCGGCCGGGTAGACGGACGTGCGGGTCAGTTCGTCCCACAGGCCGCGGTAGCGGGCGCAGATCTCCATGCCGAACTCGACCGGGTCCACGGACGGGTGCAGCGCCCCGGACGCCTCCAGGTCCAGCAGCTCCCCGCTGATGTTCACGCGGGCGAGGTCGAGGTCGTACTCGCGCTGCCCGGAGCTGAGCCGCGGATGCAGGTCACCGGTCTCGGCGTCCACCAGATACGCGGCGTAGGCGCCCGCGTCGCGGCGGAAGAGGGTGTTGGACAGCGAGCAGTCGCCCCAGGCGAACCCGGCCAGGTGCAGCCGCACCAGCAGCACGGCGAGCGCGTCCATCAGCCGGTGCATGGTGGCCGGGCGCATGGTCGTCTCGAACATCGAGCGGTACGGCATCGAGCCGCCCAGGTGCCGGGTGATCAGCACGCTCTCCAGCGGGGTGCCGTCCGCGTCGGTACGGCCGGTGACCACGGCCAGCGGGTCCACCGCCGGGATGCCGATCCGGTCCAGGTCGCGCAGCAGCCCGTACTCGCGCTGCGCGGGCCGCTCGGCCAGCTCCTTGACGGCGATCACCTCGTCGCCGGCCCGGGAGTAGCGCACCACGTGGCGGGAGATACCCCGCGGAAGCGGCACGAGGTACTCCTCCGGCCACTCCTCCAGGGGCAGGTCCCACGGCAGTTCCAGCAGAAGCGCGGGATGCTCCGGGTTGGTCGCGCTGATCTGAAGTGCCATGAGCCGGGTGTCCTTGTCTCGCCGCTGATCGTCACCTCAGATTAGAGGGCGCGCTCCCGGGCCCGGTGTGCGGCGTCCTGCAACGAGCCGCGGTGGACCGGACCGTGCCCGGGCAGCAGCAGTTCGCCCTCCAGCTCCGCGAGGACCTCCAGGGAGGCCACGGCGCGCGGGCGCTCGCGGTGGAACATGTCCGGCAGCAGTTGCGGCCCCTCGACCCGCGAGGTGGGATGCCCGCTGACCAGGGCGTCACCGGAGACGAGCACGCCGGTGCCCGGCAGGTGGTAGGCGCAGTGCCCGTCGGTGTGGCCCGGCGTGTGCACCGGAACGGGCCGCCCGGGCAGGTCCAGGGGGCCCGACGCCGGGAAGGGCTCGGGGGCCGTGACCGGGTTGTGCGCGGTGCCGCCGGAGCGCAGCGCGTGTACGGCCCACGGCAGCACCCCGGGGCGCCAGCCGTTCTTCAGTACCGTCCCGATGGACACTTGGTGCAGGAACTCCCGGCGCGCGTGCGGCGCTTCGGCCTCGTGCAGGTACACGGGTGTGCCGTACCTGGCGCGCAGGTACTCGGCGGACCCCAGGTGGTCGTTGTGCGCGTGCGTGATCAGCACCGCCGCGACCGCCTCCGGTGAGCTTCCCACCTGAGCGAGCGAGGCGAGGAGCCGCTCCCGGTCGCCTGGGTAGCCGGTGTCGATGAGCGTGACGGCGTCCCCCTCCGTGAGGATCACCCAGTTGGTGTTGGAGCCGTGCACCAGGTAGGTGCCGTCCGCGACGTGGTGTACGTCTGCCTTCATGATCGCCCCGCGTTGGTGTGGTCCCGGCCCGACGAAGAGAAGGAAAGCAGACGCCACGACGGGTGGAATGGCCGGGTCCGCCTCAACGGACCGGCGGGGCATGGCCGTTCGGGTTCAGTGCACGCCTTTTGGGCTCAGTGCACGCCGTGCGGGCGGAACTGGATGCTGATGCGCGGCTCCGTCGCGCGGGTGCTCTTGGGTACGGAGTGCTCCCAGGTGCGCTGGCAGGAGCCGCCCATCACGATGAGGTCGCCGTGGCCCAGTGGCCGGCGCACGGTGTCGCGACCGCCCCGCATCGGGCGCAGCAGCAGGTCGCGCGGTGCTCCCACCGACAGGATGGCCACCATCGTGTCCTCGCGTGCCCCGCGTCCGATCCGGTCGCCGTGCCAGGCCACGCTGTCCCGGCCGTCGCGGTAGTAGCACAGCCCGGCCGTGGTGAACGGCTCGCCCAGTTCCTCGCCGTAGTGGGCGCTCAACGCACCACGCGCCTCGGCCAGGACCGGGTGCGGCAGCGGGTCCTCGGCGCCGTAGAAGGCGAGCAGCCGGGGGACCTCGACGACGTGGTCGTACATCGTGCGCCGCTCCGCCCGCCACGGCACCTCGGCGGCCAGCAGTTCGAACAGCACGTCGGAGCCGCTGAGCCACCCGGGCAGGACGTCGAGCCAGGCGCCGAAACCGAGGTCGGTACGGCTGATCCCGTCGAGAGGCCCGAGCCGCAGCTCGTCCGTCTGGTCGAAGAGAGAGCCCTGGAGGTGCATGGGCCCAGCGTACCTCGTAATCGAAAGCTTGTTCCATGACATGAGGGGCTTTCGATACATCGCTGTATCGAATACAGTCGCGTATCGAAAGGGGGCAGGGCATGGCGGAGGGAACGACCGGGCGGGTGACCAGGCGCCGTGTCCGTACCCGGGCCAACCTTTTGGACGCGGCGTTCTCCGTGTTCGCGGCCAAGGGCTTCGGGCACGTCTCGATCGAGGAGGTCTGCGAGGCCGCCGGCTACAGCAGAGGCGCCTTCTACTCCAACTTCTCCAGCCTGGACGAGCTGTTCTTCGCCCTCTACCAGGAGCGGGCCGAGCTGATCGCGGAGCAGGTCTCCGGGGCCCTCGCCCTCGACGGACCCGACCTCGACGTGCCGGCCGCCGTGGACCGCGTCACCGACGTGCTTCTCCTCGACCGGGACTGGCTCCTGGTGAAGACGGACTTCCTCGTGCACGCGGCCCGTGACCCGGAGGTGGCGCGGAGCCTGCTGGAGCACCGGGCGCGGCTGCGGCAGGCGATCGCCGACCGGCTCGCCCGGGCCCGCGGGCACACCGCCCTGCCCGCCGTGCTGGGCGACACCGGCGGCGCCGCCCACGCCGTGGTCGCGGCCTACGACGGCGTCACCACCCAACTGCTGCTGGACCGGGACGTCGAGCACGCCCGCGCCTGGCTGAAGCAACTGCTCACGGCCCTGCTGACCGATGGCAGCGGCATCCCCGACCACGCGAAGAACTGAAGAAGGGAACGGTCGCCATGGACGCCGATGTCATCGTCGTCGGAGCGGGCCTCGCCGGTCTGGTCGCGGCACACGAACTGACCAGCAGGGGCAGGAGGGTGGCCCTCGTCGACCAGGAGAACGCCGCCAACCTCGGCGGCCAGGCGTTCTGGTCCTTCGGCGGGCTGTTCCTCGTCGACTCCCCGGAGCAGCGCCGCCTGGGCATCAAGGACTCCTTCGACCTCGCCTGGAGCGACTGGCGGGGCAGCGCGGGCTTCGACCGGCTGGACGACGAGGACTCCTGGGCCGTGCGCTGGGCGCGCGCCTACGTCGAGTTCGCCGCGGGGGAGAAGCGGTCCTGGCTCGGCGGCCACGGCATCTCGTTCTTGCCCACCGTCGGCTGGGCCGAGCGCGGCGACCTCACCGCGCACGGGCACGGCAACACCGTGCCCCGCTTCCACATCGCCTGGGGCACCGGCACCGGCGTCGTCGAACCGTTCGTCCGGTACGCCGGACAGGCCGCCCGCGACGGCCTGCTCACCTTCCACCACCGCCACCGCGTCGACGCCCTGGTCGTCGAGGGCGGCACCGCCCGCGGCGTACGCGGCACGGTCCTGGCCGAGGACCGCTCACCGCGCGGCGTCGCCTCCAGCCGCGAGGCGATCGGCGAGTTCGAACTCACCGCCCAGGCCGTCGTCGTCACCAGCGGCGGCATCGGCGCCGACCACGACATCGTCCGCCGCTACTGGCCCGAGCGTCTCGGCACCCCGCCCAAGGAGATGGTCACCGGCGTCCCCGCCTACGTCGACGGCCGGATGCTCGACATCAGCGCCGAGGCGGGCGTGCGGCTGGTCAACCGGGACCGTATGTGGCACTACACCGAAGGCCTGCAGAACTGGGACCCGATCTGGCCCGGCCACGGCATCCGCATCCTGCCCGGACCGTCCTCCATGTGGTTCGACGCCCTCGGCCGCCGCCTGCCCGGCCCGTACCTGCCCGGCTACGACACCCTCGGCACCCTGAAGCACCTGCGCACCACCGAGGACATCGCCGGTTACGACCACTCCTGGTTCATCCTCAGCCAGAAGATCCTCGAGAAGGAGTTCGCGCTGTCGGGCTCCGAGCAGAACCCCGACATCACCGCCAAGGACCGGGCCGGGTTCCTCAAGGAACGGATCCTCGGCAAGGGCGCGCCCGGACCGGTCGACGCGTTCCTGCGCAAGGGCGCCGACTTCGTGACCGCGCCCGGCATCGAGCGGCTCGTCGAGAAGATGAACCAGCTGACCGACAAGCCCCTCCTCGACGCGGCCGGGATCCGCCGCCAGATCGAGGCCCGCGACCTGCAGATCGCCAACCCCTACGCCAAGGACGCCCAGGTGCAGGGCATCCGCAACGCCCGCCGCTACATCGGTGACCGCCTCGGCCGGGTCGCCACCCCGCACCGCATCCTCGACCCGGCCGCCGGCCCGCTGATCGGCGTCAAGCTGCACATCCTCACCCGCAAGACCCTCGGCGGCATCCAGACCGACCTCGACTCGCGTGCCCTCGGAACCGACGGCAATCCGGTCGAGGGCCTGTACGCGGCCGGGGAGGTCGCCGGATTCGGCGGCGGAGGCGTCCACGGCTACAACGCGCTCGAGGGCACCTTCCTCGGCGGCTGCCTCTTCTCCGGCCGGGCGGCGGGCCGGGCGGCGGCGAAGCAGACGGCCTGACCAGCCGGGACGGCTCGTCTCCTCACGCCAGGGGGGCGGGCCGGGCCGGTGGTGGAGCTCCGCTCCGGCCGGCGGGACGGGACGGCCGGTGCCCTCAGGGCTGGAGGAGGCGGGCCAGCACCGCGGCGTGGCTCTCCTCGGGCGTCTTCGACGCGGTCAGCAGCGTCACATCCCCCTCGCGGACCAGTTCCCGCACGCCGTCGAGGGCCTCGGCCGCCTCGCCGGCCGCCAGCTCCGCCTCGTACCGCTCGGCGAACTCCTCGTACGAGCCCTCGCCCGCGTGGTACCAGCGTCGAAGCTCCGTCGACGGGGTGATCGCCTTCGGCCACTCGTCGACCCGCGCCGCGTCCTTCGCCAGTCCGCGCGGCCACAGCCGGTCGACCAGGACGCGCACCCCGTCCTCCGGCTCGGCGGGATCGTAGATTCGGCGCACGCGAACGCTCATGGCCGGGCCCTCTCCGCGGCGGTACGGGTGTGTGCCGCGAGCCTGACCCCGCCCGGGCGCCGGCACCGCCGGGGTGCAGAACGGTCGATTCCGCTCGCGCCGGGCGGGTACTCCGTCCGCCTGACAGCGCCGAGGGAGGAGGTCACGACATGAGTGCAACGGACGACCTGCCGGTCGTGCGCACACTCGCCGAACTCACCGGACTGGTCGCACGGCATGAGGGCCTGTACGTCCGCTGGTCGCGCGGCCCGCGTACCGATCTCCGTGACGTCTCCAGCAAGGACGACCTGACGGGCGTGCAGTTGCCCGGCCTGTCAGCCAACTCGCTCGACGTCGAGGAATGGTGGGAGGACCGGCCGGTCGAGCTGTGGGTGGCGCGCCGCCTGCACGACTACGCCCATCTGCCGCACGAGAAGGGCCCCGGTGTGCAGCCCTGGGTGCTCGCGGGCGAGGAGGCCGCCCGCGGACCGGACAACGAACCTCTGGTCACCGACGTCCGGCCGATGTGCTGGATCGACCAGCAGGTGATCGACGAAGCGAAGGCGCAGGTGGCCCGGCAGGAGAGCCCCTGGGGGACGCTGCGGCGCAGCTAGGGCCCGTCGTCCCGGATCACGGCGCGGACGTGGGGTCAGGCACGCGCGTGCCGGACTCGAAGTGGTGCCGCCGATGCCCTGAGGGGTCCTTGCACTGTGCCCGCCCGGGTCGCGTGGTCTGGCACCGCGCCTCGTCGCGTTGCCGAAGCGCCCGGGTAGCTCCGCTCCCCGGGACTCCGGCGCCTTGCGATGAACGGCACCGGACCACGCGACCTGTGATCGGACGGTCATAGTGCAAGGACCCCCAGGCCTGATCCAGAGGACGGGCCCGCCCCCCCGGGCGGGCCCGTCGGTCAGCCTGAGCGGCGGCGTGCGGCCGCGCGCCGCTTCAGCGCACGGCGTTCGTCCTCGCTCGTCCCGCCCCACACGCCGATGGACTGCCCCGTGTCCAACGCCCACTGCAGGCACTCCTCCTGCACCGGGCAGCGACGGCACACCGCCTTGGCCTGCTCCGTCTGCATCAGTGCCGGACCGGAGGTGCCGATCGGGAAGAAGAGCTCGGGGTCCTCGTGCCGACAGGCAGAGTGGTCTCGCCAGTTGTCCATCGAAGTCACCTGCATCGCAGTAGAAACGTGCCCTTTCGGATGCTCACTCCTTTTCGGGTCACCTGTCGATGCGTGGTGAAACAGGGCTTTCCCGACGGCCGTTCACTGCTCGCGCATGCCCCAGGGGGATCCGTAGGCCGTCAGCAGGTCCAGGAACGGGCGGGCCGGGAAGGCCTCCGGGCCGAGGACACCCGTGCCGGACCATGCGCCCGTGGCGAGGAGTTCGAGCGCGACCACGGGGTTCACGGCGGTCTGCCACACCACGGCCTGCGAACCGTACTCCGCCATGCACCACTGGTTGTCGACCACGTGGTACAGGTACACTTCGCGCGGCTCGCCGTCCTTCACGCCTCGCACCCACGTGCCCGCACAGGTCTTGCCGTGCATCCGCTCGCCCAGGGTCGCCGGGTCGGGCAGGCACGCGGCGACCACGTCCCGCGGCGAGACGGCGACCGGACCGTCCGGTCCCGGCACCGTCACCGGGTCGGTGCGGTCCAGGCCCAGCAGGTGCAGTGTCTTCAGCGTGTCGATGAACTCCCGGCCCAGGCCGTACTTGAAGGTCACCCGGCGCGCGTCGACCCAGCGCGGCACGAGCAGCACCTCCTCGTGCTCCACGTTCACGCACTCGACCGGGCCGATGCCCTCGGGAAAGTCGAACACCTCGGGTTCGCTGAAGGGCTCGGTGGTGAACCAGCCCCGGCCGCTCTCGTAGACGACCGGCGGGTTGAGGCACTCCTCGATCGTGGTCCAGATGCTGAAGGACGGGGCGAAGGCGTAGCCGTCGACGGTCAGATTCGCGCCGTCGCGGACGCCGATCTCCTCGATCTCGTCGAAGAGTTCGTCGGCGGCGTACCGGGCGAACACGTCCGACAGGCCCGGCTCCACGCCCATCCCGACGAGGGCCAGCAGGCCTTCCTTCTCCCAGTCGGCCGCCTGCTCGAACTGCTCGTCGCCGAGCTTGATCCCGCACTCCCGGTACGGCCGCTCGGCGTGCGGGCGCGACAGTGACATGGCCATGTCGAGATAGGCGGCGCCCGCGGCGCGGGCCGCGCGGAACAGGGGCATCACGAAGCGGGGATCGGCGGCATTGAGGAGGACGTCGCAGCGGTGCCAGGCGAGCAGCCGGGCCACGGCCGCCTCGTCGCCCGCGTCCACCTGTTCCGCCGTGAAGCGGGCGTCACCGAGCGCCGCGACCGCCGCCTCCGCCCGGTCCGGGTCGTAGTCGGCCACCACCATGGCTTCGAAGAACGGCCGCCGGGCCGCGATCCGGGTGATCGCACCGCCCACACCACCGGCACCCACGAGCAGTACACGCATGACAGAAAACTCCCTATTCGCGAAGAACGTGACGCGCCTTGGGAGAGATGCAACGCCGCCCCGTGCCGTAAGGTCAATGGTGTTGGCATAAGTACCGGGAAGGAGGGGACCGTCGTGCCCAAACCCTTGGTGCCCGAGGAGAAACGCCGTCGGCGCAGGCCCACGAGGAGCGGCACCGTGCTGTCGGAGGAACTGATCGTCGAGACCGCGCTGCGCATGCTGCGCGAACACGGCAGCGCGGGGCTGACCGCCCGCCGGCTGGGCCTCGCCCTGGACGCCGACCCGAGCACGCTCTACCGGTACTTCCGGGGCATGGACGACCTCACGCTCGCCATCGGCGACGCCCTGATCGGCCAGGCCCTCGACGGCTGGCGGCGCACGGGGGAGTGGCGGGGGGATCTGCGCTCCTTCGGGCTGCGCGTCCACGCCGCGTACGTCGAGCATCCGCAGGCGGCGGTGCTCACCGCGAGCCGGGTCTCGGGCCGGGCCCACGAACTCGCGGCCGACGAGGCCGTACTGGACGTCCTGCGCACCGCCGGTTTCCCGCTGCCGGAGGCAGTGCGTGTCTATCACGCCTTCATCGACGCCACGCTGGGCCTGGCCGCGCTCGACGCCGCCTCGCTGGCCCTGCCCAGCGACTCGCTCCACGCCGACGAGGAGATGTGGCGCTCGACGTACGCCCGGCTGCCCGCCGCCACGCATCCCCGGATCGCCGAGGCGGCGCCCCTGCTCGCCACCCGCATGGTCACCAGCGCCTACCCCACGGTCCTGGAGATGCTGCTGGACAGCGCGGCGGCCCGGCTGGACGTGCTCCGGACGTAGGCCCTCAGGTCCGCAACGCCTCCGCCGCGGTCGCCGTCACCGTCTGCGCCACCTGTGCGAGCGCCGGCGAGTCGAGCTTCCACTGCTGCCAGTACAGCGGCACGTCGGCCGTCCGGTCAGGGGCGATGCCGACGAGCCGCCCCTCGCGCAGCAAGGGCTCGGCCTGGGCTTCCGGAACCAGGCCCCAGCCCAGCCCGGCGGCGACCGCCTCGGCGAAACCCGCCGAGCTCGGCACGTAGTGCCGCAGCGCGCTCGCGCCGCTGCGCCCCCGGGTGAGGCGGCGGACGAAGCCGTCCTGGAAGTCGTCGCGCCGGTCGAAGACCACCACAGGCGCCTCGAGCAGCGCCTCTGCCGGCGGCCCGCCCAGGTGACGCGCGGCGAAACCCGGCGCGGCCACGGGGAGGTAGCGCATACGACCGAGTGACCGTACCGAGCAGCCCGGCACCGGGTCAGGCGACGAGGTCACCGCGGCCATCACCACCCCCTCCCGCAGCAGCGCCGCCGTGTGGTCCTCGTCCTCTCGGCGCAGCTCGAAGCAGAGCCGCAGCTCCTCGGGCACGCGTGTGAGGACCGGCAGGAACCAGGTGGCCAGCGAGTCCGCGTTCACCGCGACCGACACCCGGGTCGGCTCCCCGCTGCCGCTGAGCCCGAGTTCCGCGTACGCGTCGCGCTCCAGCCGCGCCACCTGGCGGGCCAGCCGCACCAGCACCTCGCCCGACTCGGTCGGCCGCACCGGCTTGGTCCGCAGCAGCAGCACCCGCCCCGTGCGCTGCTCCAGCGCCTTCACCCGCTGGCTGACCGCGGACGGCGTCACATGCAGCGCTGCGGCGGCCGCGTCGAACGTCCCCTCGTCCACGACGGCGAGCAGGGTCCGCACCTGGTCCAGCGGGAGATCAGTCATCATCACGTGTGCTGATGATACGTAAGAATCTTTAGCTGGACCGGAACCGAACCCGTCCCTAGCGTCGACGACATGACCAGCACCTTCACCGCCGCGGCCGCGGGTTTCGGCACCGGCCTGTCCCTCATCGTCGCCATCGGAGCCCAGAACGCCTTCGTCCTGCGCCAGGGAATCCGTCGCCAGGCCGTCCTCGCCGTCGTCGGTATCTGCGCCCTGTCCGACGCCTTGCTCATCGCGCTCGGCGTCGGGGGTGTCGGTGCCTTGGTGGTGTCCTGGCCGGGCGCGCTGAGGGCGGTCGGCTGGATCGGTGGCGCGTTCCTGCTGTGCTACGGCGTCCTGGCCGCCCGGCGCGTCTTCCGTCCGGACGGCTCCGCGCTGCGCACGGACGGGGAGGCGGCCGGCACCGTGCGCCGGGCCGTGCTCACGTGCCTGGCGATGACCTGGCTCAATCCGCACGTCTACCTCGACACCGTGTTCCTCCTCGGCTCCGTCGCCGCCGACCACGGCCCGCTGCGCTGGACGTTCGGCCTCGGAGCCGTCCTGGCCAGCCTGTGCTGGTTCACCGCCCTCGGTTTCGGTGCCCGGATGCTCGGCCGGTTCCTCGCCGAGCCCGCCGCCTGGCGCGTCCTGGACGGCCTGGTGGCCGCCACCATGATCGTGCTGGGGGCCGTGCTCATCGCCGGAAGCTGAGACCTCGCCGCGGTGCGCTCGACGGCTGCACGGCACCGCCGGCTCCGCCTTCGGCCCCCGCACCGCCGTCGCGGGCGGCGGACTGCTGGTCGTCGCCGTGATGCTGGTCCTGGCGGCCGCCGTGCCGGCGCTGCGGCGCTACCGCGTCCGATGCCTCACAGGACGCCTCGCCGGTGCAGTGTGTACTGCTCCATGAGCTTGCCCCGGGTCATCTCCAGCCGGTGCGCGAGCACCTCGGCGACGTTGCGGACCAGCGTCAGCCCGAGCTGCGGGTCCTCCTCGCACAGTTCCAGCACGGCCCGCGCGTCGAACTCGTAGGCCCGCACCGGACTGAAGGCCACCGCGCCGAAGTCCCAGGTGTACGGCGGGAACAACCAGGACCAGCCGAGCAGGTCACCCGCGCCGAGGCTGGCCACGGTCACCCGCTGCAGGGAGTTCACCTGCTGGTCCAGGGAGACCGCGCCGGAGCGGATGACCCAGAAGCGGTCGGCCGGGCCGTCCGCCTCGAAGATCCGGGCGTCCTCGGGGAAGGACACCTCCCGGGCGAGCGCCATCAGGCGCTGCCGCTGGGGCGGGGGCAGGGCGGTCAGGAGTTTGATCGCTTTGGTCATGAGGCGGAGCTCCTCGCCGGGCGGTCGACTGCGGTGCTGTGCTGTCCCTACGCCCATTTCAGCCGCTGGCTCGGCCTCGGGCACCTCGGCGTCGGCGACTTCTTGCGCCCGGCCGCTCCGGCCGTCGCACGGCACGCCTCCGGGCATGAAAAAGCCCTGGCTGGACGGGGGAGACCAGCCAGGGCCGTATGCGGTGACGCGCGAAGGACAGCGGGTCGACTTCGGCACCACGTATGAGTGAACGATAAACCATCCCCGGCACGCCTGCGTACCGGAAACCGGGACGCGTGACCTGTTTCACTCCAGGGCGCTACGCGCTCTCGTCGAGCACCCGGACCGTCTCCAGGCCGGGGTCCGCGGCGTCGGGCAGGTGCATGCCCGCGGCCAGTCCCGTGCGCAGGTACGCCAGTACCGGCTCGGTGAGCCGCTCGCCCGGGAGAACCGCCGGAATCCACGGCGGGTACGGCGTGATCATCTCCGCCGCGATCCGCCCGGCCGCCTCGCCCACGGACACGTTCTCGGCCGGGCCGAAGAACGCGTCACGCGGCAGGACCGCCTGCTCCATCCGCAGCTCGGCGGGCGGCGGCACGTCCACCCGCGGTGCCCGGGGCAGGTCCCGGGCGACCCGTGCGAGGTCGCGCAGCGTCTCCAGCAACTCCCCGGTGGTGTCCCGGTCGTCGCCGTGGGTGATCTGCGCGCCGATGCGGCGGTGGTCCACGAGATGCGCGTCGATGTTCCGGTGCTTGCGCAGCCAGTCCGCCGCCTGGAAGCCGGTGATCCCTAGACCGGTGAGGTCGATGACGCCGGGCAGTGGGTCGAGGTCGTCGGACAGGCCCGGGCCGCAGAAGTCCTCCCGGCCGTTGACATGCAGCCCGTCGATCTCCTCGATGTCCGCCCGGACCTCGGCCGCGAGCTCCAGCGCACCGCCCATGAGTTCCTTGCCGCGCAGCGCCATCTGCCGCCGCCAGCCGTCCAAGGCCGCGTAGATCAGCACCGACGGGCTGGTGGTGCCCAGCAGGTCGGCGCGCATGCCCAGCAGCTCCGGCGGGACGAGGTCGCCCTGAAGATGGAAGACGGAGCCCTGCTCCAGGCCGCTGCCCATCTTGTGGATGCTGGTCACGCAGATGTCCGCACCCGCGTCCATCGCCCAGACGGAAGATCCGGGTGGAACGGCAGATGAGCGCCCCACGCCTCGTCCACGATCAGCGGCCGCGAACGCCGGTGACAGACGTCGGCGACCGCCCGCAGGTCCACGCAGGCGCCGTACGGCGTGGGCCTCGTGACCAGCGCGCCGCGTGCGTCCGGATGCGCCTCGAAGGCCCGGTCGAACTCCTCGGCGGAAGGGGGGTGGGCCAGGTGCCGCTCCGCGTCCCAGCGGGGTTCGACCCAGACGGGCTCGATACCGGAGATGATCAGGCCCGACACCACCGACTTGTGGGCGTCCCGCCCGATCAGCAGCTTCTCGTGCGGACCCGCGACCGACAGCATCGCGGCCTTCACCGACAGGGAACTGCCGCACGTGCTGAAGAACGTGTGCTCGGCGTGCACCGCGTCGGCCATCAGCTCCTGGGCCCGTTGCAGCACCCGGCCCCGGGTGAGCCGGTCGTCCAGACCGCCCGAGGCCAGCACGTCCCCGGGGAACACCGCGTCCCCGAGGACCTCCCGCACCGCCGGGTCGGCGCCGCGGGCCTGCTTGTGCCCCGGGGGCGTGAACGACAGATGCCCCTTCCTGCGGTACGCGTCCAGGGCTTCCAGAACTGGTGCACGGGTGTGGTCGGCTGTCATGTACACCGGGTTGCCGGCGTGTGCGCGGGCAATCAGCCCGGGCCCGTCACCGGGCCCCGCACCACCCGGTCATCCCTCCGCGGCGTGTCGGCCCGGAGCCACGATCTCGTCCAGCACCCTCAGCACCGCCTCGTAGGACATCCGCCGCACGGTCGCGTCCCGGGCCCCCTGCGGGTCGGTCGCGTCCAGTTCCTCGCTCTTCGTCCGCCACGCCCGCTCCTCCTCGAGCGCGCAGGCCCTCGCACGCTGGATGCGCCGCAGCAGTTCGTCGGAATCCACCACATCGGTCATGACCATCGCGTACCCCGGCAGCGCCCGGAGATGGCACCCACTCGCGGCCGTCCGAGGTGTTTTCGGGCCTTCCGGGCGGACCGGAGGTTTGCAGGTGCGGGGAGAGGTGAGCCGGAGAGTAAGACTCGCGGCGATCGAGCGGTCCGCGCCCCGAACGCCGTGGCAGGTTGCAGGAAGCAGCGGGTCCGTGGGCCCCGGGCGTGCCCGAGCGGGCGGCAGCGGAACGCGGCCCGATCCGGCTTCCGTCTTCACCGACCAGGGAGTTGCAGGATGTGCGAGGAGCACATGACCGAACCCGTATTCGAGCCGCCCGGCGTGCACCGGGCCCGGCCGTGCAAACCCGCCGAGGCGCGCCGGGTCGTGGAGCTGGCCGTGGCCGAACGCTGCCGCGCCACCCACACCCCCTGCGACGCGGACGCCCTGTCCGACGCGCTGCTCGTCGCCTCGGAGCTGACGACCAACGCGATCCTGCACGGCGGGGGTGTCACCGACTTCCAGGTGCATGTCGACGGCCCCGGCGTACGCGTGTCGGTGAGCGACCGCAGTGACGAGCTTCCCGTGACCGCGCCGCGCAGCGATCCGCAGGGACGGATACGGCACGGCGGCCACGGCTGGCCGATCGTCTGCCGGCTCTCCCGCGACGTCCGCGTGTCGGACCTGCCCGCGGGCGGCAAGTGCATCACCGCCGTCGTTCCCCTCGTCTGAAAGCCCGTTGACCGGGCCCTCCGCAGATTGCTCGGCAAAGCGGAGTTTGTACCCCCGGGGGCAGGGCAGACGCAGTTTCGTGCTTCGGACCGGAGGCGCGCCAGCGGGAGCGGTATGACTGCTCCGGAGGCCGTCCTGGCGATTCCGGGCAGCGACTCTCCCGCGGTCAGACCCTGAAACCACCGTTCAGGAGCGAATCCGCATGCTCATCGAAACGCCCACCCATCGTCCCGGCACGCCCGAAACGACAGCCCCCGCTTCCCGGCGGCGCCACGACGACGCCCCCGACACCGCGGCCCTCTTCGCCCGAATGGCGGAGTTGGAGGAAGGCCCCGAGCGGGAGGCCGTCCGCGACGAACTGGTCACCCTGTGGCTGCCCATGGCCCACCGCATCGCCGGCCGCTTCCGCGACCGCGGAGAGTCCATCGAGGACCTCCGGCAGGTGGCCGCCCTCGGGCTGGTCAAGGCCATCGACCGGTTCGACCCGAGCCGGGGTGCCTTCGAGAGCTACGCCGTCCCCACCATCACCGGCGAGGTCAAGCGGCACTTCCGCGACCGTATGTGGGCCCTGCGGGTCCCCCGCCGCGTGCAGGAACTGCGCAACAAGGTGCGCGTGGCACGGCGTGAACTCACCCAGAACCCGGGCAGCCCCGAGCCCTCCGTGGCGGACATCGCCACCCACACCGGCCTGAGCGAGGAAGAGGTCAATGCCGGGCTCGAGGCCCTGGACAGCTTCAGCACCCTGTCGCTGGACGCCGAACTCTCGGCCGACGACGACGGCTACAGCCTCGCGGACACCCTCGGCGCGGCGGACTCGTCCTACGACGTCGTGGTCGACCGCGAATCCGCCAAGGAAGGCCTGCGCCGACTGCCGGAACGCGAACGGGCCATCCTCTACATGCGGTTCTTCGAGGACATGACACAGAGCCGGATCGCCGACCGGCTGGGCATCTCCCAGATGCACGTGTCCCGTCTCATCAGCCGCAGCTGCGCCCGCGTGCGCGACGAGGTCCTGGGACAGCGGACCGGGACCGGGGCCACCGGCGGCCCCACCACGACTGCCTGACCACCCGAACCCACGAGGAGCGAACAAAAACAATGCTGAGGCCCCATCCCGCCGTGCTGCGCCGCCTCGTCGACGAGTACGAGGCGCTGTCCGCCGCCGAGGCCGGCCGCGGTCCGGTCGAGGCGAACCCCCGGGCACGCGACCTGGCGTACACGCTGTGCGTGTCCACCGGCACCCGGGACATCCGGCGCGCTCTGGAAGCCGCCCACCAGTGGCTCGCGGCCGCACCCGCGCCGGCCCGCAAGACCCTTGCCCTGACCGCCGAAGCACGTGTGCCGGCCGCGGGGAAGGCCTGACCGCGTGTGTGCGTGACGCGGCGGGGAAGGCGAGGCTGAACAAAGGCCCGGCCGACGGCGGCAGTCGTCGGCCGGGCCCGTTCGTGCGGTACACAGAGGCGTAGGCCCATGTCCACGGCGGAGCGGACGGCCGCTGACGACGGCGAACTGGAGCGCCTGCGCGCCGAAGTGCGCGACCTGCGGGCCCGGGCGCGCGTGTACCCGCTGATCTCCCAGACCCAGGGCATGCTGCAGGAGCGGTACGGGCTCCCCGACGCCGAGAGCGCCTCGCGCTGATGCAGCGGGCGTCCCAGCGGTTACGACGTCAAGCTGCGGACGCCGGCGGGCGTCCTGGTGACCGCACCGCGCCCCGACGCACGGGGGCGGCTGTGGTTCCCGCGGCGCGTCCGGCAGCCGGAACCCGACCTGACCTTCACCACCGCCCACAGGGCAGGCTCGGGCAGCCGCGGCGCCGGCCGTGCGGGCCGCACCCTGGCGGTGGTCGGCACCGACATGGGCAACGTCCAGCTCGCCGACCGGGCCCGCGGCGGGCTGCGCATCGAGGAGCACACCGGGCTCAGGGCCGAATTCGTTGGCTCATCTGGACGCCCCCTGCGAGGCCTGACGACGGCGCAGACCAAGGCCCTCGACACCGTGGGCGGGGAGGCCGCGGCCGCCGGCCCGCCTGGCACGACCGCACGGTGGTCCTCGACGCCCTGGAACACCTGTACGCCCTGGGCCGCGCCGACCGCGGATCGAGACTCCGGCGCTCCTGACCCGGGCGGCAGGGGGCGCCTCGACGGGCCGTACCGGTCATGGGACGGAAAGGGCTGCCGTGCGGGCCCGCCCTCGTGAAGGCCGTCGCGCCCCCGTGACCGAGGGCGTCGACGTGCCGGCCGTCCGGCCCCCGTGACGCAGGGGACGTCGGAGTGCGGCTGTGAGAACGGCTCCCCGGTACTGGCCGGAACCTCCTGCTCCGGCGGCCCGCGCCGGGTGTGTGGGCGCGGACCCGGGGCATCCGGACTGCCGGGAGGTCACATGAACACGAGTGCGATGGCACAGAGCGGTCGGTTCCGGGCCCGGCGGATGGCGCGGGGCTCGGCGACCGAGGGGGCGGCACGGGCGGGCCTCGCCGCCCGGGGTGTGATCTATCTGCTCGTCGGAGCGCTGGCCCTGCAGATCGCCTTCGGCGACACGGGCGAGCAGGCCGACCGCGGGGGAGCCCTGGAGGAACTGGCACAGAAGCCCTTCGGCGCGGTGCTCCTGTGGGCCCTGGGCACCGGGCTCGTCGGCATGGCCCTGTGGCGGCTGTCCGAGGTGCTGTTCGGCTCCGTCGGAAAGGACGGCCGCAGCCCGCGCAAGCGACTGCTGGCGACGGTCCGCTTCGCCTTCTACGTCTTCGTCGCCTACTCCGTGCTGTCGTTCGCGGCGAGCCGCCACCAGAGCGGCGGGGGATCCAGCGACCAGCAGTCCCGGGACGCCACCGCCAGGGTCCTGGAGATACCCGCAGGCCAGTGGCTGGTGGGTGCTGCCGGCATCGCGATCGTCGCGGCCGGCGGCTGGATCGGCGTGCGGGCGGTGCTGCGCAAGTACCAGGACAAGCTCCGGCTCGGGCAGATGAGCCACCGCACCCGGCAGCTGGTGGACGCGACGGGCATGGCCGGCGGCGCCGCCCGCGGGCTGGTGTTCGCGGTGGCGGGCGTCTTCGCCGTCCGCGCCGCCATCGACTACGAACCCGACCGGGCCAAGGGTCTGGACGACACCCTGCGCAGCTTCGCCGACACCCCGCTCGGCCCCTGGCTGCTGGCGCTCGTCGCGGTCGGGCTCATGCTCTTCGGGGTGTTCTCCTTCGCCATGGCCCGGTGGCGGCGCGTCTGAGCCGCGCCGTGCGGGGAACACGAAGCCAATGAGCGATTCCGAGATTCCGCATGGCGACGGCCGGCCCGTGGACGTGTACCTGGACCTCCTGCGCATCCGGATGGACACGGATGACTACAGCCTCCTGATGCGTGTGGTCGAACCGGTCCTCCAGGCGATCGACGAGGAACGCCTGGCCGGGCTCGATTTCGCGCTCGACTCCGGGGCCGACGACGAACTGCCCCAGGAGGTCCGTGACGAGGTGGCCCTCGTCATCGCCACCGCCGTCACCGGCCGCCTCGACAACGAAGTGATCGAACTCGATGTCGACGAGACCGGACCGGTCCGGATCGTCACGGACGCGTCCACGGCGTCGGACCCGGTCCGCCTCGGCGAGATCGCCGACTACATCAAGGAACGGCACCGGCAGACCGAGGAACTGCGGGGCATCGCCGAGGTGAGCGGCCTGCCCACGGACTTCTGAAACAGGAAGCCGCCCGCCTCAGCCCCGGGGAGCCGCCACCGGCACGCCCAGCGGCCGGGCGAGGCCCACGACGGCCTCGTCCAGCCGCTCCATATGCCGCAGCACGCGGTCGGTGATCCGGCCGTAGCGCGGGGTGCCGGCGTCCGAGCCCAGCAGCGAGGCGATGCTCGGACCGGTCTCGACCTTCGCAGCCGCGTGCTCGTCCGCGACCCGCGCCGCGATGGTCTCGATGTTCCGTACCGTGCGCCCGGCCGCCCCGCGCAGGCGCGGATCCGCCGCGATCGACGGGTGAGTGGGCAGCAGCTCGGCGGTCGCCGCCAGAGTCCGCGCGTGGTATGCGCACGTCTCCAGCAGGGCCACCACGTACTGCGCCGTGTCCCGACGGGTCCGCAGCGGCGTGACCGGATGCATCAGCGGCTGGGTGGCGGCCCGCAGGTCGGCCAGCGCCTGATCCAGGTCACGCGCCTTGTCCAGCAGCTCGTCCGCCGACCCGCCGCTGAGCTGCCCGACCGCGGCATCCGAGACGTCGGCCAGCCGCTCCAGCACCGTGACGAGCAGTTCGTTCGTACGGCGGTCGGTCCGCACCGGCAGCACCAGCGCCGCCGCGACCACCCCGCAGGCCGCGCCCAGCGCCGTCTCCTCGATCCGCAGCACCAGCACGTCGAGGCTGTACGTGTGCAGCAGCGTGTACAGCAGTCCCAGCATCGCCGTGACGAAGAACGACATCAGCGTGTACGACAGCGGCGCCGTGTAGAACATCGCGAAGATCAGCACCAGTACGAGGGCGAACGCCGTCCAGGTGTGGTTGCCGACCAGACCGGCCAGGACGATACCGGCCACGACGCCGAACACCGTGCCCAGCAGCCGCCGGTAGCCCTTGACCAGGATCTCGCCCGTCGAGGAGGTGTTGATGAAGACGATCCAGCACGTGAGCACCGCCCAGTACCAGCGCTGCGTGGACAGCAGCTCGCCGCCCACGATGGCCAGCGAGGACCCGACGGAGACCTGCACGGCAGCGCGCGTGGTGGGCCGCCGCAGACCTCTCTGCTCCTCCTGTGACGGCTCCTCGGTGCCTCCGTCGAGCGCGGCCTCCTCGGCGTCCAGCTCCTCGCGGGAGCGGGCCGTGGCGGGGCTGTCGTCCGATTCGTCCTGCGGGCCGTCCAGCGCGATCCGCAGCCCGAGCACGGCGCGGGCCGCCTCGCCGATGCAGCGGAAGACGTCCTGGACGGCGGCGGACGCGGGCGGCAGGTTCTCCTCGTCCCGGTAGCCGAGGAGCCGGTTGCGCACATGCGCCAGCGCGGTTCCCGTGTCGCCGGTGCCGGCCCGCAGGACGAGGGTGTGCAGCGCCCGCAGATCCCGGCGGAGGGTGGCCGTGGCCGCGTCGGGCACGGCCGGCACCGCCACCGACGGGGCGGGCGCTCCTGGCAGGTGCAGCGTGAGCGTGTCGGCCCGTTCGGCGCTGCGGGCCGAGAGCAGCAGCAGGCCGAGCCGCTCGGCGGCGATCTCGGCGTCCGCGATCCGGCGCTGCACCAGTCGCGCCGCCGACTCGTCCGGGGTGCCCTCCTCCAACTGCCCCTGGATCATCATCGCCGTCTCGTGCAGCCGCGCGGTGCCCTCGCGGACGGCCTGAAGCGACTTGTCCATGTCGTCATCGCCGGCGTCGAGGAGGTCGAGCTGCGCGGACACCAGCTGGGCCAGCCGGGCGCGGAAGGCAAGGCGCAGCCGCACCAGGATGCCCGTGGGCGTCGCGGGTACCACCACGAACCGCATCAGGGCGCTGGAGCCGAACGCCACGGCGATGGCGCCGTACAGCGCGGGCAGCGAGGAGACGGCGGCGCCGACGAACAGGGACAGGAAGTAGACCTGGAAGCCGATCAGCCCGAGCGCGGTGCCCCGGTCGCCGAACCGGCGGCCGTAGACCGCGCAGAAGATCAGGACGATGAAGAAGGCGTCACCGATGACGCGACGCTCGCTGAGCACCGCGCTCAGGCTCACGGAGGCCAGCGCCACCGGCAGCCCCAGTGCCAGCGTCACCGCCTGCGCGGCCGGCTGCTTCTCCCGGATGGCGAAGGTGGCGACCATCGCCGCCATGGCCCCCGCCACCAGGTGCGGCACATCGGTCCGCAGCAGGGAGAGCACGGCCAGGGTGAGGGCGATGGCGCCGACCGTCCGCAAACCGGCCGTCAGGCGCAGCAGCCCGGGGTCGGACGCCGCGATCCGGTCCCGCAGTCGTGTCCGCACCGAGCGTCCCGCTGCCCTCACGCCGCCGCACTCTCTTCCGACTCACACCAAGATCCGTATCCCAGCATGACACGCCACCGGCGGAGGGCCCCGACCGGCCCGGCTACTCCTGCCGGGCGGATCCCTCGATCTGCGCCCGCACCTGCTCCGGCGTCAGATAGGCGTCGGTGTACTCGAAGTCCTTCAGCCGCGCCGCCTTGCGGGCCTGGAACCCGGTCCGGACGAAGTCGTCGCCCGCGACCGCGTTGAGCAGCCAGTTCGTCATCACCCGGGTCTTCGCGACGTTGGTGCGCAGCGCCGACCAGTGGTATCCGCGGGCGACGGCCTGGGCGGGCAGGCCGCGCAGTTCGATGCCCAGCGGCTTGGAGACCGCGTCGGTGCCGCCGAGGTCGACGACCAGCCCCAGGTCCTTGTGGACGTACGGCGTCATCGGCTGGCCCCGCAGCGACGCGATGACGTTGTCGGCGACGTGCTTGCCCTGCCGCAGCGCGTGCTGAGCGGTGGGCGGGCACATGGCCCCGTCGCCCTTGGCCAGGTCGGGCACGGCGGCCGAGTCGCCGAGGGCGAACACCCCGTCGTGGCCCGGCAGGTTCATCTCGGCGGCGACGGCGAGCCGTCCCTTGACGGTTTCCGCGCCGAGTGTCGCGATCAGGGGACTGGCGACGACGCCGGCGGTCCAGATGAGCGTGCGGGTCGGAATCACCCGCCCGTCGGTGAAGGTGACCTCCTCGGGACCCGCCTTGGCGATGGAGGTGCCCAGGGAGATGTCGATGCCCCGCCGGCGAAGGATCTCCTGCGCGCTGCCGCCGAGCTTGTCGCCCAGCTCCGGCATCAGCTTCGGTGCGATGTCGATCAGATGCCACTTGATCAGACCCGGGTCCAGCCGCGGGTAGCGCTTGACCGCCGCGTGCGTCAGACGCTGCAGGCAGGCCGCGGTCTCGGTGCCGGCGTAGCCTCCGCCGACCACCACGAACTGCAGCCGCGAGGCCCGTTCGTCCGGGTCCTGGCTCGCGTCGGCCAGGTCCAGCTGGGAGATGACGTGGTCACGGATGTACGCCGCCTCGGCGAGCGTCTTCATCCCGAACGCGTGGTCCGTCAGCCCCGGGATGTCGAAGGTCCGGGTGATGCTGCCGGGCGCCAGCACGATGTAGTCGTACGGCTCGTTGACGATCTGGTCGGTGATGGTGCGGATGACGCACACCTTCGCCTTCAGGTCGACGCCGATCGCCCCGCCCGGAATGATCCGCGTGCGGTACTTCTTGCTGCGGCGCAGGGAGACGGCGATCGACTGAGGCGTCAGCACGCCTGAGGCGACCTGGGGGAGCAGCGGCAGGTAGAGCTGGTAGGCGAACGGCGTCACCAGGGTGACGTCGGCCTCGTCGGGGGAGAGCTTCCGCTCCAGACGGCGGACGCATTCCACGCCGGCGAAGCCTGCGCCAACCACCAGGATCCTGGGTCGTGTCACGGTGTTCATCCCTTTCTGCGGCTCCAGGCGGTCATGCCTCGAACGCCATTCGCCTGCCCCTGGATCGCTGGTTCGCACCCTTTCGATCCCACCGCGTGCCCGGCGGGTACGCCGGCCGGACACGCCGGGCAGACGAACGCGTCGATCACCACCATGCCCGCACCGTGGCCGAAAAGCACCGGCAAGGAGTGAAGAACGCGTGCACACCCGGCCGGCCGTCAGGACGCGGCGTCCCCCCTGACATGACACAGCAACAGGCACACGTCGTCGTCCCGCTCGGAATCGCTCAGCAGCGGATGCAGGATCCGGTCCGCCGAGTCCTCCAGGTCCGCGTCCAGCTCCGCCGAACGGAACCCGCCGAGCGCCTGGGCCAGCCGCTCGATGCCCGGGTCTATGCCCTGCGCCCGTCGCTCCACCAGCCCGTCCGTGTACAGCGCCAGCGTCGAGCCGGGCGACAGATGCACGGTGTGGTCGTCGATCTCCTGGGTGAGCGGGATGCCGAGCATGGCGCCGGGCTTGGCGTCGAGGATGCGCACGGTGCCGTCGGCCAATCGCAGCACCGGGGGCGGATGCCCCGCCGCGGCCCAGGTCAGGGTGGGCTCGTCCGGGTGGAAGCGCGCGATGACGGCCGTGGCGTACAGGTCCGGCTGCAGATGGTGCAGGAACCGGTGCAGCCGGGTCAGCAGCCGGCCCGGGCTGTCGCCGTCGACGGCGTACGCCCGCAGCGCGGTGCGCAGCTGGCTCATCATGACGGCCGCGTGCAGCCCGTGCCCCGTCACGTCGCCGATGACGGTGATGAGACCGCCGTCCCGCTGCGGGAACGCGTCGTACCAGTCGCCGCCGATGTTCAGCCCGTGCGTGGCGGGCAGGTACCGCGCGGCCAGGCTGAGGCCGGGCGTGGTCGGCAGGTCCGTGAGCAGGGCGCGCTGGAGCGTCTCGGCGATGTCCCGGTTGTGCTCGAAGCGCCGGGCGTTGTCGATCGCGATGCTGGCCCGCCGGGTGAGCTCGATCAGCATCACCGCGTCGTCCGGGTCCCAGCGCGCACCGGGCGGCGACAGCGTCAGGACCCCGAGCGGTGCCCGCCGCGTCGGCAGCGGCACGCACAGCAGCGGCCGCGTGGGATCCAGCGCGGACGGCGGATGGTCGTCGACGCCGGGCAGGTTGCCGGGATGGTCGGCTGCGTACTGGGGCCGCCCGGTACGGGCCGCCACCACGGCGGCGGCCGGATGCGGCGCCCCGCGGCTCTTGTCGTCCTCCTGGTCGAACAGCCAGACGTCGACGCTGCTGGCGTACTCCGGCACCAGCAGGTCCGGCAGTCGGCGCACGATCTCCTCGTGGTTGAGCGAGGCCGTCAGCACGGCGCTGGCGTCCGCGAGGAACGTCAGCCGGCGCCGGGCGCTCTCCGCCTCGTTGCGGGCGCGGCGCTCGGCGGCGAAGGCCTCGCGCTGGGCCCGGCCGGCCGCGTCCAGCTCGGCGTGCAGTGCCAGGACGCCCTGATTGGTCTGGTGCAGCTCCTCACGGTGGAAGGTGACCAGGTCCTCCTGCTCGGTGAGCTTGGCCAGCACCACCGCCGTGTCCTCGTCGGCGCCGAGCAGCGCCTCCGCGAGGGCCGCGGGGTCCTCGGGGACGATGCCGTCCTCGGCGGCCCGGGCCGTCTCGGGGCAGGGGACCGTGACCTCCCACGGCGGCTCCCCGGCGGCGGAGGCCTCCGGCGACGGGGTCACCACGGCGTGCAGCAGCCCCTCCTGGGAGGGGGAGCCCGCCAGGTGCACGGTGAGCCGCCAGGTGCCGCCCTTGGTGAGGCATTGCCGCAGGTGGGCGCTGAGGGTCGCGGCGAGCCGGGTCCGCTCGACGGGGGGCACACCGTACGCGGCGGCCAGGCGCGCGAGCGCGATGCGGGCGCGGGCCGCGTCGGTGACGGTGGTGATCTGCCAAGTGCGCATCATGGGGATTCCGGCGGGGTCGGAGTGAGCACGGCCACGGCGGTGTCGTCCCGCACCGGCCGGGCGGGACTGCTCGCGTCACGTATCGTCACGGCGGCCGTCACGGCCGGGTCGGCGGTCGGCAGACCGGTGCCGGACGGCGGTGCCCAGCGGCTGGGCAGGCCGTCGGTGTGCAGGATCAGCAGCCGGTCGGCAGCCCAGTCGGCCTCCTCCTCGCGGAGGGTGGTGGGCCGGTGCACGCCGACGATGCCGGGCCGCGACAGCAGGGGACGCCACGCGCCGTCCGCGCGCAGCCGCGCCCCCACGTTCCCTATCCCGGCGAACCGCAGCCGCCCCGTCCCCAGGTCGAGCTGGGCCAGGGCGACCGCCGCGCCCCGGGTGCTCTTCATCGCGTCGTGCAGCCGCCGCAGCGACTCGGCGGGGGAGAGGTGCGCCCAGCGGTGCAGCGCCGTGACGGCGGTGGAGGACGCCCGGGCGGCTTCCGGCCCGTGCCCCAGCCCGTCCGCCAGCATCAGCGTCACCAGGTTCCCGGCCCGCACCCAGGCCCAGGCATCACCCGAGTACTCGGCGCCGCCGTAGGGGATGTTCACACCCCCGGCCCGTACGTCGGTGAGGGGAACGGAACGTGCACGTACCGAGGCGTCCTGCTCGACACGCGCCGACATGCCCCGGACCGGAGCGGCCTGAGCCGCCCGACCGTGCGGGCCGCCGCCGGGGAGGTCCGTCGGAGTGGTTCGGGGCCGCGACTCGTGATCGCCCGGGCCGCCGCCCACCGGCTGGGCCGGAGCGGCCCGGTGCCCGGACGCGCCGCCGGAGGGGTCGGTCGGAGTGGTTCGGGGCCGCGACTCGTGATCGCGTGCGGCGCTGCCCGGGCGGCGGGCGGGAGCGGCCTGTGGCCCCGGCTCGCGCTCCCGCGGGACGTGGCCGGGGGCCCCGGCCGTCGCCGGCCGGTGCGCGCACGCCTCGGCCTGCGCTCCGCTGCACGCGGGCTCGCCGTCCGGCATCTCCCCTCCCCGGACGGCACCGCCGCAGGCCCCCGTGGTCCCGGCGAAGCCCGGCGTGCCACCCGGCTGCACCGGGTGCCCAGTCAGCCCCCCGCAGGTCATGGCTGCGACCGGCGACTGGCAGCCCGGTACGTCACTGCGCGGCGCGTCGGCCGACCGCTGCCCGCTGCCCGGACCCGCGCCGCCGGACCACAGGGGAGGAGCGCCCGCCGCGCCGACGGATTCGGACAAACCGCCCCAGTCCTCCGGCAGCACCCCGTCACCCCGGGGCGCCATTCCCACGCGGGCCACCGCGACCGTGCCGCGGCCGGGTGTGCTGTGCAGGGCGAAGTCGTCGGCGAGACGCAGGCACGTGCCGAGACCCGCGCCGAGCGAGCTGGTCGTGGAGAAACCGTCGCGCAGGGCAGATGAGAGGTCGGCAATGCCCGGGCCGTGGTCGATCGCGGCGATCTGCACGAGCCGGGCCTCCTCACGCCCCTCCCGCAGCGCCGGCGGGGCCACGACCTCGATGAGCACCTGGCCGCCCTCGGCGTGCTTGAGCAGATTCGTGGCCAGCTCGGTCGCGACCAGCGCGGCAGCGGCGGTGCGCCGCTCGTCCAGCCCGGCCAGCGCGGCCGCGCCCTCCGCGGCGACCCGCGCGTCGCGTACCCGCGTCGAGTCGCGCACCGGGACGTCCCACACGCGCGGCATCAGACCTCCTCGCGCGGACGCGGCGGGTGGGCCGCCCAGCAGGTCACTCGCACCGTCGTACCGGCACCCGGCGAGCTGTCGATGTCGAAGTCGTGCACCAGCCGCCGCGCCCCGCTCAGCCCCATCCCCAGCCCGCCGCCGGAGGTGTAGCCGTCGCTGAGGGCCAGGTCCAGGTCCGCGATGCCGGGCCCCTCGTCGCTGAAGGACAGTCGCAGCCCCTGCGCACCCGCCCTGCTGACCCGCGTCGCCGTCATCTGCCCGCCCCCGCCGTGCACCAGGGTGTTGCGGGCCAGCTCACTGGCCGCCGTGACCAGCTTGGTCTGCTCCACCAGGCCGAAGCCGAGCCGGGCGGCGGCCTGCCGCACGTGCTGTCGCACCCACACCAGGTCCATGTCGGACCGGATGGGCAGGCAGGCCTCGACGCCCGCGGCAGTGTGCATCACGGACTCTCCTGACGCGGACCGCCGGCACGGGCCACCGGCGTCCGCCGCGAGAGCAGTTCCATGCCCGCCTCGGTGCTGAGCGCCGTGCTCAGCCCCGGCAGCGTCAGGCCCAGTTCCACCAGGGTGATGGCGACCGCGGGGCGCATACCGGCCACCACGGTGCGCGCGGCCAGCAGCTTGGCCTGCGCGGCGATCTCGGCCAGCACCCGGCCGAGGAAGGAGTCGACGATCTCCACGCCGGAGATGTCGATGAGGACGCCGTGCACCCCGGTACGGGAGATGGTCTGCGCCAGGTCCTCCTGGAGCTGCTGCGCCGAGCTGTCGTGCAGGTCCCCCTGGAGCGTGACCAGCAGGATGTCGCCGAGCCGGAGCACCGGCACGTGGCCCGCGGCAGGACGGGAGTACGCGTCGCTCACCGCTGTCCCGCACCCGGGCTCACGATGTCCGCGCCCAGCTGGTGCAGCGCGTAGCCGAGCGCGTCGGCCAGGCTCGCGCGGGTGATCACGTCCAGGTCCAGGCCGAGGTGGACCATGGTCTGCGCGATGGCGGGGCGGATACCCGAGACGATGCACTCGGCGCCCATCAGCCGCGCCGCGGCGACCGTCTTCATCAGGTGCTGCGCCACCAGCGAGTCCACCGTCGGCACACCGGTGATGTCGAGGATCGCGAACCGGGCGTGCTGATCGACGACCGCGTTCAGCAGCGTCTCCATCACGATCTGGCTGCGGGCGCTGTCGAGCGTCCCGATCAGCGGCACGGCCACGATGCCGTCCCACAGGCGGATGACGGGGGTGGCCACCTCCATGAGCTGGAGCCGCTGCCGGTCGCTGAGCGCCTGCCACTCGCTCAGCGCCGACTGCATCGCCACCAGCCGCAGGGTCCCCATCAGCACGGTCAGCGCGGTCGAACACGCCCGCAGGTGCTCGGCCGGCACCTGCTCCAGATCGGCGGCCAGCAGATTCTCCACGGGCGGTCGCAGTGCGGCCAGCTCGCTGGAGACCTGGGTGTTGGACAGCCCGGCACGCGAGCGCGCCGCGCCCATCCGGGCCAGCTGCTCGCGTACCCCGCTGAATCCCGCGGCGTCCGGGTCCTCCACCTGGTCCGAGTCGGCCACCTGGGCCAGTGCGTCCACGATGGCCTTGCCCGCTTCCACCGCCTCGTCGCGCGAGACGGTGAACACGGTGCGGAACAGCGGATCGTCCGCCCACCGCTGAGCGATCTGCTCCCGACGGCGATGCAGGAAGTCCCGCACCTCGTGGGTCGGCGTGGCGAGCTGTCCGTCCGCTTCGTGCTCCGGCACCTGCTTCTCTCCTCATCCGCGTTGCGTCGGCCGAACCCGCTTCAGGCAACGAGACGGCGATGTGACCCTTGCCGGGCGACAACTCTAACCATGCGCCGACCTCGCACGACACCTGATCCGGGGCAAGCGATCCGCTTCAGGGGAACGGCGGTTGGCCACCGGCGTCACCAGCGTGCGGAGCTGGGCAACGCCGATCCGGGCAGGCCGAAGCCGGGCACCGGGCCACCGGTCCGCGCCGGCGCCGTGCCCGAGGGGTACCCGAACCGTCAGACTCCTGGCTCCTCCGGGATCTCCGGCCCCGCGTCGACACGGGCCAGAGCCTCGTCGACGCTCTCCGATATCGGCACGGTGATGCTGACGCCGGTCAGGTCGAGGACGCGCCGCACGGCCGGCGTGGGGCTGATGACGTGCACACTGCCCTCGGTCTTACGGGTCTCCTGGTAGACCCGCAGGATGATGTTCATCCCCGACGAGTCCATGAACGGGACGGACGAGAGGTCGAGCAGGAAGTGTCGTCGGCCGTGGTGGAGTTGGTTGGCCAGATGGGCCTGGAACTCGGTCGCGGTGTCGACGTCCAGGTAGCCGTCGACCGTGATCAGGGCCACGTCCTCCCGGGGCAGTTCGACTTCCACGGACAGCGGGTTCTGGGCGAGGGGCACGGGGTACCTCCAACGAGTGCTACGGCCTGGGCTGGTCACCTCTGGGGATGACCGCGGTGCGGGGGGATGCCGGTCGTGTTCCGGGCTCGGGTGCCGTTTCTCATGTGCCTCCTTTCGTGCCGGGCTCGGATGTCACCGCGCCCCCGCGACTACCCCGGAACCCCGCCTCCATTCCTCCTCGAGGCGAACGACATCGAGATCCGCCGCGGAAGTCGCCGCGGTTGCGGGCCCGTCCGCCGAATGCGCTTGCGCCAGGAGGGTAATTGCCGCTGTGGAGAAGCAGGACGGGCGGGAGGCGTCCGCCGCGGCTCCGGGATCCGCACACCGCCAGGGAGGATGGAGCAGCGTGGCCATCGACAGAATCTGGTCGTACGCACCGGGCAGTGCCCATACCGAGGGGCAGGACCTGACCGGGTTCAGCGTCGCGGCGACCGACGGCACGATCGGGCACGTGGACCGTGAGGACGCCCCGCACGGCATGCGGCACCTGGTCGTCGACACAGGCGTCTGGGTGTTCGGCCGCAGCGTCCTGGTGCCGGCCGGAGTCGTCACCGGCATAGACGCGCGGGCCCGGAAGATCACACTGGCCTGCACCCGGGGAGACGCCAAGGCGGCGCCCCGCTTCCAGACCGACAGCGAGACGAGGGACCGGGAGTACCTGACGGCCGTGGGTGACTACTACCACCGGCTGCCGCCGCGCGAGACGACCTCGGTCTGAGCCGGTCACGGGCGCTCGCGCCCGTGACGCTCCGGCTCACCAGGGCAGGAACACGTGCACGTCCTTGCCGCGGTCGTCGGCCACCACACTGACCTGGTCGCACAGCGTGTGGATCAGGTGCCAGCCGATGCCGCCGCCGCCGCTGTGCGGATCGAAGGGACGTGGCGCGGGCTCGGTGGTGCTGGTGTCGTGCAGGACCACGTGCACGCCGTCGAAGGTCCGGCGCATCCGCAGCGCGAACGGACCTGGTGCGTACTGGACCGCGTTGGCGGCCAGTTCCGTCACCACCAGCAGGATGTCGTCCCAGTACTCGGGGGCAGAGGGCGGTGAGGAGCGTGCCAGATCACGCAGGAACTCCTCCGCGGCCAGTCGCGCACCTGTCACGTCATGCGGCTCGCCCACGAAGCTGTTCGTGCGGCTCGGGATCTCCTCGGAGGTCAGGGCGTCGTCCCCACGCGGCTCGGTTGACATATCGCCTTTCCGGCCCGGGCGTCAGCTGGGGCTGGCGTCAGGGCGGTCGTCCTTTCTCTTGCGTCGCCACTGTTGCGTGTTCCCGTGGGGGCGAGGCCTACGCGTCCGGCTCCCCGCTCAGCGAAACACATTGTCCGAATCGTCCCAATGTGACGGTTCGTCCATGGCGCTCGGCCGCCCCGGACGCCTGCGCGACGCGTACATCGCCTCGATCTCGGACGCGTAGTGCCGCACGATCTCGTCGCGGCGCAGCTTCATCGATGGTGTCAGTAACCCGTTGGTCACGTCGAACGGCTCCGCCAGCACCCGGAACACCCGGATCGACTCCGACGGCGACACGGCACTGTTGGCCGCGGCCACGGCCCGTGCGACCTCCTCCCGCAGCGCGTTCTCCTCCCGCGCCTCCCGCAGTTCGCCCTGCAGCGCCAGCGCCGCCTGCCAGTGCGCCAGGAACTCCGGGTCCAGCGTGATCAGGGCGCCGACACAGGGCCGGTTGTCACCCACGACCACCGCCTGGTGGATGAGCGGGTGCATCCGCAACCGCTGTTCCAGCCCGGCCGGGGCGACGCTCTTGCCGCTGCTGGTGATGATGATGTCCTTCTTGCGGCCGGTGATCGTCAGATAGCCCTCCGAGTCCAGCCGCCCGAGGTCCCCGGTGGCCAGCCACCCGCCGCGCAGCGCGGCCCGGGTCGCGGCCTCGTCGCCCACGTACCCCTGGAACACCGACGGGCCGCGCACCAGGATCTCCCCGTCCTGGACCACCCGGATCTCCATGCCGGGCAGGGCCTGCCCGACGGTCCCCGACTTCTCCCGGCCGAGCGGCTGCATCGTCACCCCGCCGGCGGTCTCCGTCAGGCCGTATCCGTCGTTGACGTAGACGCCGATGCCCTCGTAGAAGAGCGACAGATCGCGGCTGAGGGGCGAGCCGCCGGACGTGGCCCGCCGCACCCGGCCGCCCAGCGCGTCCCGCAGTCGGCGGTAGACCGTGCGCTCGTACAGGGCGTGCTGCAGCCGCAGGTCGAAACCGGGCCCGCGGCCCCGGCCGAGCCGCTGGCGCTCCAGGGCCGCGGCGAAGTCGCGCGCCGCCCCGGCGGCCCGTTCGAACAGCGCGCCGTGACCGCCCTGCTGCGCGGTGCGCAGGAAGTTCTTGTAGATCTTCTCGAGAACAGAGGGGACCGCATAGAGGTACGTGGGCCGGAACGAGCGCAGCGCCGAGGCCAGTGCTTCCCCGCTCAGATCGGCCTGGTGGCCCATCAGCAGCCCGCCGCGCACGCACAGCACCTGGATCATCAGCCCGTACACATGGGAGAAGGGCAGGAACGCCAGCACGGAGCCCTGCTCACCGCGGGGCGCGGTCGTGTGCCCCCAGCCCGCCACCAGCGTGTCGCAGGGACCGGCCAGGTTGCGGTGGCTGAGGGCACAGCCCAAGGCGTGGCCGGACGTGCCGGAGGTGTAGGCGATGACGGCGGTGGAGTCCGGCAGCACGATGCGGCGCATCGAGTCGACCGTGGCGAGCGGCACGTCCTCCCCGCGCGTCGCCAGCTCCTCCAGCGCGCCCGTGTCCAGCTGCCAGACGTGCCGCAGCAGCGGCAGCGAAGCGCACACCGACCCGACCGTCATGATGCCCTGCTCGTCCTCGACCACCGCGGCCACGCAGCCGGCGTCCCGCAGGATCCACGCCACCTGGTCGCGCGACGACGTCGGATAGACCGGGACGACCTCCGCTCCCACGGTCCACAACGCGTAGCACAGGACCGTCCACTCGTACCGGTTGCGCGCCATGATCGCCACGCGGTGGCCCGGGGCGATTCCGGAGGCGATCAGCCCCTTGGCCACGTCCATCACCTCGTCGCGCAGCTCGATCGCCGTCACCTCCTCCCAGGTGACGGAGGCCGGGCCTCCGCGGCGGGCGAGCACGGGCCGGGTGGGCTGGCGGTCCGCCGTCTCGAAGACGCTGTCGGCGAGCCCGCTGGTCAGGGGCGAGACGGCCGGTGGAGCGACGGCGAGATCGCGCATGCACTGCTCCTGACGTGTACGGGGTGTGACCTTGCCGACGGGTACCGTCATCGGCGGTGCTCGAATGTAGTCGAGCAGGGACCCTTCGGGGTCGGGAAATACGGAAGTGGGTGCGCTCATGATCTCGGCGTGACCGGGGGACCCGGACGGCATGAGTCACTACAGTCCCGACCCCGATCCCGACCGCACCACTGGTCTGGAGCCCGGTGGCGGCGTGCCACCGGGCGAGACCCCGCCCGCGGAGAGCAGCATGCCCGAGGCGCTGCCCCGGGAGACGCACAACCCGTCCAAGGGCTGGGCCAAGGCACCGCTGACCGTGATCATCGTTCTCGCGGTGCTGATCGCGGCGTTCTTCTTGGCCTACGCCCTCGTCCTGATCCTCTGATCCGGCGCCCGGCGACGCCGGGACGTCTCACTCCTGCGTGTGGCGCACGCACTCCGTGACGACGTCCCGCAGGCTCCCCGTGCGCTCCATCAGCTCCCGCTGCACCTGCGCACCGTTGCCGTCGCGCAGCAGCTCCTCGCAGCCGGCCCGGGCCCGTTCCAGGTCGCCGGTGCCGTCGAGAGCCTCCTCGACATGGTCGAGCAGGGCACGGACGACCGCTTCGGCGGGCATGCGCCGCATGGTCGTGGGGTGCAGCAGCTCGCCCGAGAGCCCGCACCGGGCGGCCTGCCAGTCGGCCAGCCGCAGCAGGCTGACCCCGGGGTCCAGCGGTTCCCGCCCGGCGCGCCACTCCCGGGCGGCGGTCTCGACCAGCCCGCGGACGAGCGTGGCGACCAGCACGGCCGTGCCGGCGTGCAGACAGACGTCCGAGACCCGGAACTCCACGGTCGGGTAGCGCTGGGACAGCCGGGCGTCGAAGTAGATCATCCCGTCGTCGAGGATGGCGCCGGTGGCGACCATGTCCGCGACCAGCCGGTGATACCGCTCCGCCGAGCCGAACAGCTCGGACGGGCCGGCCGACGGCCACCGCAGCCACACGCGGCTGCGGTAACTGCTGTACCCGGTGTCCTTGCCCTGCCAGAACGGCGAGTTCGCGCTGAGCGCGGTCAGGACCTGCAGCCACGGCCGCACCCGGTCGATGACCGCGACGCCCTCCTCGTCGGACTCGACCGCCACGTGCACATGACAGCCCATGACGAGCTGCTCCCGGGTGGCGATGCCGTAGTGCTCGGCCATCCACTGATACCGCCGGTTCACGCCGATGGCGGGACTGACCGGCAGCGGGGAGGTGGCGAGCGCCGCGACGGTGCAGCCGATGTCACCTGCGTGCCGGGCGGCCTCCTTGCGGCAGCGGACGATCTCCGCGCGCAGGCTCTCCATCGAGGACTGCGGATGGGTGGCGAACTCCAGCATCTGCTCGTGGAGTTCCTTCTCGAAAACGTCCTGACCCGCGTCGTCCTGCTCCGCCCGGGCGAGAACCGCTGCGGACAGTGCCCGCGGTTCGCCGGTCTCCGGATCGACCAGGAGGAGTTCCTCCTCCACTCCCACGGTGCGCACCCTGATGCCCGCCCTTCTGTGCCACTGCCGCGTCGTACCACCGGGTTTTCCCGGTGGTACGACCCCCAGTGCCCCTCACTGGCGGGTCGGACACCTGGTGGGGCGGCAGGACTTCACGCGGCGAACGGCGTCAGCCACACGGTGGCCAGCGGAGGCAGCGTGATCCGCACGCAGCCGTCCTCCGGCTTGACCGGGTCCGGGTTGGTCACGCCGCTGCCGCCGTAGCGCAGGTCGTCGGTGTTGAGGCGCTCCTGCCAGGCGACGGCGTCCCCCGGCACCCACAGGCCGTAGTCGTGCCGGACGACGGGGGAGAAGTTCGACACCGCCAGCAGCGGATTGCCCGCGGCGTCGTACCGGAGGAACGCATAGACGTTGTCGTCGGCCGAGTCCACAGCCACCCACCGGAATCCCTCCGGCCGGGTGTCGCACTGCCACAGCGCCGGTGTCGCCAGGTAGGCGGCGTTGAGGTCGCGGACCAGGTCGCGCACGCCCCGGTGGTCGCCCGCCGAGTGGTAGCCGTCGTCGAGCAGCCACCACTCCGGACCGTGCTCCACCGACCACTCGGCTCCCTGCGCGAACTCCTGCCCCATGAACAGCAGCTGCTTGCCGGGGTGGCTCCACATGAAGCCCAGGTACGCCCGGTGATTGGCGCGCCGCTGCCACCAGTCGCCCGGCATCTTCGACACCAGCGCCTGCTTGCCGTGCACGACCTCGTCGTGGGAGATCGGCAGGACGTAGTTCTCGCTGTAGGCGTAGACCATCGAGAACGTCATCTCGTGGTGGTGGTACTTGCGGTGCACCGGCTCGTGGGCGATGTACTCCAGTGAGTCGTGCATCCAGCCCATGTTCCACTTCAGACCGAACCCGAGCCCGCCGGTTTCGGTGGGCCGGGTCACCCCGCCCCAGGCGGTGGACTCCTCCGCGATGGTGACCACGCCGGGAGCGCGCCGGTACACCGTCGCGTTCATCTCCTGCAGGAACGTCATGGCCGCCAGGTCCTCCCGGCCGCCGTACGCGTTGGGCTCCCACTGGCCGTCCTCGCGCGAGTAGTCCAGGTAGAGCATCGAGGCGACCGCGTCCACGCGCAGCCCGTCGATGTGGAACTCCTCGCACCAGTACACGGCGTTCGCGACGAGGAAGTTGCGCACTTCGGTGCGGCCGAAGTCGAACTCGTACGTGCCCCAGTCCGGGTGCTCGGCGCGCCGGTCGTCCCCGGGTTCGTACAGCGGGTCCCCGTCGAACCGGGCCAGCGCCCAGTCGTCCTTCGGGAAGTGAGCCGGCACCCAGTCCATGATCACGCCGATGCCGGCCCGGTGGCAGGCGTCGACGAAGAACCGGAAGTCGTCGGGGGTGCCCAGCCGGGCCGTCGGCGCGTAGAAGCCGGTGACCTGGTAGCCCCAGGAACCGTGGAAGGGGTGCTCGGCGACCGGCATCAGCTCGACGTGGGTGAAGCCCATGTCCTTGACGTACTTCGGGAGTTCCTCGGCGAGCTGCCGGTAGGTCAGTCCCGGCCGCCACGACGCCAGATGCACCTCGTACACCGAGAACGGCGCCTCGTGCACCGGCCGGTCCGCGCGGTGCGCCATCCACGCGGCGTCGCCCCACTCGAAGTGCGAGGCCGTCACGATCGACGCGGTGTTGGGCGGCTCCTCGGTGCGGCGCGCCATCGGGTCGGCCTTGAGGAAGCGCCGGCCGTACCGGGAGGTGATCTCGAACTTGTACGCGGTGCCCTCGCCGACGCCCGGCAGGAACAGCTCCCACACACCGCAGGCGCCGAGGGACCGCATCGGGAACTGCGTCCCGTCCCAGTAGGTGAAGTCCGTGGCGACCCGCACGCCCTGCGCGTTCGGCGCCCACACCGTGAACCGGGTGCCGGTCACGCCCTCGTGGGTCATGGGCTGCGCGCCGAGCGCCTGCCACAGCTGCTCGTGCCGGCCCTCGCGGATCAGGTGCAGGTCGAGCTCGCCGAGCGCGGGCAGGAAGCGGTACGGGTCGTGCGCCTCCTGCTCGCCTTCGTCGTACGCCACGTGCAGCGTGTACTCGGGGATCGCCGCCAGCGGCAGCACGCCCGAGAACAGGCCGTCGCCCTCGGAGACGAGGGCGGTGCGCCTGCCGTCGATCACGACGCTCACGGAGCGGGCGAAGGGGCGCAGCGCCCTGAACACGATCCCGCCCGGGACCGGGTGGGCGCCCAGCAGGGCGTGCGGATCGTGGTGGGCGCCCGCCAGCAGACGCCCGCGGTCCTCCGGGCTCAGAGCGGGCGCGGTCCGGCTCGGGACCGGGCCGGACGGCTCCGGGATTGAGGTGTCGCGCAGGGCCACGGCTCAGTCTCCTCTCACGGCGAGGCGCTCGATCGCCGCCATCGGTACAGGCAGCCAGTCGGGGCGGTGCCGTGCCTCGTACAGCACCTCGTACACGGCCCGGTCCGTCTCATGGGCGCGGAGCAGTCCGTGTTTCTTGCGGGGGTCCCAGCCGGCGCGGGCGGCGTAGCCCGCGCAGTAGGCCTCGCGGCAGCGGCGGGCCCACTCCGGGCGCCAGGGGCGGCGCTGCCGGGCGGCGTAGTCGAAGGACCGCAGCATCCCGGCGATGTCCCGCACGGGGGAGTGGGCGCTGCGCCGTTCGGAGAGCGGCCGGGACGGCTCGCCCTCGAAGTCGATGACGAACCACTCGCGCCCGGCCCGCAGCACCTGCCCCAGGTGCAGATCGCCGTGGATGCGCTGGGCGGGCGGCCCGGGGTCGCAGGCGGTGAGCGCGGCGAACGCGGTCCGCAGCCCCGGCACGAACGGCTGCAGCGCGGGCACGCAGTGCGCGGCGGCGTCCAGCCGCTCGATCATCGCCGACGCCGTACGCCCGTTCTCGCCGGCCGGGCCGACCGGGAACGCCGACGCCAGTGCGAGGTGTACCTCGGCCGTGGCCGCGCCCAGCGCCCGGGCCTGAGCCGTGAAGTCGTCACCGGTGGCCAGCGCGTCCAGCGCCAGCGTCCAGCCGTCGGAGGCGTCCCGCAGGTAGGGCTGGAGCACGCCGAGGGTGGCCTTGAACGGATGTCTCGTCTGGAACCAGGCCACGGGCGCCGGGACGCGGTGGCAGCCCTGGCGGGCCAGCGCCCCCGGCACCTCCAGGTCCGGGTTGACGCCCGGCTGGATGCGCCGGAAGACCTTCAGGATGTACTCGTCGCCGTACACCAGCGAGGAGTTGGACTGCTCGGCGTCCAGCAGCCGCGGCACGAGACCGGCGGGGACTCCCTGCTCCGGGTCGCAGTCGAAGCGCAGGGGCCCCGCGGTGCCGGGGTGCCGCAGCCGGTCCAGCAGCAGCTGGGCCGAACGGGGGTCGTGCAGGGCGTCGTAGACGGCCATGCCGGCGAGCGGCCCGTCCTGCACCTGCCCGATGAGTGCCCGCCCGAGGCGCGGCGAGGGGTGCTCCCGTACGCCGAGCAGCAGCTGGTAGCAGTCGCCGGCCGGGAGCGCACCGCCGGGCGAGGGAACGCCCGTGTACCCCGCGTGGCCGGCGTGCACCAGCAGGTGCGCACAGCCCGGGAACAGCTCGGTCATCGACAGCAGACCCAGCTCGGTGACGGGCCGGTCCTTGCCCGCGAACCAGCGCTGCCGGGGCAGCCAGTCGCGCAGCAGCCCGCCGAGCGACTCCATGGGCTCGGCCAGGCGCGTGAGGTCCGGGCGGAGGGATGCGGTCTTCGGCATGGTCACGCCTCCTTTCGTCGGCGCACGCTCACAGTCGCCGGCCGATGCGGGATGCGACTCGAGCGAGCCGGAACCAGTAGAAGCCGTGGCCCCCGAGCGTCAGCAGGTACGGCAGTTCACCGATGGCCGGGAAGCGGACCCCGCCGAACAGCTCGACCGGATGGCGCCCGGCGAACTCGCGCAGGTCGAGTTCGGTGGGCTGCGCGAACCGCGCGAAGTTGTTCACGCACAGCACCAGGTCGTCCTCGTACTCCCGCAGGAAGGCCAGCACCGCCGGATTGGAGGACGGCAGTTCGGTGTACGAGCCGAGACCGAAGGCGGGGTTCTGCTTGCGGATCTCGATCATGCGCCGGGTCCAGTGCAGCAGCGACGAGGGCGAGGACATCGACGCCTCGACGTTGGTCACCTGGTGGCCGTAGACCGGGTCCATGATCGCCGGCAGGAACAGGCGCCCCGGGTCGCAGGTGGAGAACCCGGCGTTGCGGTCCGGGGTCCACTGCATGGGCGTGCGCACCGCGTCGCGGTCGCCGAGCCAGATGTTGTCGCCCATGCCGATCTCGTCGCCGTAGTACAGGATCGGCGAGCCGGGGAGGGCCAGCAGCAGCGCGGTGAACAGCTCGATGGTGTGCCGGTCGTTGTCCAGCAGGGGCGCGAGGCGCCTGCGGATGCCGATGTTGGCGCGCATGCGGGGGTCCTTGGCGTACTCGGCCCACATGTAGTCGCGCTCTTCGTCGGTGACCATCTCGAGCGTGAGCTCGTCGTG